>MTOV01000012.1 GCA_002011815.1 Nitrospirae bacterium JdFR-86 | reverse complement strand
AAAAGATACAGATTCCTTAAGTTTTCAGACTGCGACACACAGCCTTATAACACCACAGGCACAACAGGACTTGGTAGCGCACTCACATGGGGCAGTAGCGGCAATTGGGCTGAAAACGACTGCCACAATGCTGCTGTATTAGGATGCGGATAAAAATCTAATGTTTGCATACGGACTTTCTACCATCATGGAATAAGGATACTCCCAACCGTCTCCTCCGCCGTTGCCCCACATCTTTTTCTTACTTTACAGTAACAGGAATGAAGATGCTTTTTCGAGAGACACTCATGTTCGAGAAGGCATTAAAGACCATCTATCAGCACTGTATAATCCGACATATTTTCTAAGGACAGAATCTTCTCCTTTAATCCGTTTGGATCGAACTTTCCATATCCTCGCGAGGTACCGGACAGCTCCAGAACCTTATTGGTCTCATCCAACATCCACATACCGCCACCTATGACATACCATTCAGGGTCGTGAATCTCAAAATAATCCCTCTTTTCATTGTAGGATCCTTTTATTTTGTTATTTAACAGACAGAATCTCTCAACAATATTGGCGTGATAAGTAGAAAGTCCTTTTGGGGAAAGCACAAGGTATTCTCTGTCTGTCTCATAATTCTTAATCTGAACGAATTTGCCACTGCGTTTTTCAGGCATAGCGGTCTTAGTTATCACTCTGTAATAAACTTCTGAGTAGTCTACTAATACGAAATCCATATCATTTTTCCTTATACAATCGAACAAGTGAGATGGTTCTATTATAAGCAGGTTATTTGCGAAAAGGGTAAGACGCTACAGCTGAGGAAAGCAGCCAGTAGAACGCCGCAAGTTATTGATTTTAAATGGCGGGAGCGTGTGGGAATCGAACCCACCCTGCCCGCTTTTGGCAGGCAACACTGGATTTGAAGTCCAGGAGGGACACCAGAACCCTATCCGCTCCCACGCCGTTATCCATTGATTCTACAGGATTTTTCAGCATCCCCGCAAGTGCCGCAGGCTGCTTTGCGTCCTGATTGTAGCAAAATTGTAGCAAATTGTGGCAATCATCCAGAGCCTTAACACTCGGTCTTAAGCTTTCAGGATAGTGATGGGCATATCTCTGGGGCGTACAGCAGGTTAAGTGAGACCTATAATGCAATTTTGCAGGCTGGCTTCCCTCAAGCGGAGAAGAACTCCGCGATGCACCTGCTTTTGAGGTCTATCTTAACCGCGACCCCAAACGCACAAAACCCGAAAACTTGAAAACAGAGATATATGTCCCGCTTGAGCAAATCTCTACGGATAGGGTTCCTTGACCGCTTCTGGGCAATATCACTTGGACTTTTGCTTTCCTGAATCCTAGCAGGCCTTAAGTGCCACGGCAATCCTGACTGTCAGTGGAAGGCTATCGATTTGAATGCAAAATCGTAAGTGAAAATTTCGGCATTTCGTGAAATCAGTTTCAGATATTTTACGCCATATTACACCTTTGAGGTGTGTTGTTGTAAAATACAGCGTTACAATGCTGGATAATATTTAATACACGACAATAAAACAGGGCACACTGTATCATGATTGAACATTTTTCATTTGCACACTACAGATTCACCTTCATTCCTAAAGATACAATCCGTATGCCTGCCCATAATAAAGGCAATGTGTTAAGAGGAGCCTTCGGCTCATCACTAAGAAGACTCGTATGCTCAATGGACAAAGGGGCTGACTGTAACTCATGTGTCTTGAAGGAGAAGTGTGCTTATGCTCTTATATTCAGCCCTGTTGGGATTATAGATGCAAAACGGCTGCGTAATTCACCGAGAGGATATGTNCTGAAGCCACCGCTTCCTCAGGATACAGAATATACCAGCTCTTCACCCCTTAAGTTCGATATGCTGCTTGTCGGCGACAGGGTGAAATATCTGTCCTATGTAGTTGTTCCTTTTGTAGAGCTTGGAAAGGTTGGAATCGGCTTGAACCGGGGGAAATTCAGGCTCGGCGACATAGAATCTTTAAAAGGCGGGGTTACAACGACAATCTATGATTCCTCGACAAACACAGTAAAGGACAAGAAGGTGCATATCACTGGCGAGGAATTGATGAAGACAGCAGATGCCTTTAATAAAGATTCCATTACGCTGAGGTTTCTGACTCCTACGAGAATAAAGTACAATCCCACGAATGAGAAGGGGAAAAGCAGAGTTGTTAGAACCCCTGAATTTCACCACATTATAAGAAGGCTCAGGGACAGGATTGATGCGCTTTCAAGGGCATATTGCGGAAGAGCACTTGATATTGACTTTGGCGGCATTGCAGAAAGGGCTATGAATATCAGGACAAGAAGTGTCGGTTTGAAGTGGCTTGAAATAAAGCGAAAGAGCAGAACCCAGCGAACCACTCATGACCAGAGCGGATTTGTCGGAAGCATTACTTTTGAAGGAGACCTGAAGGAGTTTCTCCCGTTACTTATCCTTGGCGAGTACGTTCATGTAGGCGACGACGCAGTTTTTGGCAACGGCTGGTACAGGATAGAAGATAGGTAAAGATTCCCTGGAAGGGAGGTGGACAAAACTATGGCAAAAAAGCTTGCATACGAAAGGTA
>MTOV01000011.1 GCA_002011815.1 Nitrospirae bacterium JdFR-86 | reverse complement strand
AGTTCTGCAAAAATTTACCGGAAGCCGACTGAATGAACCGCCCGGAAATTTTCATGGGGCGCCCTTTTTGCGCTACTTTTTGGGCGAGCAAAAAGTAGCAAGAGGTTTGCCTATACGCAGGTGTGCAGAAAAGGATATCGGATTGAAATAGCTATGGAAATTATATATAGTATATAGTTGGTATATGGACATGGTTTCTTAGTATAAGAGGCATCACAGATGGCATAAAGTGCATCCGCGATGCCTTATTATTTTTATTAAGGAGGGTTCGCAGATAAAACTAATATTTCCTGAACGCGAGGTCGAAGTAAAAGACGTCTCTGAGGCTAAAAAAGAGCTTAAAAAAGGCAGGGCTTTATCGCTCAGGGTCAATGGTGAACTAAAAGACCTTGCTTCCATCGGAGAATTCATTTCAGAGGCATCTGTTGAAGTCATCACCTTTGATTCAAAAGAAGGCAAAGAGGTTTACAGGCACAGCACATCCCATATCATGGCGCATGCCGTAAAAGAGCTTTTCCCACAGGCAAAGCTTGCAATAGGTCCTGCAACAGATGATGGATTTTACTATGACTTCGACATAGACAGACCGCTTTCTTCCGAAGACCTCGAAACCATAGAAAAGAAGATGCAGGAGATTATAAAAAAGAACAACCCTTTCCTTAGAAAGACAATGTCCAAAGCCGAAGCAATAGAGTTCTTCAAAGAGCGCGGTGAAGACTACAAAGTGGAACTGCTTGAGGAAATCGAAGACGATACAGTCTCCATCTATGAAGAAGGCGGTTTTGTTGACCTGTGCCGTGGCCCACATCTGCCATCTACAGGCATGGTCTCTGCCTTTAAACTACTCAACGTATCTGGTGCCTACTGGAGGGGAGACGAAAAGAGAAAGATGCTCCAGAGGATTTACGGCACAGCCTTTACGGATAAAAAAGACCTGAAGAAATACCTCGAATTCCTCGAAGAGGTTAAAAAACGCGACCACAGAAGACTCGGCAAAGAACTCGACCTGTTCAGCATGAACGACGAGATAGGCACAGGACTCATACTCTGGCATCCCAATGGAGCACTTATAAGAAAAATCATTGAAGACTTCTGGAGAGACGAACACCTGAAGGCAGACTACCAAATCCTCTTTACCCCTCACATAGCGAAACTCAATCTCTGGGAAAAGAGCGGGCACTGGGATTTCTACAGGGAAAACATGTACTCCCCCATGGAGATAGAGGGCATCCCTTATGAGATAAAGCCGATGAACTGTCCTTTTCATATCGCTGTGTATAAGAGCTCGTTAAGAAGCTACAGGGAGCTTCCCATAAGGTATGCTGAACTCGGCACAGTCTACCGCTATGAACGCTCAGGCACACTGCACGGCTTGCTGAGAGTAAGAGGCTTTACACAGGACGATGCACATATATTCCTCAGGGAAGACCAGATAGAAGATGAAGTCCAGAAAGTGCTCGACTTTACCCTGTTCATGCTTAAGACATTCGGGTTTGAAAGCTATGACATATTCCTTTCCACCAGGCCTGAAAAATACGTTGGCACTGAGGAGAACTGGCAGAGGGCAACCGCTGCACTTGAGCTTGCCCTGAAGAACAAAGCCCTTCCCTATGACGTAGACCCTGAAGGCGGGGTGTTTTACGGTCCGAAAATAGACATAAAGGTCAAGGACTCGCTCGGAAGACCATGGCAGTGCAGCACCATACAGGTGGACTTTAATATTCCTGAAAGATTCGACATAACTTACAGAGGAGCCGACGGCAAAGAGCACAGACCCATAATGATACACCGTGCACTCATGGGCTCTCTTGAAAGGTTCTTCGGAGTGCTCATCGAGCATTATGCCGGTGCATTCCCTCTGTGGCTTGCGCCTGTCCAGGTCTCTGTCCTTACCATAGCAGAGAGACATTCGGATTACGCCTTGCAGACAGTAAACCAGCTTAAAGAGCATGGGATCAGAGCTATCGCCAATCTCGACAACGAAAAAGTCGGGTATAAAATCAGAGAAGCCACTATCAGAAAAATCCCATATCTGGTTATAATAGGAGATAGGGAAGTAGAGGAAAAGCGCATTACCGTTAGAAAGCGCACAGGAGAGAACATCGGACCATTTACAGTTGAGGAATTTATAGGTATCTTAAAAGAACAGATACAACTCAGGAGGTGAAAACATAAACAAAGACATCAGGATAAACGAAAGGATACGCGCCAGAGAGGTCAGACTCATTGACAGCGACGGCAAACAGGTAGGAGTGATGCCGCTTAACGAGGCCCTTAGAATTGCGCGAGAGAAAGACCTTGACCTCGTAGAGGTTGCACCAAATGCCAATCCTCCTGTCTGCAAAATAATGGATTTCGGCAAATACAAATACCAGCTTAGCAAAAAGCAGACTACAAAGAAGACAATGAACGTCAAGGAGATAAAAATAAGACCGCATATAAACGAGCACGACCTTCAGTTGAAGGTCAAACACATAAGGCGATTCCTTGACGATGGCAATATGGCAAAAATTACAATGTTTCTGCGAGGCAGGGAAAGAGTCATGCCAGAGCTTGGCATGAGAGTGTTCAAACGCCTCGAAGAGCTTCTTACCGGAAAGTTCAATGTAGTGCAGACACCAAAATTTGAGGGAAATCACATCACAATGGTGATATCCCCTAAATAGAGTTTAAGGAGGTTAGTAAATGCCAAAGATTAAAACCCATAGAGGGGCAGCAAAAAGGTTCAAGGTTACAGGTACAGGAAAGATAAAAAGAAGCAGGGCATATAAAAGCCACCTTCTGACCGGAAAATCCTCAAAAAGAACAAGAAGGCTGAGAACTGCAACTACGGTCTCCAGCACGCAGCATGCCAGCATAAGAAGACTGTTGAATATTTAAAACACTTCCAATTTCCAGCAAAATTGTTTTATTATATAGTTTGCATGCCGATGCAGCGGAGATGACTTTGCGTTTTCTAAAGGAGGTATAGATGCCAAGGGCAAAGGGTGGATTCAAAACAAGAAGAAGAAGAAAAAAGGTGCTTCAGCAGGCAAAAGGCTACTACGGAGCAAAAAGCCGTCTTTTCAGAATAGCCACAGAAGCGGTTGACAAAGCACTGCGCTATGCATACAGGGATAGAAAAGCAAAGAAAAGAGAGTTTAGAGCGCTGTGGATAATCAGAATCAATGCCGCGGCAAGAGCTGTAGGGCTTACATACGGTCAGTTCATGCACGGACTTAAAAAGGCGCAGATCGCCCTGAACAGAAAGGTCATTGCCGACATGGCATACAACGACCCAAAGGCATTCAGGGCACTTGCCGAAACCGTTAAAGAAAAACTCGCTTCTTGATGAATGACCTGAACACCGTTAGAGAAGCTTTTGAAAAAGAACTGCAGTCAGTAAGCACAACAGCCGAGCTTGAACAGATAAGAGTCAAATACCTCGGCAAGAAAGGACTCGTTACTGAAAGGCTAAAACTGCTTTCAACCCTCCCGCCTGAAGAAAGAAAACCATTCGGCAAGGCTGTCAACGAACTCAAAAACTTGATTAACGAGCAGATTGCCTCAAAGCGGGCACTGCTTAAAAAAGAAGAACTGAAACAAAAACTTGCTTCTGAAAGCATAGATATTACCCTTCCTGGGAAACGCACACCTTACGGCAGCGAACATCCTGTAAACCAGACCCTGAATGACATTATCGAGATATTCACAACCATGGGCTTTGATGTGGAAGAAGGCCCTGAAGTTGAACTCGATTACTATAATTTCGAAGCGCTTAACATACCTAAAGACCACCCTGCCCGGGATATGCAGGATACATTCTACATCACCGACGATGTAATACTCAGAACCCATACATCACCTGTGCAGATAAGAGTAATGGAAAGAAAAAAACCTCCTCTGAGATTTATCGCACCGGGAAAAGTCTACAGATGCGATGCCGACATCTCGCACACACCAATGTTCCACCAGGTCGAAGGACTTATGGTAGACGTGGATGTATCATTCAGCCATCTAAAGGGAATTCTGGAAGCTTTTATCCACAAAATGTTTACCCCTGAAACCCCGGTCAGATTCAGACCGAGCTTCTTCCCATTTACAGAGCCTTCTGCAGAAGTTGATATGGGTTGCATATTCTGCAAAGGCAAAGGATGCAGGGTGTGCAAGAACTCAGGCTGGATTGAGATTTTAGGAGCAGGTATGGTTAATCCAAAAGTCTTTGAGACAGTCGGATACGACCCTGAGGTCTACACCGGATTTGCCTTTGGAATGGGTGTCGAAAGAATAGCAATGCTTAAATACTCAATAGACGACATAAGACTCTTCTTTGAAAACGATATAAGATTCCTCAAACAGTTCTGACCGTTCAAGACCTGCCTTTGATTTCATAACGTCTCTTCCTCTAAAGTTTTCGCATGGACTGCCGATATTATAAGTAGAAGCGAAAACAAGGAGGTTGAAGAAAGCCATGACGGCAAAAGAGACCATAGACATCATCAGAGAATCTTCATTATGGGAATCACTCACATTGAGGGAAAAGACAGAGGCTATCGCTTATGCTATAGAGGCTGTAGGATGCGCAATGAATTCCTCAGTAGAAAATGATGTCTCAGACATTCTGAAAGAGATAGCCAGCAAGGTCAGTCCCTCAAATAACGCTTAATTGAAAGATAAAGCAGGCTTCTGAGGCATTCCGGTCTTTGGATTCACCCGCGCCATACCAATAGCAAGAGTATAATCCCTGCTTTCTCCTGGCAGCAGGAGCTGGTTAAGCCAGCCTATGCTTATAACCCTGTCTGAACTGCTCGAAAGCGGAACAGACTCATTACAACAACGCTCAATGGAATTTGACAGAAATACAAACGAAGGCGTGGGACTAATCCATTCCACAAAGTTCGCATAACCTGAAAAATTATGACTCTCACCAGCAGCATCATTGCCATAATCCCAGTAACCAACATATCTGTATCTGGTTGGAGAAATAAGCGTCTCGGTTTTTATGAGACCATCAGCATACCAGCCAACATCCCCTCTGGATGCACCATAATGGCCTACCCACGGCTCATCACCCCATGAATAGCCGTATACGACAGGCTCAGAACCAATATTCGTAAACCTGACCTTTAAAATAAAATAATCCTCTCCTGCCCTGAAAGAGACAAACCGCTTCATCTGTATCCTGCTCTTTTTGAGAACCAGCTCATGGTCGCTCTCAAGTATCACCTCTTCTTCTGTGTTCTTCAATACCTTGCTTCCAAGATACTTCCACTCGGTAGGCAATACAACAGTGGGCTTTTCATCAAGAACCTTAATGCCCTCATTGCTGACGCACCATATATGGTGCCAGTCTTCTCCATCGTAATAACCGAAACCGCTTGAGTTGTGGTCATTAGCCCTTGAGGTGTCTCCATAAGGAAGGTCTCCGCCTAAAAACAACCCCTGCGGTCTTTTGCCCTCAGATTCAAACCTTGAAAAACAAAGCGACAACATCGAACCATCAGACCTGAACTGCTTGACTCCCCCAACCCCTACCTCACTGTCCCATGAAAGCTCAAGTATAGG
>MTOV01000023.1 GCA_002011815.1 Nitrospirae bacterium JdFR-86 | reverse complement strand
AAAATTTTTTGTGTCTGAAACCCGAAGGGTTGAGTTTAAAAAATTTTACCGGAGGCAGACCGAGTAAGCCGCCCGGAAATTTTCACAGGGCGCCCTTTTTGTGCTACTTTTTGGGCGAGCAAAAAGTAGCAAGAATGTCCCTTACTTCCCGATACAAAAATCATTAAATATCTTATTAAGAATATCCTCTGTGGTCACAGTTCCTACTATTTCCCCGAGTCTGTCCAGTGCCTCCCTGAGTTCCATTGCTGTTATTTCAAGCGGCTCACCCTCAAGACTTCCAAGCGCTGCTTTAAGTCCCCTTTCTGCAGCATCAAGCGCCAGCTTATGCCTGAGGTTCGTTACCATCACCCCTTCAGTCCTGTCCCTGTGGACACATCTGTTAAATATGGCATCCTTCAGTGCATCAAGCCCTTCTCCTGTCTTTGCAGAAACCCGGAAAACAGGCAGTGCATCTGAAAGCGAAAGGTCTGCCTGAAGCAGGTCTATCTTATTGATAACAAGTATTGAATTTTTCTCCTTGAGCCTCTCGACAAGACTCATGTCCCCGTCCCTTAAAGGAACGCTTCCGTCAATGACTCCCAGAACAATGTCTGCTTCTTCAATCGCCTGAAGGCTTCTCCTTACGCCCTCCTCCTCTGCCATATCATGCGCCTGTCTTATGCCTGCTGTATCCATAATCCTGAGCGGTAGTCCGTTTATGTTGATATACTCTTCAAGCACATCCCTTGTAGTGCCAGGCATCTCCGTGACTATAGCCCTGTCTCTCTTAAGAAGTGCATTAAGCAAAGAAGACTTTCCGACATTAGGTCTTCCGGCGATTACAGCCTTGAGTCCCTCCCTGAAAAATCTGCCTTCATCATAACTTCTGCAAAGGGCTGAAATCTCATTAACGAGGTCTTCAATGCCTGTTTTTATTTCTTGCATGGAGGCAGGCTCTATTTCTTCCTCTGGGAAATCTATGTATGCCTCGATGTGGGCGCATATATTAAGCAGTCTGTCCCTTAGATTATTAATCTTCTCTGAAAGAGCACCCTTTAGTTGCTCAAGTGCAAGTTTTTCTGACTCCTCAGTCTTTGCCCTTATAACGTCAAGAACAGCCTCTGCCTGACTGAGGTCAATCCTTCCGTTTAAAAACGCCCTTTTCGTAAATTCTCCGGGTTCTGCAAGTCTTGCGCCGTGCCTGAGTGTAAGCTCAAGCACTCTTCTAAGGGGAAGCAACCCGCCGTGACAGTTTATCTCCACGACATCTTCCCTCGTGTAGGTATGAGGCGACCTCATAACAGTAAGCAGGACTTCATCAACCTTTTCGCTGTTTTCAGGGTCTCTGATAAAGCCGTAAAGAACACGGTGGGTTTTTACTTTTTCAAGTGTCCTTCCCTTGGGAGAAACAAACAGCTGTTCTGCAATCTTTATTGCAGCAGGACCGCTTAGCCTGACGATACCGATGCCTCCCTCACCCAAAGGAGTGGATATGGCTGCAATCGTATCTGTGTCTGTCATATAATAAAGTTACCTTATTACAGAAAGGAAAGTCTAACCAGATGCTGTTTGAGCCTTTTTCCTTCGCAGGTTTTACCTTAAAGAACCGCATTGTGCGCTCTGCAACTTATGAAAAAAGGGCGGATGAAGACGGCTTTGTCACAGACTCCCTGATTGAGCTTTACGAAACACTGGCACGCGGTGGAAGCGGACTGATTATCACAGGCAACGCCCTTGTGCATCATACAGGCAGATGCCTGCCGCAGATGCTTTCAATCCACAGTGATATTTATATTCCAGGCTTAAGAAAACTAACAGAGGCAGTGCACAGACTTGACAGTCTGATCATAGCTCAGCTCAACCACGGCGGACGACAATGCCCGCCGCTTCTGCTTGGCGGACAAAAACCCCTTGCACCTTCTGAGGTCCATGACCCGGCAACAAGAGCCACACCCAAGGCAATGACAAATACAGAGATATGGGACATCATAGACGCCTTTGGAGAAGCCGCACGAAGGGCACAGCTTTCAGGGTTCGATGCAGTGCAAATCCATGCCGCACACGGCTACCTCATAAGCAGTTTCCTCTCACCTCATACCAACAGGCGTGACGACTACTGGGGCGGAGATGAAGAAAGGCGCTTCCATTTCATCGAAGAGGTATATAAAGCCGTAAGAGAGGCCGTAGGCGAACACTACCCGGTTTTTATAAAAATCAACTGCGATGACCTTCTGCCAGGAGGCATAACATTAGAGGAAAGCGTAAAAGCCGTATCAAGACTTCAGGCTATGGGACTGGATGCAGTTGAGATAAGCGGAGGCATGAGAGAATCACAGGTCAAAACAATAAGACCTGATATCCTTGCGCCTGAAGACGAGGCATACTTCAGAAACGCAGGAAAACTATTCAGACAAACCTTAGGAATACCAGTAATACTTACCGGCGGAATGCGCTCAAAAACCGTTATGGAAGACGTCCTCGCAAAAGGACAGGCAGACTTAATCGGCATGAGCAGACCACTTATAAGAGAACCTGCCCTGCCTGCCCTGCTCAAAGAAGGAAAAGAAAAAGCAGACTGTATCTCCTGCAATAAGTGCATCCGGTTTTCCAGACTAAGCTATGTAAGGTGTAAACAGATCAAGCATACCTTATGAACCTCTTATAAGCCAAACGTCCTCTTCTGTGTTATGCAGGACACAACACATTCAAAACCTATGAATATTTAAGAATTTTTCTTAATCTGCTAATATAGACTCAATGAAAACCCTTGTAATATTACCTACTTTCAATGAGAAGGAGACACTCCCTGTTGTAATCATAAAGATACTNGGACAGGAAGGCTTTGATGTGCTTATTGTCGATGACAACTCCTCCGACGGCACAAAAGAAGTTGCAAAACACTGGGTNGAAAGAGACANAAGAGTTAACCTGATTGAAAGGCCTGCAAAACTAGGTCTTGGCACAGCCTACATCACAGGGTTTAAATGGGGACTGGAAAAAGGATACGACTGTTTCATCGAGATGGACTCCGACCTCTCTCATAATGCACTTGACCTGCCAAGGTTCGTCGAAGAGATAAAAAAAGGCAGCGACCTCGTCATAGGCTCAAGATACATGCATGGGAAAATCAGCGTCGTTGGCTGGGACTTCAAAAGACTCCTGCTGTCGAGATTTGGAAATTTCTATGCCTCTACAATCCTCGGCACTAACCTGTCTGACATGACGAGCGGCTTCAGGGCATTCAGCAGAAAGGCACTTGAAACAATAAACCTCGAGGGCATAACTTCCGGAGGCTACGCCTTCCAGATAGAAATGGCATACCTCGTCCTAAAGGCGGGTCTTGAAGTCAAGGAAATACCTATAATATTCACCGAAAGATACAAAGGCACATCCAAAATGTCAAAGAAAATAATCAGAGAGGCGGTATGGCTGCCATGGAGATTAAAACTCAGAGAACTTTTTTACCCTAAAAAGCTGCCTTATAAAAGGCAATAAATAACAGGAGGCTTTGGCATGGCTAAAAAACACAGGGCACCTAAAAAGAATCTCTATGCAGTGATTATTGCAGGTGGTAAAGGAACACGCTTCTGGCCCCTCAGCCGGGAGGCATTCCCAAAACAATTCCTCAAACTCATAGGAGAAAGAACCCTTCTTCAGGAGACAATCCAGAGGCTGAAAGGAGAAGTCTCCCCCTCCAATACCCTGATTGTAACGACAAAAGACCAGAAGGACATAGTGGACTGGCAACTAAAAGAACTTCTGGGTGATGTAAACTGCGTAGTAGAGCCAGAAGGGAAAAACACTGCACCTGCCATTGCCCTGGCAGCGTTTAAACTCTTCAAGAAAAGACAGGATGCCCTCATGCTCGTGCTTCCGTCAGACCATTTTGTAAGCGACAGAGACCTGTTTAATCAAACCCTGCACAAAGCCATCCCATTCGCAGAAAAAGGAAACATCGTTACATTCGGTATAAAACCCGCAAGACCGGAAACAGGCTACGGATATATAAAAACAGGCAGACGGCTTTCAAAAGACACATTCAAGGTCTCGGCATTCGTGGAAAAACCAGATGCAAAAACAGCAAAGGCTTATATAAAAGAAGGCTCCTACTACTGGAACAGTGGAATATTCCTGTTCAGAGCAAAGGATATGCTCGATGAAATTAAAAAATACATGCCGGATATGTATAACACCTTCACCAGCATCGTAAAGGCATTAAATACCAAAAAAGAAGATGAAGCCCTTAAAAGTATCTACCGCAATCTCAGGGATGAATCCATAGACTACGGGATAATGGAAAAGTCAAAGAAAATAGTCATGACAGTTGCAGACTTTCCATGGTCTGACCTGGGCAGCTGGAGTTCGCTTGATGAAGTGATGGACAAAGACGAGGATGGAAACGTCCTGATTGGTAACGTCGTAGGAATAGACTGCAAAGACTCCATAATCTTTGCTAATAAACGACTTGTTGCAGCCATTGGTTTAAAAAACATGGTCGTGGTTGATACAGCAGACGCAACCCTGATTACACCAAAAGATAAAGTGCAACAGGTTAAACAACTCGTCAGCAAGCTCAAAGAAGAAGGCAAAGAAGAATACCTTGCCCCGAAAATAGAGGAAAGGCCATGGGGCTATTTCTCTGTTCTGGAAAAAGGTCCTTCACACCAGATAAAGCACATCTACCTGAAACCCAAAGCACGACTGAGCCTGCAGATGCACAACCACAGAAGCGAACACTGGATTGTAGTCAGCGGAACTGCAAAGGTTCAAAGAGGTGAGGAAGTCTTCTTTGTCCATACGAACGAAAGCACCTTTATACCGCCTACAGTCAAGCACAGACTCGAAAACCCCGGAATCATACCACTCAGAATTGTAGAGATACAAAGCGGAGAATACCTCGGCGAAGATGATATAATAAGGTTTGATGATGTCTACGGCAGACGTACAGAATAAGAAAAACCTTGTTCTAAAACTCGCAGTCGTAATTCTGCCACTTTTGTTCTTCAGCTACATATTCGGAATGGCCCTGAACTTCTCCCTTAATGACCCGGACCTGTGGTGGCACCTTAAAACAGGCGAGTATATTGTCAATAACTGGGAAGTCCCGGACGTAGACCCGTTTGCCTACACAACCCCAAGACCACTTACTGAAAAACAGAAGATAGGGCTGAGGGCACAGTGGCTCGGTCAAGTGCTCTTTTATCTTTCATACAAGGCAGGTGGTCTTGCAGGCGTGGGGGTAATGAGAAGCCTGCTCATTCTGATGCCAATGCTCACACTGTATATCTGGCTGACCAGAAAAGGACTCAAGCCATGGACTTCACTCATCATTGTATCCTTCCCTGCATTCTTGCTCGTCCTGCACCTCTTTTATTCTTTCGAGAGACCACAGGGTATATCCTTCTTGCTTGCACTCATCGTAATCATGCTCCTTGAGAGAGCTAAAGGACACTGCACTACACAAACAAGCCGAAGAGTTGATATTTCCTTCTGGCTACTCCCTCTGGTTATGGCAGTGTGGTCAAACATACATGCAGGGTTTATTGTGGGTAACGTCATAATCATGATTTATGCGACAATTGAGCTTCTGAAAACAGGGATTAAAAGGCTTAGAGGTTCTACAGCCGACTCTATCAGATCTGTATTTTTTATAATCTGTCTTGTATCAATCATAGCTTCTTTTCTAAACCCCAATACATACAAGCTATTTTATTCTTACCTGTTCGGTTTAGCATCTTCGTTCCTGAAGAGCATTTATGAGTCAACCAGACCGGGCGCAAGCGGCTGGGTCAGAAATGTCGTGCTCGAATACAAACCTCTTATTTACTTCTACAAGAACCTTGGCTACAGATGGCTTGCATTTTACTGGGTGTTTACAGGCATTCTGTATCTTGTCCTCTTTATTAAATACTGGTTTAAGCGCAAAGTCGATGTGACAGAACTTTTCGTAGTATCTTTCATCACATTTTTCGCCAATTACTATGCACGAGGACTGATGTTTTCAATGACAATACTGCCTTTCTACATGGGAAAGAGCATCTCCGAGATAAAGCTGCCGGAAATAAAATACCGCGTGTTTTTTAAAAGTGCGGTAGCCACCATGCTGGCACTCTCCATCAGCTACTGCACCTATACTTACAGACAAATGCCTTACTTTTTCAAACCAGGGGTTGCCCCCCGGTGGATAACACCATGGTATCCGGTAGAACTCGTAGAGGTGCTCAAAACCCTTAAACTTAAAGGTCCTATGTATAACTTTTACACATGGGGCGGATACCTCATCTGGAGCCTCTATCCTGAATATCAGGTATTTATAGACGGCAGGGCTATAGATGATATGATCAACAGAACAGCAGACGCAATACTGAAAACATACCCTGGTTGGGAAGCAAACCTTGACGCCTATAATATAAATTTCATTGTCATACCTGTTGTGTTCAGAGAATCAGGACATAAAATCCCCCTTGCAACAGCCCTCGTCGACAATGACAGATGGAAACTCATATACATCGGATACAACAGCGCTATCTTCGTAAGAAACGTTCCGCAAAACAGTCACATCATCCGCAAATACAATATCGACAAAAAAGCCGTTTACAAAGAAATTATAAGGGTGGAAAACGTACTCCTCAGGAGCATGCCATGGAATCCGGTATTCAACATCACCAAGGCTGACGCCCTCCTTGCACTCGGCAGATACGAAGAAGCCAAGGCTATATATGAGAGATTTCCCCGTGAGGGAATTCACGGCCTCAAGATGCTGAAAAAACTGGGCTACTGAAAAAATGTCACTTCCCAAAGCAGTACTCTTTGCAGCCTTCATCACGGTCTTTGGACTCTCTTATACAGGACCGATTATCGAAGGAGACTTCTTCTGGCATCTGAGGGCAGGCAATACAATATGGGAAAATAAAAGTATTCCGTCTGAATATTTCTCCACGCAATGGCTCGGACAACTCATACTCTACTTCGTATGGAAGCTTACCGGATTTACAGGAATAGTGCTGATGAGAGCACTAATCTACTCGGCAATCTTAAGCTTTCTGTTTGTCTGGATGCGCAGAGAAGGGGTTTCGTTCTTTATAAGTTTGTTTTTCCTGCTCTTTCCGGCACACTTGCTTCTGGCGTTTCCAAACGAAAGACCACAGATACTGTCGTTCCTGTTGTTCCCACTGACACTTTACCTGCTGGAAAAATTCAGGAAAAAGCACTCCCAGAAAGACTCCACGCCTGCCAACACTAAAACGAAGGCTGTCTCATACTGGTTCTTGCCTTTGCTCATAGCACTATGGGCAAATATCCATGCAGGCTTTATGCTCGGATTCGTATGCATCTGGATATACTTCATCGCAGAAATAATATATTTTCTCAGAAAGAAAACCTCTCTTAAGAGCCTGTCTGTTATAGCCTTGATAGCCGTGGCTCCTTCAGTCATTTTGCTCCTTGTCAGACCGCAAACGCTGACCTTCATAACAGGCGTAGCGCGTTCTCTGCTTGTCCCGGGTGCTTATATGAAAAGTGTTCAGGAGTATCTTTCACCCATAACCGCAGCCCTGAACCTGGGAGAGTATTTCCCCTCCTACTGGCTTTTTCTGCTAATCGCAGTATTCACTCTTTTGCGATACGTAAAAATCATGCCGCTTCACCACGTGCTCCTTCTGATATTCTTTATTGCGCTGTCCTTGAAATCACTGAGATTTATGCCGTTTCTTACCTTCCTTGCCCCTCTGGTCGCTGTCTACGGATTCAGACACTATCAGTGGGAAAACAGCAGAGTGCTTTTTGCAGGTTTTACAGCAATACTGGCTTTATGGCTGATATTCGTTCCGCTGAACATTAATACAGGTATAAGCGAGAATTTTCCCCAGGATGCTGTAAGATTTCTTCAGAAGACAAAGCCCTGGGGGAACATATTTAATTATCAGGGATGGGCAGGTTATCTCTACTGGGCACTGCCTGACAGAAAAATATTCGTGCCTGTGGAAAAAGTAACAAAAGAAATAGATGCAGCTTACGAGAAAATCATAAGGGCAGATAAAACCCCTATCTTAGGTAAACCTCAATGGCGTGCAATGCTCGATGCATACAGACTTGACATAATCATAATGCCGGGAATGAGTCCGATATCCGGTGAAATATACCCTCTTGTTGACTCGCTTGTATCAGACAACGACTGGTATCTCGTTTACTCCGACAGCGTCTCAAACATCTTTCTAAGGGCAACACCCCAGAACTCCAGAATCATCAGGATTTATTCCTTGCCAAAAGGTAATGTCTACCTTCAGATTATAGCCCAGGCAAAACGCTACCTTAAAGACGAACCCAAAAGAAAAACCCTATGGCGTTCTTTAAGCCATGCATACAAACGGCTTGGACTAAAAGAGGAAGCCGATAAGGCACTGAAGAAGGCTATACAGTCCTAAAATTACCCCCATCTGAAAATTTCAGGCTTACGAGGTCTGCCGGAGGGTTAAAAAATTTTTTGTGTCTGAAACCCGAAGGGTTGAGTTTAAAAAATTTTACCGGAGGCAGACC
>MTOV01000019.1 GCA_002011815.1 Nitrospirae bacterium JdFR-86 | reverse complement strand
TGCCTCCGGTAAATTTCAGCAAACTCGGTCGGATCGACCTCAAACACGCTGAAATTTTTAACCCTCCGGCAGACCTCGTAAGCCTGAAATTTTCAGATGGGACGATTACAATTTCAGGGGAATAGGGTCTGTGACCCCTTGACAGGATTCAAACAGTGTTTTAAACTTTGATTAAAACGGTAGTTGGAGATGAGTGTAAAGGCGAAGACTACAAGGGAAAGGCTGCTTGATACAGCCGAAAAGCTCTTTTTTGAAAAAGGTTATGAAGGCGTAAGTGTCCGGGACTTGACTGACAGGGCAGGGGTGAATGTGGCTGCCGTTAATTATCATTTTCAGAGCAAGAAGAATCTCTACAAGGAGGTTGTCCGGCGCAGGCTGTCCACTGTGGCGCAAAGGCGGATAGCAGAGCTTAAGCAGGTGGCTGAAGGCAAAAGAACTCCTGACCTCAGAAAAGTTATTCGCACTTATGTCTCCGGATTTCTCGGAGATATACTTTCTTCAAAGGAAGTGGAGAATTTTCTTAATCTTGTGTCACGTGAGATGTCGCAGCCGGGCATTGCCACGGATGTCCTGATTAAGGAGATAGTGTCTCCGATACATAAGATATTAAAAGATGCCATTCATCGGGCACGACCTGCCCTCTCAGAAGAGAAGATTTCCCTGTGCATTATCAGCATTTCAGGGCAGGTGCTTCATTTCTTGCGTGCACGTGAGATAATTAAAAGGATGCTTGGGCACGGTTACAGCAAGGAATTTCTTAATGAGGTTGTAGAGCACATCACCGAGTTTTCACTGAAGGGCATAGGTTAATGCCATAACTGTGGGAGGAATAATGAAAAGGATAATCTTGGCAGTTTTAATTATTTTTGTTTTATCGGGTTATTTATATGCTCAGGAAGGGCAGGCACAGAAAGGTCCTCCGCCTGCTGTAGTTGTGGTCTCGGAGATTACCCGTGGTGTGGCAGAGCCAATGGCAGAGTTTGTAGGCACGGTCTATTACACCCGTGTTTCGGATGTGGCTTCAGAGGTGGCAGGGAAGGTGGAAGAAGTCAGTTTTGAGGAAGGGCAGAGGGTGAAGGCAGGCGATATTCTTGTCCGTTTAAACACGGATTTGCTCCAGAAAGCGATAAAGAGCACACAGGCTTCTTATGAGCAGGTGCTTTTTGAACTTGAAAAAGCACAAAAGGATTTTAAAAGAGTAGAGAGTCTTTTCAAAGAGGATTCCATAGCAGAGACGGTTTATGACGAACACTTCTTCAGGGTCAAGGGACTTGAAAAAAAGGCCGCATCACTCAAGGCGGAGTTAGACCGCCTTTTGCTTGAGAAGGAAAAAAAGACCATAAGGGCACCGTTCAGCGGAATTGTTATAAAAAAATCCGTAGAAAAGGGGGAATGGGTTTCACCAGGCGGTGCTGTTGCTTCCATTGCGGATGACAGCGAGGTGGATGTCTTGGTGAATGTGCCTGAAGGTGTTCTTGGTTATCTCAAGCTGAATCGTATGATTGAGATAAACTCCGGTGGTAAACAGCTTAAGGGAAGGTATATAACCTTTATTCCGAAAGGGGATGTTGCTACAAGGACGTTTTCGATAAAGCTCAGGCTTAAGAACACTGCACATCTGGTCGAGGGGATGGAGGCTGTAGTGATTCTGCCTGTGGGAGAAAAATCTGAAGGGCTTGTTGTCCCAAGGGATGCAGTGATAACTGTATTTGGTCAGAGTGTTGTGTTCGTGGTGGAGGAGTCGAAGGCGAAGATGATTCCGGTAAAGGTCAGGGGTTATACAAGCATGATGGCTGGTATTGAAGCCCCAGGGCTTCAGGAAGGAATGAAGGTGGTAATCAAGGGGAATGAAAGGCTCAGAGACGGGCAGCCGGTGGTAGTGAGGAACTAATGGATATTGTAAGGTTTTCGATTGAAAAGCCGGTAACTGTTATCGTCGGTGTTATACTGGTGGTTCTTTTCGGCTTAATAGGGCTTCAGCGTATGCCCTATCAGTTAAGCCCGACTGTCGTAGAGCCGGAGATTACGGTAAGCACCTTCTGGCGGGGGGCTACCCCTTATGAAATAGAGCGTGAGATTATCGAGGAGCAGGAAAAGGTGCTTAAGGGCATACCCGGGCTTGTAGAGATGGAAAGCGATTCATTTAACGGCATGGGGACTATTACCCTTAGATTCAAAATCGGCACTGATGTTGATGATGCACTTCTAAGGGTGTCGAACAAGCTTAACGAAGTGCCGTCTTATCCTGAAGGTGCGGACAAGCCGGTCATAAACGCCACTGGTGCAGCAACCTCGCCTGTCATCTGGATGATTTTAAAAACTATGGAAGGCAACCCCCGTCCTATAGAGACCTATCTGACTTATTTTGAAAACGAGATAAGGCAGCATCTGGAAAGAGTAGAAGGCGTGGCTGACCTTTTTATCGGCGGAGGCATTAAAAAAGAACTCCATGTCATAGTCAAACCTGAGAGACTTGCAGCTTACGGGCTTACGATAAACGACATGATTAATGTTCTCAGAACAGAGAATATCAATGTTTCTGCCGGCAGTCTCGGTGTCGGCAGAAGGGATTTCAGAATAAGGACTACTGGCGAATTCAAGTCTCTGGATGAGATTAGAAATGTGGTAATCAAGTCTACTGGTCAGAGGCGTATCCTGCTTCGTGATGTTGCAGATGTAAGTTTTGGGTATGCAAAGAAAAGGGACATAGTCATGCACAACGGCGAGGGCGGAATTGCCATAGGTGTCAAGCCTGAGCCCGGGACAAATATCCTTGAGATGACCGACAGGGTCAAGCAGGTCGTTGACTGGCTTAACAAAGAAAAATTAAATCCGCAGAGGATTTATCTTGACTGGGTTTATGACCAGAGACCGTATATACGAAGCGCCATAGGGCTCATCAGACAGAATATTCTTATCGGAGGACTGCTTGCCATCAGTGTATTGCTTCTCTTTTTAAGAAGCGGTTCTTCTACTGTAGTTGTTGCTACTGCCATACCCATTAGTGTTATCGGGACGTTCATATTCATGAACGCTCTTGGCAGGAATCTTAATGTTGTGAGTCTTTCAGGGATAGCTTTTGCTGTGGGTATGCTTGTGGATAATGCCATTGTGGTTATAGAGAATATTGACAGGCACAGGAAGATGGGCAAGTCAGCCTTTGATGCTGCCTATCATGCAACAAGGGAGGTATGGGGGGCGATACTTGCGTCAACGCTTACTACAGTGGCTGTGTTTTTGCCTGTTGTGTTTGTCAAGGAAGAGGCAGGACAGCTTTTCAGAGACATTGCCATAGCGGTTACCTCTGCGGTTTCACTGAGTCTTTTTGTCTCGATTTCAGTCATACCGATGTTTTCCAGACAGCTCTTCAATATTGCAAAAAAGAGAGACATTTTAAGAGGCGGTTTTCTTACAAGAGCTGGAGGCAGGATTATCGAGCTGATTATGCGCATGGTTAGTGCTTCTATAAAGAACTGGAAGACGAGGCTCGTAACGGTTCTGTCTCTGACGGCTCTTGCGATTGTCACTGCGGTTGCCCTTTTTCCCAAGATGGAGTATCTCCCTCAGGGCAACAGGAATCTTGTTATAAACCTGATGGTTCCGCCTCCGGGGTTGTCTTATGAAGAGAGGGAGGAAATCGGAAAATCTCTTTTCAGGGCTGTTGACCCTTATTTTGGCAAAGACCATGAGGGTTTTCCAGGGATAAAGGACATGTTTTATGTGGGTTCAGAGGCGATAATGCTTTTTGGTGCAACCAGCATGCACGAGCAGCGGGCAGGAGAGCTTATACCTCTTTTCATGAGGGTGATTCACTCCATTCCCGGAATGTTCGGTGTGAGCACACAGGCTGGCATATTCCAGACGAGGCTTGGCAGAGGCAGAACAATAGATGTGGACATAAGCGGCTCGGATATGAACCTGATTGTTCAAAGTGCCGGTACAATGTTCGGCAGGATAAAAGGTGTCATGCCTGATGCCCAGGTAAGACCTGTGCCTTCAATGGAGCTGCTTTATCCGGAAGTGCGGATTATTCCCCTGCGGGACCGCCTGAAAGCCAATGGTATGAGCACCAGAGACCTTGGCATAGCTATGGATGTGCTTATGGATGGAAGGGACATCGGAGATTACAAAGAAGAGGGGCAAAAGAAAATAGACCTCGTGCTGATGACTTCGGAAAAGGATATCTCAACTCCTGAGGAGCTTTACAGTGCACTTGTAACTACGCCAAAAGGCAGGGTTGTTCCTGTATCAAGCCTTTCTGTGCTTAAGAGGACAACAGGTATAACGCAAATCAGGCATCTTGAAAGAAACAGAACCATTACGTTGCAGGTTACACCTCCGTTTACGATTCCTCTTCAGGAGGCAATGGAGATTATAGACAGCGAAGTTATCTCCCCGCTTAAGGCTGAAGGAATGCTTAAAGGTGTGGATATAAGGTTAAGCGGGGCAGCAGACAAGCTTACTGAAACACGGAAAGCCCTTCAGTGGAACTTCCTCCTTGCGGCACTGATTGCTTATCTTTTGATGTCCGCACTGTTTGGGAATTTTATCTATCCTCTGGTTATCATGTTCACTGTGCCTCTGGCAGCAGCCGGCGGGTTTATCGGGCTCAGGCTGGTCAATATCTTTATTACCCCGCAGCCGCTTGACATCCTTACGATGCTCGGTTTTGTGATTCTCATAGGCGTGGTTGTCAACAACGCCATTCTTATAGTGCATCAGGCGTTGAACAATATCCGTTATCACGGAATGCAGCACACGCAGGCTGTGCTTGAATCCACAAGGACGAGATTAAGACCCATATATATGAGTGCCTTCACCAGTATCTTTGGAATGCTTCCTCTTGTGCTGTTCCCTGGAGCAGGCTCAGAGCTTTACAGAGGGCTTGGAAGCGTGGTTCTTGGAGGGCTGGCTGTCTCCACTATCTTTACGGTTTTTATAATACCTTCGCTTTTGACTTTTGTTATCAGAATGGAAAAAACAAACAATAGGGTGCAGGGAACATGAAAAAGTTAATCTTTATAGCCGTGTTTTTAGTCTTGCTTTTCAATGGATATGCCTTTGCCTTGACAATGGAGGAGGCAGTGGAGTCTGCCTTAAAAAACAATCACAGGATAAAACAATTCAAATATCTTGAAAGCTCAGCCAGAGAGAAAGCAGGGGCGGCAAAGGCTTCTTTCCTGCCGTCTTTTGGTCTCGGTTATTCGTACACTGAATATGACTCAGAGGTATATTTGCAGGGCAAAAGAACATCTGTTTTTACGGCTGAAGCCACTTACAACCTTTTTAACGGAATGTCTGACCTTAAGAGCCTCAGAAGTGCTGAGTTAAATGCTCTTGCATCAGGCTATCAGCGTAAAGCAGTGGAAGCGGATATTATTCTTGCTGTCAAGACCGCATATATCAGGGTGTTAAGGGCAGGACACGCAGTGGAAACAGCAAAGGAAGGGGTAGAGCTTCTTGAACGGCAGCAGCGGGATGCCGAGCTTTACTATCGTGAGGGGCTTATCGCAAGGAACGATTTGCTGAAGGTGGAGGTAGAGCTTGCTTCAGCACGTCAGGAACTTCTTCAGGCAGAGACAAACCTGCGGGTTGAGAGAAAAAGACTCGAAAGGATTATGGGAGTAAGGATAAACGAAGGTGAGGCGATTGAGGATTTTAATGAAGTGCCTGATATAAACGAACTGTCATTTGAAGTGCTTAAAGAGGAAGTGCTCGAAAGAAGGAGCGAGCTCAGATATCTCAAAGCAATGAAGGATGCGTATGAATACAGGATGGGTTCTATAAAGGGCGGTTATCTGCCCAGTCTGGATTTNACTCTTGCATACANCCAGTATGGGGATTCTGTTGTGCCTGACGGAGACAAACCGTTTTTTGAATCAGAGGCNAGGGTCACTGTTACAGCAAGCTGGAACATTTTTGACGGGTTTAAAAAGAGGCATGATATTAATGAGATAAGATATCTTNTCAGGGCTNCAGAAGAGGAGATAAAGGACACAGAGGAGGAGCTTCTTCTTCAGCTTAAGGATGCTGTGGAAAGTTATAAAGTATCAAAAGGCAAGCTTGATGTTGCAAAGACGGCTGTCAGTCAGGCAGAGGAGAACTACAGGGTTACAGAGAGTCAATTCCGTCAGAGGATGGCTACTGTGACAGACCTTCTTGATGCAAGGTTCTTTTTAACACGTGCAAGGAATCAATACAACAATGCACTTTATGACCTTTACATCGCAGTTGCCCGTATCGAAAGAGTGACAGAAAAAGGGGGCACAGACCCTTTTTGATTAGATTGGACAGCGCATCCCTTCAGAGCGCTTCTTTCAGTTTATCGTAGATTTCCTCTGGTGTTATGATTGCTCCGCCTGGTCTTCCGTAGAACATGACTTCTGACTTTCCGGCTACAGCGAGCCTTACGTCTTCCACCATCTGTCCTGCGTTGAGTTCTATGACTATGAATTTCCGGTCTTTGTTTGCAAGGGCGGATATTTCTTTTTCAGGGAAGGGAAAGAGGGTTATAGGTCTGAGGAGTCCTATTTTTGCGCCTTCTCTTTTGAGGTCTCTTTGTGCCGACATGGCAATCCTTGCGGCTATGCCGAAGGCGACTACTATGAGTTCTGCATCGTCTGTATCTATGGCATCGTATCTTACTTCGTTTTCTTTTATTCTCTGGTATTTTTTCTGAAGCATGTTGTTTCTCTGTTCGAGTTCTCCTTCTCCCATGTAAAGTGATTTGATTACATTGGGTTTTCTTCCGCTACAGCCTGTCAGCGCCCATGTTTTTGGGGGAAGGTCTGGCTGTTTATAAGGTGTTTGATAGATGGGTTCCATCATCTGTCCGAGTATACCATCGCCTAAAATCATCACTGGATTGCGGTATTCGTCAGCCTTATCGAAAGCCAGCATTGTCAAGTCCCATAGTTCCTGAACGCTGTATGGGGCGTATACGAGCATTCTGTAGTCGCCGTGTCCTCCGCCCTTTGTTGCCTGAAAGTAGTCTGCCTGACTTCCTGAGATATTTCCAAGACCTGGTCCGCCCCTCTGCATGTTGACGATGACAGCAGGCAGCTCAGCGCCTGCCAGATACGAGATGGCTTCCTGTTTAAGACTTATGCCCGGACTGCTTGATGATGTCATTGCTCTTGCCCCTGCTGCACTCGCTCCGTAAACCATGTTTATAGCTGCAAGCTCGCTTTCAGCCTGTATGAACACACCGCCTTCTTCAGGCATCCTTTGTGCCATGTATTCAGGGATTTCGTTTTGAGGGGTTATGGGATAGCCAGCGTAAAATCTACAGCCAGCCTGTATTGCGGCTTCTGCAACAGCGGCATTGCCTGCCATCAGAGTTTTTTTCATTTGTGAAATTATAACATATCCGTTTTCTGCGGGACGATGGGCGAGATGTGGTTAAATTTTAAGGAAGGTTTATGATATCCGAGCTGACTTCCTGCACGTTATAGACATCCCGCTTCATATTTGTGGTAGCCACTGCTATGTCTATTCTGCCGTCTGGTGTTAGAATTCTTTTTGCTAAAGAGTTACTTATCTCACGAGGGGATATATCAGACAGTTCAGGGACAAGATATATTCCTTTTCTTCCGAATTCCTCAGTGAACTCGGCATAAAAGTCCTCCAGGCATCTTCCTATGTAGCCGCCTCCTATATATATTTTTTTTGCACCGATACTCAGCAGGAATTCCATCAGGCGGATGGTGTCTTCTTCAGAGGGATAGCCCCGGTTTGCCGACCTTGATTCAACAAACAAGACAGACTTTGAAAAATTAGTTATCTCGTTTAGATATCGCATGTATTCATCCGGTCCTTTTCTGTAGGTGTAGCGTGAATACCTGTGATAATTTTTTGGAATGATGATGATAATAAGTTTTTCCTCTGTGGACTTGAATTCAATAAAGTCTCTGGTGCGTCTTTCCTGTGCCTGAAGCACTGCGAATCTTCTGTCTGGAGGTGGCAGTGCAAGAAATTTTTCTATGATGTTCTGCTTTGAGTAGAATCCCTCTTTTGGTGTATCAGATAGTCTTTTAGGGTAGTGGAAAAACGGAAAGTAAGCAGGATGCACTATGATGTATGCTGCCCCGTTGTCAAGATATTTTTTATAATCAGCGTATTCTTTTTCAGATACGTTGCTGAGTCTTCTAATCATGAGCCTTTTATAGGCGCGTTTTATCCATTCAGGGGAGTCTTCTACTGTTTTGTTTCGCACCTGTATTTCTTTTATGATTTTTTCGACTTTTTGCGGATCCATACTTGATGTGCCTACTGGAGGTAGTATTTTGTCTGGTGGATAAGTGACTATTTTCGGGCTTGTGGATGCACAACCAGTAAGAAGAAAAATCAGGGCTATCACGTATAACAGTGTGTTTTCACACTGGCGGCGGAATGTGTTCACCTGGTTCTTCAGAGCCATTTTATGTTTAATTTTTTTGTATTTTTTTTCCGATAAAGTAGATACGCAGGTATCTTTTATATACTACAATATTTCAAAAAGCAAAAACCAGACCTAATTTGACAAAGGTATTGTCCATTCATTATGATTTTTTTCTATGAATTTTCAGGACTTGATATTAAGGCTTCATGAATTCTGGGCTGGATATGGCTGTGTAGTGCTTCAGCCGTATGACATCGAGGTTGGTGCAGGCACGTTTCATCCGGCGACGTTTTTCAGGGTTTTGGGGCCTGAGCCGTGGAATGCGGCTTATGTAGAGCCTTCAAGGAGACCTACCGACGGCAGATACGGCGAAAACCCGAACAGGCTTCAGCATTATTATCAGTATCAGGTGATACTTAAGCCGTCGCCAAAGGAAAGTCAGGACATATATCTCAAAAGCCTTTCTGCCATAGGTATAGACGCTTCAAAGCACGACATAAGGTTTGTGGAAGACGACTGGGAGTCTCCCACGCTTGGTGCATGGGGGCTTGGCTGGGAAGTATGGCTTGACGGTATGGAGATTACGCAGTTTACTTATTTTCAGCAGGTAGGCGGGTTTGACCTTAAGCCGGTTTCCGTGGAGATAACATACGGGCTTGAAAGAATTGCCATGTATCTTCAGGAAGTGGACAATGTGTTTAATCTCCAGTGGTCAGACGGCATAAAATACGGTGATATTCATCATATAGCAGAGGTAGAGTTCTCAAAGTATAATTTCGACTACTCCGACCCTGAACTGCTGATGCAGAACTTTGAATCGTTTGAAAAGGAATGCATTCGTCTTGTAAAGATGGGGCTTGTGCTTCCTTCCTATGAATTCTGTCTTAAGTGTTCTCACACGTTTAACCTTCTTGATGCCAGAGGCTCGCTTTCTGTCACGGAAAGGACAGGGTATATTGCACGGGTAAGAAATCTGGCAAAGCTCTGCGCAAAAGCGTATCTCAGTCAGAGAGAGGAGATGGGGTTTCCCCTGCTTAAGAATTAAAAATGAGCGACAATCAGGTCTTACTTGAAATAGGGGTTGAGGAGATACCTGCAAGGTTTCTGCCGCAGGCTCTGAGGCTTTTAAAAGAAGTCACAGAGGAGGTGTTCAGGCAGAACTTTATAGGGTTTCACACCGTAAAGACGTATGCCACTCCGAGAAGGCTCTCGATGATAGCAGAAGGCGTTCCTCTTATGCAGGAGGACAGGGTAAGGGAAGTGTTCGGTCCTGCCAAAAAGGTGGCATTTGCTCCGGACGGCACTCCTACGAAGGCAGCGATAGGGTTTGCTAATTCTCAGGGCGTAAAACCTGAAGATCTGGTGATAAAGACGAAAGGCAAGGGCGAGTATGTGGTTGCAGTGGTGGAGGAGAAAGGTCTTCCTGTAAAAGACGTCCTGCCGGAGGCTCTTAAGAAGATAATCCTTTCGCTTCATTTCCCCAAGTCCATGAGATGGGGGACAGGCACGCTGAGGTTCGTAAGACCTGTGCACTGGATACTTGCACTTTTCGGAAAGGATGTTATCAGCTTTGAGATTGACGGCATACAGAGCGGGGATGTCACTTACGGGCACAGGTTTCTTTCTCCTGCTGCTGTTCGAATTGAAGACATCAGCGCCTATCAGAGTGTGCTTGAGAATAGTTATGTGATAGTTGACCAGGAAAAGAGGAAAGAATTGATAATCAAACAGGCGGAGGAGTGTGCCAGGTCTGTTTCAGGTGCATTAGGATATGATGACGAATTGATTTCAACTGTCACATTTCTTGTTGAATATCCTCATGCAGTGCTTGGAAGTTTTTCTGAAGAGTATCTTGAGCTTCCAGAAGAATTGCTTATCTCTGTGATGAAAGACCATCAGAAGTTTTTCTCTGTAAAGGACAGCAAGGGAAATCTAAAGAACTACTTTATTGTGGTAAGCAATACAAAAGCGGACAACTCCGATATTGTAAGAGCAGGTGCAGAAAGGGTCATAAGGGCAAGGTTTGAGGATGCAAAGTTTTACTTCAGGGAAGACAAGCAAAAAACACTCTTTGAACGTCTCGAAGAACTGAGAAATGTAACCTATCATGACAGGCTTGGAAGCCTCTACGACAAGACGATGCGGGTTAAGGGGATAGCGGAGGTTTTGTCTGATATTGTCTGTCCTGATAAAAAAGACAAGGTTGAAAGAGCGGTCTTGCTTTCAAAGACTGATTTGATAACAGGTGTTGTTCAGGAATTCCCGGAGCTTCAGGGCATTATGGGCATGTATTATGCCCTGCATGACGGTGAGGACAGGGAAGTTGCAGTGGCATTGAGGGAGCAGTATCTTCCGGCGTATTCAGGTGACAGAGTGCCGGAGTCGGATATAGGCGCAGTAGTCAGTCTCTCTGACAGAATGGACAATATAGCCTCTTTTTTCTCTATCGGGCTTAAGCCTACAGGTTCTGAAGACCCTTTTGCACTTAGAAGGCATGCACTGGCTGTGGTGGCTATATTGATTGAAAAAGGCTATGATGTTTCCATAAAACAGATGCTTGAGCCTGCGCTTTCTAATTTAAGTCACATTCCTGAATCCAAGGACGCAGAACCAGAGATACTGAGGTTTTTTGAGCAGAGGCTTGATCCGCTTTTTCAGTCACAGGGCTACTCTTTTGATATTGTTCAGGCTGTAATATCTTTTGCTGCCGAACTTCCGCTTAAAGAGGTGACAGGAAGGCTTGATGCCTTGAAGGAGTTTAAATCTCATCCTGAGTATAACAGCTTTCTGCTTGCGATAAAGCGTGTAAGGAACATAATACCTTCAAAAGAGCTTCCTGGTTTAAGAAAAGAGCTTTTAAAAGCGGATGAAGAGATAGCCTTAATGGAGGGGCTTGAATCAGTAAGGGACAATGTCAATACCTTGCTCAAGGACTCTGAATACTCTAAAGCCATAGATGAGGCTGTTAAACTCACCGGGCCTATCAACAGATTTTTTGACAATGTTCTTGTGATGGACAAGGACGAGGCGATAAGGGACAACCGTTTAAGTCTTCTCAGTGAGATATGGTCTGCAGTGTCAAAGATAGCTGATTTTTCAAAACTTTCAGAGGAAGCAGGCTAATCTGGACGGGCTCTTCGTTTGACAAACCCTCTAATATTTTGATATAAAAAACGATAGGTTCTGTTATATTTCCTGGGTAGCTCAGTCGGCAGAGCGGGTGGCTGTTAACCACTTGGTCGGGGGTTCGAGTCCCTCCCCAGGAGCTTTCCTTTTCTTTGGTGACTGATAGCCTATTTCCCTTAAGAATGTGTATAAAGAGACGTTCATAGCGTCCAACAGCCGCAAGAGCACTTCAAACGTTGCTTCATTGTCGCCGTTTTCGAGACGCATCAGGTGCACATGCGATATACCCGCTTTCTTAGCGACCTCCCTTAAGGACAGCCCCAGTTCAAGCCTCTTGGCCTTTAAAAATTCGTTGCCTTTCATAGCAGCACCTCCTTTCGATGTGGTAATTATATGAAACTTTTTTCTTGACAGTCAAGTCTTTTGTGTGTTACATATATGTGCCATGCAGAGGCTGGACTTTGACGGCGGATATACGAAGCTTCCGAACCTTTTAATCGAACGTGTGTTTTGCAAGGTCACTTTCCCTGCCTATGAAATGCGTGTCCTCTTTGCCCTGATGCGTATGTCGTGGGGATGGAATAAGGCGTGGTGTTACTCGTCATATAGGGAGATTGCAGAGAAGACTGGCCTTGATTACAGGCACGTTCGGCGTACTGTGCAGTCTTTAGTTGAAAAGTGCATTGTCGTAACCTACCCAGGGCGGAATAAGACACGTTTCGAGATTAACCCTGATTACATGACATGGAAGCTTCCAGAGCGCAACACTCTGATGCCTCTACAGGCATCACTTGCCGGTGCCTCTACAGGCATCACCGAATCCGAGCAACCCCTTGATAGACAGGAACTTGTGGGACTCCTAAGAAATTTTATTAAAACACTCGAATAAGAAAGGGGGAGTTATTGAGAAGGACTCATAAATGCCCGACATGTGGAACGCCTGTTTTATTTGCAATGACCTCTGAAGACTATGACCTCAAGAGGTTATTTTTGAAATGGGTTGAGAACCTTGAGCTGGACGGTAAGTCATACTCCTACACAAGGCATTTAAGAGGACGATTTAAAAAGCACATACTCCCTTATTTCCGGGGAATAAAGGTCCTTGACATAAGGGCAATAAAGACATTTCACATTCGTGATTTTTATTACAGTCTCTTAAAGAAAGGTCTTGAGAAGAAAACCATAAAGCACATCATAGATGCCCTTAAGACCTTTCTTTATCTTCAGTATGAGGATGAGAAAATAGATTCACTCCCTCGTTTCCCTCGGTTTAAAAAAGGCGACCTTAAACCCACGAAGCCCAAAGGCTGGATAGATAGAGAGATGCAGGAGAAAGTCATATCAGAGATACCTTTTGAGCATCATCTGATATTTCAGGTTCTGTGTGAAACCGGCATAAGGCCTGGTGAGGTTTGCGCCCTGAAAAAGAAAGACCTTCAGGACGGCGGGCTATGGATAGAGAGGGCATTTGATGAAAAAGGGTTTCTGAAGGAAACCAAAACTGGAAACTCGTATTTTAGACCTGTCTCAGAGGCTCTTTACAATAGACTTGCTGAACATGCACGGTTTTTATTTCCGGAGGATTTTCTTTTCAGGCATAAGGACGAGCCTTATACACAAAAAAGGCTCTATCGTATCTGGGTGCGTGCAGCTTCAAAGGTAGGCGTAAAAATCACACCATACCAGGGCAGCCGGCACAGCAGGGTCTCACAGCTACGCAAGGAACTCGAAAACCGC
>MTOV01000003.1 GCA_002011815.1 Nitrospirae bacterium JdFR-86 | reverse complement strand
TGAGTTTAAAAAATTTTACCGGAGGCAGACCGAGTAAGCCGTATAGAAATTTTCATGGGGCGCCCTTTTTGCGCTACTTTTTGGGCGAGCAAAAAGTAGCAGAGTCAAGGAACATGCCTTTCAAAAACCCCGGTTATTCCTGTAAAATCTTTATCAAACATGAAGACTATTCATAAATCAATATTAAAAGAACTTCTGCTTACATTCCTTCTGGGACTGATTGCCTTTAACTTCATCCTCATGACTGAAAAAGTCCTCAGACTCACAAAGCTTCTTGCCTCGGTAGGCGCTTCGCTCGGTGATATGCTCAGGATTATCCTCTATCTTCAGCCGCAGATAACAGTGCTCACAACACCAATGGCATTCCTTATAGCCGTATTGCTTATATACGGAAGACTGAATGCAGACAATGAAATCGTAGTGTTAAGGGCAAGCGGAATGTCATTCAAAGCAATCTCAAAGCCTGTCTTCATCTTCGGCACCGGCTGTTTTCTCCTGAGCATCGTCTTCAGCTTTTATGCAGGACCCCTTGGCGCAGGAAAACTAAGGCAGACAGTCTCAGAAGTCATAACCCAGAGAGCACCCTTTGCAATAGAAGAAGGAATATTTAATACCACGTTCAGAAACTTTGTTATATATGTAAAGGAAAAGCCTTCAAGAGACACGCTAAGCGGTGTATTCATATACGACGGTAGGAAACGCAGACAGCCTACTGTGCTTTATGCAAAAGAAGGCAGGATTTCAGGCACAGACGGATACCATATATCTTTTGACTTGACAGATGGACACCTCCACCTCGTGCGGGAGGAAACCTCCACAGACCTGAGCTTTGGCAGATACAATCTTCTTATACCCATCACCATAGAAAAGCCTGCAAGAAAATATAACGAGCTTACACCACCCAGTCTTCTCAAAAAGGCAAAGACTGCAAATAAACACGACAGGGTAAGAATACTGCTTGAATTCTGGAGAAGGCTTACCCTGCCTGTGCTGTGTATTATCCTTATGTTCTTTGCCCCGCCTCTGGCGCTAAAGGCAGGCAGGACAGGAAGACTCGGAGGACTCACAATGGGGCTTTCTGTCTTTATGGCATATTACATGGCTTTGGTGTATGCTGAAAACCTCGTAAGGTCAGGAAAGATTCCCCATTACTTGGGCGCATGGACTCCGGCAGTGGTGCTCGGAATTATCGCCCTGTGGATGTTCAGAAAGGCAAATTCAAGATGAGCAAGCTTCTGCAGAGGCATTACCTTAAAGAATTCTTCAAGCTCTTTGCAGTAATCGTTATCGGGCTTTCGCTGATACTGAGCCTCTTTGACCTTATAAAAAGAATAGACGACTTCATGCCGCATAAGCCCTCCCCTGAAAGCCTGCTGCTTTATGCAGCTTTAGTCTTCCCCAGATACTTTTTGTATATCATGCCTGCGGCAGTCCTCATATGCAGTCTTTACACTGTAAGCCATGCAGTAAGGACAAAAGAAATCGTGGCTATAATGGCAGCCGGCGGAAGAGTCAAAAAACTCCTCATGCCCTTTGTCCTGACCGGAGTCATTCTCAGCCTTGCCGGCTTTGCGCTCGGAGAGTTCGTTGTGCCTGCCTCAGCCAAAAAGGCGGAGAAGCTCAAACGCTCGATTATGAAGAAAACACCTATGCCCTCGCTGTTTAAAGACGGCATGCTCTGGCTCAGGGCAAAGGACGGCTCAATAGTGAAAATAGATTTCTACCTCGAAGACAGAAACGCATTTAAAGGCATGAGCATATTCAAAATCGAACACGACAGACTTAAAGAGATAATAAAGGCTGAGACAGCATTGTATGCACCTGATGCAAATGCATGGATACTGAAAAACGTAAAAATATACGATACTGAAACCGGAGACATGAAAACGCTTGAAGAAATGCACTATCCCTATCTGGGTTCGCCTCAGGTGTTCAGGGAAGAAGTTCAGAAACCATACGAGATGGGAATCGTCGAGCTTTACAGATACCTGAAGCGATTAAAAGAAGCCGGCTTTAAAAACCTGCGGCTTACAGTCGAGATGAACTCAAAAATAGCCTACCCGCTTGTCAACCTGTTTATGATTGTAATAGGAGTCTCATTCCCCGCAAGAAGAACTTTCGGCGGACTTGTAGCCACTGCCATAGGGCTTTTGATAAGCCTTCTTTACTGGTTCGGCTACACCATGACGCTTTCACTCGGCTATGCAGGAATCCTTCCGCCTCTGGCGTCGGTGTGGATTATGCCTCTAGTGTTCTCTGCTCTGGCAGTGCATCTTTACAGAAAGATACCTGAATAAGACACATGCAGATTTTTTACTGCCGGGTGACTTCCTTTATAATCGCCACTCCATAGGATGTTCCGATGCGGGTTGCACCAGCCTCAAGCATTTCTTTTGCCTGAGCAAGAGTCCTTATGCCGCCAGCTGCCTTGATGCCTGCCCTGTCCTTAACAATACTCTTTATCAGCCGGATATCCTCAACACTCGCCCCGCCCTTGCCAAAACCAGTTGACGTCTTTATAAACTCAGCACCTGCTTCAAGCGCAACTTCCACTGCTTTTGTCTTCTCCTCTTTGTCAAGATAGCAGGTTTCAATTATCGCCTTGTGAACAAGTCCTTTTGTAGCGGCTATTACATCAGAGAGGTCTTTTCTTACAATATTCCACCTGCCGGACTTCGCCTCGCCGATATTAATCACAATATCAAGCTCATCAGCACCGAGAAAAGACGCCTTGACAGCTTCATAGACCTTTGTATCTGTGAGTGTCATGCCAAGTGGAAACCCTATAACCGTTGTCACCTTCACATTGCTTCCAGCCAGAAACGACTTTGCTTTCTCTACAAAATAAGGGTTTACACAAACAGAAAAAAACCCGTATTCCCTCGCCTCTTCACAAAGTCTTTTTACATCTGCCAATGTTGCATCAGGGCGGAGAAGGCTGTGGTCAATTAATTTTGCTATCTCCATAGCATTAACGGCTATTCGCTATATCCCCATATGGATGGACCACTGGATCTTACGTCAGCCACATATGCTTTCACTTCCTGCCTGTAAGCCTTGTAAAGAAGCCTTGTAACCCTTCCAACCTCGTAAGTGCGGTCATCAACTCTTGAGACAGGCATTACCTCAAGCGTAGTATTGGTGATGAAGACCTCGGATGCGCTGTAGATGTCTTGCTTCGTGAACTCGCCTTCTTTCACCGTTATCCCTTCCCTTGTCGCCAGTTCAATAACGACCCTTCTTGTAATGCCATCCAGTATTCCGCATTCAATTGACGGGGTGCAAAGAATCTCATCTTTAATGAAAAACACATTGCTGATTGTGCCTTCTGTGAGTTTGCCTGAAATGTTAAGCATCAGGGCTTCGTAGGCATCAGCCTGTTTTGCCTCTATCTTTGCAAGGATGTTGTTCAGAAAGTTAAGGGACTTTATCTGCGGGTTTAATGCCTCAGGAAAGTTTCTCTTTGTTTTGGGGATTATCAGTCTTACCCCGTTTTCGTAAAACGCCTTGGGATACTCTTTAAACTCCTCGGCGATTATCAGAAAGGTAGGTTCTTTGCATAAATCAGGATCAAGACCAAGAGGACCTCTTCCCCTCGATACCGTCAGTCTCACATATGCATTGCTAAGGTCATTCGCACTTAAGGTCTCATAAACAGCAATCTTTATTGCATCTGTATCCTTCGGAAGGGCAAGCCCTATCATTGATGCCGAGCGGTAAAGCCTGTTTAAGTGTTCATCCAGTTTAAAGACCACACCATTATAAACCCTCATCGTTTCATAGATGCCGTCGCCGTACAGAAAGCCGTGGTCAAAAATGGAAATTACCGCTTCGGAACGGGGGATTATCCTGTCGTTAAGGTATACATACATGGCATTAATTATAGCATTAAATCTAATTATTTGACTTAACGCCGTGCGCCTGTTATCATAATCTTCCGACATGAAAATTTTTCCACGTCAGACAGATTTTTTTGAGATATTCGACAGAGCGATAGTAAATCTTACCCGTGCTACATCACTCCTTGTCGACCTCATGGAGAACTTTGAGAACATCGAGCAGAAGGCCAAGGAGATATATGAGGTCGAGCAGGAAGGAGACCTCCTTACCCACGACATCATGAGACGGCTCAACAAGACATTCCTAACCCCAATAGACCGCGAGGACATACACGCCTTAGCCTCAAGAATAGACGACGTCTTAGACCTTGTATGGGGGTCTGTGGACAGACTGATGGTCTTTAATATAGAAGAACCCACACGCGCTGCAATCCACCTTGCAAAAGACCTGCACACAACCACAGAAGTCATTCAGAAAGCGCTCAGGGAACTAAGGGCAAAAGACTATGCCCATGTCCAGGAACACTGCATCGAAATAAACAGGATGGAAAACAGAATCGACAGGACATTCCGCGATGCCCTTGGTGCACTCTTTGTAGATTATTCATCCGACCCCCTCCTTATAATCAAATGGAAAGATATATACCAACATCTCGAAGACGCCTCTGACAGATGCGAAGACGTAGCCAATATTCTTGAAAGCATAGTGCTCAAGCATGCATGAGATATTAATCCTCACCGTAATACTTGCTATATTGTTTGACATAAGCAACGGATGGAACGACTCCGCAAACGCAATTGCCACCGTTGTTTCAACAAGAGTGCTTTCTCCTGTACAGGCAGTAACCCTTGCTGCAGGAATGAACATTCTCGGTGCGTTTTTTTCCACTGCGGTTGCAAAGACAATAGGCAAAGGCGTTGTTGACCCAAAGGCCATTACAGAAGTAGTGGTAGCCTCTGCACTTGTTGCAGGGTTCTTATGGAACGGGGCAATGACACTCGTGGGAATGCCTGTAAGTGCATCGCACGCACTCATAGGAAGCCTCATAGGAGCGTCCGTAGCCTTCGGAGGACCGGAAATCCTGAACATTGCAGGACTGAAAAAAATCTTTCTTGCCCTGCTCACTTCACCTGTATTCGGTCTGGGCTTCGGCTATATCTTTATGAAATTCATACTGAGGTTCTTCGGTCAGTACTCTGTAGGGGCTATAAACCGAAACTTTGGAAGACTCCAGCTTCTTTCATCAAGCTTTATGGCGTTCAGTCATGGCTCAAACGATGCGCAGAAAGTAATGGGCATAATAACCCTGTCGCTTGTAAGCGGTGGATGGATTCATTCGCTGGAAGTGCCCTTCTGGGTCATTCTTACATGCGCGCTTGCAATGGGCTTTGGCACTGCAATGGGTGGCTGGAGAGTTATAAAAACACTGGGCGTGCATATGCTGAAACTTGAGCCAGTCCACGGTTTTGCAGCAGAGACCGCTGCAACCGCAATCATACTCGGCGCAAGCCACTTCGGACTGCCTGTAAGCACAACACATGTAATATCCACCTCGATAATGGGTGTAGGAGCTACAAAAAGACTCTCTGCAGTAAGATGGGGTATCGCAGGAAAGATATTAACCGCATGGATATTCACCCTTCCTGCATGCGCAGCAGTGGCATGGATTACATGCAAAGGAATGCTTTTCATATTCTCATAGCAGAACTGTAAAAACCGAGGGAATTCTAAACACTAAACCCTGAACAAGCGCAAACGGCAGAAATCCAAAACAATGTTTTAAATCCTTGGATTTTGGCTCTTGAATTTGTTTAGAATCTAGATATCAGGATTTTTACAGACATGGACTGGAGACTGACAGAAAAAGTAAAAGCTGCTGGCTGAGCAGCAAAGCTTGGTCCGGGAGACCTCGAAGACATCATAAACTCACTCGGCACTGCAAAAACCGAGGGCGTGATAATAGGTCCCGGGGATGATGCAGGAGTCTATGCGCTCGACAAAGACCACTACATTGTAGAAACAGTAGACATCATCACCCCTGTCGTCAACGACCCCTTTACCTTTGGTGCAATCAGCGCAACAAACTCCCTTAGCGACATCTACGCAATGGGAGGCAAACCCCTCACAGCCCTTGCAATAGTCGGATTCTCCCCGTGCGACTACGGCACAACCCTTGTCAAAGAAATACTCAGAGGTGCAATGACAGTGCTTCAAAAATCAGGCACAGCACTCATGGGCGGACATAGCTTTGAAGACACAGAACTGAAATTCGGGCTTGCAGTAACAGGCATCATCCAGAAAGACAAGGTGCTCAGGGCTCAGGGTGCAAAACCAGAAGATATTATCATTCTTACAAAGCCTGTAGGAACAGGCGTGCTTTCAACAGCACTTAAAGGCGGAAAAATCACTGACAAGGATATGGAACAGGCTGTAAGCCGGATGCTTACCCTCAATGACACAGCCTCGGAGGCTGCACTAAAGGCAGGCGCAAACTCTGCGACCGATGTCACAGGCTTCGGACTGCTCGGACATGCACACAATATGGTGAAAGGCTCTTCCGTTGATTTCGAGTTAAGCTGCAGGAATGTGCCTGTCTTTGACAGAGTCAGAGAACTTATAGCGCAGGGCATAGCACCTGAAGGTGCATACAATAATCTAAAATTCCTCGAAGGCAGCATAGACAGCAAAGACATTTCTGAAGAGGAAATGCTCGTCCTTGCCGACCCGCAAACATCCGGAGGCCTGCTGATTACACTCCCTGAAAATTCCTTATCTGTATTTAAAGAAACAGGAGTCGAATTCTCTGTCATTGGAAAAGTCACTCAAGGGGCTGGAAATATCAAACTAAAACCATAACATTAAATATGCCTAAAGGATTCTTACTGCTTCTTCTCCATGCTCACCTGCCTTATGTAAGGCATCCTGAATATGATTACTTCCTTGAGGAAAACTGGCTTTACGAAGCTGCTGTTGAAACATACATTCCTCTCCTTGACATGTTCGAGCGACTTTTAAACGACAGGGTTGACTTCAGGATTACGCTTTCGCTAAGCCCTACCCTGCTTGAGATGTTCAGTGACCGGCTTCTTAACGAAAGACTTCTAAGACACATAAACAAACTCATAGAGCTTACAGCCAAAGAACTCAGACGCAACAGAAGAAACGCTTCGCTCAAACCCCTCTGCATGATGTATCACAAAAGATTTAAAAGAATAAAACGTCTTTACGAAAACAGATACGGAAAAGACCTTGTAAAGGCATTTAAAGCACTTAAAAGCACCGAACAAATAGAAATCATCACCACTTCTGCCACGCATGCTTACCTGCCGAATCTTGCTCCCTATCCTGAGGCAGTAAACGCCCAGATAAAGGTAGGAATCGAAAACTACAAAAAACACTTTGGGGAGGCTCCAGCCGGACTGTGGCTTCCTGAATGCGGTTACTATGAAGGCTTAGACCGTATCGTCTCTGAAGCAGACATAAGGTTTTTCTTTCTCGAAACCCATGGGATACTTCACGGAAGGCCAAAGGCAAAATACGGGGTCTTTAAACCTGTAAAGTGTCCGTCTGGGGTTGTTGCCTTCGGTAGAGATGCCGTATCAGCAAAACAAGTGTGGTGCTCCAAGACAGGCTATCCCGGAGACCCTGACTACAGAGACTTCTACAGAGACATAGGATACGACCTGCCCCTTGATTACATAAGACCATACATACACCCTGACGGTATAAGAATACACACAGGAATAAAATACCACCGGATAACAGGAAGGACCGACAGGAAAAAACCCTACCAGCGGGAGCGCGCCCTTAAGAAAGCTAAAATGCACGCCCTTGACTTTATCGCCAAAATTAAACTAAGGGCAGAAGAATTAAACAGACAGTATAATTTCACTCCGTTTGTAGTGGCACCTTACGATGCAGAGCTTTTCGGGCACTGGTGGTTTGAAGGCGTCGAATGGCTTGAATTCCTGCTGCGGGAAATAAGCCTCCAGAACGAAATCAAAACCGTTGCTCCATCAGAGTGTCTGTACGAAAACCCAGGGCTTCAGACAGTAAGTCCCTCGTTTTCAAGCTGGGGCAATCACGGCTACAGCAGTACATGGGTTAACAAGAGCAACGACTGGGCAATAAAACACATACATAAGGCATGCGAACTCATGACTGAACTCAAAGAAAGATTTCCTGCGCCTTCACCCCTGATTAAAAGGGCACTGAATCAGGCTATGAGAGAGCTCTTGCTCTCACAGTCAAGCGACTGGCAGTTCCTGATGCATACAGGCGCTTCGGCAGAGTATGCTGAAAAAAGACTTACAGAACACCTGAAGGCATTTAACACCCTGTACAGAATGATAACAACGGAACAGATATCCGAAAAATGGCTTGCTGAACTGGAGGACAAATACTGTCTGTTTCCTGAACTGGACTATAGGGTCTGAAACCTCTAAGCCTTACTGCACGTTGCCACTTGAATCTGTCTTTATGAGATAGACATCGGCAAGACCTGCACCAAAGGAATACGTCTCCCCTGCTATGATATAACCTCCGTCTGAGGTCTGCCTTACCGAAAGGCCGGAATCATCGCTTGTTCCACCGAAAGTCTTCTCCCACTGAAGATTGCCCACTGAATCTGTCTTTATGAGATAGACATCAGCAAGACCTGCACCAGAGGAATATGTCTCCCCTGCTATGATGTAGCCTCCATCCGAGGTCTGCTGAACTGAATAGCCAGAATCATCGTCTGTCCCTCCAAAGGTTGCATTCCATATATGATTGCCATCTGCGTCGGTCTTTATGAGATACACATCGGCAAAACCTGCACCAGAGGGATATGTCTCCCCTGCTATGATGTAGTTTCCATCTGCGGCCTGCTGGACTGAATAGCCCCAATCATAATCTGTCCCTCCAAAAGTTGCATCCCATATATGATTGCCCAGTGAATCAGTCCTTATGAGATACACATCAGCAGAGCCTGCACCAGAGGAATATGTCCCTCCTGCTATGATATAGCCTCCATCAGCGGTCTGCTGGACTGAATCGCCAGAATCATAACCTGTCCCTCCAAAGGTCTTCTCCCACTCGAGATTGCCATCTAAGTCGGTCCTTATGAGATAGACATCATAAGAACCTGTAACAGAGGAATATGTCCCTCCTGCTATGATATAGCCTCCATTCGAAGTCTGTTGTACTGAATAGCCCCAATCATCGTTTGTCCCTCCAAAGGTCTTCTCCCACTCGAGATTGCCCGCTGAGTCAGTCTTTATGAGATAGACATCATAAGAACCTGAAACAGAGGATTCTGTCTCCCCCACTATGATGTAGCCTCCATCCGAAGTCTGTTGTACTGAATAGCCCCAATCAACGTTTATCCCTCCAAAGGTCTTCTCCCACTGAAGATTGCCTTTTGAGTCAGTCTTTATGAGATAGACGTCAGCAGAGCCTGCACCAGAGGAATATGTCACCCCTGCTATGATATAGCCTCCGTCCGAGGTCTGCTGTACTGAATTGCCCCAATCATAATCTGTCCCTCCAAAGGTCTTCTCCCATGTATCGATTGTTGTGACTGAGGTGTCGGCTGCGCCTCCTCCACCGCAGGACATTATTGAAAGCGGCAAAAATGCACACAAAACCACTATCAGCAAGGTTTTCAGATTATGTTTCATTGCCTCCCCTGGAAAGGACAGTCGTTTTTGCACATAATTTATGACATTCCAGGTAGCGGATTTTATCACTATCCACCTGCTGCTTGTCAAGTCTACAGAAGGGAAAGTATCGGAAATTGTGCTGGAAACTTGCTTTTAAGAGATAAAGACAGTCAAGCCAAACAATATGCCTGACACAGGGCTTCAGGGCAGGAGTTTGTCAAAAGGGTATGACCTCAGATAGGCAAGGAATTCATCTGCGGCATAAGAGGTGACTGTGTTCTTGTTGAATATAAGAGAGAAGTTTCTGAGCATTCTGCCTTCTTTGAACTTCAGGAATCTGATGCTTCCGTAACGGCTTTCCCTTCTTACAGCCCATTTCGACACTATGGAGATACCGGTGCCGTTTTCAACTGCTTCTTTTATTGCCTCTGTGCTGCCGAGAATAGTAGTGACTTTCATGTTCTGCGGTGTAATTCCGCGTTTACTGAGATACTTTTCTATTACCTGTCTTGTGCCAGAGCCTTCTTCTCTGAATATAAAAGGTTCTTTTATAATGTCGAGCATTGAGACTTCTTTTTTCTTTGCCCACGGATGAAACGCCGGGACGATTAATGTCAGCTCGTCAGAGAGGAGTTTTTCAGTCATAAGTTTGTAGCGTGTAACTTCGCCTTCTACAAGACCGAGATCAATATTCCCTGCGTTCAGAAGCTCAACTATTCGCTTTGTGTTTCCGACAAGGAGATGTATCTTTATCTTGGGATTTTTCTTTTTGAAATCCGAAATCACCGCCGGCAATACATAATTGCCTATGGTGGTGCTCGCTCCAATGCTTATACTGCCTTTGACGAGTCCTGTTATCTCCCCTATGTCTTTTTCTGCAGCGGCATAAAGAGCGAGTATTTCTTTTGCGTATTTATAAAGGATTTCACCTGCGCGAGTAAGCACCACTGTGCTGCTTGAACGGTCAAAGAGCTTGGTCTCATAGGTTTCTTCAAGCGCCTGTATCTGGAGACTGACAGCAGGCTGCGTAAGATGTATTATCTCCGAAGCCTTTGAAAAGCTTTTCGTCTCCGCAACCGTGCAGAAAACTCTGAGTTTATGGTCTTCCATTCCCATAACTTTTGCTAATTATAGAATAAGGACAAAAAATAATTCAAGTAGGGGGCAAAAGGCGGAAAATCCTCTTCAATCAGCATTCTGCTATAATCAACCGCAATGGATGAAAAACACCGCATAGCAAAGGCAGCAGGGGTCATGTCCATAGCCACGTTTATAAGCCGAATCTTAGGCTATATAAGGGACATGATACTTGCCTTTTACTTCGGTGCGACAGGGCTTTCAGACACCTTCTTCGTTGCCTTCAGAATACCCAATCTTCTCAGAGAACTGTTTGCAGAGGGCTCGATTGCCTCAGCCGTAGTCCCTGTGCTTACTGAATATCAGGCGAAACAGGGCAAAGAGGTAAAAACGCTCGTAAGGGTAACCTTCACGTTTATTTTAGTAGTCGTGGGGGCAATCTGTGTGATAGGGATTATTTTTGCTCCTACTGTCGTATCCTTGATTGCACCGGGATTTTTAAAGTCGCCTGAGAAATTCTCTTTAACTGTGCTTCTTACAAGGGTCATGTTTCCTTTTCTGCTTTTTATAAGTCTTGCTGCACTGCTGATGGGCACTCTTAATGCAAGGCGCATTTTTTTCATACCTGCTCTTGCCCCTGCTACTCTTAACATAACCATAATCGTTTCTGTGCTTATACTTGCCTCAAGACTTAACATTCTTGCCGTTGCCATAGGAGTTGCACTCGGCGGGCTTGTGCAGTTTGCCTTTCAGGCACCCTCGTTTTTCAGACAGGGCTACAGCATGCGCCCTAACTTTAGCTTTGGGCATCCAGGGCTCCGGAAGATAGCAAAGCTCGTGCTTCCTGCAACCGTTGGAATGGCTGTCGCACAGATAAACATTGTGATAAGCAACATCCTTGCATCGTTTTTGCCTGGCGGAAGCATTACTTATCTTTTTTATTCGATGAGGCTTATACAATTTCCTATCGGGGTATTTGGAGTGGCGATGGGCATAGCAGTGCTTCCTTCGCTTTCAGAGCATGCCCTGAAGCGCGACTACGAAAAACTAAGGGAAGATTTTTCATTTGCATTAAGGCTTTTGTTCTTTATCAGTATTCCTGCGATGGCAGGGCTGATAGCGCTAAGGGAGCCGATAGTGAATCTTTTATTTCAGCGGGGCAGGTTTGATTATGCAGCCACAGTGGGCACGGCAGAGGCGCTCCTGTTTTACTCTCTGGGCATATGGGCGATTGTAGGAGTAAGAGTTGTTACAGCCACGTTCTATTCAATGCAGGATACAAAAACACCGGTTAAGGTCGCTGTGGTTGCACTGACTACGAATGTGCTGTTAAGTCTTGCCCTGCTTGGTCCTCTTAAGCACAGCGGACTTGCACTGGCAAATGCCCTTTCCTCAATGCTTAACTTCACGCTCCTGTTTTACTTCCTGCGCAAAAGGCTTGGGAGGGTGGATGCAAAAAGAATCCTCAGTTCTTTTATAAAGGTATCTGCTGCATCAACTGTTATGGGGCTGTTAGGCTGGTGGATGCTTCATGGCAGAATGTGGACAGAAACAGGCAACAGTCTTCTTAAGGCAGGTTATCTTTTTGGTATCATAGCCTTGTGCATCGGAGTTTATTTACTGTTCAGTCGTGCTCTCCGTAGTGAAGAGCTTAACTTTATGTTAGATTTAATCAAACAAAGATTTAAACGGAGGAGGTAATGGTTATAAGGACTGTTACTATTGGACCACTTGAGACAAATTGTTATATAGTAATAGATGAGGCAACAAACAAAGCGATAGTCATTGACCCTGGGGACGAACCTGACAGGATAATGGAGACCGCAGAGGGGGCAAAGATACTTTACATCGTTCTTACACATGCGCATTTTGACCATGTTGGTGCTGTGGCTGACTTAAAAAACATTACAGGTGCAAAAGTGATTATACATGCAGAGGAGCTTGAGATGTATGAGACTGCAAGGGATCAGGCGGCTTTCTGGGGATACCAGATGGAGCCCTTGCCTCCTCCGGACATTCTATTTAAAGAAGGCGATGAGTTGAGCTTTGGAAATGTAGGTTTTGTAGTCATTCACACTCCGGGACACACTCCTGGAAGCATATGTCTTTACAGCAATGGTGTTGTCATTACCGGGGACACGCTGTTTAGAGGTTCTGTTGGAAGGACTGACTTTCCCGGAGGTGATATAAACCAGCTCAGGGCGTCTTTCAGGAAGCTTATGGGTCTTCCGGACGAGACTGCTGTGCTTGCAGGTCATGGACCGCCCTCTACCATAGGGGTGGAGAGGGTTGAAAACCTGTTTTCAATGGAAATATGACCAAGGGAATATGACGAAAAACAGACCCTTGAGATACATTTCAAAGAAATTGCATGATAAACAGCTTAAATCGCTGTGGATAGGTGCTTTCAGCCCTATTTGACTGTTGACTAAAGGTCAAAATATGGTATTATAAAGATATAGAGTAGATGTAGAAATGTGATGTTTTAAATATTCAGTTGGTCTTTGAAAAAAGAGGCTGTGCTGAAAAAAGCATGGCCTTAAATTTCTCTGCGGTACCTTGGGGTAGGAAGCTGAGGGAACAGCTACATTATGGGAGCCGTTGTGTAGAATGTGGTGATGCATGCCCCAAGCGGACGTAAGGGGACGCCTAAACATCTACCGGGCACCCACTTATAAAAGAACCTCAGGAGGCTCTAAGCCTTAAGATACCGCGGAGATTTTATTGTCTACTCTTTGTTCTTTGAAAACTAAAGGCAGGTCTCTTTGAGTTTCAGAGCTTTGGATGAGAGTTTGATCCTGGCTCAGAACGAACGCTGGCGGCGTGCCTAACACATGCAAGTCGAACGGGGTTACAGTTGGAAGTGGG
>MTOV01000008.1 GCA_002011815.1 Nitrospirae bacterium JdFR-86 | reverse complement strand
TCTGAAAATTTCAGGCTTACGAGGTCTGCCGGAGGGTTAAAAATTTCAGCGTGTTTGAGGTCGATCCGACCGAGTTTGCTGAAATTTACCGGAGGCAGACCAAGTAAGCCGTATAGAAATTTTCATAGGGCGCCCTTTTTGCGCTACTTTTTGGGCGAGCAAAAAGTAGCAAGGAGTTTGGGGCAGCGCCCCATTAAAACCGCCCGAAGGGGCACAGACCCTTTCTAATATACGCTTGAAGCGCTATTAAAAGTGGCTGTGCCACCGAGCAAGAAAGTAACAGGAAAATTTCAGGCGGTCTACTTCTCCACTTTAAGGTAAAATATTGACCATGAAGAAAGCAGAGAGTTTTTCCGCATTTTACTTCAGAGACTTCAGGCTTTTCTGGATAGGTCAGCTCATATCGTTCTCCGGCACATGGATGCACTCCACAGCACAGGGCTGGCTTGTTTACTCGCTTACAAAATCGCCTTTTTATCTCGGACTTGTAGCAGCTGCCTCATCCCTGCCTATACTTTTTTTTACACTCATCGGCGGAGCAGTCGCAGACCGATTCAGAAAACGGAATCTTCTTCTCGTTACACAGGCGCTCTCGATTATACCTGCAGTCATGATAGGGTTGTTAACAAGCCTTGGAGTCATTACCGTGTGGCACGTCATGGCGCTTGTGGTATTCCTAGGCACTGTGAATGCCTTTGACGTGCCTGCAAGACAGTCCTTTCTTGCAGAAATGGTTGAAAAAGCCAATCTTCTTAATGCCATTGCCCTTAACTCAGCCGCATTCAACGGCGCAAGAATCATAGGACCGGTAATCGCAGGAATGACCATTGCACACATCGGACTGCCAGCCTGCTTCTATCTGAACGCACTAAGCTTCCTTGCAGTAATCATTGCACTGTCAATGATAAAGGCAAAAGGCGAAGCAAAACAAAGCAGGGAAAGCATACTAAAAGACATCTCAGAAGGAGTGCGTTTTATAAGAAAGGAATCCGGCGTCAGAAGACCAATACTGCTTGTGGCTACATTCAGCCTCTTTGGAATACCCTTTGTCACGCTCCTTCCGATATTTGCCGAAGAGATACTGGATGTCGGGGTAAAAGGGCTTGGCTTTCTTGCAGGTTCGGCAGGCGCAGGTGCATTCATATCAGCCATAATACTCGCTTTCAGAGGCGATATAAAAGAAAAGCACCGGCTTATGAGTGTGTCCGCTACAGTCTTTCCTGTCTCGCTCTTCGTCTTCTCTGTATCAAAAAACTACTATCTGTCCATGACTGCACTTTTAATCGTCGGACTGGCGGTTGTAAACTTTCTGGCAACGGCAAACAGCTCCATACAGCTTAAAACCCCTGACAACTTAAGGGGAAGAGTCATGAGCGTCTATACACTCGTTTTCCTGGGCATGACACCTATCGGAAACTCCATGATGGGCACAGTGGCTGATATAATAGGCACGGCTAATGCCGTATCTCTGGCAGCAGTCGTCTGCTTTTCAGCATCCGCAATAATCCTGACCCGGATGAAGACATGAAGATACTGGCTATAGAGACATCAACAATGCTCGGCGGCCTCGCGGTAATGGACGACCTTCATGGTCTGATTGCAGAGGTCAGAGTAAGCGTCAAGACCGGACATTCAGAAAAACTGATGCTGGAACTGCACCACATACTAAGCTCTGCAGGACTGAAACTGAAGGACATAGACGCTATTGCCGTGGCTACAGGTCCAGGCTCGTTCACAGGGCTGAGAATCGGTCTTAGCACTGCAAAAGGTCTTTCGTATACAACAGGACTGCCCCTTGTGGCAGTGCCCACACTCGAGGCGTTCGCATGGAGCATGCCTTACTCACCACACCCTGTATGCCCAATGCTCGATGCAAGAAAAAAAGAAGTCTATGCAGGAGTCTTTATACACAAAAAAGACGACATGAAAAGACTCATACCTGAGACATCAATAAAACCCAAACAGCTGGCATTGAGCCTTAAGGATAAGAAGAAGGTTCTTTTTGCAGGGGAAGGCGCTGTCATCTACATGAAAGAGCTTAAAGAGATTTTAGGTGACAAGGCGGTTTTCGTCCCTCCTCACCTCATGTCTCCTTCAGCCGCCTCTGTGGCATACCTCGGACTGAGAAAAGCCCTGAAAGCCGAGTTTTCAGACCCTGCAACTGTCTGCCCACTGTATATCAGAAAATCAGAGGCGGAACTCAAAATGCCATGAAGGACCTGACCATAACAACAATGCACAAAAACCACATACCAGAAGTTATCGAGATAGAACGCGTCTCATTCAGCACACCATGGTCTGAATTATCATTTATAAATGAAATCTATAACCCCAACTCCACTACATACGTTGCGCTTTCAGACACAACAGTTGTAGGCTACATCTGCCTGAAACAGATTAAAGATGAGGGACATATCCTCAACCTTGCCGTACACCCGAAGTTCAGAAGACAGGGGATAGCAAAAACCCTTGTTTCAAAAGCTCTTGAAACCTTCAGGGCAAACAAATGCAACTTCATATACCTTGAGGTAAGAGTATCAAATATACAGGCGAGGAAACTCTATGAGGACTTTGGATTTAAACCCGTAGGCATAAGAAAAAATTACTACATCCTCCCTTTGGAAGATGCAGTAATCATGCTGCTACAGATATAATTCCTACCGGGAATATTCGGAAAGCCTTACGATGTCCCTGAGCATTTCTAGGAAGCCTTCTCTGAGCTTCTTTCCTTTCAGCCTCCTGAAAAGCATCAGAAGCTTGGCTTCTTCATCAGTAAGCCCTGAATAGGGTGTCTTTGCCTCTGCAACCTTCGTAACCTTTGCTTCTTCAAGAAACGACGTTACAGGCACACCAAACGCCTCTGCTATCTGCAAAAGCCTCGATATGCTAAGTTTGCTTACACCCTTTTCATATTTCTGCACCTGCTGATAAGAAACACCAATCTTCTCCGCAAGCCGCATCTGCGACATACCCGCTGCTTTCCTCATCTCCCTTATAAGCGACCCAATTTTCTTGCTCATAACTTTAAAACCTAAACCTCCCCTAAGCTATGTAAAATATACCCGAACCTAAAATTAAGTCTACAAGCTTTGAGTTGCATAGCCTATTTTGTCTGCAACTTTCAGTCAAATTATATTTTTTAATTTTTAATATAAATTATATATTTACTAAAGTAACTCGTTTCCTCCGGACAAGTCAACCGCCTAACAGTTGTAAAACGTCTTGACTTTTTACTACTTTTAGTGGTATACCATTGTTATGCGAGCCAAGCGAAGGATCCTTGTAGTGGAATCCTCTGATATCATGAGAAGGGTCCTCCGAGACATCTTATGGTTTTACAACTATAATGTTGACTGTGTTGACAGCGCCGACAAGGCAATCAACCTCATAGAAAACATATATTACGACCTCGTGATAGTTGACTATGCAGTGCCGTGGATGAACGGTATTGAACTGACTAAACAGATAAGAAGCAAGCGTCCTGACCTGCCTGTAATGGGCATGAGCTCCAATCACAAAGAAGATAAAATCCATTTTATAAAAGCCGGAGCAAACGTCTTCCTGCCAAAACCATTGGATTTTAAAGCATTATTGGAAGCTGTAAGCTCCACTATTGATACTCCCATCGTCCCGCCTGATGAACCCCACACTTGAAACACACCCCGTTTCTCATCCTGTTCTCTACAATACTGAAGCCTATTCTCCTGACGAGAAGCTCCTTGCAGGAAGGACAATAAGTATTTTCTCCGCCTTCTCCCGGTACATTACCCTCATACACATATTTTAACCCTGCCTGAAAACCAAGCTCCCTTGCCCACCTGAGAGTCTCAACCGGAGTGCGCGGTTTGTCAAGCAACTTATATGCCGGATAAAACTGTGTAACGTGCCACGGAATCGAAGGGTCAACAGAGGCTATAAAATCCGCAATGTCCTTGAGAATCCCCTCTGAATCATTATATCCAGGGATTATAAGCGTGGTCACCTCCACCCAGACGCCAAGCTCTTTCATAAGCTTGATGGTCTCCTTTACAGGCTCTACCTTTGCGTGGCATATCTTCTTGTAAAACTCATTGTCGCCTTTCAGGTCTATATTGTTTGCATCCAGATAGGGTGCAATGAGCCTTGCGCTTTCAGGTGTCATAAAGCCGTTGCTTACAAAAACATTGCTTACGCCTTTTTCATGCGCAAGTCTTGCACAGTCATAAGCAAACTCAAAGAATATCGTAGGCTCTGTGTATGTATACGATATGCTTTCGCATTCGCCTCTTACAGCCATGTCCACCACTGCCTGAGGAGTCAGCTCCTCGCCGGGGATTGCAACAGCTGGCCTCTCCCTCGGAAACTGTGATATCTCGTAGTTCTGGCAGTACTCGCACCTGAAATTACAACCTACAGTGGCTATAGATAAAGAACGAGACCCCGGCAGAAAGTGAAACAGAGGCTTCTTCTCTATCGGATCTATGTTTACGGATATGATTCTGCCATAGACAAGGCTGTAAAGCGTACCGTCAATGTTTTCCCTTACAGCGCATATCCCCCGCCTACCGGGCTTGATAACACACCTGTGGGCACAGAGAAGGCATCCTACCTTGCCTCCCTCAAGCTTCTCATAAAGCATTGCCTCCTTCATAAACGAATTATATCAGATAACAATCAACAATTTGACTTGAAACCTGCTGATATGCAAAATAAAATAAAAACCCTTTCCCGGAGGTAAAAATGCCCATTTATGAATATACATGTAATAATTGTAATGAGACCTTCTCCGTCCTGAAACTGACCACCAGAGAAGAGGAAACAACCTGTCCTTCGTGCGGTTCAAAAGAGGTTACGAAAAAAATGTCTGCATTCAGCTGTTGCACACCAACAGGGACAGGTTCTTCATTTACAGGCGGCACCTGAGGCATCTCTTCATGCTGAGCGTGCCTCAGCAAAAAATACTAATACCACTTGACTTTTTTGCCCCTTCGAAATAAAATCTTCGCAGACAATGGCGAAAGTTCTGCTAGCAGATGATAGTGTGACCATTCAAAAGGTCGTTGAGCTCGTCCTTTCAGAAGAAGGGTTCGAGATTAAAGCGGTTAAAAACGGTGAAGAGGCACTGTCCGCTGTCTACGACTTCAAACCAGATATAGTGCTCGCAGACATCAAAATGCCGGGAATAAACGGCTACGAACTCGCAGAAAAAATAAAGAGCAACCCGGAAACAAAAGACATACCGGTTATTCTACTGGCAGGTGCATTCGAACCGCTTGACGAAGAACGCGCAAAAAACTCAGGAGCAAACGACTCACTCGTAAAACCCTTTGAGTCCGAAGACCTCCTGAATAAGATAAATACTCTCATCGGAACCAAAAAAGAAGAGATGCCTGCTGAAGAAGAACCTGTAACAGAGGAAGTGCCGGCTGAAGAGGAAATCCTCGACATAGAAAGCCTTACAGAAGTCGGGCCTGAAGAGGCTCTTGAAGCCGAAGTCCTCGAAGAGGTCTCTGAAGAGGCAATCGAAGCAGCACTGCCTGAGGTGAGCGTTGAGGAGGAGGAAGCAAAAGAGGAAAAACCAGCTGAACGGCCTGAAGAAATCAAACTGCAGATGCCTGACACAGAAACCCTTTCTAATATATTTAAAGAGGCAGTTAACGAAAAACTCCCAGAGTTACTAAAGGACATTGACCTTACCGATATAGTGTTCGAGGCACTTACGCAGACGATAAAAGACTCTGTAGAGAAAGTCCTCTGGGAAGTAGCGCCAGAGGTTACAGAGAAGCTTCTCAAAGAGGCTGTCAAAGACACCATGAACTCACTTACAAAAGAGCTGGAAAACATTATCTGGGAGACTGTTCCTGAACTTGCTGAATCAATCATCAGAAAGGAGATTGAAAAAATTCGGGCTGAAAGCTGAATTACCCAGACTCCCCGCCTTCATTATTTGTAATGACTGAGTTTCCTAAAAGCTACGAACCAAAAACCGCAGAACAAAAATGGTATGAGAGATGGGTTGAAAAGGGCTACTTCAAGCCTGAAGTAAACCCAGAGGGCGCACCATTCTGCATTGTGATTCCACCGCCGAATGTAACCGGTTCGCTCCACATGGGGCATGCCCTGAACGCCACGCTTCAGGACATACTCACCAGATGGAAAAGAATGCAGGGGGAGAAAGCGCTCTGGCTTCCAGGCACAGACCACGCAGGTATCGCCACACAGAACGTAGTCGAGAGAAAACTCGCAGAGGAAGGACTCGACAGACACACCCTCGGACGTGATGCATTCATCGAAAAAGTCTGGCAGTGGAAAAAAGAATACGGAGACAGAATCACACACCAGCTTAGAAAACTCGGTGCATCGTGCGACTGGTCAAGAGAAAGATTCACCCTTGACGAAGGACTGTCAAAAGCCGTAAGAGAAGTCTTCGTCAGACTCTACGAGGACGGTCTTATCTACAGGGCTACAAGGCTCATAAACTGGTGTCCGCGCTGTAGAACCGCACTTTCAGACCTTGAGGTCGAACACGAAGACCTCGAAGGCACACTTACATATATTAAATACCCGCTTGTTGACGGAACAGGTCATATAACCGTTGCAACCACAAGACCTGAGACCATGCTCGGAGACACGGCAGTTGCAGTAAACCCTGATGACGAACGCTACAAAGACTTCATCGGCAAAACCGTTGAACTGCCTCTTACAGGCAGAACAATACCGATAATAGCCGACAAGGAGGTTGACCCTTCTTTTGGAACAGGCGCATTGAAGATAACCCCTGGGCATGACTTCAACGACGAAGCCATTGCAAAACGGCAAGACCCGCAGCTTCCGTCCATTACAGTCATAGGCGAAGACGGAAGAATGACCCGGCTTGCAGGAGAAAAATACAAAGGGCTTGACAGATACGAATGCAGAAGAGCCGTAATCGAAGACCTTAAAGAACTCGGGTTGCTCGAAAAACAGGAAAGATACAGCCATTCAGTAGGACACTGCTACAGGTGCAAAACTACAATAGAACCCTACTCCACACCACAGTGGTATGTAAAAATCGAGCCGCTTGCAAAAAAAGCCATAGAGGCAGTCAGAAACAAAAAAATAAGAATAATCCCTGAAAGCTGGGAAAACAGCTACTTCTCATGGATGGAAAACATAAAGGACTGGTGCATCTCACGCCAGATATGGTGGGGACACAGAATACCTGTCTGGTACTGTAACGACTGCGGCGAAATCATCGTCTCAAGGGAAGAGCCAAAGACATGCGGAAAATGCAAAAGCGAAAACCTCAAACAAGACCCTGATGTGCTTGATACATGGTTCTCTTCTGCCCTCTGGCCCTTCTCCACGCTCGGCTGGCCAGAACAGACCGAAGACCTTAAAACATTCTACCCTACAAGCGTGCTCGTTACAGCATTCGACATCCTGTTCTTCTGGGTCGCAAGAATGATAATGATGGGGCTGAGGTTCATGGACGACGTACCGTTCAGAGACGTCTACATCCATGCCCTCGTAAGAGACGCAGAAGGACAGAAGATGAGCAAATCAAAAGGAAATGTCATAGACCCGCTCATCATGATAGACAAATACGGAACAGACGCATTCAGATTCACACTCGCTGCATTCGCTGCACAGGGAAGAGATATCAAGTTTTCAGAAGACAGGGTGCAGGGCTACAGACACTTCATAAACAAGCTCTGGAACGCTACAAGATTCATATTAATGAACCTGAGCGAAAAACACAGAGACACAGTCCTTTCCACTGATATTGAAAGCGCACAGCAAACCCTTGCAAGCCGGTGGATACTGAGCAGACTCGCATTTACCATAGAAGAAGTAAACAGTGCGCTCGAAGACTACCGCTTCAATGACGCTGCAAACACCATATATCAGTTTACATGGCATGAGTTCTGCGACTGGTATATCGAAATGGCAAAGACAGAGATGTCAGAAGAGGTAAGACTCTGCCTGCTCTACACCCTTGAGCGCATACTCCGACTCCTTCACCCGTTCATGCCGTTCCTGACAGAAGAGATATGGCAGCAGCTTCCTGTAAAGAAAGAAAAAGACAGTATCACAATCTCCGAATACCCCAGGCCGTTTGCGAGGAACAAAGCCGCAGAAACAGAAATGGCTTACATAATGGATGCGATAACAGGCATAAGAACCATCAGAGGAGAGCTGAACATCCCGCCTTCTGAAGAACTCGAAGTGTATATAAAGACATCAACTCAAGCAGTGGACAGAACACTTAAAGAAAACACCCATTACATCAAGAAACTTGCACGGGCAAAAACAGTAATCACCGGCATGGACATAACCAAGCCAAAAGGCTCTTATACAGCAGTAAAAGACTATCTCGAGGTGTATGTAACGCTCAAAGGGCTTATAGACATATCATCCGAACTGGAAAGGCTCAACAAGGAGAAGAAAAAACTCGAGGAATCCATACTGTTTTTGCAGAAAAAACTCCATAACGAAGAGTTCCTCAGCCGTGCGCCAAAGCACATCGTGGAGAAAGAAAAAGAAAAATACAACACACTCATTCAAAAGCAGGAAAAGCTCCTTGAGAGCATAGAAAAAATACAGAGCTTAGAGATGTAAGATGCATATCCCTGCCTCTGTAAGACAATTCATTCTCAATGCCCTTGAAGAGGACATAGGAAGCGGAGACATAACCTCAGAGGCACTTATTCCTGAAGAGCACACATCCACTGCAGTCATTATCGCAAAACAGAGTTTTATACTCGCAGGCATGCCCTTTGTAAAAGAGGTCTTCAGATGCGTGGACGAAACCGTTAAATTCAAACCGCTTGCAAAAGAAGGCGCAAGAGTCAAAAACAAGGACATACTGGCAAAAATCACAGGAAAGACCAGAGCACTCCTTGCCTCTGAAAGAGTCGCCCTTAACATCCTTCAGAGACTCTCAGGCACAGCCACGCTTACAAACGAATTCGCAAAAAGGATAAAAGGCTTTAAGGCAAAGGTACTCGATACGAGAAAGACCACACCAGGCATGAGATACATGGAGAAATACGCAGTAAGGACAGGCGGCGGGCAGAACCACAGGTTCGCCCTTTACGACGGAATCCTTATAAAAGACAATCACATAAAAGCCGCAGAAGGAATTAAAAAAGCAATCAGGCTGGCAAGAAAAAACCATCATCTCCTGAAAATAGAAATAGAAGTCCAGAATCTTAAAGAGCTAAAAGAAGCACTCAGTGCAGGTGCAGATGTGATAATGCTCGACAACATGCCACTTAAGGATATAAAAGAGGCAGTCCGCCTTTCTCAGGGGAAGGCACTTCTTGAAGTCTCAGGCAATGTGACACTGGATAATATAAGGGAAATCGCAGAGACAGGCGTTGACTTCATATCCATAGGCGCGCTTACGCACTCAGCACCAGCTGTGGATATAAGCATGAAGATAACTTAAGGGAAGCCTCGTTACTGTTCCTTGAGTCTTTTTCTTAAAAGCTCGTTGACTGCCTTGGGGTTTGCCTTGCCTTTTGTGAGCTTCATCACCTGACCTACGAAAAAGCCGATGAGTTTTTCCTCTCCGTTTTTATATCTTTCAACTTCCTTGGGGTTGCTGGCAAGAACTTCATCCACTGTCTTTAAGATTGCATTCTCATCGGTTATCTGCACAAGACCTTTTTCGTTCACAATGGTCTCTGCGTCCTTGCCTGTCTTGTACATCTCCTCGAACACGGTCTTTGCTATCTTTCCGCTTATAGTGCCCTTGTCAATGAGCTTGAGCATACCGGCAAGCTGTGCAGGCTTGACAGGGCAGTCTTCTATCGAAGCGTTCGCCTCATTAAGAAGCCTCATGAGCTCGCCCATCATCCAGTTGCTTACTGCCTTGGGCTGCCCGCCTGACTTTACCGCCTCTTCATACCAGTCGGCAAGCGCTCTTTCGGATGTAAGCAAATCAGCATCGTACTCAGGCAAGCCGTATTCTGATATAAACCTCTCGCGTTTGGCGTCAGGAAGCTCAGGAAGGGTTGCCCTTATGTCCTCTGTCCATTTCTCATCCACTGTGACTGGCACAAGGTCAGGCTCAGGGAAATACCTGTAGTCATGCGCTTCCTCTTTAGTGCGCATCGAAAGGGTCACGCCTGCGCCTGAATCCCAGAGTCTTGTCTCCTGCACAAGAGTCCCGCCTTCTTCAAGCACCTTTATCTGCCTCTTTATCTCGTAATCAAGCGCACGCTCAACAAACTTGAAAGAGTTTATGTTCTTGACCTCTACCTTTGTGCCGAACTCCTCCTGCCCTACAGGTCTGACCGAGACATTTGCATCGCATCTTAAAGAGCCCTGCTCCATATTGCCGTCGCAGACGCCTATGTAGCGCAGTATAGTCCTCAGTTTCTTCATGTACTCTACGGCTTCCTTCGGGCTTCTTATGTCAGGCTCGGAGACTATCTCCATCAGGGGCACGCCTGTCCTGTTCAGGTCAACAAGGCTGTGGTCTCCTTCATGTATGTTCTTTCCTGCATCCTCCTCCATGTGGATTCTGGTTATGCCGATTCTTTTCTTCTCGCCGTCAACCACTATCTCTATGTAGCCGTGCTCGCATATAGGCAGTTCATACTGGCTTATCTGATATCCCTTGGGAAGGTCTGGATAAAAATAATTCTTTCTTGCAAACCTGCTGTAAGGGGCGATTTTGCAGTTCATGGCAAGTCCGGTTCTTATTGCGAATTCAAGCGCCTTTCTGTTAAGAACAGGAAGCACTCCGGGCATGCCTGTGCACACAGGACAGGTCTGCGTGTTAGGCTCAGAGCCGAATTTTGTAGAGCATCCGCAGAATATCTTTGTGTCAGTAAGCATCTGCGCATGAACTTCAAGCCCTATGATAGCCTCGTATTTTTTCATAGCTCTGGTTTTCTCCTATGCCATTCGGTTGACTGCTCGTATGCGTGTGCAACATTCAGTATCGTGGCTTCGTCAAAATGCTTTCCTATAAGCTGAAGTCCTACAGGCAGATTATTAGACGTAAACCCGCAGGGCACTGATATGCCGGGCACGCCTGCAAGGTTTACCGAGATGGTGAATATGTCAGACAGATACATCTTTAATGGGTCGTCTGTTTTTTCGCCAAACCTGAATGCCGCCTCAGGAGCAGTAGGAGTGGCGATGATATCCACCTGCTTGAATGCCTCTTCGAAGTCTTTCTTTATCAGCGTCCTTACCTGCTGTGCTTTTTTGTAATATGCCTCGTAGTAGCCTGCTGAGAGCGCATACGTGCCGAGCATTATCCTGCGCTTTACCTCAGAGCCAAACCCTTTTGCCCTTGTCTGCATATACATGTCTATCAGGTCTTTGCCCTCTGCCCTGAAGCCGTATTTTACGCCGTCATACCTTGCAAGGTTTGACGAAGCCTCGGATGTTGCAAGTATGTAGTATGTGGCAATGGCATACCCTGTGTGAGGAAGCGAAACCTCCACAGGTATTGCACCAAGGGACTCAAGAGTTTTTATGGCGTCTTTTACAGCACTCTCCACCTCTTTGTCCATGCCTTCTATAAAATACTCCTTAGGCACGCCTATCTTTATTCCCTTTATGTCTTTGCTTAAAACCTCTGTGAAATCAGGCGCAGCCACAGGCGCGCTTGTTGAGTCAAGCGGGTCGTGTCCTGAGATAACGTTCATAAGCAAAGCTGCATCTTTAACCGACTTCGTTATAGTACCTATCTGGTCCAAGGAAGAAGCAAAGGCTACGAGCCCGTACCTTGAGACCCTTCCGTATGTCGGCTTAAGACCCACCACTCCGCAGAGTGAGGCAGGCTGTCTTATTGAGCCGCCTGTGTCAGAGCCAAGAGCACCGATGCACTCATCCGCAGCCACTGCGGCTGCAGAGCCGCCACTGCTGCCCCCGGGAATTCTCTCCAAGTCCCACGGGTTGCGTGTAGGGAAAAACCCTGAGTTTTCTGTTGAAGAGCCCATGGCAAATTCATCAAGGTTCGTCTTTCCGACAAGCACATAGCCTGCTTCAAGAAGCCTTGATGTAACTGTGCTTTCATAAGGCGGGATGAAGTTTTCAAGTATCTTTGATGAGCAGGTCGTGCGTATGCCTTTTGTGCAGATGTTGTCCTTTATCGCAAGAGGGATTCCGGAAAGAACCCCGTCTGTGTTTTTCGCCGCCATCTCATACGCCTTATCCCTTGTAACAGTTACGAACGCCTTTACCTTGTCTTCAACAGCGTCTATCCTTTTAAACAGGGAATCCAGGACTTCCTTAGGTGATACTTCTTTTTTATCCAGAAGCTCTTTCAGTTCCGAAATCCCAAGGCGGTAAAGCTCCAATCCTTCCTCCTGTAATCCTGTTTAATCGCGGCTCATATTATCCCATGGAAACACGAGTATTGTCAAAAAAAGGGGCACAGCCCCTTTTCTTTTTCGACACTGAAAGCAGCTACAGGTATACCTTTACAATGCTGTTTCGAGATGTTAAAATCATTCATTCCATTTCATCAAACCTTAGGGGGCATTACATGGCAAAAATCAAAAGAGCACTTATAAGTGTGTCTGACAAGACAGGCATAGTTGAGATGGCAAAGGCGCTCGACTCCATGGGAGTCGAGATACTGTCCACCGGAGGAACTGCAAAGGCATTAAGGGATGCGGGAATCAACGTCAGAGACGTCTCAGACTATACAGGATTCCCTGAGATGCTTGACGGAAGGCTCAAGACCCTGCATCCGAAAATCCATGGCGGACTGCTTGCAAGAAGAGACAATGAAAAAGACATGGAAGACCTCAAAACCCATGGCATAGAGCCTATCGATATGGTAATAGTCAATCTCTATCCGTTCGAGCAGACAATCTCCAAAGAAGGCGTGACATTTACAGAGGCGATAGAAAACATAGACATCGGCGGACCTACAATGCTCAGGTCTGCATCGAAAAACCTTCAGGATGTAGCAGTCGTCGTAGACCCGAAAGACTATGAAGCCATAATCCAGGAGATGCAGAACCTCGACGGAGACCTAAGCTACAAAACAAGGGCACGGCTTGCCAAAAAGGTCTTTGAGCATACTGCAAGATACGATACACTGATAGCCGATTACCTTTCCAGCGTCATAGAGGAAGAAGAAGTCTTCCCTGAAACCCTGACGATGACATTCAGGCTCGGCTCTGCATTGCGCTATGGCGAAAACCCGCATCAGAGAGCAGCGTTTTATTATGAAAAGTCCAATTCCCTGAACCTCCTGGACGCCAAAAAGCTCCAGGGAAAGGATATGTCGTTCAACAACTACTACGACACCCACTCTGCTCTGATGCTTGCACTTGAGTTCGACAAACCGGCATGCGCAATCATAAAGCACAACAACCCCTGCGGGGTCGCCATAGGCGAGAAAGCAGCAGACGCATACGTAAAGGCATTCAAGACCGACCCTGTCTCCGCCTTCGGAGGAGTTATAGCATTCAATACAGAAGTAGACGGAGACGCTGCAAAAGAGCTGACTAAAATCTTCATTGAGGTGGTAATCGCACCGAGCTTTACAGACGAGGCACTTAAAATATTCTCTGAAAAACCGAACATAAGAATACTCGAAATGCCGGATATGAAGAAACCAATAAAAGGATGGGATATAAAACGCATAGCAGGAGGCGTGCTCCTTCAGGACTGGGACACCGCCAAAGTTGACGTCAAGTCCCTTAAAGCAGTGACAAAGAGACAGCCCACTCCTGATGAGCTCGAAGGGCTTGACTTCGCATGGAGAGTGGTAAAGCACGTAAAATCCAATGCCATAGTCTATGCCTTTAAGGACAGAACCGCAGGACTGGGCATAGGACAAACAAGCAGGGTGTTTTCCACAAAGGCAGGTGCGGCAAATGCAGTCGTAGACCTTAAGGGAACCGTGGTTGCTTCAGACGGCTTCTTCCCGTTCAGAGACGGCATAGACACAATACACGAGATGGGAGTCACAGCCGTGATTCAGCCCGGAGGCTCGGTAAAAGACGACGAGGTTATCAAAGCCGCAGACGAGCACGGCATGGCTATGATTATAACAGGCGTAAGACACTTTAAACACTAAAGACAGGGGGGATTCAAGATTAAGGTTCTTGTTGTAGGAGGAGGCGGAAGAGAACACGCCATTGTCTGGAAGCTTTCACAGTCAAAGCATGTGGACAAAATCTACTGCACTCCAGGAAACGCAGGGATAGCAGAGATCGCGGAATGCATAGACGTGAGCCCAAATGATTTCGATGCACTCCTTGACTTCGTCAAATACGAGTGGATAGACCTCACAGTGGTGGGACCCGAAGACCCGCTTTCAAAAGGCATTGCTGATGCATTCGAAAAACAAGGAAGAAGAATTCTTGGACCAACAAGTAAGGCAGCAATGCTTGAGTCAAGCAAGTCATTTGCAAAGGACTTTATGAAGCGGTATGGAATACCCACTGCTGAATACAGGGTCTTTACATCCTACATACAGGCAGAAGACTACATAAGGCTTAAAGGCGCACCCATAGTCGTAAAGGCAGACGGTCTTGCTGCAGGCAAAGGAGTCATCGTCGCACAGACCGTTGACGAAGCCATAGACGCACTAAGGCTCATAATGAAAGAAAAGGCGTTCGGAGAGGCAGGAGAAAAAGTCGTTGTCGAGGAATGCCTGCAGGGTGAAGAGGCATCATTCATGGTGTTTATCGATGGCAAGACCGTTGTCCCGATGGTAAGCTCGCAGGACCATAAAAGGGTATTTGACAACGACCAGGGACCAAACACAGGAGGCATGGGCGCATACAGTCCTGCACCGGTTATAACAGAAAAACTCCAGACGCTGATAATGGAAAAAATCATGAACAGGGCGCTTAAAGGGTTTAAATCCGAAGGCATAAAATACAAAGGCATACTCTATGCAGGACTGATGATTAAAGACGGACAGCCTTATGTCCTTGAGTTCAACTGCAGGCTCGGCGACCCGGAAACCCAGCCCGTGCTCTCAAGACTGGATACTGACTTCGTGGACATTGCATTCGCAATAACCGATGAAAAGCTCCACACCATAAAACCCCAGTGGAAACCTGAAGCATCCGTCTGCGTAGTGCTTGCATCAGAGGGCTATCCCGGAAAATACGAAAAAGGGAAACCTATCAGCGGGCTTAAAGAGGTAGAGGAGATGAAAGATGTTGTTGTATTTCATGCAGGCACGGCATATAATGGAGATGAGACTGTTACATCAGGCGGAAGGGTACTCGGTGTGACTGCATTGGGGAAAGACATCAAAGAGGCAAAGGAAAGGGCTTACAGCGCTATAGAGAAGATTCACTTTGATGGAATGCATTACAGAAAGGATATAGCCGACAAGGCTATAAACAGACCGGCATGAAAGTCCTTATAGTCATGGGTTCTAATACAGACCTTCCGGTTCTGGAAGAGGCAGCCAAAGTCCTGAAAGACTTCGGTATCCCCTATGAAATGACCGTTGCCTCTGCCCACAGAAGTCCTGAACGCGTGATGAAACTCGTTCAGGATGCTGACAAAAAAGGCGCAGACGTCATTATAGCAGGCGCGGGAATGGCTGCACACCTTGCAGGCGTCATCGCATCGCACACAACACTGCCTGTAATCGGCGTGCCTATAAACGCATCTCCACTGGGCGGTATGGATGCGCTTCTTTCAACAGCGCAGATGCCGCCAGGTGTGCCTGTAGCCACTGTCTCCATAGGCAAGGCAGGTGCAAAAAACGCAGCTATACTCGCAGTGCAGATACTCGCAAGAAAAGAAAAAAAGCTCGCTAAAAAGCTCCTTGAGTTCAAAAAACAGATGGCTTCAGAAATAGAGAAAAAAGCAGAAGAGCTTAACAAAGCCATCTCAAAATCCTAAAACCTAAAATCTTATATACCCCCTCTGAAAATTTCATGGGGCGCCCTTTTTGCGCTACTTTTTGGACGGGCAAAAAGTAGCATATGATAGAATAAAAAACCATGCGTGATTTTCTTAAAGACAAAGAGATAAAAGTACATCTTGACTGCTACCCCTGCTTCCTCAGACAGTCGATTATTGCCCTCAGGCTCGGCACAAAAGACGAAGCCCTTCAGGAAAAAATCCTGAAGGCAGTCATCAAGGACATAGGAGACACAGGCACTGTAAAGTCCCCTGCGCACCTGACGACAGGCATGCACAGGCGAATAAGGCAGATGCTCGGCAAAGACCCGTTCAAGAACATAAAAGAGGAATACAACAGTATCGCCCTTAAGCTCTACCCCAGACTGAAAGAGATAGTCTCCTCAAGCACTGACCCGCTCTGGACTGCTGCAAGACTAGCCATCGCAGGCAACGTGATTGACTTCGGACTCTTTACCTCCGTGGATATAGAAGGCACTGTAAAAAGAGCACTCAACCACCCGTTGACTGTAGATGACTACCAGCCGTTTAAAAAAGAGATCCAAAAGGCAGAAGAAATACTCTACCTTCTTGATAATGCCGGTGAAGCTGTCTTTGACAGAATCCTGATAGAAACCCTTATAGCCTCAGGCAAAAAGGTAACAACCGTAGTGAAAGGCTCGCCTGTGATAAACGACTGCACAATGGACGACGCCATCCAGACCGGTATTGCAGAACTCACCGAAGTCATCGAGAACGGCTCGGATGCCGTGGGCACAATACTTGAAACCACTCACGAAGACTTCAGAAAGAGATACCACCACGCCGAGCTCATCATAAGCAAAGGACAGGGTAATTTCGAGACACTCCTTCAGGAAAACAAAAAAATATTTTTCCTCTTTCAGTCAAAATGCGATGTGGTCTCGAAAGTACTTGGCATCTCAAAAGACTCTATGCTTCTGGCCGGCAATCAAGAATAAAAGCGAACAACCCAAAACTGGACTGAATGCTTAATCGCATCCGATATCTAAGCTTACGAAAACGTTCTTCTTTCCTCCATCGGTCTTTTTCTCGGTCTTGCGACTCTGACAACAAGTCTTCTGTTCATAAAGTCGCTTCCGTCAAACATGGAGATTGCCTTTTCAGCCTCGCCTTCAGTGCCCATCTCCACAAAACCGAAGCCCCTGAGTTTTCCTGTTACTGCATCGGTTATCAGATTTGCAGATACAACCTCTCCAGCTTGCGAGAAAAGCCCCTTCAGATCGTCCTCAGACGCCTGATAGGAGATATTCCCTACGTAAAGTCTCTTTCCCATTACCTACCTCCAAAAAAAAAATTCCCGGATACTAAACACCCGGGAAGCATGAAAAAAGCCTCTTTCAAGTGTTAGTATTTACCGTATGAATATCATACGGGTAAATGAAAAAAATATCAAGGACATCTTAACAGAGGCAGTCAGGATACTGGAAAAAGGAGGCATAATAGCCTACCCCACGGAGACGTTCTACGGTATCGGCGCCAAGTTCGACCTTGAAGCCTCGCTTAAAAGAATCTATGAACTCAAGAGCCGGCCTCCTGAGAAAGCCATGCCGTTAATCATAGGGCAGAGGCAAACACTTTCAGTGCTTGCCTCACATATAAACGATAAAGCCCTGAGACTCATGGAGAGGTTCTGGCCCGGTCCGCTTACAATACTGCTGCCGGCTAATAAAACACTTTCAGAATACATAGTCTCTGAGGGCAAGGTGGCAGTGCGTATTCCAGGCGAGTCATTCGCCCTTAGCCTTGCAAAAACCGCAGGATTCCCTATAACCGCAACAAGTGCAAATCTATCAGGCATGCCGCCTGCCGAAGATGCAGAAACCGTGATTAAATACTTCGGGGAAAACATTGACCTTATAATAGACGGAGGGAAAACCCCGGGTGGTCTTCCGTCTACAATCGTTGACACCACAGAGGACGAAATAAAAATACTAAGACAGGGAGCAATAAGAATAAACAGCGTATGAAAACAATTCCGGATGAAAAAAAGGACAATACCCCTTATGAACTTAAAATTAAAACCCTGCTGGAGACTATAAGTCCGTTCATAGAAAGGCATACGTCTGCTGTCTGCCCTTCGTGCGAGAACGTCTGCTGCATAGACAGGCACGGCTCTTATGAGACAGAAGACCTGATATTTCTTGAAGCCCTTGGCACTGAGCTGCCGGGGGAAAAACCCAAGGACAAAGACACAGAGCCATGCAGGTTTCTTACATCTAAAGGATGCCGGCTTCCAAGATGGAAAAGACCATTCAGATGCACATGGTATTTCTGCCCCCCGCTTCTTGAGACAATGCCCAAAGACAATCCAAAAGAATACAGGAAATTCACCGGTATGCTTCAGAAACTCCTCGCTTTAAGACGAAAACTCCTAGGGATTGCAGAGAGATAAAATCCTGAATAAATAACCCCCTTTGAAAATTTCAGGTTCATGAAGGAGGCTGGAGGGTTAAAAATTTTTGCATGTTTGAGACCCGAAGGGTCGAGTTCTGCAAAAATTTACCGGAAGCCGACTGAATGAACCGCCCGGAAATTTTCATGGGGCGCCCTTTTTGCGCTACTTTTTGGGCGAGCAAAAAGTAGC
>MTOV01000021.1 GCA_002011815.1 Nitrospirae bacterium JdFR-86 | reverse complement strand
AGTTTCAGATGAGCACAGGCACGTTGCTTGAGCGAGTGAAGGCAGACCATCGGATGTGGGTAAAGAGGCTTTATAGGATGTATCACGGACTTGAGAAGATAGCACATGTGGGTGACCACAGGTCGTGTAGGCTTGGCAAGTGGTATTACAGTGATGCATCGAAAGGGGTATCGCAGTCTGAGGCATTCCTGAAGCTTGAGGGACCGCACAAGGAGTTGCATGCGAAGGCGCAGGAGTGTGTGGAGAAGTATAACCGTGGTGAAAGAGACGGATGCCTTGACGGTATCATGCAAGTGGAAAATATATCACACGAGGTAGTAAAACTTATAGATGAACTGAAAACAAGAATTTAATATCTTTTTTCTTTTTTTACCACTTTACCTATTATCTTGAACTCGCCTTTTTTGACTTCCTGATCCGGATACTTCGGATTAAGCGGATGCAATACCCACTTTGAGCCGTATTTTTTAAGTTGTTTAAAAGTAGCCTCTTCGTTTCTGTTCTTTACGACTATGAAGTCATTAGGTGAAGCTTCCACATGAGGGTTTACGATGATAATCTCTCCTTCTTTGAACTCTGGTTCCATGGAATCGCCTATGACTTTTAATGCAAAGACGTTTCTGCCTCTGACATCCGATTCTATCCACTCGTCAGCATCTCCGGGCTCGAATGCATCGCAGACTTCCTTCCATCTTCCTGCAGTAACCCATGTGACAACAGGTATCTGATAAAGCCTTTTCATCTGCACAGGCTCTACATTGACATCGCTGTAGCCGGTTTCACTGATGAAGTCCTGGAAACTTACACCCAGTGCATCAAGAATCTTCTTAAGAGTTGGCAGGGTTGGCTCTCTCTTTGCGTTTTCCAGATATATGATGTGAGCATCAGAAACCCCTGCCCTTTGCGCAAGCTGCCTTGCGGAAATGCCCCTTTCTTTCCTCTTTTCCTTTATGAATTCGCCAACAGTCTTCATGTCTTTTATTAACTATAGTTTAAATTTTAATAAAAGTCAAACAAATTTTGCGAACTATAGTTAATTTTTTCTTGACAAAGCCCGCCGCGCTGACTATACTAACAATAGTTAGCAAAATGGTTATTGCAGCGTGGAAGGCGGTTCTGAAGGCTGAAAACACAGGATTATTTTGGCATTAATGCTAACTATAGTTATTAAAAGGAGGGGATTATGGCTACGATGGCTGCAAAGGTAAGGAGCAGGGGCAGCGAGGTGGTGGTAATCAGAGGCAGGGTCAGGCAGGTGATAGCAGACAGCAGACTGTCATCTGCAATAAAAAAAGCGTTTGCTCTTTATCAGCAGGCAAAGGCAGTTGAGCCTGAGCTTTCAGAGGCAAGGAATTTCATAGCTGAAAGGGCAAGGGACTTTATGGGTGAAGGCGGCACTGTTTCGCTGCAGGCAGGCGGAATCACCTGCACGGTTACTGCAAGGTATGAGGCTGTAATTCCGGAGGACAACCTGAAGGAAGTAAGAAGGCTTCTTGGCAGAAGGTTTAATGAGCTTGTGAGGGTTCGCAAGAAGTATCTCGGCTCAAGGCTTCTTATTGATGAGGCAGCCTCTGACGAAAGGATAAGGAAGCTTCTTACTGTCAGGCAATTAAGCCCCCAGTTTAAGTGGTGGTGTAAGTGTGATTCGTAACTGCAGTATTAAATTAAAGCCCTTTCAGTAAAGTCTTGTCAGACGTCTTTGGAGCAGTAAGGTGCACTCAGATGAAAAGCTCATAGAGTTCTTACCCGGAGACCTCAGGCGCATAGCAGAGGTGGCAGGGGTTGAGGCTGCTTTAAAGATAGCCCGGGCATTCAGAGGCACGTATCTTTATGTGCCCGGGCTTGACGACCTTATGAAGCAAATAAGGGATGAGCAGATAAGAAAAGAGTATGACGAAGGCAAGCCGGTAAAAAGGCTTGCCATTAAGTACAGGCTTACTGAAAGGCAGATACGCAGAGTCCTTAACAGCCGGGCAAAGGCTGTGCATCCGCTGATAAGCAGGCTGATTGATGAAGAAGAGACATCCAAGTAGTGACATGTGTCATATGGACGATGTCCGTTTCCTCCAATTATCCTCAGGGCATGATTGAGATTGAGATTTTGAATTTTAATTCTTTCCCCCCACATGGCAGGCTGGTGCTCAGGCATCTGGTCTGCCCCTTCCTTAAGCAGGGCAGGAGATTAAACAAATGAAATACGAAGTGTGGGCATTAGAGCAGTTGACGCAAAAGGTGCGGTGCAGGGTTGAAAAGTCCATGTCCTGCATTCCACTCAGAAATGACCCTATCTGTCAGGCATGTTACGAATCCGACAAAGAGCTGGAGGAAAAGTCTCTGGAGGAGCACGATGTCAAGCAGAAGGCTTGAAGACCTTAATCCAGTAGTTGCTGACATGTGCCGGAGATTCCTTGCTCTTTGCAGGGACAGGGGCATTGATGTGGTTGTCACCTCGACTCTCCGCACAGAAGCTGAACAGCTTGCGCTTTTTGCACAGGGAAGAAAAAGCCTCTGGTATGTCAACGAACTCAGGCGTGATGCAGGTCTTCCGCCGATTAAAGAGGAGCAGAACCGCATTGTTACTCATGTCTTGACATCGGTTCATCAGTTCGGCTGTGCCTTTGATGTCTGCATCATCAAAGACGGCAGGGCTGTCTGGAACATCAAGGCGGATGTTAATGAAAACGACATCCCTGACTACGAAGAGATAGGCAAAATTGGTGAGCACATCGGCCTTACCTGGGGAGGCAGGTTCAAATTCAAAGACTACTGCCATTTTGAATACACAGGCGGGCTTACTCTTGAAGACCTAAAAGCGGGTTTACGGCCTAAGGGAAAGACTGTCCATAGAAATAAAGAAGGAGGAAAGGTCATGGGTAAAAGTTTCTGGAAGTCGAAGACGTTCTGGGTAAATCTTATCGGTGTTGTCGGAGTCATCGTACAGAGCCAGACAGGTTATGTGATTGATGCTGAAAAACAGCTTGTGATTTTAGGTGTAATCAACGCAATCCTCAGGTTTGTAACGAAAGAGCCAATTACATGGAGCAGGTAAGTGTGGGAAGCGATTGCAGGTCTGATTGCAATTGTGCTTTCGGTTCTCAGGTCTTATCTGCGCAGCAAGAGGCAGAGGGCGTATGAAGAAGGCATCAGGAAGTTCGATAAGGCTCTTGTTAACCGGGATGCTGATGCTCTCAGTTGTTTTTTCGATGAGTTGCGCATTCCGGCAGGTGAGGGTGATACCGGCGGACAGGATGATTAAGCCTCTTCCCAGTGGCAATTACGAGGTTACGCCTGCATGGCTTAAAGACCGTTATGAATACGAGCTGTGGATGAAAGAGCAGCTCAAGAGGTGTCAGGGTGATTGAGCAGGCGGTTCTTAAGGCGTTGATAAACGCTGGTGTTGGAGCCTTTCTGGCTCTGCTGATTCTTTTTGGGCTTTACAGGATAGCTCACAAGCTTGGTGCAAAGTTTATTGAGGCGGAGGAGAGGCAAGCGCAGGCACTTGGTGCACAGGCGCAATCTATCGAAGGGCTTACGAGGTCTATACAGGACTTTGTAAGCAGGGACTCCTCAGAACACAGAGAGATGTTGGTGCTTCTGAGGTTTATAGCACAACAGCAGCAGGCATTTGACGAGGTGAAGAGTGAACACAACTTCCGTAAAGAACAAACGCATCCGCATTGCCCTGTTAAATCTTCTTAAGACCGAGTATCCAGGTGCGCTTGACCTTAAGGCGCTTCAGTTTGCAATGGACAATCTCGGCTACCCGATGCCAGGCGGAATGCTCGAGGCGCATCTCAGATACCTTGAGGAAAAAGGCTATGTGCATCTTCAAAGGTGCAAGGGCTTTGGCTTTGAAATAGCATTTGCATCTCTGACTGCCTCTGGATGGGATCTCCTTGACGGTCTGATAAAGGAAAGGGGTGTAGACGCAGAACTATGAGAAGCAAGCTTTCCATAGAAGAACGGATGATAAAAGACCTGCTTAAACGAAAAAGGGAATACGAAAAGTATTTCAAGTCTATAGACACCATAGACAATCAGGCACAGAGCGCCTACACCAGCATCATAAAAACCATTGTGGAGCTTTCGAGAAAGACAGTCAGGGAGACAAAGAGTTCAGAGGAGATGAAAAAACTTGCAGAGGAGATTCTGGAAAGTGAGTATGGCATCAGGAGATAGACGGGCAATCCTTCTGCCTTATCAACAGCACTGGGTGAATGATAGAGCACCTTTGAAGATATGGCTTGCCGCAAGGCAGATAGGCAAGTCCTTTGCCATTGCAATGGAGGCGGTTACAGAGGCAGTCAGGGACAGGTGCAACAATCTGATTCTCTCGTCATCTGAAAGGCAGTCAAAGGAAGTGATGCAAAAGGTCTTTTCGCATCTCAGGTATCTCAGGGTGCGTTCTTCAGAGATTATCAAGGCGGAAAGAGAAACGAAAGAGGAGGTGGTGCTTCCGAACGGCTCAAGGATAATCTCGCTTCCTGCAAACCCGGACACTGTTCGGGGGTTCAGTGGAAATGTCTTTCTTGATGAATTCGCTTTTCACAAGGATGCAAGGGAAATCTGGAAGGCGATGTATCCGACGGTTACACGTGGCTACAAGGTAAGGATTACTTCTACTCCAAACGGAAAGCAGAACATGTTTTACGAGCTCTGGGCAGCTGACAGCAGGTTTTCAAAGCACAGGACGGACATCTACGAGGCAGTCAGGCAGGGTCTTAAGGTTGATGTTGATGAACTGAGGGCAGGGATGAACGATGCTGACTCCTGGGCTCAGGAATTCGAATGCCGGTTTATTGATGAAGCCACTGCATACATCACATACGAGATGATTACTGCCTGCGAGGACGAGAACGCAACCAGGGAGTTTACAGTTTCAAATACGGATGGGAAAAAAGTCCGTGACTTTTATCTCGGTGTGGACATCGGGAGGAAGAAAGACCTGACTGTCTTCTGGCTTTGGGAGAAAATCGGCGATGTGTTCTGGACGAGGATGGTCAAAGAGCTTTTGAGAGTGCCGTTCAGAATTCAGCGTGACGAACTCTACCGCCTGCTACCTTTTGTCCGCCGGTGTTGTATTGACTCATCAGGCATTGGAGCGCAGTTGGCTGAAGAGGCGATAGAGCGGTTCGGTTCTGTTGTCGAGGCGGTTACTTTCACAAGTGCAGTGAAGGAAGACCTTGCAGTTACCTTCAGGCGGAAGTTTGAGGACAGGCTGGTAAGGATTCCGATTGACCGTGACATCCGGGAAGACATTCATTCAGTAAAGAAGTTTACGACTGCAGCAGGCAATGTGCGTTTTGATGCAGAGGGCACGGAGTCCGGGCATGCAGACAGGTTCTGGGCAGGAGCTCTTGGAATACATGCCGCGGCACAGCCTGCAGCAAGTGTTGCATATGAGGCATTGGACAGTCGGGATTTTAAATCGTTCGCAACTTCAGGATGTTTTTAAGTTTTTCTCTGGAGAGGAAAGATGACACTTTTAGACCGGTATGGAAGAAAGATTAAACAGGGCGAACCTGTTCTTGAAGAGATAGGCGTCACCGGAGTGCGTGACAGGTACTCCTCCTATCCTTCGCAGGGGCTTACGCCTGAGCGTCTTGCAACCATATTCAAAGAGGCTGATGCAGGGGACATCCTCCGTCAGGCAGAGCTTTTCGAGGAGATGGAGGAAAAGGACGCGCACCTTGGCTCTGTGCTTCAGACGAGAAAGCTTGCAGTGGCAGGCCTTGAATGGGAAGTAGTTGCAGCATCGGATGACAAAGAAGACGAAAAGATTGCTTCGTTCGTAAAAGAGGCTCTTTTCTGGGTAGAGAACTGGGATGAGGCTCTGATTGACCTTCTTGATGCAATAGGCAAGGGTTTTGCGGTTTCAGAAATCATGTGGGAGATAGACGAAGGCAAGGTCTGGATTAAGGAGCTTAAGTGGCGTCACCAGAAAAAGTTTACCTTTATGCCAAGCCCGGAATACCCGAATGCAGGCATCCTCGACGCCCCGCGTCTTCTTACTGACAAAGAGCCTGTCTACGGCGAAGACCTTATCCCGAACAAGTTTGTGGTGCACAGGTATCGTGCCCGTTCAGGGATAGTTTCGAGGGCTGGGATTCTAAGACCCTGCGCCTATATGTATCTGTTTAAGAACTACACGATTAAGGACTGGGTGATATTCAACGAGCGGTTTGCAATGCCGATGAGAATCGGCAAATTCAGCGCATCTACATCTGAGGCAGACCGCAAGGTTCTCCGTAATGCTGTCTACAATCTCGGCTCTGATGCAGCAGCAGTGATTTCTGATTCCACGGTTATTGAGCTTTTGGAGCAGGCAGGCAAGAGGGCATCAGCAGAGATATTCGAAAGGCTCACTGATTTCTGCGACCGTTCCATGTCAAAAGCAGTTTTAGGTCAGACGCTTACTACTGAGCAGTCGCAGGGCACATATGCTACTGCAAGGGTTCATCAGATGGTTCGTCAGGATCTGCTCGAAGCAGATGCAAAGGCGCTTGCAAAGACCATCACGATGCAGATAATCCGGCCTCTTGTCGAGTTCAATTTCGGCAGGGGAAAGAGTCTTCCAGTGTTTAAGTTCCATTACAAGGCGGATGAGGATTTAAAGACTCTTGCCGAGACCTACGGAGTGCTGGTCAGGGATGTAGGGTTTGACGGAATTCCGAAATCGCATATCTATGAAAGGTTTGGCATCCCTGTGCCAAAGGAAGGAGAGAAATGATGAAGACATCTGAAATTCATCTGAAGGCTGAACTTAGCGGTGTGCCCTCTGAGATTCAGGTTATTCCTTACGGGCATCACCGTACGGAAAAAGGCGACTTTGTTCTTGATGACGAGGCAATGAAATCCATTATCGAAGACTTCGACTTACGGAGAAACGACATGGTGATTGACTACGAGCACCAGACATTAAAAGGCACGGAAGCGCCGGCAGCCGGCTGGATTAAGAAGCTCCTGAACAAAGGCAAGGACGGCATATGGGCAGTGGTTGAATGGACACCGAAGGCAAAGCAGTATCTCAAAAACCGTGAGTACCGTTATCTCTCACCGGTGTTCCTTAAGAGGGTTTCAGACAACAAGGTTATAAGGCTTATCAATGCAGCGCTTACCAATCAGCCGGCGATAGACGGCATGGTTCCGCTTGTAAACAAAGGGACAGGGTCCTGTTTAAATCCAGGAAAGGAGGTGGCTATGAAAGAAGTGTTAAAAGAGGTCTATGACCTTCTTGGGCTTTCAGAGGGTGCATCTGATGCAGAGGCGGCAGAGGCTCTTAAGTCTGAGGTTTTGGCTTTGAAGTCTCAGCTTAAAGACGTCTGCGGTCTTCTCGGTCTTGAGGCTGATGCATCGGCATCTGAGATTACAGGCACTATTTTGGCATTGAAGCAGGCAGAGGCTCAGGTTTCTGAGCTTTCGGCTCTTAAGTCTGAGATCTCGAATCTTCGATCCGAGATAGCAAGGAAAGAGGCGGAAAGGCTTGTCGTTTCTGCGATGAAGGAAGGCAAGGTCACTCCTGCGCAGAAGGACTGGGCAATGGCTTATGCAGAGCGTGACCCGGAAGGTTTCAAGATTTTCATTGCCAAGGCTCCGGTGGTTGTGCCCACTGGCGAGGTGAGCACAGCTCACAATTCCAGAGATGCAGGAGTGCTTGACGAGGTTCAAAAGCAGGTAAACAAGATGCTCATGGTTGATGATGAAACATTTAAAAAATTCAACAACTAAGAAAAGGGGTTTTCGGTCGGATTGACCGCCCCAGAAGGAGGTGGCATAAATGGCGGCTTTAACAGGAGACAGGAACACTTTGATGAGGTCAGGCGAGGTTGTCTCCCTGCCGGTAGCAGGCGGAAAGAAGATATACGCTGGCGCACTTGTAGCCCGTGATGCTAATGGTTATGCAATACCAGGTGCGACTGCAACAGGCATATTGGGTGTGGGAAGGGCAGAGTCTCAGGTGGACAACTCAAGCGGTGCAGACGGCGACCTCACCGTGGAGGTAAGAAAAGGAGTCTTCAGGTTTGATAACGACGCAACAGACCCGGTAGGTCATGCCGACGTCGGTAACGACTGCTACATCGTTGATGACCAGACAGTGGCAAAGACAGACGGCACAGGCACCCGCTCTGTAGCCGGAAAAGTTTTTGATGTTGACTCAGACGGCGTCTGGGTGAAGTTCGAATAAGAAAGGAGGTTGCTGATGATAATCAATCAGTCATCGCTTCAGGCGGTATATAAAGGTTTCAGGACGATTTTCAATGAGGCGTTTCAGAACGTAAAACCTCTTTATACAAAGGTAGCAATGGTTGTGCCTTCAAGTGTAAGGGAGGAGACCTATGCATGGCTTGGCGCTTTTCCAAAGATGCGTGAGTGGATAGGCGAAAGGCATATAAAGAATCTTTCTTTACACTCCTACAGCATTCGCAACAAGGACTGGGAGGCTACCATCGAAGTTGACCGCAACGACATAGAGGACGACTCTATTGGTGTATATCGTCCTATAGTTGCAGAGCTTGGCAGGTCTGCTGCCCAGCATCCTGATGAGCTTGTCTTTGGTCTTCTGGCTCAGGGTTTTTCAACCATATGTTATGACGGTCAGTATTTCTTTGATACAGACCATCCTGTCGGTGGAAGCTCGGTCTCTAATTTTGGCGGAGGCACAGGCACTGCATGGTATCTGCTTGATGTATCCAGAGAGATAAAGCCTCTTATTTTCCAGTCAAGGCGTGAGGTGGAGTTTATCTCAAAAGACAGACCGGATGACGAAAGCGTATTCATGAGGAAGAAGTACATCTACGGCGTTGACAGGAGGGACAATGCCGGCTTTGGTCTCTGGCAGCTGGCTTATGCATCGAAAGACTTGCTTACTGCTGACAGTTACGCTGCTGCAAGGGCTGCGATGATGAGCTATAAGGATGACGAGGGCAAGCCTCTTGGCATCACTCCGAATCTTCTTGTTGTCCCGCCTTCGCTTGAAGGTGCGGCAAGAGAAATCCTCCTGAACGAAAGGGATGCCTCAGGCGCAACAAACAAATGGCGTAACACAGCAGAGCTTCTGGTTGTGCCTTGGCTTAGCTAATGCGTAGGGGGGATTCCATCCCCCTTACAAAACCAGATTTAAAAAAGAGACGAGGGGAATAAATGCCTTACTCCACACTTGATGACATGAAAAAACTAATCCCTGAGGATGCCCTCATCCAGTTAACAGATGATGAAGGGCTCGGCACTGTCAATCAAACAAGAGTTGATGAAGCCATCGCTCAGGCGGATGCAGAGATAGACTCCTACTGCGGAGGACGCTACAGCGTTCCTTTCAGCACAGTGCCTGAGATTATAAAAAAGCTCTCGGTTGATATTGCAATCTACAACCTCTATTCAAGGCGTGTGGAGGTTATTCCTGAGCTGAGGGCAGAAAGATACCGTAATGCAATCCGGCAGCTTGAGGGCATCTCAAAGGGATTAATCTCCTTGGGTATAGACCCTGCGCCTTCTGCTTCACAGGACAGAAGGGCAGAGACCAACAAGGCTACAGATGAGAATGTCTTTTCAAGGGATAGTTTAGAGGGTTTTTAAAACATGAGGTAATCATTCAGGCGGCACGAAGGTGGAGTTATGAATTTTGAATACATAGAAGACAGCATCATAGATGCACTTAAAACAGCGATGCCGTATCTCAGAACAGTGGAGACCTACGCAGGACAGCTTGAGGATGAGATAGAGCGTCTTCCTGTGCGCTTCCCTGCAGCATATGTTGTTTACGGAGGCTCAAGCTTTAACTGGATAGACGGACCAAATCATCAGGAGACAGTGGAGTTTTCCGTGCTTGTGGCAGCAAAAAATCTCAGGGGCAACAGGGCAGTCAGAAAAGGGGGCAGTGCCCCAGACGACAGGGGCGCCTATGACCTCATCAATGACGTGCTTGCAGCGCTTACAAACAAGACCTTCGGTCTGGAGATAGAGAGGCTTAAGCCTCTGAGAGTATCGCTTGTTTTTATAAGCAGAGTGATTGCCGTTTACGGAATAGATTTTCAGACGAGCTTTGACAGGACCCATGAATGGTAAGGGAGGTTTTTAAATGGCAAAGGCAATTGGAGTTGAAATCAAGGCAGCCTTTAAGAAGGCTTCAGTATGGGGTGAGGCAGTTGCCTGCGGTGCAAACGACGGGATATTGATACTTCCACCGAGTCTTAAAAAGGACAGGCCGAATCAGGTTGACGACAGTCTTGGGCTTTATTTTCCAGAGGACAGTGACCCCGGGGAAATCAAAGTCGAAGGTGACATTCCAGCGTATCTAAGGTATGACAGTCTGGATTTGCTTATTGCCCTTGCAATGGGTGCAACAGGTGGGGCACCGGTGCAGCCAGACTCTGTTAATGCGCCCAACACATATCAGCAGACGTTTACTCTTGCGGATAACCTTGACGGCTTGTTCGGCACTTTTGCACTGAACAACAATGTCAATATCGATGAGTACCCGTCGGTGAAAGTTGCAGGATTTACGCTTAAAGGTGAGGTCGGCAAGCCTCTTGAGATTACATTCCACTGTATTGCAATAGACAGGATTACGAACTCCTCAGTGAACACGCTCACAAGCTTTAGCAACGTGACTTATTTTGAGACGTCAAACAGGGTGCTCATGTCTCAGGGTGTGATAAGGATGAACAACCAGAGTGACGCAGCTCTTGGAATCGGAGATGAGATATATCCAAGTTCCTTTGAGCTTACATTCAAGAGAAACATGCAGGGTGTTTATGGAGTAGCCTCAGGCTTTGACAAGATAGACGAGCCTACGAATGCAGGACAGCCGGAGGTGACTTTAAAACTCGAATTTCCCAGGTATACATCGGATGCTCATTTTACAGGCTGGGATGCCAATACCGCAAAGAAACTCGATATGACATTCACAGGAGCACTTATAGAGGACACTTATCACAGGACATTCAGGATTGAATTCCCGAACTTGAAGTATGCGAATGTGAACCTTCCAATCGAACAGGGAATACTTAAGCATCCGGTGGAGTTTGATTGTCTTGCATGCGATACTGCGCCTTCTGGCATGACTGCCACAAAGCCGTTCTTGATAGAGGTCATAAACAGGCAGAGTGCAGACGTATTGGCGTAAGGAGGTCTTATGGATATAGGGATATTAAAGAGGGATGACTTTCAGGTATGGGTTCCGTTCATGGATGCCGAGGTCTTAATCCGCTATGTCCCAGTTGATGAATTAAGGGAGATAAACAAAAAGGCAACGAGAGTTTCATGGGATAGGAAACATCAGAAGACAGAGGAGCTTGACACTGTCGAGGCAAACAGGCTTCTTGGCAGGGCAGCAGTTAGAGGCTGGAAGGGCATCACAATGAACGGGGAGGAGTTTCCTTATTCAGAGGAAAACTGCGATTTCCTGATGACCAGATGGCTTGAGTTTTCAAGGTTTGTAAATGAAGTCTGCATTGATATTCAAGCGTTGATGGATGCAGAGAGGGAGAGAAAGGCAAAAAACTCCGTGCTCACATCCGGGCAAGATTGGACTTCCCGGGTGTGAGCTGTGAGAACTGCCGTGACATTGAAAGAGTTGACGGCATCAAGCCTGATTGTGAGACAGACAAAGGCTGCAGGATTCTGCCTCTTAAGCCTGATGAGGCAAGGGTGCTTGAGCTCAGGCACAGGCTTATTGCACTCAGAGACATTATTGATTCAGGGACGGTTTTAAGGATGTATGAAGCAACAAAGGAAGACATAGAGCTTTTGGCAATCGTGGAGGAAGAACTTAGGGATTTAAATGATAAGCATTAAGTTAAAGATATCACCTGGCATTAAGACTGTTATAGAGGCAGTAAGGTCTGAAATCCAGAGCGGAATAGACAGGGGATTTTTAAGCGTGCTTGAGCGTGCCGAAGAGGAGGCAAAAACCCTTGCCCCTTACAGAACCGGCAGGCTAAGGGATTCCATAAGCGCATATCTAACAGGCAAAAGGCAGGGTGCTGTCGTCGCGAAAGCTCCTTATTCGTCTTTCTTACATGAAGGCACAGGCATTTACGGCCCGCATAAAAAGGCAATTGTAATCGTGCCGCAGGAGAAAGAGGCGCTCTGGTGGAAGGGGGCTTTACATCCGGTCAAGATGGTGGTTGTCAAAGGCATAAAGCCGATTCCTTTTATAAAGCGTGCGTTTCAGAATACATTAATAAAAACCGCTTTTGAAAAAGGATTCAAGAAAGGAGATTAGCTACAGTGGCAGAAGTGAAGATAAACATAACAGCAGAGAATAAGGTTACTCCTGTACTGCATACAATTGGAAAAAATATCTTCTCTCTCGAAGAGCGTCTCTTGGAACTCGATGCTTATCTTAATAAGACCCTTGCCGTAGACACGACAGGGGCTCTCAGGGCAGTAGAGGAGGTAAAGGCTGCAATTAATGCAATCCCTGATATCTCGTATAAGACCGTAATCATCCAGTACAAGACGCAGGCATCGCCTGTAATGCCTTTTACAGAAGGCATAAAGCACATAAAATCTCTGATGGAGTCCTTGCCGACAGGGCAGGACTACACAGTCAGGTTCCAGAACCACAGAGCACCCGCGGATACCAGCAGACATCAATCAACTCAGAACATCACCTTTTCCCCGACGATAAACATAACCTCCACCAGTGGCAAAGACGGAGAAGCCCTTGCCAGGGAGATAGACCGGAAGCTGGCTGAGATGTGGCGGTATAACAGAAGCGAATTAAGGAGGGCGATGACAGCATGATTAAATGCGCCTACATAAACATCCTTGAGACATCCAACGTAAGCCTTTCGGCAGGCACAGAGGATGCCAGCTATCCTCTTTACCGTCTTTATGACAGAAACATCGGCAAAGTCTTTAAACCCGCATCAGCCGAAACAATCGAAATCAAGATAGACCAGGGGGACACAGCCCTTCTCTCCGCAGACAGATTACTTATTCCATCAGGGCACAATCTCGAAGGCATGACGCTTGACATCATGTATTCGGACGACGATGTTACATACACGCCTGCTGTCCCTCAGTGGACAGGTGCATCCGGTGTGATTGACAAATCATGGAGCCCTGTTACCAAACGCTACTGGAAATTCATTATCACGAATCCTGCCTCAATCCCTGAGATTACAGAACTGTTTTTGACGCAGACATATGAGTGGGAAAGGAATCCTTCCCGTCCTGCCGGTCCTTTTGATTCTGTCTTTAATGTCGAAAATGATATGACTGCCGGGGGGCAGGACAGATTCCTTGTGCATGGAGACCCGAAGCGCCAGAGGGTCTATCATGTGCTTCTTGCAGGCGAAGCGCAAAAAAATAACATCCTCGATCTCTATGATAGATGGAGGGGCTATGCCCCTTTCTTTCTTTATGACCATGAGGGTAACTGGATATTCGGAAAGCTCAGAAGCCCTCTGAATCTTAAAGAAGAGGCTTATCAGAGATACAGCTTTGATTTTGACTTTCAGGAGGTATTGCCGTGAAAGATGGGTTAAGGATTAAAGGCAGAATCATTGTCGAGAAATTCAAAGAAGGCGAGGACAGACCGTATGAGGTTATCGAGACCGAGAATCTCTTTCTCACCGCAGGGGTGAATGAGATATGGAGTCTTGTCACAGGGGCGAGTGCAAACTATTTTGACAACACAAACGCACAGATAGGCATAGGTGATGACAAAACCACAGCCCCTGATGCCTCACAGACAGACCTTCAGGGTCTGAACAAGACATATAAGGCAATGGAGGTAGGGTATCCGAGCAGTCCTGCCAATGGTGAGGTGCAGTTTAAGGCGGTCTTTGGAAGCACGGATGCCAATTACGAGTGGGGCGAGTTCGTTATAAAGCATGCGGTCTCAGGCGTGTGCTTAAACCGTTCGACCAATAACGGTGCAGGCTGGGGCATAAAGACGTCAGGCACCACGTGGACGGTAACGGCAACACTTTCAATTTCGTAAGAGCACAGGGAGGGCGTCATGGCTATAACACTTAAGAAGAAGAATTTTGCAAAGTCCACGCTTGCAGCGGATATCTCTGATATTGACACGTCCTTAACCGTTGCTACAGGTGATGGTGTTAAATTCCCTTCGGATGGACCTTTCAGGGCTGTCCTGTGGGACTCCTCTTACGGCTCTCCTGATGATGACCCTGGCAGGGAGATAGTAGAAGCTACTTTATCCTCAGGCGATACATTCACGATTGTCCGTGCACAGGAAGGCACGGTGGCAAAGGCATGGAGTGCAGGAGCCCAGTTCACCCATGTGCTTACAGCAGGCACACTTGTGGAAATAGAAGATGAGATTACCAGCCGGCCTGCTTTCAGTGCGCACAAAAACGCGACTAACCAGACAATACCCACAGACATATGGACTAAGCTGACATGGAATGCAGAGGAATTTGATACAAACGGTGACTTCGACCTGGTAAATGGTGTGTTTACCCCTACAGTGGCAGGCAAGTATCTGCTTATAGCAATAGCAACCTTGGTGCTTCCAGTAGACCAAGCAATAATGAGGCTTTGCATATATAAAAATGGTTCGTCTCACGTATATGGTGTGGTAAATGGATTCAGCGGGACAAGTTGGCAGGGAACTATAGTGTCTTGCATTGTTGATGCAAACGGCACGACAGACTACTTTGAGGTTTACGCTAAACATACTTGTGGAGCTGACAAGGACATTGACGGTGCTTCTGCTTACTTCATGGGTTGCAGAATTGAATAAGGAGGTATCGCATGAACATTGCACAGTGCTTAATGTATTTATTTCCGGATGCTGTTCCTGACAGAGATTACATTGTTCAGGATGACGGACAGGGGCAGTATATTGCAGAGTGGGATCTGCCTGACCCGCAGCCCACACAGGCTGAGCTTGAGGCAGTCTGGCCGGAGGTGCAGGCAGAGCTTGCCAGAGAAGAAATTAAAAGACAGCTTGCAGAGACAGATTCAGGTATGGCGCGGGTGATAGAAGACCTTATAGAGCTTCTTGCTTCCAAGGGTGTTATTGCTGAGAGTGAATTACCTCAGCCTACACAGGATAAAATCACCAGCCGCAGGAACCTTAGAACGCAGCTTTAGGGGGCGGTAAGTGTTCGGTTCATATACATACGGGAACCTGATTTTTGGCTCTAAAGGTGCGGGCTCAGGCAACCAGTACAAGTCCGCTCTGGAGTCAGCCGCAGGAGCCGATACCCTTGCCGTTGATAAAGAACTTGCCCTTGCGGATGCCTCTGCGGGTGCGGACGCCCTTGTTATTGATAAAGAGCTTGCCGTTGTGGATGTCTCCACAGGCGCGGATGTCCTTGGCATCGACAAGGAGCTTATACCCTCTGACGGAGGCGTTGCAGTCGACACGCTCAGCATCCTCAGGCAGATGTCCGTGCTCATGGCAAGGGACAGAAGCAGGCTTAAGCCCGCCTATCTCCTTGAGATAAGCCTTAAGAACGGAGGACCCACGCTTTATTTTTCAGACAGGAATATCGAAGTCTCAGAGCAGAAGTATGAGGACTATCTTGAGGATTTATCAGGCATCGGCGAGGAGATAAAAAGAGCGACCTCAGAAGGCATTAATGCAGACATAACCCTTTCTTTCAAGAACGACAGATTCCGGTCATACAGTTATCTTATCGAGATAGGGGAGAGTTATCCCTTTGAAGGTGCAGAAGTCGTGATAAAGGAGGTCTATCTTGATGACGACGGAGTGCCCTCGGATGTAGAGGTGATTTTCAAAGGCGTGCTTGATGAGCCGAAGGACATAGATTTAATGGGTTTTAAGTGCTCTGTATCTTCGATGGAGTTTCATAAAGACAGGCTCTGGAAGCAGGAGGTTATAGACACGACCGGTTATCCGAACGCCTATGAAGATGTAGGGAAATACGAGCCAATAGTTTACGGCTCTGGCGTTCTTATGCCTGCCCTCAGGGTGGACTGGGGCGCGAGGACGACGCTTAAGGGGCAGATATCCGCCTCGGCTACAAGCCTTGAGCTTTCGGACGCCTCAAGGTTTCCTGCCTCAGGATACATATGGATAGATGAGGAAAAGATTTATTATCTCTCGAAGTCAGGCAATGTGCTCGACGGGCTTTCAAGAGGACAGGGCGGAACGACTGCAACTGCCCATCGTGCAGGCGCTGATGTCTGGGAACATAAGGCACAGTATGACAGCCTGCTTGCAGGCCATGAGCTATATTCCGTGGGGGATATCTTTGCCGAGATTGAGGGTAAGCTCTGGCGGGTAACAAGCGGTGTCTCGGCTGTTTATGAGGGTGGAAAGCACCTCTTGAGGGCAACAGAGCAGATAAGGGTAAAGGCTGTTGAAGATGAGATAGATGTAGATGACACAACGGATGTCAGTGACGGCATTGCGGTCTCGGACGATATTGAGGTTACTGTTGCCGGTGCGACCAAGACTGTATATCCGGACAGCTCGACCGGGGGTGACAACCCTGGCAACTCGATTGACGGCAACGAATGGTCGCAGAACGTGCTGGCAGCCGGCGAGACCAATACAGTGGGCTTTCCGGACACATCCTACGGGACTATAGACAAACAGTATGTGTATGCAATCTTGAATGCAGGTGACTGGAGTATAGGCGGTTTCTGGACTCCGTCCAGTATTTCCGCCAGCCAACGCGGTGAGTTCAGGTTTCAGCGGACAGGAGGGGACTGGGGCGACCCGATAAGTTTTACCCCTCAGCAGAGCACAAGCGTCTATGAGGTCTTGTACAAGGAAGTCGAATACACTGCCACCACCACCAAGAGCGGCTCTGCATACAGAACCGGCTCGGTCACCAAGACCGGTACGGTCTTAAAGACCGGCACTGTCATCTCAACCCACACTGTAGACCGCTTCCATGCAGTCGTCTCAGGCTATAAAGACCCGGATGGAAACTACGGAGGCGCAGGCTCGCTTATCGAAAGGCCTGATTATGTCATAAAGCATTTTCTTGTAGAGAGGATGGGCTTCAGTCTTTCGGGCATAGATACAGCTTCGTTTGACACAGCCGGAAGCTTTTATGCCACAAAGGGATATAAATTCGCATTTGCAGTCAATGACAGGATTGTGCCCTCGGAGTTTTTAAGACAATTGGCTTTTGAGTGCCGCTCGACCCTGAGGTATGAGAAAGGCAGGTGGTATCTGGACGTCATCCCTGATACTGCACCTGAGTCTGTAAAAACAATTACAAAAGAGGAGCTTGCAGGAAAGGGTGCGAAATTCCGTTTCAGAAAGACTCCGTGGATAGACATTGCCAATGACCTGACTGCGAAGTTTAAGAAAAACTATTCAAGGCTCGGCTCTGAAAGCGAATGGGACAGTACGGTAAAACAGTCTGACAGTGCCTCGCAGGCAAAATACGGGATATATCCAGAGGAGCTTGAGTTTGAGGCTATAAGGGATGCGGTGATGGCTGACGATGTCTTAAGCCACATTCTGCTTCAGAGAAAAACCCCGCTTCTTGTGGTTGAGTTTCCTGTATTCTGGGAGCACTTTGACCTGAAGGTAGGCGATACGATTCAAATAGACAACCCTCTTTATGGCGGAAAGAAGTTTTATATTGAAAGCATCAGGAGGTTTGATAAATTCCGTGCCGAGGTAAGGGCGATTGAGTGGTGGTAATGTTATTCGTAGAGTGTCTGGATGAATTCAGCAAGGATTTTTTTATGCTCCTCTGACATTTCTTCGAATGCTATTCCTATGTCGTAGTGCTTTTGACCTCCGGTGTCTACTTCGATTGAGGATGCAACTCTTCCGAAGAATTTGATGGACCTGTTTTCTGGCAGGAATATCTCCATCGGGAATCTGTCTCCGACGTTCAGTGTTTGTTCTGACTCAATGAGCATGCCTCCGAGGCTGATTTTCTTGACAGTGTAGTTAAACGGGTAGTTAAGTACTGCTTTCGGCGGAACGTCGATATTAAATCTCACACCGCTTAATCTGTTTTCTTCGCCTTTTTTGTACTTTTCGATGAATTCGAGAAGTCCTGCGGTTGTATCAGTCAGGACGTTGGTGAATTTCATTCCTGCCTTGTATGTGGGTATTATTTCGCCTCCGGGTCCTTTTTTACTGCCGCTTATTATAGACCAGACGATAATTCCTCTTAGTGGTATAACCTTTCCGTTGTATTCGATTTTCAATATGTATTCCCTGTTAATGTTCAATCTTTTGTCCGCCTCGATTGCAGCGCCGCCCATGCTTATATTGAGTATCTTCACTTTCGCGACGAACATCATATTGCCCTGTATGCTTTCTACGGTAAATCTTTTATATTGTCTTTTTTCTTCTGGCATATCTGATAGGAACATCCTCCGAATTTTTTGGAGTTTTTTACCCCCTATTGCATGGGAGGTCGGCTGTAACCCAATCTGTGTCCGAAGATAACACAAAAAACAAGCAGTGTCAAGGAAGTGCTTAAAGGCATGAAAAATGCGATTATGATATACTTATCACGGGGTAATACAGGGTTCTGCGGATGCAAAGGCGCACGGGCGGTCGTTAATGGCAAAGACAGCAGGGATAATCATAATAGGCAACGAGATACTTTCCGGCAAAACGCAGGATACGAATTCTTATTATCTTGCATCTGAGTTAAGAAAACTTGGCGTGAATGTCCGCCGCATTGTGGTAGTGCCGGACGATATTGACGCAATAGCTGCTGAAGTGGCTGTTCAGTCCGAAAAATACGATTATGTTTTTACAGCAGGTGGTGTAGGTCCTACCCATGATGATGTAACCATGCAGGGTATAGCAAAGGCTTTTAATCTTAAGACTGTCACCAACCAGAAGATTCTGGAGGTTATTAAAGAGCGTTGCGGCAACAGACTGAATGAGCCTACGATGAGAATGGCAGAGCTGCCTGAAGGAGCCGAGGTTATTGAGGTAGAAGGGCTGAGGTTTCCGCCGATTGTGCTTAAAAATGTTTTTATATTTCCAGGCATACCTGAGTTCTTGAGACAGAAGTTTTCAGCCATAAAAGAGCGTTTTCGTTCAGAGCCGTTTATACTTAAAAAAATATATGTAAAAGAAGAGGAATGTTTTATTGCTCATTATCTTGAAAAGGTTACCTCCGAGTTTCCGGATGTAGTGGTCGGCTCTTATCCAAAGGTAGGGGTTGATGAATACAAAGTCGTAGTCACTCTTGAGTCCACGAGCCAGGATTCACTTTCAAAGGCGTACGACTTTCTCATAGGGCTTTTGCCTGAGAATGTGGTAGTAAGGACTGAAGGGACATAAAAATTATGACCCTTTGAGTTTTTCGAGGTATTCCTCCCATTCAATAGGAAGCAGGTATTTCTTTTTGCTGTTACAGTCTTTGCATGCAGGCACTATATTGCTTTTTACGGATTTTCCTCCCCGGATTATAGGCACTATGTGTTCCATAGTGAGTTCACGGGGCGGGAATTTACCGTGGCAGAAATAGCACACTCCGCTTGAGCGTTTCCTTTTCCACCACTGGGAGTTTCTCAGTCTGCGGGCTTTTTCCTTTTCGCGTCTGATCTCTTCTTCTGTTACTTCAGAGATGAAATACTTCATATAACAATCATACCAGAGTTGCAGTGGTACAGGGCGGAAAAGGTGTTATGTTCCTCTTCCTCTTTTGATTTCTTCTTCCTTGAGGAATTTTTTGTAGAGGACTTCCCATTCAGGGCTTCCTTCGTATACTTTTTTAGAAAGCGACTGGATTTTTCGTCTGACTATACGGTCCATTTCCTCGCCGATTTTAAGCTCGTAGAGTATTGCGCGTTTCATTGCGCGTCTTGCTCTTCCTTCGTCGTCTTTGAGGGTTATAAGATTTTTATTCAGGAGCCCTTTTAAGATTACGTGTGTCAGATAGGTGATTTTTTCGTCAGAGAGCATCAAAGTATGATGTTCCTTTCTTTGACGAGTTTTTGTTTTGTAAGTTCAAAGAGTTTTCTGTAGTCGAGCCTTCCTCTTTCTATCTCGAGCTCGTGTTTTTTAAGTATTTCTCTTACTTCTTCGTTCAGTCTGTCTTCGACGGACAGTTCTTCTGTGATAAGCGCTTCTACTTCCTCGATTACTTTATCTTTCTGTATATCCGGCTCTATAAGTTCTTCTGACAGCAGTGTATCCACGATTCTTTTAGCCATAGGTGGAATCCATGACCTTGGAATTCTCATCTTACTTTTCCATGAATGACAGCAGGGCGATGTTTCTTGCGCGTTTGATAGCCGTAGTGAGTTCTCTTTGGTGCCCTGCGCATGTGCCGGTCATTCTTCTAGGCAGAATCTTGCCCCTTTCTGTAATATATCCTTTAAGTGTTTTTACATCTTTGTAGTCAATGAATTCTACTTTTTCTGCGCAGAAACGACAGAATTTTCTTCTCTGACGAAATCTTCTCTGTTGCAAGCGACCTCCTTAACAATATTTTATTTATTATATCTGTTCATTATTTTCTCAGCAAGATTGCGGTGTTTTTAAAACGGCTCGAGGTCTGTAATTTCCTCTGGCGGAGCAGAGTCGTCTGAGTCCTGTGGCGCTGGAGGCACATCGGTTTTTCTCCCCATGAACCTTACTGTCTGGGCGATGACCTCGCATTTACTTCTTTGCTGTCCTTCTGATTCCCATCTTCTTTCCTGCAGTCTTCCTTCCACGAGCACTGGTCTGCCCTTGCTTAGGTACTGGCTGCAGGACTCTGCCTGCTTGCCGAAGACGACCACATCTATGAACAGGGTTTCCTCTTTGAGTTCATCTGACTGTCTGTATTTTGAAGTCACTGCTATCCTGAACGAAGCCACTGGTGTGCCCTGCGGTGTATATCTCAGTTCAGGGTCTTTGGTGAGGTTACCTATTAATATAATCTTGTTGAACAAATTATTCTCCCTGTGGCTGGGGTGCTTCTTCGAGCGAACGCAGGGCAGCCTGCAGCTGTTTCTTTTCGAGTTTTATAACCATGAATTTTATAACCTGCGGGAAGACCTTATAGTAATCCTCGAGTTTTTTAATCAATGATGGTGGTGCTTTAAACAGAAAGAGCGTATAAAACCCCCGGCTGCGCTTGTTTAATTCATATGCGAGTTTTCTTCTTCCCCACGGGTCAACCTTAAGGACTTCACCACCTGAGCCGGTTATCAATTCTTTTATTTTTTTAGTGGAAGTCTCGATTTCCTCGTCTGGAAGGTCTGGGTCGAATATGACGATATTTTCATAAACGTTCACAAAAAACCTCCTTCTGGATTTTTCGAATCTCCTCGAAAAAGCCCTTTAATAAGAGCAAGGAGTCAGCCTTTTTTATATCACAACTGGAGTTGTGAAATCAAGTAAAAGTCGGGGCGAAAGGATTTGAACCTTCGACCGCACGGTCCCGAACCGTGTGCGCTACCAGACTGCGCCACGCCCCGATAAATAAAATAATAAAGTCCGCCTGCCTTTTAAGTCAAGATTGGGGCTCTGCCCCAGCGCCTTTGCTACTTTTTGCTCGCCCAAAAAGTAGCGCAAAAAGGGCGCCCCATGAAAATTTCCGGGCGGTTCATTCAGTCGGCTTCCGGTAAATTTTTGCAGAACT
>MTOV01000022.1 GCA_002011815.1 Nitrospirae bacterium JdFR-86 | reverse complement strand
TTTTAAGACATCTCTGTGATTTTCTCAGGTGAGATTTACGAATAAACGGCAGGAATTAATTGTGAGAAAAGGCAGGCTGTAAGTGCTTGTTTTTACTGAAGATGCGTCGGGGTTCGAATCCTGCACCGCCACTTTCTTCCCTCTAAAACACTACTCAAAGCATCCCCTCCAGAATTTCTGATGCATCCTTGACGAGCTTCGGACAAACAGTTTTGTCGCCCTTTGGTTTGTCTTTGCCTATTTCATATCCGAGAAGTTCCTTACACAATAAAGAACCGTTAAGAGACCTGAATTTTTCCATAAACTCACGGGCAAGCCTGTTTGCCTTTTCTTTTCGGCGTCTGCTCTTTAGATCCGCAGTTCCGTGTTTAAGCCCTATGACCATTATTGCTCCTGTCACCACTCCGCATACATTACCTGTGCGTCCCATGCCTCCGCCGAAAGCGCTTGCCAGCCTGAATGCAGTATCCCTGCGAAACCCCGGCTCTATCCCGAAAGCCGCAAGCAACGACTGCGCTCAGTTAAACCCGTCATTAAAAAGCGAAACTGCACGCTCAACCCTGTTCATAAGCTATGATAACACACAGACAGCACAGCCCTTCTTTCTCTAAAATCAGCCAAGGCGAAAACAGGCAGGACAAAATAAGGTTATGAGGCGCTAATAACTCTTTTCAGTTCTTCTTCGTCTATTTGAAGCTCACGTGCAAACTGTTTAGGAGTTGCACCCGGCTGCGAAAGCAATTCCCTTACGTATTCCTCATAAGTTATGTTTTCTTCCCAGCAGCTGTAAAAATGCTCTTTGAGTATAGCGGCAAGCCCTTCTGAAGGTATCCTGTAGCCTTTTTTAGTAGCCTCCCTCTCACCTGTGGTCTCAGGAACTCCTATCACAACCAGCCTGTCGTCCACAACCGTATAACGGATGTCATAAACAAGGGGACGGCTGCTGTATCTGACCTCAGCGCCAGCTTTTGTATAAAGATAACCTATGCGTAACCTGTCATGAAACTTCGGCAAAATATATCTCACACGCACACCAGTCCTTTTTACCTTCTCAATGCTGCTTATAACATCCCTTATTCTTTTTTCGTCGTCTCCTACCGGAGGTCTGCCTGTAATGCAGCCTATAATTTCCTCTTTCGCCTCGAGCATGGAATCAGTGACTGTGAAAAAATATTCATGGCGTGTAAGTATTCTTGTTGCCCTTTCCACCTCTACAAGGAGGGCATTCCTGCCCCTGCCCTCCTTGATGCTCAGCACGAGGAGTATGATGGTGGCGACAAGAAGCACCGACTCAAGTATAAGAAGTCCTACTTCAATACTCATACCCAATTTTACAAGACCTCGTTGTGCATGACAAGAAACCCTGCGCTACACTACCAGTAATCAAATCCTGATGCCTTAAGCACAAGCCACTTTTTCACCGGGGTCTTTTCAAACTCCAGCACGAGGTGCACAGGCTCTTTGATGTCACCTAAAAAATACCCCCTGTCCTCACCCAGAGTGGCTATAACCCTCATATCCATACTAGCGGTCGCTGTGTCATCTTTAACTTCAATCTCCAGATTTTCATATTCGACCTCTATGTCCGAAAACCGCCTGAACTGCCTTTCGAGATTCCTCTTCAAAAGCAGGTAACTTTGACCGTATTCATCATGGTAATTAAACGAAACTTTTGACATCACCCCATCTATGTCTTCTTTTTCAACTGCGCTGATTGCCTCTTTTATGAGTTTTTTAATTCTTGCCTCGTCCGTAGGCCAGATTAGATAAATAACCACCGGCAGGATTATCAGTATAAAAAGCAATATGATGGTCTTTCTACTCATAAGCTAAATTATACTATGCCAGCCAGCGTTCACAACTTCTTGCCCTAACCTTCTCCAGTTTGCATATAAAAGGGTCTGTGACCCTTTACAGAGCACAAACGCATGCCTTAATATAATCCCATGCATACCATGATTGCTGACTATATGGAAAGCGGCTTTCTGGAAAACATCATAGACATGTTCAAACACGACAGAAGTCTTTATTCGCTCCTGCATCATCTTATGTCTGATGAAAGAGGCAGGGTAAGGCTCGGTGCAGTGGCATTAATCGAGACCCTTAAAGACGAGCACTACGAGGACATAGTTAAAATCATTCCTTCTATCGCCGCACTTCTTAAAGACCCGAATCCGACAATCAGGGCGGATGCAGCATACCTGCTTGGAATCATAGGGCACAAAGATGCCATCCCTTATCTTGAAGAAGCCCGAAAAGACGAAATTGCACCTGTAAGGCAGGTAATCTCAGAGGCAATAGAAGAGTTAACCAACCTCCCTTAGCAAACACACTGCATAAGCTGCAATGCCTTCGCCTCTGCCTACAAACCCCATGCCTTCGTTCGTCTTTGCCTTGATGTTTACGCCTTGAATTCCGGTCTGAAGGAGGGCATCCTTCATGGCATCTACATAAGGGGCGAGCTTTGGTGCTTCGGCAATCACTGTGCAGTCCACCCAGGAGACCTCAAATCCCTTTGTGCGGGCAAGTTCCACTATGGATTTAAGCAACATAACGCTTGATGCGTCCTTGTATCTTTCGTCAGTGTCCGGAAAGTGAGTCCCTATGTCCTTAAGCCCGAGTGCGCCTATTATGGAGTCTGTAATCGCATGCGTAAGGGCATCTCCGTCTGAATGTCCGAGCAGTCCCTGCTTAAACGGCACTTCAACGCCGCCGAGGATTAGCCTCCTGCCCTCTACAAGCCTGTGGGAATCATATCCAAAGCCTATTCTCATCTCTGGCGTTCCTTTTCTCAAAACCCTGCCTTCTTAAGAAACAACTCTGCAATGTCGAGGTCTTCAGGGGTCGTTATTTTTATGTTTTTATAAGAACCCATGACCACTCTTATCCTGCCGCCCTGTCTTTCAACCAGAGCAGAGTCATCAGTGGAATAAAACCCCTCTTTCATTGCCTTTTCATAAGCATCCATTATTCTTTTGTAGTAGAACACCTGTGGTGTTTGCACTGCCCAGAGGCTTTGACGCTTAAGCGTTTTTCTTATATCTCCGTTTTCATCCGTTTCTTTAATCGTATCCTTCGGCGGAAGGGCTGCGACTGCCCCGTCATAGCCTTCAAGACCCTTAATAGTGTTTCGGATTAAGGTCTTATCAACGAGAGGTCTGGCGCCATCATGTATAAGAACCACAGCAGACTTATCTGTTATCAGTTTAAGTCCGTTGTAAACAGAGTCCTGTCTTTCCTTGCCGCCAGGGGCTATTCTTTTTACTTTTGACAGTCCGTAGTCCTCCACTATCCTGACGCCTTCTTCCATATCGGATTCTTTAAACACAGGGATTATTTCTGCTATCTCCTTTGTAGCCTGGAGGGTTTCAAGCGCCCACACAACAAGAGGCTTGTCAAGAAGTGTAATGAACGGCTTGTTTGTGCCGGCGCCGAATCTTCTGCCGAATCCGGCTGCCGGCACTACAGCTATGACCTTTCGCATAAAGTTATTTTACTGCCCTCAGTTCTTCTCTTTCGTAGTCTTCCTTGGTCTTCGTGAATATCATTCTGCCTGCCGTCGTCTGAAGCACGCTCGTTACCGTAACGTCTATGTTCTTACCGATAAGCTTTCTTCCGTTGTCCACAACGACCATTGTGCCGTCCTCCAGATAGGCAACGCCCTGATTATATTCTTTGCCTTCCTTGATGATAAAGACCCTTATGGTCTCACCGGGCATGACCACAGGTTTTATGGCGTTTGCCAGTTCGTTTATGTTAAGAACGGACACGCCCTGAAGTTCGGCAACCTTGTTAAGGTTGAAGTCATTTGTCACTATCTTGGCATTAAGGGCTTTGGCAAGGGCAACAAGTTTGGAATCAACTTCCTTTATCTTTGGGAAATCTTCCTCGACAATCTTTACTGTTATCTGCGCCATTTTCTGCATCCTGTGCAGAATATCAAGCCCTCGCCTGCCTCTTGCCCTTTTCAGGGAATCAGGAGAATCGGCTATGTGCTGAAGCTCCTGAAGAATGAACTGCGGGACTATGAACACCCCCTCAAGAAATCCTGTCTCGCACACATCAGCTATACGTCCGTCGATTATAACGCTTGTGTCGAGCAGTTTCTGGTTCTCTTCCATTCCATGCCCTCTGATTGCTCTGACCAGTGTCGAGACTGACATGTTCTCGCCCTTCCTTGCACCGAGTAAAAGCCCGCTGTAGCCAAGCAGGGCACTGATAAGAAACGAGACTATCTGAAACCCCTCAGAGACTACACTCCTTAGGGGTAACAAAAGAAGGTTTGCCGACAAAAGCCCAATGGACAGTCCAATAACTCCTCCTATTATTGAGCCAAGTGATACTCTCTTAAATACCTGTTCTACGACAATCGCTAAGATGCCAAAGACAAAGCCAATCAGACTGCCCTGAACCGGCAAACCATAGCCAAGGCCTACATAGTAGCCTGAGATTGCAAAGACAAGCACTACTGCTGCTCTTAAGACTAAAAACATCTCCTCACCTCCTTTCTACGAACCTTATATATAAAAATTTTCCTTTATGAAGCCAAAACCGTCAGGTAGAACTTTTTTCCTCCCCTGTTGATAAACATGAGGACTGTTTCATCCGGCTTAATCTCTGATGCAATGCGCATAAAGTCGTCGAGGGTCATGATTCTTTTTCTGTCTATCTCCTGTATAACATCTCCTCTTTTGATGCCTGCCTCTTCAGCAGGAGAACCTGCCTGCACACCAATCACAACCACTCCTGTCTCATTCCTGTCCAGCCCGAGCTGTCTGGCAATGTCCTCTGTCAGGGTAATAACGCTTAAACCGGAAAATGCACTCTGTTCTGTCTCAAATGCAGGTTCAGCCACTGGCTTGTCCATTTCCACTGGCAGTTCACCTACTGTTGTAATCAACCGCAGTTGTTTTTTATTCCTGAGTATTGTTATCGGGACTTTTGTCCCTGGTTTGCTCTGCGCAACCATGTTTTTCAGTGCTGCCGGACTGGTAACCTCTTTACCACCATACTGAAGGATTATGTCGCCTCTGCGGATTCCGGATTTTTCAGCCGGGCTGCCCTTCAGTGTCTCGCCCACCAGAGCGCCTTTTAATGTCTTATGTCCGAATTTCTTACTGAGTTCAGGCGTAAGCTCCTGAATGGAAACACCAAGCCAGCCTCTTATAACCCTGCCTTCTTCTATGAGTTGCTCCATTATGCGCCGGGCCATATTGCTCGGCACGGCAAACCCGATGCCCTGATACCCCCCGCTCTTTGAAAAAATAGCAGTGTTGATGCCTATAAGATTACCTTCTGTATCCACCAGTGGACCACCGGAATTGCCCGGGTTTATTGCAGCATCCGTTTGTATGAAATCCTCATAATCAGCAATACCCACATTGGCACGGCCTACCGCACTTATTATTCCCATTGTCACTGTATGGCTTAGACCAAAAGGGTTGCCTATGGCAAGAACAAATTCGCCTACCTGTAACTCATCAGAATCACCCCATGGAATCGTCGGCAGGTCCTCGGAAGAAATCTTTACAACAGCTATATCTGTCTTAGGGTCTGCACCAATTACCTTGCCTTTGAAAACCCGCTTGTCATAAAGCGTTACCTTTATTCTTTCTGCGTTGGAAACAACATGGTTGTTCGTGATTATATATCCGTCAGGCGATACTATCACACCAGAGCCCAGGCTCTGCTCCTTCCATTTCCTCTGAGGACCAAAATCATAAAACGGGCTGAAAAACTCATTAAAAAAATCAAAAAACGGATCATCTGAAAACCCTGTATCCCGTCTGAGAACTTTTATTGTTGATATATTCACTACTGCAGGTGAAACAGCATTGACTATATCCGAAAACGCCCTGCTCGTCTGAACAATCCGGCTTGATATCTTGGGTGTATAGACTTGAGGAGCAGGTAAAGGCGACTGTTTATTCAGAAATTGAAAAGAAACCCCACCAAGCACAAAGCCCAGAAGTAAAAGGGCTATGCCTATAAAAACCTTCTTTTTCACTAATTTTATTATAAGCTTATGTCTGAAACATTGTAAAGCAAACTGCGGAATTTGTGGGTATTGTATTATAATAGTCTCTATAATGTCTGCTGTGGTTATAATTCCTGCCCGCTACAGTTCAACCCGGTTTCCGGGAAAACCCCTTGCTCTCCTTAATGACAAGCCTCTTATACAACACGTGTATGAGAACTCCAAAGGCTCGAGGCTTGCCTCTGATGTAATCGTTGCAACAGACAGCAAAAGAATACTTAAAAAGGTGCTCTCCTTTGGCGGAAAGGCAGTAATGACCTCGAAAAGCCATGTATCAGGCACGGACAGAATTGCAGAAGTTGCATCAGGGACAAATTATGATATAATTGTCAATGTTCAGGGCGATGAACCGCTCATAAGACCTCAGATGATCGACGCTGTCATAGAACTGCTCGCTGACAAAAGGGCGTCTATCGGAACCCTCGCAAAAAAGATAGAAAGCCCTAAAGAGATACTTGACCCTAATGTTGTAAAGGTTACATTCGACGCAGAAGGATTCGCTCTTTACTTTTCAAGAGCACCAATACCGTATCACAGACAAGAATGGAAAAACCTTAAAACGCTCACTGGTTCGCATTTTACCGTGTACAAGCACATCGGCATTTACAGTTACAGGAAAGACGTCCTGATGAAACTCTCGAGGCTTAAGCCCTCGGCTCTTGAACAGATAGAGAAACTTGAACAACTGAGGGCGCTTGAAAACGGCATGCGTATAAAGGTTGGAGAGACCGAATTTCAAACCATAGGGGTTGATACCCCTGAAGACATAGAGAGGGTAAAGAGATGTCTAAATTTATCTTTGTAACAGGTGGAGTGCTTTCGTCTCTTGGGAAAGGCATTGCAGCAGCGGCAACAGGCGCACTGCTTGAGACAAAAGGCATAAAAGTCACGCTGCAAAAGCTTGACCCGTATATTAATGTTGACCCGGGCACACTGAGTCCGTTTCAGCACGGAGAGGTCTTTGTCACAGACGACGGCACGGAAACAGACCTTGACCTCGGACACTACGAAAGATTCACGCACATAAGAACCTCGCAGACAAACAACTACACCACAGGGAAAATCTACTACAACGTCATTACAAAAGAAAGACGAGGGGATTATTTAGGCGACACTGTTCAGGTCGTCCCCCATATCACAGATGAGATAAAATCATCCATCAAATCAGCCCTTGACGGTTACGACGTCCTGATAGTGGAAATCGGCGGCACTATCGGTGACATAGAAAGCCTGCCCTTCCTCGAAGCCATAAGACAGATGCGCTACGACGTGGGAAGGGAAAACGTCCTCTATATGCACCTTACTCTCGTGCCTTATATAAAGACCTCCGGAGAACTAAAGACAAAACCCACACAGCACAGCGTAAAAGAACTCAGGGAAATCGGTATCCAGCCGGATATACTCCTCTGCCGGACAGACAGACCGCTGCCACCGGCAGTAAAGAAAAAAATAGCCCTGCACTGTAACCTTGACGAAGACTCCGTTATTTCGGCTATGGACGTCGAAAGCATATACGAGGTTCCACTGACCCTGCATAACGAAGGACTCGATGCACTGATAAGCAAAAAACTGAAGCTCAACTCCCAGGAGCCAGACCTTACAATATGGAAAGACATCGTAAGAAAAATAAAAGAGCCGAAAAACGAGGTCAGCATCTCAATCGTAGGAAAATACATAGGTCTTAAGGATTCATACAAGAGCCTGACAGAGGCATTGATACACGGCGGTATTGCAAACGACACAAGGGTGCATCTGCAATGGGTGGACTCAGAAGAAATAGAAATTCACGGAGCGGAAAAATATCTGTCTGAGACAGACGGGATATTAGTTCCCGGCGGCTTCGGACACAGGGGAATCGAAGGCAAGATAAAGGCTATCCAGTATGCAAGGGAGAAAAAGATTCCATATTTCGGGATATGCCTTGGCATGCAGTGCGCAGTCATTGAGTTTGCAAGAAACGTATGCGGGCTTACCAAGGCAAACAGCACAGAGTTCGACCTGAACACTCCTGACCCGGTCATCTATCTCATGGAAAAATGGTATGACCACAGGAAAGGAAGAATAGAAGAAAGAACCGAAACAACGGAAAAAGGCGGCACCATGAGGCTCGGTGCTTACCCGTGCGTGCTTCAGAAAGGAACCAATGCATACGAGGCATACGGAATTAAAGAAATATCAGAAAGGCACAGACACCGTTATGAATTCAACAACGCATACAAGGGTATTCTCAGTCAGCACGGTATGAGGATAAGCGGCACAAGCCCTGACGCCGAACTCGTTGAAATCATAGAAGTAGAAGACCATCCGTGGTTCCTCGGCTGTCAGTTTCATCCTGAGTTCAAGTCCCGTCCGACAGAGCCGCATCCGCTGTTTAAGGCGTTTATTGCTGCAGCACTTAAGGAAAAACGCTCCCTCTTCCCGTATGCCGAGCCGCTGAAAGAAAAATACTTATGACAAAACAGATAAATATCAACAAAACCGTCCGGTTCGGCGGCGGTCTTCCACCTTTAATCATCGCCGGACCTTGCGTCATAGAAACAGAAGACATAACTCTCCATACAGCCAGACGGCTTAAAGAAATATGCTCTAAAGTAGGACTTCCGCTTCTGTTCAAAAGCTCATATGACAAGGCAAACAGGACTTCAATAACCTCATTTAGAGGTCCTGGGATGGAGAAAGGTCTAAGGATTCTCTCAGACATAAGAGAGAGTCTTGACCTGCCGGTAATATCCGATGTGCATTCTGTCGGGGAGGTAAAACCTGCCTCTGAAGCCCTTGATGTGCTACAGATACCGGCTTTCCTCTGCAGACAGACGGATCTGGTAACAGCAGCATCCGAAACAGGAAAACCGGTAAACATAAAGAAAGGTCAATTTCTTGCCCCATGGGATGTCAAAAACATCATTGAGAAGTTTCGCTCCACAGGAAATGAAAATATCATCATCACGGAAAGGGGTGTGTCGTTCGGGTATAATAACCTCGTGGTTGACTTCAGGGCAATTCCCATAATGCGTTCGTTCGGATACCCTGTTGTGTTCGATGTAACCCATAGTCTTCAGCTTCCCGGTGGACAGGGGACTTCTTCCGGAGGACAAAGACAATTCGCACCTCACTTTATGCGTGCGGCTACGGCAGTAGGCATAGACGGGCTGTTCATGGAAGTCCACCCGGAGCCGGATAAAGCACTATGCGACGGACCGAACATGATACCCCTTGATGAGTTAGAGAGCCTGCTGAGGGCTGTCAAAAAGATATCTGAAACAATCAAGGAATCTTAACCAACAGATATGAGCATTCTTGAAGAGGCAAAAAGGGTATTAAGGGTAGAAGGCACGGCAGTCCTGAACCTTGCGGAGAAATTAGGCAGCGAGTTCGAGCAGGCAGTCGAGATTATACACAAGAGTAAGGGCAGGGTCATAGTGACCGGTATGGGCAAGTCAGGGCTTGTCGGCAAAAAAATAGCTGCTACTCTTTCATCCACAGGCACACCTGCCTTCTTCCTGCATCCAGCAGAGGCAACCCATGGAGACCTCGGCATGGTAACAAGCGAGGACGTTATACTGGCAATCTCAAACAGTGGAGAAACAGACGAGCTTATCGAACTCATACCCTTTCTTAAAAGGTTTAATGTGCATTTAATATCAATGACAGGCAACACTGAGTCAACGCTTTCAAAGGCATCGGATGTAAGCATCAACGTAGCTGTCGAGGAGGAAGCCTGTCCGATGGGCATAGTGCCCACGGCATCCACTACTGCGGCACTTGCAATGGGCGATGCCCTTGCAGTAGCCCTTCTTATAAGGCGGGGCTTTCGTGAAGAAGACTTTGCCGCGTTTCACCCGAAAGGAAGCCTTGGCAAAAAACTCCTGATAAAAGTCAGCGACCTGATGCACACAGGCGATGCAATACCAAAAGTCCTGCCTGACACACCAATGACTGAAACCGTAATCGAGATATCTTCAAAAAGACTCGGCGTTACCGCTGTGCTGGATACAGAAGGAAAACTTAAAGGAATCATAACCGATGGCGATTTACGAAGAGGCATAGAGAAATGGAGCGGCAGGCTCTTTGAACTTAAGGCAAAAGAAGTAATGACTGAAAATCCAAAGACAATAAAGGCAGATGCCCTTGCTGTAAAAGCACTCTCTATCATGGAGCAGTATTCTATTACATCACTCTTAGTGCCAGATGACGAGGGCAAACTCATAGGTATAATACATCTTCACGACATTCTGAAACAGGGAATCGTATAGCCGATGAAAAACATCACTGAAAAAGAACTCAGCGAAAAAGCCAAAAGGATAAAGCTGCTTATACTCGATGTTGATGGCGTGCTCACAGAAGGAAGCATAATACTGGACAATGACGGCAACGAGTTTAAGTCCTTTCACGTAAGGGACGGGCACGGCATCAAAATGCTCAAGAACGCAGGCATCGAGGTCGCCATTATCACAGGAAGATACTCAAAGGTCGTCGAAAGAAGGGCAAAAGAGCTGGGTATAACAGAGGTCTATCAGCGTTGTCATATAAAATCCACTGCCTACGAGCACATACTCGACAAGCTCGGCATTTCAGATGCTGAGACAGCCTACATCGGGGATGACATCGTGGATATTCCTCTTCTTAAGCGGGCAGGACTGTCTGTAGCAGTCTCGGATGCAGAGGAAGATGCAAAGGCAAACGCATTGATGATTACAAAAAACAGAGGAGGAAGAGGTGCCGTCAGAGAGGTTGCGGATTTCCTCCTCAAGTCCAAAGGGCTCTGGGATGAGATTATCAGGGAATACTCTGAGACTTAACCTGCCAACCGCCCTCACACTAAGCAGAATCGTCATAATACCAGTGTTTATTCTTGCAACTCCGGTCAATAACTTCCTCGGCGCCTTGATTTTCAGCATTGCATCCATTACAGACTTCCTCGATGGCTACCTTGCAAGAAGGTCAGGGCAGATAACAAAATTCGGCATTATACTCGACCCCATAGCCGACAAATTCCTCGTCATTGCAGCACTCATACTGCTTGTGGATATGGCAAGAATATCAGTATGGGTGGCAGTGATAATCATAGTAAGGGAATTTCTCGTGACAGGGCTCAGGGTAGTAGCACTCTCAAAAGACATAGTCATTAAGGCGGAACTTGGCGGAAAACTGAAAACCACATCACAGATAATTGCAATAATATGTCTGATACTCGGCTGGGACGTCATGGGCTTTGACCTTTATGATGCAGGAATAGTGCTTATATGGATATCTATCGTGCTTTCGATAATATCCGGCGTGCAGTATATGGTTACATTCTGGAAAAAGACCACGAATACGGCTTTGTAATATGGAACTGATTCTGCTTATTGCTTCTGCCTTTGTTCTTGGTTCGATTCCGTTCGGAGTCGTATTGACGAAGGCAAAAGGCATTGACCTCAGAAAGGTAGGAAGCGGCAACATTGGAGCCACGAATGTGCTGAGGGCAGCAGGCAAAATGCCTGCCCTGATGACCCTGCTCGGAGACCTGCTTAAAGGCACAGCGGCTGTCGCCCTTGGAAAAATATTCGGCGTAGGCACACTCTATGAAGGATTCCTGGGACTTACAGCAATAGCAGGACACGACTTCTCCTTATTCCTCAGGTTTAAAGGCGGTAAAGGTGTTGCAACAAGCATCGGAGTTTTGTTGATTTACATGCCAAAGGCTGGTATCCTTACCGTTATAATATGGCTCGCTACAGTGTTTATAACAAGATACTCATCCTTGGGGGCAATAGTTTCCTTTGCATTATTGCCGGTGAACGTTATTCTGCTCGGTTATTCAGGACAAAAACTTGCCATAGCCATTATGATTTCAGCCTTGCTCATTTTAAAACACTCAGGGAACATAAAAAGGCTTGTAAAGGGCACTGAGCGGAGGATAGGTGAGAGGGCATAAAATTGCGTGTCTCGTTTTGTTTTCCCTGCTCTTTTTGTTCTCTTTGGCACAGGCTGAAGACGACTACGAAAGACGCCTTGACCAAGGACTGACAAACAACGAACCCTATGCCTATGCACTCAGCAAGAAGGCAGACGCCTCAGAGACAGACAAGATAAAACTCCTAAAAGAAGCGCTCAAGCATTCGCCTGACCTGCCTGTTTTATACTTCCAGCTGTCAAAGGCGGTATTTTCCGTCTCCCCTGTTGGAATATTCAAAAGTCTTAACTACGCAATAGAGGGCATAAAAGCATATAAAAGGAACTTCTGGTGGTCTTTAAGTCTTTACGGGCTTCTGTATGTAAGCCTCCTTGGCTCATTGATACTCTGTCTGGCAGCAGTAGTGCTGACACGGCTTCCAAAGGAACTGCCGCTTATCTCACATGAGATAGCCGAGGAGAAAAAAAGACTGCTTATACCGGCACTCGTAATTCCACTTTCTGCGCTGGGACCTCTGTTCTTCATAGGAAGCACACTGCTTCTAATCGGGTTTTACCTGAAAAAAACAGACAGGATTGTTCTATACACCGCACTTCTGCTTTTAATACTTTCCCCGTTTTTTCTCCGTTTAACGAACATATTTTTCTCTGCATCCACACCTGAACTCAAGGCGATTGCAGCTGTAAACGAAGGCAAGGACAACAACTATGCGATTGAAGTGCTGAAAGACCACACAGAGCCTGCCGCCCGGTTTTCATATGCACTTGCACTTAAAAGACAGGGGCACTATGAAGAGGCAATAAATCTCTATAAAAGCCTCCTTGAGGAAACCCCTGACCCACGAATCTATACAAACCTCGGCAACGCCTATGTAGCAGTGGGCGAGACAGAACTTGCCAAAGAGGCTTACAAAAAAGCCCTTGAGATAAAACCCAGCGTAAAGACGCTCTACAACCTGAGTCAGGTCTACAGGGATGAACTGGACTTTCCGACAGGCAACAAATACTTTGAGGACGCCACAAAACTAGACAGGGATATGGTCTCAAGGTTCACTGCCATTGCCACCAAGAACCCAAACCGGTTTGTAATCGACGAGACGCTTTCGCCCGCAGACTTCTGGAAATTCGCAGACAAAAACAGAAAGGAGGCAATAACCATTTACAGTGTGCCTGCTACATTAGCCTCTTTGATTGCAGTTGTGATTCTTTTGCTTTTCTTCATGGCTGACAAAAGGATGCACAACCGGGCATTCAGATGCTCAAAGTGCGGTAAGGTGATATGTAACAAATGCACAGAGGAAAGACCGTGGAAGCAAATGTGTCCTGACTGTTATAAATCCATCGTGAAGCTTGAAGACATTGACCCGAAAGAGCGGGTTGCAAAACTGCTTTCATCGTATGAGCAGAAGAACAGAATAAGACGCATAATCAAAATCCTTTCGTTTGCCCCGCCGGGAATTGCCCAGATATACACCGGCAGGATACTGACAGGGGTTGCCTTTCTGTGGGCATTCTTGTTTTCAGCTGTGGCATTTGCGCTCAACCCGTTTTTGTCCACAGGGCTTGATGATTCTGACCACTGGTGGCTCAAGCCTATTTTAATCATATTAATGGTCACTTTGTATTTGCTCTCTTTTATATCTGTAAACAGGAGGCTGCAGAGGGGATGGCTTTAGAGGGTTCGCTGAAGGAGTTCGGTCTTGCTGACATACTTCAGCTTCTGTATTACCAGCACAAGACTGGTGTGCTTACGCTTCAGAGCAAGCTTGACAGGGTCAGGCTCCTGTTTTACGAAGGCAACATAGTCGCTGCCGAGTCGAAAAAGCGGGACGTTGAAAGTAAGCTTGGCAGAGTGCTTGTAAAAAAAGGCCTTCTCACTCAGGGAGACCTCGCAGCCATCATAGAGGAGCAGAAGACATCAGGCGGAAAGCTCGGAGCACTTCTGATGAATAAAGGACTTGTTACACCCGAGGACATACGGGAAGTTCTCACATCGCAAATAACAGAGCTTGTGGTGCAGTTGTTTTCATGGAAAGAAGGCAAATATAAGTTTATTCCGCAGGGAGTGCCCCTTGACAAGGATATTACACTTTCTCTGGATACACAACACCTTCTCATGGAAGGTTTAAGACTGCTTGATGAATGGTCTGTGCTGAAAGAGAGAATCTCACCTGATTCAGTCTTTGAAATACTCAGACAACCTACAGAGGAGCTCTCCCCTGAAGAAAACGAAATACTAAAGTTCGTTGATGGACAAAACGATGTAAACGCCATAGCTGACCTTGTCGGTATAGACAGCTTCGAGGTCTCAAAAATCCTTATCCGCCTGCTTGACAAGGATATCATCGCACGGAAAACAGTAGTTGCTCCTGCTGAAGCGGCTCCTGTAGAAGCCGTACCAAAAGAAACCCCCATACTCAGGCTTATTCTAGTGGTCTTTGTATTAGCGGCTCTTGTCATCACCGTCTTTGTGTATCTGACTGTAAGCAGTAACCCATATCTAAAGGAGTTTAAGGCATCCGAAGAAATAGACAGGCTGAGAACCCGGCTTGAGATATATAGATATGAAAAAGGCTCTTATCCGCTTTCTCTTGAGGAGACCGACCCGTGGGGAAATCCATATATATACAAGATCGTAGACGATGGCTTTATTCTCAAAAGCTCAGGAGCCGACGGAAAACCTGATACAGAAGATGATATATACTAAAATATAAATCTCATTGGAACCACAGACCCTTTTTTAATATACGCTTGAAGCGCTCTTAAAAGTGGCTGTGCCACCGAGCAAAAAGCAGCAAGAGGGATTCAATGAAGAAAGCAGTAGTATTACTAAGCGGAGGCATAGACTCATCCACGACTCTTGCAGTTGCAAAAGCCCAAGGGTATGAGCTTTATGCCCTGTCGTTCGACTACAACCAGAGACACCGCATAGAGCTTGAATCAGCAAGAAAAATCGCAAAGGCACTGGAGGTCAAAAAGCACCTTGTAATCAGGTTTGACCTCAGGGAGATAGGCGGCTCTGCACTTACATCAGAGACCGAAGTGTCCAAATCAGAGCCTCAGAGCAGGCAGTCCCAGATTCCGATAACCTATGTGCCTGCAAGGAATACCATATTTCTTTCGTTTGCGCTTTCATGGGCAGAGACACTTGAGGCAGGCGATATTTTCATAGGTGCAAACGCTGTGGATTACAGCGGTTATCCTGACTGCCGCCCTGAATACCTCCGTGCATTTGAAGAGATGGCAAACCTTGCCACAAAGGTCTCTGTCGAAGGAAAAATAAAATTCAGGATTAACGCACCACTTCTTTATATGACAAAGGCAGAGATAATAAGAAAAGGCACTGAACTCGGACTTGACTACTCCCTCACATGGAGCTGTTACGACCCGCAGCCTGACGGAAAGCCCTGTCTTCAGTGCGACAGTTGCCGCTTCAGGGAAAAAGGCTTTAAAGAGGCAGGCGTCAAAGACCCGCTCGCCTCACAGAGTTAAGACACAGTATCTCCTTGCAAAAATCAGGCGCATCTTTTACCTTATATACTGCACAAAAGGTCAACAGAAGGGAGGCATTTATGGATATAAAGGCATTTGTTCTGGAAAAGGCACTCGATGCAAAGAAAGGCGCAAGGGCTCTTGGAAAGGCATCCTCTGTAGAAAAGAACACCGCACTGATTAAAATGGCAGAGGCACTCAGACAGAAAGCCTCAGAACTCATGGAGGAGAACAAAAAGGACATTGCGTACGCCGAGGAAAAAGGACTTTCAAAAGCACTTATAGACAGGCTCACGCTTAATGAAAAACGCATAAACGAGATGGCTCAGGGTCTTGAAGAGATAGCTGCCCTGCCTGACCCTGTGGGAGAAATCACAAAGATATGGCAAAGACCCAATGGAATGCGTGTGGGCAGAATGCGTGTGCCAATCGGTGTTATAGGAATAATCTATGAATCAAGACCCAATGTCACTGCAGATGCCACAGGTCTCTGCCTTAAGGCAGGAAACGCAGTTCTCTTAAGAGGCGGCTCAGAGGCTATAAACTCAAACAAGGCTATCGTAAACATCTTAAGAGAGGCAGTAAAAGCCGCAGGGCTTCATGAAGGTGCAGTCACGTTCATAGACATTCCAGACCGTGAAGCAATAATGGAGATGCTTAAGCTTGAAGGCATCGTAGACCTTATAATCCCGCGCGGGGGCGAAGGTCTCATAAGGGCAGTCACGGAAAACTCACGCATACCTGTGCTTAAGCATTACAAGGGTGTCTGCCACGTATTCGTGGACAGAGATGCAGACCTCATCATGGCTGAAGAGATATGCTTTAACGCAAAGGTGCAAAGACCCGGCACGTGTAATGCAATGGAGACCATGCTCATTGACGAGCCGATTGCCGAAGGGTTCCTCCCGAAGATGCTCAAGCGCTTCGAGGAAACAGGCGTAGAACTCAGAGGGTGCAAAAAGACCCTTGCAATATACCCTGACATAAACGAAGTAAAGGAAGAGGACTTCTATAAAGAATACCTCGACCTTATCTTAAACGTAAAAGTCGTTGCCGACATGGACGAGGCAATGGAGCACATTGCAAAATACGGCTCTGCGCACACAGACACCATCGTTACAAAAGACTATGCAAAAGCCATGAGGTTTTTAAGGGAGGTTGATTCTTCCTCTGTCATGGTCAACGTCTCCACGCGCTTTAGTGACGGATTCCAGTACGGACTCGGCGCAGAGATAGGCATTGCAACGGACAAGATACACGCCCGCGGTCCTATGGGGCTTGAAGAGCTTACATGCACAAAGTTCATAGTCATGGGAGACGGGCAATTAAGAGAATAAATCCATCAGGCTCAAAGACGTCTATGAGGCTATTAAAAGCCTCAGTGCTGGACGCCTGAAAAAGATTAAAATCCACATTATAAAAAAATAAGATTCAAACAGGGGAGGTAGCTATATGTTTTCAGAGCAGGAACTGAAGCGTTATAACCGCCAGATGCTCATGGAGGGCTGGAATCAGGAGAGGCTTAAGCGCTCGACTGTGTTCATTGCAGGTGCAGGCGGGCTTGGCTCTCCGGTCTCAATATACCTTGCAGTGGCAGGTGTCGGACATATAAGAATCTGCGACTTTGACGCACCTGACTGGACAAACTTAAACAGACAGATACTGCACAACCACAACCGCATAGGCATAAACAAGGCGCTGTCTGCCAAACAAACACTTGAAGAGCTCAATCCTGACATCTCTGTAACTGCCATTACAGATAAAATCACTGCTGAAAACGTAGATGACTTTGTTAACGATGCAGATATCATTGTGGACTGTATGGACAACTTCCCCACAAGATACCTGCTGAATGAAGCCGCAATAAGAAAAGGCATCCCTCTTGTCTTCGGAAGCATATGGGGCATGGAGGGAAGACTAAGCTTTATAAAGCCGCCTGAAACACCGTGCCTTAAGTGTATATACCCTGAAGCTCCTCCGCAGGAGATATTCCCTGTTGTCGGAGCAACGCCCGGAGTCATAGGCTCTCTTCAGGCACTTGAGGTCATAAAATACCTTGCAGGTATAGGTGAAAACTTTAAGGGAAAGCTCATGGTCTGGGACGGCACAAGGATGGAGTTTAAAAACTACAAGGCATACAAAGACCCGGAATGCCCTGCATGCGGAAATCTATAAAGACAGACTACTGAATCCACAACAGGTCTCTGTGTATCCAGCCTGTGTCGTTGTAGTCGTCCATTATCTTCACCCAGGAGCCTTTTATCTTAAGCACCTTGTAGGGGAGATATTTATATGAAGGGCTGTCTATAGTCTCTTCGTATTCCGTGCCCGGACCTGTCCTTATTCTGGCTGTCTCTCTCTTCACCATTGCACACCTGAACTTGTTCGTGACAAGAGTCCTGTAAATCCAGTGCACCTCGCCGTCCATGTCCTTGACCTTATACCAGTTGCCCCGCCTTCCCAGCCTTTTAAGCGGTGTGTACTGGAAGACCTCCCCTGTCTTTTTATATTTAGTGCCTGGTCCGCTTCGCAGGTTGGCTTTCGATACCCTTACGCACAATGCATCAGCATAACCAGTAAAACCGAAAATCAAAAGCACAGCTATTAGCAAAGCTCTCTTCATCAATTTCTCCTGTGTGCAGATTGCCTGCCTTCGGATATGACTGGCGTCTGGTTAGTATGTTAAGATTTTATGATTATGTCAAGGTTATCCAAAAACCAGAAAATAGAAATAACTCCCCTTACCGGGTTTGACAGGACTGGTCTTTACTCATTCTCGGTCGCATCGACCTCCGAGGCAGCATCACGCCTCAGCATCCAAGGTGAGACTTTAAAAGTGTAAACTAATGGGAATCATGGAAGAAAATAAACATCTGGAAGAGGCTGACAAAAAATACATCTGGCATCCCTTCACACAGATGAAAGACTGGGTTGCTGAAACCCCGGTAATCATCTCAGAGGGGAAAGACTGCTTTATAAAAGACATCTACGGCAGATGGTATCTCGACGGGGTGTCCTCACTATGGGTGAACATTCACGGACACAGAAAAAAAGAACTTGACGATGCCATAAAAAGCCAGCTTGACAGCATCGCCCACAGCACCCTGCTTGGCTTAAGCAACGTGCCTTCAGTAAGGCTTGCTGAAAGGCTCATCAAACTGATGGACTCCTCTTTTGGAGAAAACTCGCTGACAAAAGTCTTTTATTCAGACAACGGCTCGACTGCAGTTGAAGTTGCGCTCAAGATGGCATTCCAGTACTGGCTGCACAAGGGGATTAAAGGGAAACACACTTTTGTCTCTCTTAAAAACGCCTATCACGGCGATACAATCGGTGCGGTAAGCGTAGGCGGAATAGATATATTTCATAAGACATTCGAGCCCCTGCTTTTTAAATCCTATAAAGCCCCCTCTCCTTACTGCTACAGATGCGAGCTTGATGCCTCCTACCCTGAGTGCAATTTCCTCTGTCTCAATGAAATGGAAGCAATTCTTAAAGAGCACAATGAGGAGATTGCAGCAGTAATCCTTGAGCCTCTTATCCAGGCGGCAGGCGGGATGATAACAGCACCGCAGGGCTATCTTAAAGGAGTAAGAGAGCTTTGCAACAAATACAATGTCCTTTTGATAGCAGATGAAGTAGCCACAGGGTTTGGAAGGACAGGAAAGATGTTCGCCTCAGAGCATGAATCCGTAGTGCCTGATATAATCTGTCTTTCAAAGGGCATAACAGGCGGCTATATGCCTCTTGCCGTGACCATATCTACCGAGGAGATATACAACGCCTTTCTCGGTGAGTTCAAAGACATCAAGACGTTCTTTCACGGACATTCATACACAGGAAACCCTCTTGCCTGTGCCTGCGCCCTTGCCTGCCTCGATATCTTTGAAAAAGAAGAAACGCTTAAAAACCTTCAGCCTAAGATAAAGCTTCTTGAGGCATGGCTTAAGGAAATCTCAGCGCATCCGCATGTAGGTGAGGCAAGAAACGCAGGACTCATGGCAGGGGTTGAGCTTGTAAAGGATAAAGCCGCAAAAGAGCCTTTTAAATGGGAAGAAAAAATGGGCTGGCAGGTTGCATACGCCGCAAGGGAGGACGGCGTGTTCATAAGACCGCTTGGGAATGTGGTTGTGATTATGCCTCCGCTTGCAATAAGCACTGAAAACCTCAAGCAGATGCTCAATGTGATTGAAAAGGCAATAAACACAGCTACAGGGTCATAAGCTTGTAAGCAGGAAATGCAAAACGCTTTGTCATATCGCAAGTTCCTCTGGCTTGGGGTTTTCGCTGTGGCTATGGGCATCCTTGAGGCAATTGTTGTCGTTTATCTCAGAGAGCTTTATTATCCCTCAGGGTTTGACTTTCCACTAACCCCTATTCCTGAAAAAATACTCCTTACGGAGATGCTAAGAGAGGCATGCACAATCATCATGCTCGTAGCCATAGCAGCCGTAGCAGGCAAAAATTTCTACATGAGGTTTTCTTACTTTCTTTTTATCTTCGGGATGTGGGATATTTTTTACTACATCGGGCTGAAACTCCTGCTGGACTGGCCTGCTTCGGTCTTCACATGGGATATTCTCTTTCTTATACCTGTGGCATGGACAGGCCCTGTGCTTGCCCCTGTAATAAGCGCATTGACCATGGTCTTTTTGAGTCTGCTTATTTTTTATCTGCTAAAGAACTATCACACCGTGAAGATAGGGCTTAAGGCATGGAGTTTTCTGCTCCTTGGTGCATTCGTCATCTTCTGCACTTTCATATGGGACTATTCAAGGATTATTATTGAAGGTGGATTTCTGCCTAAGTTCTTTGAGCTTGCAGTGAATCAGGACTTCCAGAGGGTTATCTCAGGATACACTCCAGCAGAGTATAACTGGCAGTTTTTTGCACTTGGTGAGGCACTGATAATTTCCGCCTTTGTATTAATCTTTAAAGCCTCCAGAGGGCTTAAATCAAAGACATGAAAAGACAAATACCCATACCGGTTTCAGGCGGGTTGATTCTTTCTTACAAGTGCTCTGCCGGATGCAGGCACTGCATATATGCCTGCTCGCAGAAATGGAATGCAGACTGGATTTCAGAAGAGGACTTGGAGAAAATCCTCTCCGGACTTGCCGGAAAGATTATTCCAAGCCCTTACGGCTCAAAGGCAGTAAGCCTGAGCCACGGACTGCATTTCACAGGTGGAGAGCCGTTTCTTAATTTCGAGCTGCTCCTGAAAGCAGTAGAGATTGCACATGAGCTTAAAATCCCCTCTACTTTTGTCGAGACGAACTGCTTCTGGGCTGTAAACGACAAATCCACGAAAGAAAAACTCTCACTGCTTAAAAGCAAAGGGCTCAGGGGTATTATGATTTCCGTCAACCCGTTTTATCTTGAATACGTGCCATTTGAAAGGACGGAAAGGGCAATAAGGATAAGCCTTGAGGTCTTCGGGCAGAACACAATGGTCTATCAACTGGAGTATTACAGACGGTTTAAAAGACTGGGGCTTACCGGAACTGTCCCGTTCAACGAATACCTTAAGCTTGAAAAGAAAGGAGACTTTTTAAGGAATACTGAGTTCTTCCTCATGGGCAGGGCACCGTATAACCTGAAGGGGATACTTAAGGAGGTTTTTCCAAGGTATAAGGCAAAGCATCTTTTTAAAGAACCCTGCATGCCTCCTTTTTTAAGGCAATGGCATAACCATTTTGACAACTACGGCAATTACATGCCGGGCTTCTGCGGAGGCATCTCACTTGGAGATTGCCGGAATCTGGAAGCACTGCTTAAAGAAGGCATAGATACAGAAGAACACCCGGTCCTCGGGTTTTTAATGGATGAAGACCTTGAAGGTCTTTTCCGTTTTGCAGAGGATATGGGTTATCAGGAGCATCCTGAAGGGTATTTTTCAAAATGCCACCTCTGCACAGACCTGAGAAGACACCTTGCGCTGAAAGGACAATTCAAAGAGCTCAGCCCAAGAGAGTTTTATGAGCATCTGGAGTAAACTTCAGTCAGCCGCCCAAAATTACTGAAAATACTTTATAATTTAGTGAGATGGGGTTTTTCTCCGACATCAAGCGGGACTACAAGGCAGTCTTTGAAAAAGNCCCTGCCGCAAAAAGCGCTCTTGAGGTCATACTAAGCTATCCCGGTTTTAATGCCATCGTGGTGCACAGAATAGCCCACATGCTCTGGAAACTTAAAATCCCTTTCATCCCACGACTCCTGTCGCACATAAACAGGTTCTTTACAGGCATAGAGATTCATCCTGCTGCAAAAATTGGACCGGGGTTTTTCATAGACCACGGCATGGGCGTTGTCATAGGTGAGACAACGGAAATCGGTGAGGACTGCCTCCTTTATCAGGGCGTTACACTCGGCGGCACCGGAAAGGAAAAAGGCAAACGGCATCCTACTCTTGGAAAGGGCGTAGTAGTAGGCACCGGCGCAAAGATACTCGGGGCTATAAGAATCGGGGATTATGTTAAAATAGGCGCTAACTCTGTCGTGCTAAAGAGTGTGCCGGATTATTCAATAGTCGTCGGTGTGCCCGGCAGAGTAATAAAAAAGAAGGTCTTAAGGGTTCACGAGGAGGGACCTGTAGAAGTCCTCGACCATGTGCATCTTCCAGACCCTATCGAGGACAGGTTCCGCAGCCTCGAAGCCCACATCTCCGAGCTTGAAAAAAAGATAGAACGACTCGAGGGCAAAAAAAGCGTTATGAGACTCTACAACACCATGACCGGCAAAAAAGAAGACTTTGTCCCAATTCAGGAAGGCAAAGTCGGCATCTATGCCTGCGGTGTAACCGTATACGACAACTGCCATATAGGACACGCCCGAAGCGCAATAGTCTTTGACGTCCTCAGACAGTATCTTAAATACCGGGGGTTCGAGGTCAAGTTCGTAAAGAACTTCACAGACGTGGACGACAAAATCATAAACCGGGCAAACGAATTAGGCATACCGTGGAACGAGGTAGCAAAGAAATACACAGAGAAATACTACGAGGACATGGGCAGGCTCGGCGTAGAACCGGCAGACGTAGAACCAAAGGCAACAGAGCATATAAAAGAAATCATAGACATAGTGAAAGGACTCATAGAAAAAGGCTATGCCTATGAGGTAGACGGAAACGTTTATTTTGAGGTAAGCAAATTTCCTGAGTATGGAAAGCTCTCCAAGCGGGACACCAAGGACATGCAGGCAGGCGCAAGAGTGGAGATTGACGAAAGAAAACGCAATCCCTTGGATTTCGCCCTGTGGAAGGCGTCAAAACCCGGTGAGCCATCATGGGAAAGCCCGTGGGGTCCTGGAAGACCTGGCTGGCATATAGAATGCTCTGCCATGTCCATGAAACACCTCGGCGAGACATTCGACATACACGGCGGAGGCGCAGACCTTATATTCCCGCACCATGAAAACGAGCTCACACAGTCAGAGGCATTCACAGGAAAGCCCTTTGTCCGCTACTGGATGCATAACGGGTTTATAACAGTCGATAAGGAGAAGATGTCCAAATCCCTGGGCAACTTCTTCACCATAGAGGAGATACTCGATAAATTCGACCCTGAAGTCGTAAGGTTCTTCCTGCTTCAGACCCACTACCGGAGCCCCATAGAGTTCTCGGACGAACAACTAAGGGAGGCAGAGGCATCCATAGACCGCTACTACGTAACATTAAGACGCATAGAAGACTTTATTAAAAAGGCCCCGGATACTGAAAAATCAGCCGGCTCTGAAGCCCTTGAAGAAATGCTTTCTTCCTTCAGAACGAAATTCAAAGAGGCAATGGATGACGACCTGAACACTGCCCTTGCCATAGGACATATATTCGAACTCATAAGAGAGGTTAACAGGTTTTTAGACCGGAGACCTTCAGGACAGAAGGCAAAGACCCTTGTGGAAGAGACAAAAAACCTCCTGAAAGAGACAGGCAGTGTGCTCCGCCTCTTCGGAAGAACCCCTGAACAATGGTATCGCTCCCTGATGAAAGTAAAAAACATCGGGCTTACAGAGGAAGAAATACTCGCACTTATAAACGAACGGCAGGAGGCAAGAAAACAGAAAGACTGGGCAAAAGCCGACAGCATAAGAGAAGAGCTTGACAAAAAAGGCATCATCCTCGAGGATAAAAAAGACGGCACCGAATGGCGCGTAAAAGTTGGAGGCTGATGAATATCAGAAGCCCCCATATCTAAGACCTGACTTTATGACCAACCACCAAAAATCTATTTGGCTTTACGGCTTTAACCCCGTCATGGAAGCCATCAAGGCAGGCAGACAGATAAAGACCATCTATCTTTACTCCGGCAGGCATAAAAAAATCGAGGAACTTAAACAGGAGGCAGAAACAAGAAATATACCTTTAAAGATCGTCGACCGCCCCTTTTTTGACAAAAGATTTCCAAAGGGGCATCAGGGCATTGCGGCAGAGGTCAGAGGACAAAGATACGTCCCGCTTGAGGAACTGCTGAGCATACCCGAAAGGAAAAACGAGACGCCTTTTTTTGTTATACTGGATTTAATAGAAGACCCGAGAAACCTCGGTGCAATTCTGCGCTCTGCTGAAGCAGCCGGTGTCCATGGTGTTATAATACAGAAGAGGCGGTCTGCAGGAGTTGGACCTGAGGCGGCAAAGGCATCAGCAGGAGCTTCTGAGCACATACCAGTTTGCACAGTCTCAAATATCAAACACGCCATATCCAGAATGAAGGCGATGGGCATCGAGGTCGCAGGCGCAGAGGCAGAGGTTGGTCTTCCGCCATGGGAGCTGGACTTAAGCGGTCCGGTCGCACTCGTCATAGGCTCAGAAGGCAAAGGGCTGAGAAAGACAGTCAGAGACAGGTGCGATATCATGCTCAGTCTTCCGATGCTCGGCAGGGTAAACTCACTTAATACGTCAGTGTCAGCAGGAATACTAATTTATGAGATTTTGAGACAAAGATTAAGGAATCGTTAGATTTTTTGAGAAAATTCAAGATAACTGGGATTATTGTTGAAATTTCCTTATTGACGTTGTTACAATATATTCCTTATATTAATAGGTTATGGCAGGCGGAGTGTGTCCTTTTTTAGCCACCGTAGCTCAGCAGGTAGAGCAGCTGATTTGTAATCAGCGGGTCGGGGGTTCGATTCCCTTCGGTGGCTCCATAAGGAAATGGCGTCTGCAGAACCAGTGGTTCTGCAGATTATCAGAAGGAGAGGTTCCCGAGTGGCTAAAGGGGACGGGCTGTAAACCCGTTGGCTCTGCCTACGGAGGTTCGAATCCTCCCCTCTCCACCAGAAAAAAGAATTATCGCGGGAGTAGCTCAGTGGTAGAGCGTCAGCCTTCCAAGCTGAGGGTCGCGGGTTCGAATCCCGTTTCCCGCTCTGTTTTTGAAACATTGCCCATGTAGCTCAGTTGGTAGAGCACATCCTTGGTAAGGATGAGGTCACCGGTTCAATCCCGGTCATGGGCTCTTAATAAGTTTGAAAGTTTGACAGGTAATAGAATTAATAGGAGGTATTAAATGGCGAAGGAGAAGTTTGAAAGAGTAAAGCCGCATGTAAACGTAGGGACGATAGGCCATGTAGACCACGGGAAGACAACGCTGACGTCTGCGATAACGAAGGTAATGTCATTTAAGGGGATGGCGAGCTACAGGTCGTTTGATTCTATAGACAACGCGCCTGAAGAGAAGGCAAGGGGCATAACCATAGCCACTGCGCATGTGGAGTATGAGACTGACAAGAGGCATTATGCGCATGTGGACTGCCCTGGACATGCCGATTACATAAAGAACATGATAACCGGAGCTGCACAGATGGACGGTGCGATACTTGTGGTCAGCGCAGCAGACGGACCTATGCCGCAGACAAGGGAGCACATACTTCTGGCAAGACAGGTTAATGTTCCGTATATAGTGGTGTTTTTGAACAAGGTGGACATGGTTGATGACCCTGAGCTTTTGGACCTCGTGGAGCTTGAGGTAAGGGAGCTTCT
>MTOV01000010.1 GCA_002011815.1 Nitrospirae bacterium JdFR-86 | reverse complement strand
GATGAAACCCTGAAGGCCAGGCCTGAGAAGGTAATCGTTGCAAGGGATGCCGGCGGAAGAATGCTTTCAGAAGGAGTGGATTTTCAGTCCACTGGCAACAGCTTAGTGCTTACGATAGACGAGGGGCTTCAATACATAGTGGAAAAAGGGCTTGACAAGGCAATGCGTATGTGGGGGGCGTCTTCTGCCTCTGCAATAATGATGAATCCTTTCACAGGCGAGATACTTGCAATGGCGAACAGGCCTACATTTGATTTGAACAATCCTTCAAGTTATAAGGCTTCTGAAAGACGAAACAGGGCGATAACAGACTCTTATGAGCCTGGCTCTACCTTCAAGATTGTAGTGGCTGCCGGTGCACTTGAGGAAGGCCTCGTCAGTCCTGATACAGAATTCGACTGCAGTGCCGGCTCAATAGAGGTTGGCGGCAGGGTGGTAAGGGATACGCACAAACACGGTGTGATTACTTTCAGAGAGGTCATAAAGACTTCTTCTAATGTAGGTGCTGTGATGGTTGGTCTTATGCTTGGCAAGGACAAACTATATGAATATGCAAAGCGCTTTGGCTTTGGTGAAAAGACAGGCATAGACCTTCCGGGCGAGGCTTCAGGCATGCTCAGACCACCGGAGCTATGGTCTGAGACCTCTTTGTCTGCTGTAAGCATTGGGTATGAGGTGGCTGTTACCCCGCTTCAGCTCCTGAGGGCATACTCTGCGATAGCCAACGGAGGGTTTCTTGTCAAGCCCTATATTGTCTCAAAGATAATATCCCCTGAGGGACGTGTAATCTACAGTTTTCGCCCTGAGAAAAAGCGTGCAATATCAACAAAGGTGGCAGAGACGTTAAAAGAGATCCTCGTGTCCGTTACACAGGAGGGCGGAACTGCAGCCACTGCATCTGTTGACGGAAACCGTGTGGCAGGTAAAACAGGCACTGCAAAACTCATTGACCCGGAGACCGGCATGTATTCAAACAAAAAATACGCAAGTTCCTTTGTCGGGTTTGTGCCGGCTGACAAACCCAAGGTGGCTCTTATAGTCGTTGTGCGTGAGCCAAAGGAAAAATTTTACGGAGGACTTGTCGCAGCACCTATATTTAAAGAGATTGCAGACCAGACACTTTCTTATCTAAATGTGCCAAGAGAAGATGCGTTTGAAAACAATGTGCTGGTAGTGCGTGCAAGAGAACTTAAATAACATGACTTTGGAAATGCTGTTGAAAGACATAAAGACAAAAACAATAACCGGCAGGCTCGATACAGAGATTAAAGGGCTCAGTTCGGACTCAAGAAGTCTTGCCTCAGGAGACCTCTTTGTTGCGATTAAAGGTGAAAACGTTGACGGACACGACTTTATCAGTAATGCAGTAAAAAGGGGTGCGGCTGCCGTCGTGTATGAAGACAAAGTGAAGACAACTCCTTCCGTGCCTTTTATACAGGTGGAAGACACAAAAGAGGCTCTTGCCTGCATCTCAAACAATTTCTACAGAAGACCTTCTGAAAGCCTTGTGTTGCTCGGTGTAACAGGAACCAATGGAAAAACCACTACCACGTATCTTATAAAATCCATTCTTGAAGCAGCAGGGAACAAGGTAGGGCTTATAGGAACGATAAACTATATGATAGAAGACCACCGGTTTCCTGCACCGTTTACCACTCCGGATGCAATTCAGTTTCAGAGGCTTCTCAGACAGATGCTTGATGCCGGATGCAGTCATGTGGTTTCAGAGGTCTCTTCCCATGCACTTGCTCAGAAACGGGTGGACTGCACAGTCTTCAAGACGGCAGTCTTTACAAACCTTACAAGAGACCATCTTGATTTTCATGCTGACATGGAGGACTACTTTAAGGCAAAGGCAAGGCTCTTTGAAAGGCTTTTAAACGGTAGGGCGGTTATTAATCTGGACGACCCTTATGGCAGAAGACTCTGCTCTTCTCTTAAAGGAGACATACTGACCTACGGCATTGAAAGCGATGCTGACTTCAGGGCTTATGACATAAAGACCACGGCTGAAGGCGTTTCTTTCATGGTAAGGCACAGCAATGGAAGCACAGCCGGGGTTAAATCCTCTTTGCTTGGCACTCCGAATGTCTATAACATCCTTTCAGCTATTGGTGCATCTTTTGCGATGGGGATTCCGTGGGAGGCAATAAATCAGGGCATCAGGAATCTCAGGCATGTGGAGGGCAGATTCGAGAAGATAGACCTCGGCCAGGACTTCCTCTGCATATTGGATTATGCCCATACAGAGGACGCTTTAAAAAGACTCATACTTACCGCAAGAGAAATAACAGCGGGAAGGATTATTACTGTCTTTGGCTGTGGCGGACAGAGAGACAGAGGCAAGAGACCGGCAATGGGTGCTGTGGCAACAGAGCTTAGCGATTTGGTCTTTATAACCTCGGATAATCCGCGCGGTGAAGACCCGGAGGCAATAATAAAGGATATAGAGACAGGGGTGAAGAGGAAAAATTATCAGGTTATTCCTGACCGCAGGCAGGCAATAACAGAGGCTATCATGACTGCGCGCACTTCAGACCTTGTACTTATAGCAGGCAAAGGGCATGAAGATTATCAGGAGATAAAAGGAGTGCGCCACAAGTTTAGCGACAGGGAAGCGGCAGCGGATGCCATAAAGGAGAGGATACAATGGGGACATTAACTCTTCAGGAAATAATTGAAGCTACCGGGGGAAGACTCCTTTACGGAAATCTCAATGGGGTCAAAGGCATATCCATTGATTCAAGGACTATAGAGGAGGGCGAACTGTTCATTGCACTGAAAGGGGTAAGGTTTGACGGACACGATTTCGTAGACGAGGCACTGAACAAGGGGGTCGGTGCAATAGTAAGCATTCCGCCTGCCCGTCCGCCTAAAGGCAAGGCAATAATCTATGTCAACAACACACTCAAGGCACTTCAGGATATAGCGCATTTCATCAGGACTAAAAGCGGCATACCTGTGGTCAGCATCACAGGAACGAACGGAAAGACCACCACGAAGGAAATGGTAGCTTCCATACTCGGCACAAAATACAAGGTGCTTAAGAATACAGGAAACCTCAACAATCAGATAGGACTTCCGCTGAGTCTCCTGAGGCTTTCAGATGACGATGAGGTCGCTGTCCTTGAGATGGGTGCAAGTATGCCAGGAGATATAAAAGAACTGTGCAGAGTGGCATTGCCTGATTATGGAGTCCTGACTAATATCGGGTATGCTCACCTTGAAGGGTTTAAGGACATTTATGCAGTAAGACAGACAAAACTTGAGATGCTCGACTACGTAAGAACAGTCATTGTCAATGCAGATGACTCCTTTTTGCTTGAGGGAACACAGGGCTTTAAAGGAGAGATTATAAAGTATGGGATAGACAGCCCTTCTGATATATATGCCCGCGACATAGTGTTTGAGGAGCGTGAGTCTGGTTTTACGCTCTTTGTAAACGGCCGGTCTGTGCCTGTAAGGCTTAAGGTTGCCGGGCGGTTCAATATATACAATGCACTTGCTGCTGCCTCAGTGGGCGTTGTCTTTGATATGGATATCGAAGCCGTAAAAGAAGGGCTTGAAAGCTTTGAAGGCGTTCCCATGAGGCTTGAGATAAAAGACCTTGGCGGAGCAACAGTGATAAGCGATGTGTATAACGCAAATCCGGCTTCCATGGAAGAGGCAATAAAAGAACTGGTAAGGCTCAAACGCAAGAGGGCGATTGCAGTCCTTGGCGATATGCTTGAACTCGGGCACTATGCAGAAACAGCGCACAGAAGGCTTGGCATGTGGATGTCAAAGTTCCCGATAGACCTGTTTATTGCAGTAGGTCCGCTTATGGCAGCTGCTGCTGAAGAGTTCTCTAACAGGAGTATCAAGGCTTCGGATGCAAAAGAGGCAAGAGAAATACTCCTTGCTGAATACAGAGAGGGCGATACGATTCTTATAAAAGGCTCAAGGAGTATGCGTATGGAGGAGGTCATAGACCCGGCGAAAAACGGAGCCGTAAATTCAATCAATAAAGGAGAAGGTGCGGTAAAAAGCAATGCTGTATAAACTGCTTTATGGTCTTCATGACATTTATTCGCCGTTTAATGTATTCAGATACATAACCTTCAGGACTGCACTTTCCGTTCTTACTGCTGCTTTGATTACCTTTGTGCTTGCGCCAATGGTAATCAGAAAGCTCAAGAGCCTGAGCATTGTGCAGCAGATAAGGGGGAATGGTCCGCAAAGACACAAGATAAAAGAAGGCACTCCCACGATGGGCGGTCTCATAATAATCCTCTCAATAATCATTTCTATAGCGATGTGGGGTGACCTGAACAATATATACATGCGGGTAATGCTTTTGTCGCTTGTAGGGTTTGGTGCCATAGGACTCGTTGACGATTATCTTAAGGTTTCAAAGAAAGACCCGAAGGGACTCAGGGCATGTGTTAAATTCGGTGCACAGATATTGCTTGCTCTTGCCATAGGATTGTTTCTTTACCTCAATCCGAAAGACCCGTATACAGACATCTTAAGTGTGCCTTTTTTCAAGAAATGGCTTTTTGACCTCGGCTGGTTTTACATCCCGTTTTCCATTATCGTCATTGTCGGTTCCTCTAATGCAGTTAATCTCACTGACGGCATAGACGGGCTTGCCATAGGTCTGGTTGCTATTGCCACACTTGCCAATGGAGTGCTTGTTTACATCTCAGGGCACAAAGGGCTTGCAGAGTATCTTCAGGTGCTTTATCTGCCTGAGATTGGCGAACTTACAGTGTTCTGCGGTGCAATGTTCGGCGCTGCATTGGGCTTTCTGTGGTATAACGCGTATCCTGCGGATGTCTTCATGGGAGATGTAGGCTCTCTGGGGCTTGGTGGAGTGCTGGGCACACTTGCGGTTATCACAAAGCAGGAAATAGTCCTTGCAGTGGTCGGGGGCATATTCGTAATGGAGACGGTCTCTGTAGTTCTTCAGGTGGCTTCTTTCAAGCTCACTGGAAAACGATTGTTCAAGATGGCTCCCATACACCACCATTTTGAGCTTAAGGGATGGCCAGAACCAAGAATAATCGTGAGGTTCTGGATAGTGGGAATAATGCTTGCGCTTTTAAGCCTTGCAACATTGAAGCTTAGATGACATGGGTAAGACAGTTGTAGTAGGGCTTGCAAGAAGTGGACTGTGTGCAGCCAATCTTCTGGCGAAGATGGGAAAGGAAGTAACAGTTACTGATGTAAAAACCATGGATGAACTCGGAGGATTTGTGGAAAAACTCTCTCCGTCTGTAAATGTCCTGCTCGGCGGACATCCGGAGTGGATATTCGAGGATGCTGAACTCATAGTGGTAAGTCCGGGTGTGCCCCTTGACTTAGAGCCTATTAAGAAGGCAAAGGCAGCAGGCATTAGTGTCATCGGTGAGCTTGAGCTTGCATACCGCATGCTCAAGAAAACGCCTTTTTATGCTGTTACAGGAACTAACGGCAAGTCCACGACTGTTACCCTTCTTGACTGGATGCTCAGGAAGGCAGGCAGGAAGACCCTGTTCGGTGGAAATATCGGAAATGCATTAACAGGAGAGATACTTGAGAAGGCAAACGGTCAGTTCAGGATTCCGGATATTGACTGCGTGGTCGTTGAAGTCTCAAGTTTTCAGCTCGAATCCATAGATGAGTTCAAGCCGAAGATAGCCGCTATTCTTAACATTACCGAAGACCACCTCGACAGATACCCCTCAATGGAGGATTACAAAAAAGCCAAAAAACGCATATCCCTCAACCAGACAGAAACTGACTTCCTCGTTTTAAATGCCGATGACCCGGAAGTCATGGGATTGTACGATTCCGCCTTTGAATCAAAAGGGACTGTGTCCTTCTTCAGCCGGAAGAAAGAAGTAAAAGGAGTCTATTTAAAAGATGACAGTGTTTGTTCATCCGAGCACGGCTGTCTTATAAGTGTTGATGGTATAAGAATCAGGGGAGTCCATAATCTTGAAAACGCAATGGCTGCCTCAGGGATGGCATTGCTTGCAGGATGCCCGCCTGAGGCGGTTGTAGAGTCATTGAAAGAGTTTCCCGGGCTTGAGCACAGACTGGAGTTTGTAAGGGAAATAAACGGAGTTAAATACATAAACGACTCCAAGGGAACGAACATAGGTGCTGTGATTAAGTCTCTTGAAAGCTTCTCTGAGCCTGTAGTGCTGATTGCAGGCGGAAGGGACAAGGCAGGAAATTTCACGCTTCTTAGAAATTCCGTAAAAGAAAAAGTCAAGGCACTGGTTCTTATAGGAGAGGCAAGGGAAAAGATAAAAAGGGCGTTGTACGACATTACTGAGTGTCATCTTGCCGATGACCTCAGAAGTGCAGTAGCCACTGCAAGCTCGCTGGCAGAGCCAGGAGACGTGGTGCTGCTTTCACCTGCATGCGCAAGCTTTGATATGTTTGCTGATTATGAGGACAGAGGAAGACAGTTTAAGGCTGTGGTGATGGAGTTATGATGTCTTTTGGAAAAACATACGACAGATGGCTTCTTATAATCACCCTGCTCCTTACCGGGTTCGGCATGCTTATGATATACAGTTCGACCTCTGTTGTAACGCCTACGCTTGCGAAGAGAAACATTACGGAATTTTATTATTTCAAGAAGCATCTGTTTACGGTTGCGGTGGGGCTTATCGTTATGTTTGCTGCGTCTAAGGTCAGTCCTGCGCTTTTAAGGAAGCTGGCTATACCGCTTCTTCTGGTGTCTTTTGTGCTTCTTATTCTGGTGTTTGTCCCTGGCATCGGGGTTTCTGCCGGAGGGGCAAAAAGGTGGATAAGGCTCTGGCCCTCGACTTTCCAGCCGTCGGAACTCGTCAAGCTTGCAATGGTGATATTCCTTGCAAGGTTTATGTCAATGCCGGAGTACAGGGCTGACAGGTTTTTCTACTTCTTTATGCCGGTTGCCATAATGGGAATATTTCAGGTCGTGTTCCTCGGACAGCCTGATTTCGGAGCTGCAATGAGCCTTGGTGTTCTTACCATCGGCATGCTGTTTCTTTCAGGTGTCCGTCTGAGATATATAGCGTCCCTTTTGCTGTTCTGTATACCAATAGTGATAAAGCTTCTGCAGGAACCTTACAGGCTTAAGAGGATAACTTCTTTTTTAGACCCGTGGAAGGATGCAAAGGGCAGCGGGTTTCAGCTTGTGCAGTCATTTATAGCACTGGGAAGCGGTGGGCTTACAGGCGTGGGATTGGGCAAAAGCAGGCAGAAACTCGATTTCCTGCCTGAGGTTCATACGGACTTTATATTCTCTATGATAGGCGAGGAGCTTGGCTTTATAGTGGCGACAATAGTGGTTGTGCTCTTTGCGGTTATTTTCTTAAGGGGTGTTTCTATTGCAAACAGGGCAAAGAGCGATTTTGTCTATTATCTGTCCTACGGCCTGTCCATGATGCTTGCGTTTCAGGCGCTTGTGAATTTTTCAGTAGTGACCGGACTTTTGCCTACGAAAGGTCTTCCGCTTCCGTTCATAAGTTACGGTGGCTCTTCACTGTTTGTGAATATGATAGCGGTGGGGATTCTCATTAATGTCTCAAGACCTGAGCAGGAGCAAAAGACAAAGGATGACCTCACCGAGATTATAAAGAGAAAGAAAGCAAAGAGGGCAGTTTACGGAGATGCACTGTGAGAGTGGTGATTGCAGGCGGCGGCACAGGCGGGCATTTGTTCCCGGGCATTGCCGTGGCAGAGGAATTTAAAAAAAGGAATAAGAAGGCAGAAGTAATGTTTATAGGCACAGAGCAGGGTATTGAGGCAAGGGTTATCCCAAAGGAGGGCTATCCCATCAGGTTTCTGAAGGCAGAAGGCGTGCTTGGCAAGTCTCCTTTAAGAAAGCTCATGGCTCTGTGGAGGCTGTCCGGTTCTGTTTGTAGCTCATGGAAGATTCTAAGAGAAGTAAAGCCTGATGTGGTAATAGGCACCGGGGGCTATGTGTCTGTAGCTCCTGTGGCTTGTGCACGGCTGATGTCCGTGCCTACGCTCATAATGGAGCAGAACCTTATCCCCGGACTTGCAAACAGAATGCTCGGAAAACTGGTAGACGCCGTAGCTGTTACATATTACGAAAGCATATCCTTTTTCCCGCGTGCAAGGACATATCTTACAGGAAACCCGGTCAGAGCCGGAATTATGAACGGGAAAAAAGAAGACGCGCTTAAGCTTTTCAGTCTTGATGAAGACAAAATGACTGTTATGGTATCCGGCGGAAGTTCAGGCGCAAGGAGTATAAACAGTGTGATGGTCAATGCACTCAACTACATGCTTGACGTAAAGGACACTGTGCAGTTTCTTCACCAGACCGGTGAGAAAGACTATGAGAGCGTAAGAAAGGTATACAGGCAGTTAGGGTTCAAAGCAATGGTTGCACCTTTTATCTATCAGATGGCAGAGGCATATGCAGTGGCTGACCTTGTGGTCTCAAGAGCAGGAGCTACAACGATTGCAGAGCTTACCGCACTTGGAAAGCCTTCGATATTAATCCCCTATCCGCATGCAGCAGGGCATCAGGAGTTCAATGCAAGAAAACTCTTTGAGATAGGGGCATGCAGGATGATTCCAGAGGATGAACTAAGCGCTGAAGTGCTTGCTGAAAACATTAAAGAGCTTTGCAATTCAGAGGAAAAACTGGTTGAGATGCGCAGGCAGAGCATAGCGCTTGGAAGGGCGGATGCAGCTCAGAAAGTAGTGGATATAGCAATGAGTCTTGTGAGGTCCAAGAAAGGGAATGTTTGAACGCTATAAGGTAATACACTTTATAGGCATAGGCGGCATTGGGATGAGCGGTATAGCCGAAGTCCTGCACAATCTCGACTACGAGGTGACAGGCTCTGACTTGAAAGAATCAGAGACAGTGCAAAGGCTTAGAGGACTCGGCATAAAGGTCTATATCGGGCACAGACCGGAAAACATAGACAATGCCCATGTAGTCGTGGTCTCTTCTGCTGTCCGTCAGGACAACCCTGAAGTGGTTGCAGCAAAGGAGAAGTCCATACCTGTTATTCCAAGGGCGGAGATGCTTGCAGAGCTTGGCAGACTCAAGTATGCAGTGCTTGTTGCAGGCTCGCACGGAAAGACCACTACCACGTCATTTATATCCACGATACTTGCCCATGCAGGTTTTGACCCTACAGTCGTCATCGGCGGAAAACTCAAGGCACTGGGCAGTAACGCAAGACTTGGACAGGGCGACTTCATAGTCGCAGAAGCAGACGAGTCCGACGGCTCGTTCCTGAGGCTCAGTCCGACTATAGGCGTGGTTACAAACATAGACAGGGAACACATGGACTTTTTCAAGACAATGGATTCCCTGAAAGAAGCGTTTCTTTCGTTCATGAACAAAGTTCCTTTTTACGGTGTTTCAGTGCTGTGCATAGACGACAGGCACATCAGAGAGCTTCTGCCCTCGGTGCACAGAAGGGTTATGACATACGGGTTTTCCAGGGATGCAGAACTTCAGGCAGTAAATATAAAGAAGGGCTTCATGTCCATGAGTTTTGAAGCGGTTCTTAGAGGCAACAGTCTTGGAAGTTTTACAGTGCCTGCTCCTGGAGAGCACAATGTGCTTAATGCGCTCGCCGGAATCGCCGTGGGACTGGAGCTTCAGATAGAAACGGAAAAGATCAAAGAGGCAATCAAAGGCTTCAGCGGAATACAAAGAAGACTTGAGTTTAAAGGCGAGGCAAGAGGAATAAAAGTATATGACGACTACGGGCATCATCCAACAGAGATTAAAGCCACGTTAAAGGCTGCAAAGGAATCACTTGATACAGGCAGGCTGTTTGTGGTGTTTCAGCCGCATAGATATACAAGGACTAAAGACCTGTTCGATGAGTTTACATCAGCTTTTGACAATGCGGACTTCCTTGTCGTAACGGATATTTATCCTGCAGGGGAAAAACCCATAAAAGGCATAAGCGCGGAGGCATTGTCAAAAGAGATAAAAAACCCGAATGTTTTCTACCTGAAAGAAAAAGATGAAGTTGCAGGGTTTTTGAGTTCAAGGGTTGAAGGCGGGGATGTCGTCCTGACCCTTGGTGCAGGGGATGTCTGGAAAGTAGGAATGCAGATGCTGAAAATGCTGGAAGATAATGGAGATTAAGGAGCTAAAAAAATTGTTTTCAGCAGAGGCGGTAGAGGCTGATATAAGATTTCTTGAGCCGATGAGAGGGCATACGTCTCTTCGTATCGGTGGTGAGGCTGATGTCTTTGTATCACCGTATGACCTTCGGTCTCTCTGCAATCTCATAAAGGTGTCAAGGAGTAAAGGGATTCCTGTGCTTCCGGTAGGCGGAGGTACAAATCTCCTTGTAAGGGACAGAGGGATTGAGGGTGTGGTCCTGTCGCTTGCAGTGTTTAATTCCATAAGTGTTTTAAGCGAAAGTGCAGACGATGTGTTCATCTATGCAGATGCCGGAGTCCCGCTTCCGAAGCTTGTAGAGTTTTCAAGAAAGCATGGACTTTCAGGACTTGAAGGGCTTTCAGGGATTCCAGGATATCTCGGCGGTGCAATCGCAGGCAATGCAGGCGCTTTCGGCTATGAGATTAAAGACACTATCGTGAGTGTCTCAGTCGTGGACTTCAGCGGAAGCGAAAAGAAACTTGAAAGAGAAGAGATTGATTTCTCATACAGAAGTGCAGGGATTCCTGAAGGCTCGATAATACTCGGTGCAGAACTGAGGCTTAAGAAAGATGAGCCAGAGGCTGTCTCTGAAAGAATCAGCGGGTTTCTTAAAGAGAAAAAAACAAGACAGCCTCTTGGCGAAAGGTCAGCAGGCTGTGTCTTCAAAAACCCTGAAGGTTATCAGGCAGGCAGACTGATAGACGAGGCAGGCTGTAAAGGAATGAAACAGGGGGATATCGAAGTAAGCAGCATACATGCAAACTTTTTTGTGAACAAGGGTAAAGGCAGTGCCGAGGACTTTCTCAGGTTGATGGACAAAGTGGCATCAAGAGTAAAAGAGAAGTTCGGCATTGTCCTTGAGCCGGAGATAAGGATAGTCGGCAGATGTTGACAGAAAAGAAAATAGGCGTGCTGATGGGCGGCACTTCTGCAGAAAGAGAGGTTTCTCTGAAAAGCGGAGATGCGATATTCAGGGCGCTTAAAAACCTTGGATATAACGTGAGTGCAGTGGATGTGGGAACTGATATCTGCGAAATGCTTAAAAAGGAAAAAATAGAGATAGCTTTCCTTGCGCTTCACGGGGGTGTAGGCGAGGATGGCTCTATACAGGGACTTCTTGAGGTGATGGGTATTCCCTATACAGGCTCAGGCGTGCTTGCATCAGCACTTGCCATGGATAAATTGGCATCGAAGAAAGTCTTTTCTTATCACGGAATACCTGTGCCCAGGTTTGAGGTCGTTACAAAAACGCAGGCTTCTTTAAAAGGGTCTGTGACCTTTCCTGTTGTGGTCAAGCCTTCAAGGGAAGGCTCAAGCATAGGGGTGAGTGTCGTAAAGGAGAAAGAAGAACTTGATGAGGCACTTAAGACTGCGTTTTCTTTTGATGACACGGCAATCGTGGAGGAATACATAGAAGGCAGGGAGATTCATATAGGTGTGCTCGGCAGAAAAGTCCTCGGCGGTGTTGAGGTAAGACCCCGCAGAGGCTTTTACGACTATACGGCAAAATACAGCACTGAAGCCGGCACAGAATATATTCTTCCGCCTGAACTGGATGAACACACTTATGAAAAAGCAAAAACCACTGCTTTAAATGCACACCTTGCACTCGGCTGTAGCGGTGCGACACGGGTTGACCTGAGAGTGGACAATAAGGGTAATCCTTACGTGCTTGAGGTGAATACAATTCCAGGTATGACCGAGACAAGCCTTCTTCCGAAGATAGCAAAGCAGACAGGACTGGATTTCCCTTCTCTCATAGAAGAGATACTGAAAGATGCTTTAAGCCGTATGGAGGCTAATGCCGGTGAGAAATAGAAGAAGACTTTCAAGCAGACAGAACAGAAAGAAGACACGCAAGGTGTTCAGGCTCTTGATGTTATTTCTTCTCTGCGGTGCTTTGGCAGCAGGAGTGTATTTTGCCAGACAGAGCAAATTGTTCCTGCTTAGAGAGATTGTTTTCTACGGAAATAAATATCTTTCGGATGAGGAGCTGAAGGCACTTATGCAGCTTGATAAAAGAGAGAATCTTATAAGTCTTTCTTCCAGTGAGCTTGCAAAGAGGCTTTCATCCTCACCTTGGGTAAAAGATGTGAGTTTAAGAAAGGAGTATCCTAGCCGGCTTCTCGTCAGGATAAAAGAGGCTGTGCCTGTAGCTTTGCTTCAGAGCAAAAGCGGACTTTATCTTATTGACACAGGGGGCAATGTGCTTGAAAAACTCAAGGGGCAAGCAGTCCCGTTTCTTCCGGTGATTGTGACCGGCAGGTCGAGGAATCCGGATACTTTTTCAGAGGCAATTGCCCTTGCAAAGGTGATAAAAGAGACCGGTCTTGCCACAGAAAAAGAGCGCATCGAGATAACAGGTATTGAAAAAGGACCTGAAAACCTCACCATGAAGGTTGACGGGCTGGTCGTTAAGATCGGAGAGGGGCAGTATGAGGAAAAGCTGTCAAGACTGATTGAGCTTACCGACGAGATAAAAAGAAGGAGTATAAATGTGGACTATGTAGATCTCAGGTTTTCCAACAGGGTAATAGTAAAACCTGTGGCTGAGGTTGTCAGATGAGCAGAAAGTTTGTTGTAGGCATTGACATCGGCACAACAAAGGTGTGTGCAGTAGTGGCAAAAGCAGGATATGACACTGCGGAGATAATAGGAACAGGGTTTACTGTCTCAAGGGGTCTTAAAAAAGGCGTTGTTGTTGACGTGGATGCAACGACGCAGGCAATAAGAGAAGCTGTCTCTGAGGCAGAGAAGACTTCAGGTGTGGAACTCAGGGCGGCGTATATAGGAGTGGCAGGCAGTCATATAGAATGCATTACGAGCTATGGGGCAACAGGTATAAAAGGAAAGGAAGTAACAAAGAAGGATGTAGACAGGGTAGTGGAGTCTGCATCAGCCGTGTATGTGCCGCTTGACAGGGAAGTGCTTCATGTTCTCCCCTCGGATTTTGTCATAGACGGACAGAACGGTATTGTCCAGCCTCTTGGAATGTCAGGTGTAAGGCTTGAGGCGAATGTCCGTGTGATTACCGCTTCACAAGCAGCAGTTGAAACCCTCATAAGATGCTGTGAAAAGGCAGGCGTAGAGGTAATCGAAACCGTGTTCGAGCCGATTGCCTCGTCAAAGGCTATCCTCAGGGCAGATGAGCTTAACTCAGGTGTTGCAGTCATAGACATAGGCGGGGGGACAACGGACATCGCTGTCTATATGCAGGGGAGATTCAGGCATGCATCAACTCTTCCTGTCGGCGGAAACCATATCACAAACGACATTGCCATTGGGCTAAGACTGTCTCAAAAAGAGGCTGAAAGAGTTAAGAAAAAATACGGGGATGCACTCGGTGACGTTGACCTCCAGGATGAGATGGATGTCGAAGGCATGGACGGTCAGATGAAGAAAATTCCACGGCAGTATCTGACTGAGATAATCCGTCCAAGATGCGAGGAGATATTTGAACTGATAAGACATGAGCTGCATGAACTTTACACCTGTCCTTCCTGTGTTGTGCTTACAGGCGGCACAGCACTGCTTAAAGGAGTGGACAGGATAGCAGAGGCTTTGCTCGGCTTGCCTGTAAGGGTCGGAGCACCTGAAGGCGGAAAGGCTCTGCTCAGCGAAGATGTGCTTGGTAGTCCACTTTATTCCACATGCGTTGGTCTTATGCTCTACGGCTTTGAAAAGGAAAAAGGGATTTACGAAAACCTGTTTAGCGGACTGCTCAACAGGTTTAAAAAATGGACAGGAATTTTTCCTGAGGTTAAAGACTGGAGTTTTGATAGAAAGAAATCACTCAGTTCAGAACTTTGAGTTTAAAGGAGGGGTTTTATGTTTGAGTTGGAAGAAGTAGGTGGTTCAGTTGCAAACATCAAGGTAGTCGGTGTTGGAGGTGCAGGGGGGAATGTCATTAACAACATGATAGCCTCCAACATCAGAGGTGTGGAGTTTATTGTAGTAAACACGGATGCGCAGGCCCTTGAGACATCCATGGCTCCGCACAAGGTGCAGATTGGCAGAACCGTGACAAGAGGGCTTGGTGCTGGCTCAAAGCCAGAGGTCGGAAGACAGTCGGCTCTGGAAGACAAAGAGCAGATTGTCGAATGTCTTGAAGGTGCAGACATGGTCTTTGTCACTGCGGGAATGGGCGGTGGCACAGGCACAGGCGCTGCACCTGTGGTCGCAGAGATTGCAAAGGCACAAGGCGCTGTTACCGTAGCTATAGTCACAAAACCGTTCTTTTATGAGGGCGGACAGAGAAGACTTAACGCAGAGGCAGGAGTCGAAGAGCTCCAGAGACACGTCGATACCCTTATAGTCATCCCTAATGACAGAATCGGACTTGTTGTGGAAAAAGGCACTCCGCTTCTTGAGTCCTTTGCCGTGGCTAACAATATCCTCAGGCATGCAGTTCAGGGCATATCGGATTTAATCCTGGTGCCAGGACTCATAAACCTTGACTTTGCCGATGTAAAAACCGTGATGGAAAATGCAGGAAGAGCCGTCATAGGAATGGGCGTTGGAAAAGGAGACGCAAAAGCCCATGAGGCAGCAAAAAAGGCAATTTTAAATCCCCTGCTTGAGAATACTTCCATAGACGGTGCTTCCGGTATCCTTATAAACATTACAGGCGGGCTTGAGCTTGCCTTAAGTGATGTCGAGGAAGCCACTGCCCCTATATATGAGTCCGCAGATGAAAATGCAAATATCATTGTAGGCGCTGTAATAGACCCGGAGGTAAAAGATGAAGTGCGCGTTACTGTCATAGCCACAGGGTTTAAAGAAAACAACGAAAGAGTAGAACTTCCGCAGGTGAGAAAATGGACTGCTGCAAAAAAGCCGTCTACATTTAAGGGTTCTGACAGAATCCTTGCCAAGACACTCAGCGATGAGATACTTGCTGGAAGTCATGAGGACTCCCTCGACATCCCTACTTTTTTGAGAAAACAAACGCCGACTGAGGTTTCACAGTAAATACAGCTTTTTCCTCCCCCAGAGGGGTCTCTACCCCCCAGAGACCCCTTCCCCCCTCCTTATTTCAGCAGGTTTCCGCCCTTCAGACGGTGATGCAACACCCGTTATGTTAAAATCAATCTATGTCATCAGGCGAGAAAAAGGCATGGGAGACGCTTAAAAACCTTGCACCGGAAGATGTATGCAGAAATGCATCTGTCTCTTATAAAAACGGCTGTTATCTGATAAAATCGCTGGGTATGGAGTTCTCTGTCTCGCCTGAAGAAAAAGCGATTAAAGGTCTAAGCCCTGAGGCTGATGCTGTTGCAAAGCGGTTCGGTTATTTTTTAAATCATTCGGTGCTCTGGTATCTAATCAATGCAAAGGACATCGGGCTTACAGGCAGGCTTGTAAGACCCTCGGATGTAAAAGGCGGACATCATTTTTTCAGAGGAACGCATGAGCTTCCCCTTGGAAAGCTTGCTGAAAAATACGGAAGCGACAGGGAAGGCTTTATGAGGCGGGCAGAAGACCTTGGAGGAAGGCCTTTGACCTTCGGGGATGCCTCGGCAGAGCTTTTACCACTTCCAAGAATCCCTGTAACCTTAATCCTCTGGCTTGGTGATGAAGAGTTCTCACCGCGTGTGGACTTGCTCTTTGATTCCACATGCGAAATACATCTGCCACTTGACATAATCTGGTCGGTTGCAATGTTCAGCACCCTTTTAATGTTATGAGCCGCAGACTTATAAACAAGGCGGACAGTCTGCTTTCAAAAGAAAAAGGCACGGTGTTTAAAGAGCCAGGAGGCAGAACAAACATCTGCCTTGTTTATCCCAACACATACCATGTGGGTATGTCCAGCCTCGGTTTTCAGGGCGTATATACACTGCTTAACCAGAGGGATGATGTCCTCTGCGAAAGGGCATTCCTGCCGGATAGAGAGGATATAGACGAATACATAAGAACAGGCACGGAAATTTTCTCGCTTGAGTCAAAAAGACCCCTTAGCAGGTTCGATATAGTGGCGTTTTCAGTCTCTTTTGAAAACGACTACCCGAATATATTAAAAATCCTTGAGATTTCAAACATTCCGTTTGAGGCGTCCGAAAGAAAGCCTTTTCACCCACTTTTGATAATCGGCGGGGTGTGTGCTTTTTCCAATCCTGAACCCCTTGCTGATTTTTTTGATATCTGCTTTACAGGAGAAGCAGAAGAAATGCTGCACGAATTCATAGACGCATATAAGAGTTCAGAATCAAGGGATGAGCTCTACAGAAAATTAATGGAAGTAGAAGGAATATATATGCCAAGGTTTTACAGGATAAAGTACGATGACAGTGGATGCATCTCCGAAAGGGTTTCGCTTGATGGAGCGCCTTTAATTATTAGAAGGCGTTATGTAAAAGATATATCCAAATATGCCTTCAAGGTCTCAATAACAACACCGGAGACAGAGTTCTCTGGAATGCATCTTGTGGAGGCTATGAGGGGATGCCCGTGGAACTGCAGCTTCTGTCTTGCAGGCCATATATACAGTCCTCCGAGAAAGAAAGCCCTTGATAAGATAAAGAGTGAAATAAAAGAAGCGCTTCAGCATACTGACAGAGTAGGGCTTATCGGACCGTCGCTTACGGATTATTCGCATATAGAAGATGTCCTTAAGATAGAGGGCGTGGATTTCTCTATAACATCCCTGAGGGCAAGTCCGAAGAGTGCTGCAATCGTGGGGTTGATGAAAGGGCACAAGAGCATTTCCATTGCGCCTGAAGCAGGAACGGAAAGACTCCGGCAGGTTATCAATAAAAGGATAACAGAGGACGACATCATCGAAACTGCAAAACTTATATTTTCCTCTGGAATCGAAAAACTCAGGCTTTACTTTATGGTCGGCTTGCCTACAGAGACCGCAGAGGATATAGAGGGCATCATCAGGCTTGTAAAAACGATAAGAGACACATCCAAAAAAGGAAGCATTGTCCTTACTTTAAGCACATTTGTTCCGAAGCCGTTTACCCCGTTTCAGTGGCATCCGATGACAAATCTTAAAACCGTCAAGGAAAGAATCAGGCTTGTAAAGAAGGCATTGCTTCCGCTGAAAGGCGTGAAGGTCTTTCACGATGTGCCAAAGTATGCATATATGCAGGGTATGTTCTCGATGGGTGACAGGCGTGTCTCAGCGGCACTGAAGGCAATGCTTAAAGAAACAGACTGGAAAAAAGCCTCCATAGATGCAGGAATCAATCCTGATTTTTATACACTGAGAAAAAAGGATTTTTCAGAGTACCTCCCATGGGATTTTATTGATACAGGCATATCGAAAGAGAGACTCTGGGACGAATATCAAAGAGTCTTTAGATAATGATTAAGACATAAAAGATGAAAAATGAACATAAGGGGTTCTTTTGAACTGTTTTTTTGCTAGAATTATTCTATGGACAATCTGGGGCTCGACAGTCTGGTGCTCATTGTAGAGGACGATGTTAGTATAGCGAACCTTGAAAAACGATATCTCGAAAAAGAGGGCTTCAAGGTGCTGATTGCAAGCACAGGGGAAGAAGGACTCCGCTTAGTCAGCACTGAAGAGCCTCATTTGCTCATAATAGACTATCGTCTTCCTGACATGTCAGGTGTTGAACTCATGCAGAAGGTAAAAGAACTTGGCAAAAAAATTCCCTCTGTAATAGTCACCGGAGGCGGAGACGAAACGGTTGCGGTAACAGCCATGAAGCTCGGCGCACTGGACTACATAGTAAAAGACCGCGATACTATTAAGCACCTGCCTGATACCTGCAAAGAAGTGCTTAAAAAATTTAACCTCGAAGAAGAAAACCTGAGATTGATGGAAGAGCTGAAAAGGGTCAACAAGGAACTGACCGAGATTAACAAAAAGCTCGATGATCTGTCGAAAAAAGACGACCTTACAGGAGTGTTTAACAGAAGGTATTTAATGTCAGCGCTCAGCTATGAGACTGCAAAAGCGCACCGCTATAATTACTCATTGAGTTTTGCAATCTTTGACCTGGACCATTTTAAACAGATAAACGACACATACGGACATACTACCGGGGACGTGGTGCTTAAGCAGTTTGCAGAACTGCTTAACAACAGATTGAGAAAAACAGATATCCTTGGCAGGTACGGAGGCGAAGAGTTCGGAATAATATTCACAGGCACGGCACTTGACAATGCCATGACCATATGTAATGAACTCAGAGAACTTGTAGCGCAAACATCATTTGGTCCAGAAGATATCCCGCTGCGAATAACAACGAGTGCAGGCGTGGCATATCTTACTAATGGCATGGAAAAAGAAAAGCTTATAGACGTGGCTGACAAGAGCCTGTATAAAGCCAAAGAGTCAGGAAGAAACCAGGTAGTGGCTTTGCAGAAAGAGGGCGAGACTTCTTAAGGTGATTCAGGCAGGAACAGCCCTGTAGAAAGATATCTTTCTCCTCTGTCCGGAAGGATTACAACGACCCTTTTCCCTTTACCGAGCCTTTCTGCAACTTTAAGCGCTGCCCACATGGCAGCACCTGAGGAGATTCCGCACAGCAGCCCTTCTTTTAAAGACAGCTGTCTTGTTGTTTGTGCAGCGTCTTCGTCTGTGACAGGTATGACTTCGTTATAGATTTTCGTGTTCAGGACTCCGGGGAAAAACCCTGCACCGATGCCTGCAATCTTGTGTTTGCCCGGTTCTCCGCCTGAAAGCACGGCTGATGAAGCCGGCTCTACTGCTGAAATCCAGACGTCTTTGTTTTTCTCCTTCAGCACTTCACCTACCCCTGTGATAGTGCCGCCTGTGCCTACGCCTGCTACGAAAGCGTCAGGCACACCACCAAGTGCCTCTATTATTTCTTTTGCAGTTGTCTTTCTGTGAATCTCAGGGTTTGCAGGGTTTTCAAACTGCTGGGGCATGTAGTAATGAGGGTTTGCCTTGTATATCTCTTCTGCTTTTTCGACTGCACCCATCATGCCCTTGTCACCAGGGGTGAGCACCAGTTCCGCACCGAATGCCTGAAGAAGCTGGCGTCTTTCCATGGACATGGTCTCAGGCATCGTAAGTATCAACCGGTAGCCTTTTACTGCAGCCACCATTGCAAGCCCGATACCGGTGTTGCCGCTTGTAGGTTCGATGATTGTACCGCCGGGCTTGAGTCTTCCGTCTCGTTCTGCCTTTTCTATCATTGACAGGGCTATCCTGTCCTTGACAGACCCTCCGGGGTTGAATCCCTCAAGCTTTGCCCAGAGTTCAGCCCCGCCTTCGGGCAAAAGACGGTTGATACGCACAAGCGGAGTGTTTCCAATAAGGCTTAATATATCCTTGCGAAGGGTCACGGTAAGATTATATCACACGACAGTCCTCAGAAAAAATCCAAAAATGTATGGAATTGCTTTCTCATGTCTTCCTTTCAAGGATAAAGATGAATGTCAAACCTAAAACTTGTTCTTGCACATCCAACCACTTAAAGATATAATTTAGCAAAAATCTCAGGGAGGGAGCTATGTCGGTAATAAACAAATCCATAGTAATTAAAGCCCCGGTAAGCAAGGTCTTTGGTTTTGTAACAAACCCTGAAAACTGGACCCGCTATGTTACAAGCCTTGTAGAGGTCAACAACCTCAGCCCTGATGCACCGAAGAAAGGCTCTACATTCAAATGGGCATACAGAATGATGGGTGTAAAGTTCAGAGGTAAAGGGACTGTAACCGATAATGTCAAAAATAAGAGGTTCGCCCTCTCACTTGAAGGCAAACATCCGGTAAGTGAAACATATGAGTTTTCCGACAAAGGAGACGGTTCTACAGAGCTTAAAGTGAAAGTGGAATATGAGATTCCAAGTAAAGTGTTCAGTGCAATCGCAGATAAACTGGTCGTGCAAAGGCTAAACGCCATAGAAGCAAGAAATGTCCTTGAAAAAATAAAACTTTTCTGTGAAGGGACATAATAAGATTCCGGTAACCTTTCTGTTTGGTTAAAAGCTGCTCTGCTGTATTTGACTGACAGAAGGTCTTGACTTGTCTGCTCTTAAAAGCCTGTTTTTGCCCTTTCTCATTGTATTTTGGGATATAATAACATAATGGTTGATAGCATAAGCCCGACACTTGGCGTCATTATAATGATGAACAACTATTTCCACGATGTAGCAACTGCCCTGCTTGCTGCAAGTGGTATTGCTCTCTGGGTCATAATAAAAAACTACGAGGAAAATACTGATAGGGCAGCGACCGAGTATTTTCTCCGTCTTTATAAAGGCATGACAAGGATTGCACGGTTTTCCCTCTACTGGATACTTATAGGTGGAGTACCAAGAACACTGTTTTATAAAAAATTCGAGTGGGCGAATGCCGTGGGACATGGTCAGGTGCCTGCCATTATAGTCAAGCACATATTGGCGTTTACTTTTGTAGGCACAGGTGTCTACCTCTGGCTTAAATTCAACAAAAAGGTAAAACGTATAAAGGAAGAATACAAAAAGACTTTATGAAAGTGCTTTTCATAACACCGCCCTTCCACGTAGGAGTGGTTGAAGTTGCAGGAAGATGGGTGCCACTTTATTTCGTCTATCTTGCAGGTGCACTGAGAGCAGCAGGGCACACACCTTATATATACGATGCCATGACAAAAGGCGTCGGCTACGAAGAAATAGAAAAGAAAATACAGGAAATAGCTCCTGATATGCTTGCCACCACTGCCATTACATGCACTTCAGTAGATGCCATAAAACTTATGGAGCTTGCAAAGAAAATAAACCCTGACATAATCACTGTGTGCGGAGGCATTCATGCCTCGTTTATGTATGAAGAGATGTTCTCCCTGACCGATGCCATTGACTATGTGGTAATCGGAGAAGGAGAACAGACCATAGTGGAACTGGCTGACGCCCTGTCTGAAAATGCGGATGTCTCGGCAGTCAAAGGATTGGCTTTCAGAAGGAACGGTAGAACAATAAGAACAGAAAAGCGTCCCTATATCGAAAACCTCGACAATATGCCCATGGCATGGGATGCCCTCGACTGGGATGACTATACATATTTTATATTGCCGGGCTCAAGACTGGGGGCGATTGCTACATCCAGGGGCTGTGACAAAGACTGCACATTCTGTTCACAGCAAAAGTTCTGGGAAGGCACATGGAGGGCACGCTCTCCTGAAGACCTTATCAGGGAACTCGAAGAATTAAGCACGGTCTATAATGTGGATGTAGTGCTCCTTACAGACGATTACCCCACACCAGACAGAACAAGATGGGAAAAGTTCCTAGACCTGCTTATAGAAAAAGACCTGCCTGTAAAACTCCTCATGGAGACAAGGGCAGGAGATATCATCAGGGATAAGGACATACTCTGGAAATATAAGAAGGCTAAAATCATACATATATATGTGGGCACAGAAGCTACAGAGCAAAGTGCACTGGACTTTATGAAAAAAGACCTGAAACTGGAGGAGTCAAAAGAAGCCCTCAGACTCTTAAGAGAATACGGAATAATCACAGAAACATCCCTTATCCTTGGATTCCCTGACGATACCCCGCAGGGCATCAATAAAACCCTTACCCTGGCAAANGAATATAACCCGGATTTCGCCCACTTCCTTGCCATCGCTCCATGGCCTTATTCAGATATGTATGANGAACTCAAGCCGTATATAAAAGTGTATGATTACAGAAAATATAATCTTATAGACCCTGTGATAGAACCTAAAGGGATGACCCTCGANGACGTGGACAGGGCTATAATCAACTGCTACAGAGATTTTTATATGAANAAATTTTTCGAAATGCAACAGACAGACGATGAGTTTAAAAAAGAATACCTCATGAAATCCATGAAGCTGATGATGAGCAACTCCTTCATCAAAAAGAAATTGGGCATGCTCGGTGATATGCCTCCGGAGATTAAAGAAATCCTTGCCTCTGCTCTCGGTTAGACCCCTAAATCCCAGCCTCCAAATACAGTCTATATTAAAGATTATACGTGTGGAAGAAACAGGAGGCTTTCTGACCTCTGGTATGCTCAAAGTTTGTTTTATTACAGAAACAGCAAAACTGACAGGGCAAAAAAGTCTTATAGAAAAGCTGTGTCCCTTGCCGGCAATTTTGAGAAGTAGCCATTCAGACAGTGAGAAGGTCTTCAGAATGCCTTTGTGGGGAAATTGACGGTCTAAATGGAGTAGAATTAAATTATGACCATGTCAAATACGGTCAATAAAATAAGACATTCCCTGATGTTCATGGTGATGCTCTTTATCTGGCTTGTGCTTGCAATGGTTTATTTTGACCGGTCTGTCCCACCGTTTGATTCGCTCATCCGATGGTTGATGCCGTGGAAAGCACTTCGTACTATTCCTGCTGAGGCAGAATTACAGGAACGTGTGTCTATTATGCAAGGACTGCTTGAGGCATCCGATAAAGTAGCGGATGTGGCATTTATAGTGGTAGTTGTCTCCTTTGCTTTGTTCAGTGCTTACATGACCTTTGTCTATCAGCAGAGACAGAGAAGGGTTCATGAAAACCAGTTGCTGCTTATAAAAAACCGGGAGATTGCACGCCGTAATGAATTTATCCGTTATATATCAGCAACCATAGCTCATGAGTTCAAAAATAACCTCGGCAGGATTAAACGCCGGCTTGATCTTCTCACTGATCTTCCTGAAGATGTAAGAGCGCGTATTAACAACAACATGGATAAACTGTTTGCTGATATCGACATCTACAAGAAAATATCTGACGAAAGAGAAGCAGCACTGGTGGATTTCTCAAAGGTAAACCTCCGGGAAATGCTCGTTCAACTGGCAGAACAGCACAGTGATCTGGCAGACATTACTTTTCAGGGAAAGATGCCTCCCCCTACGATATTTGCCTCGCCGACACTCCTTAGAACGGTGTTCGAAAACATTATAGACAATGCCATTAAGTATAAAAAGCCTGAGCAGAGCCGTGCACGTATCTTGCTGTCTTGCTCTCTGGACATGGATGGAAGACGACGCTACGTTTCCCTGTCGTTTAAGGACGAAGGAATAGGGATGGATGAACAACAGGCAGACAGATGTTTTTACAAAGGCAAACGCACTAAACAGGGCTGGGGCGAAGGACTGTATTTTGCCAAGTATGTCATAGGACTCCATGCCGGAAAGATCAGAGTGGGTAAAGAGTATACTGCACCAGGCAGAGGCACAGAGATAATAATTAACCTTCCATATGTGGAGGAGTCGCTGGATGTTTAGAGTGCTGATTGCCGACGACGACTACGAAGACAGAGAACTCCTGAAGCTCGAAATACGGCGGGCGCTTGACCCTGAGGAAAAAGACATCAGGTTCTATGAGGCAGTGAGTGTAAGGCAGGCTATGGAAATGCTGAAATTACAGCCCTTTGACCTTATGACTCTGGATATCGAGTTCGACCGTATGAACGAAGGTATAGATGCCCTGCCTGACATCTTCGAAAACTATCCTACTCTTAACATTATCGTTATAAGCGGAAAACTGAATAAAAGCGAGGTCTCCGAACAATTGTTCCGGTTTACAAAAGACAATGTTCTGAAGTCAAAGCGCTGGGCAAGACATTTTGATGTCATGGATAAAAAAGACGACAAGACAGAGGCATTGCGCCGCGCTTATTCCTTTGCATTTAAACAGAAAGAAGTATCAGACAAGGTGCGGGATCTCTTCCTTCTTGCCGAGTCCTACCTTGAAAAGGACGAAATAGATAAGTGCCTTGAAGTCTATCAGAAAATACAGAGTCTTGCCCCTGGAGAGATTGAGTCCAACGAGAACATTAATATCTTTAAAGGTTCTGCTATTGAACAGGCATTTGAATACATGAGAAAAGGCGAAAAGGTTGTTGCCTCACTTCTGCTCGGACATTACCTTGAGACCCGGCTTAAGGTGTTTACCAGAAAAGTGCTCGGACGCTCTTACCCTGGTCTTTATGACTGCCTGAAAGAGCTGGAACGCGCCAGACGAATCGGACCGTTCAAGAAAGACCTCTTCCACCAGGTGCTGCGCTTGAGAAACAAAGCCATACATCATCCAACAGCTATCTCTGAATATGATTTCGAAAAGGCGCTGAAAGACTTGAGATTACTGGAGTCTAATTTTTAACAATGAGAATAGATTTTATAAAAAAGTTCATCCTGCCACCTGGACCTGTGCTGAGCCTGACCCTAATCGGTCTGTTGCTCCTTGGAACAATCCTCTATTATCGTGCCATCAGAATACAGAGATTCCTCGAACCTGCAGTTGCTATATCTCAGGCACGAATAGAATTTACTCAGCATATCAAGAACCTTTTTCTGAAGGAGTTTGGGGCGGAGGCGGTTAAAGGGGTAAGGTTTACGTCAAACTCTATTCTTGTGGACAAGTCCTTGGTGTATGTGGACGCTCATCATATGGAAGGCTCAGAAGTGCTGAAAAGACTTGGCAGGGTGTTTTTGTCTGCACTGAAAGATGACCATATCAGAGCGCATACAGAACTTATTATAGTCGGTACAAGACTTCCAATAAGTCAGGATTTGAAACTGAATAAAGAAAGAAGACACGATATGCTCTACAGTTCAGAGCTGGTTCTAAACGCACTTTACAAGGCAGAACCAGCTCTTGAAAGGAACTACAGCGCATATTTCGCAATAACTGTCTTTCAGGTGGATGGAACAGAGAAAGAAACCAACTGGATAGAATTCCGTATAATACCTACGGAACAACTGCACATAGAAGTGCTTAGAAGATTAGGGAAATATGCGCAGTAACGGTGTTATTTTCTTCTTATCCTTACGGCGTTGGCGTGAGCACCGAGCCCTTCGATATCGGCTATTGTCTCGACTGTTTCTGCAAGCGTGAGGAATCCTTTTTTTGTAAACTCAAGGAGGCTTGTGCGCTTTATGAAATCATAGACTCCGAGCGGAGATGCCCACCTTGCAGTGCCCCCTGTGGGCAGCGTGTGGTTAGGGCCTGCTGAGTAGTCACCAAGAGGCTCAGGCGTCCACCTGCCGACAAACACAGCACCTGCATTCATTATCTTCGGAATGAGTTTTTGCGGAGCCTGTGTCATGACTTCAAGATGCTCAGGTGCTATCCTGTTAGAGATTTCCATGGCATCAGATATGTTCTTTACAACGATGATTGCCCCGTATTTCTTCAGGGATTCCCTTGCAATGTCTTTTCTCTTCAGGGCTGAAAGCTGTACTTTAAGCTGTTCTCTTACAGCTTGGGCAAGGGCATTGGAGTCTGTAATCAGAACCGGACTTGCAAGCTCGTCATGCTCTGCCTGACTCAGTAAGTCTGCAGCTACAAACTCCGGTGGGGCAGTGTGGTCGGCTATTACAAGTATCTCGCTTGGTCCTGCTATCATGTCTATATCCACTTCGCCAAAGACTATCTTCTTGGCAGTAGCTACATAGATGTTTCCAGGTCCCACGATTTTGTCGACTTTCTTTATTGTCTCTGTTCCGTATGTGAGTGCTGCTACTGCCTGTGCCCCGCCTACACAATAGACCTCTTTTATTCCAAGGAGTCTTATCGAAGCCATGACATAAGGGTTAATCTCGCCATCCGGTGTCGGCACGGTAAGGGCAATCTCTTTTACGCCTGCTACCTGTGCAGGGATTACATTCATGAGCACGGTTGAAGGATATGCAGCTTTTCCGCCAGGGACATACACCCCGACTCTTTCAAGTGGTCTTATCATCTGTCCGAGCCTGATACCGTCTTCTTTAAAAGACCATGAGGATTCCTTCTGCTTTTCATGAAACCGCTTTATTCTTTTTGCCGAAAGGCTGAGTGCCTTCACAACGTCCTTGTCTGCTCGGTCAGCGTATTTTTTTACGATTGAAGGAGGGATTTTTATTTTTTCGTGCCCGTCAAACTGTTTTGTAAACCTGATGAGCGCCCTGTCGCCCTGTCTTCTAACGGCATCAAGGATTTTTCTTACTTTTTTGGCTATTTCAGGGCTTTCGCCCTGACTGCGCCTTTTGAGTTTTTGAAGAAATGACTCTATTTCAGTTGATTTTGTGATTATCTTCATAGGGGACATTGTAACCGATGGCCATTGGTTATTCAAGCTCAGGAGAGCCTGCTTGCGCCGGATAGAAATATCCTGTTGAAAATCTTAGAGGATTATATCTATACTAAAAACATTCCAGATTTTCATGACCTGATGAAAGGAGACCTTCCATGAAAGTTATTCTTAAGGATGACGTAAAAAGCCTTGGAAAAATGGGCGATATTGTTAATGTAGCTTCTGGCTATGCCAGAAACTTTCTCATACCCAAAGGGCTTGCCGTCCCTGCTGACACAAAAAACGTAAGGGCGATGGAGCACGAAAAAAGAGTCATTCAGGAGAAGGCAAGAAAGCTCCGTCAGGCGGCTCAGACACTGGCAGAAAAGATATCCAAGCTTAATATCACTATAAAGGCAAAGGCAGGAGAAGAGGAAAAACTCTTCGGCTCTGTAACTACAATGGATATTGAAGAAGCCCTGAAAGCCGAAGGCATTGAAATAGACAGGAAAAAGATACATCTCGATGAGCCTATTAAAAGGCTCGGGGCATACACGGTCAGCATCAAGCTGGCACAGGATATAACAGCGACTCTGAATGTGCAAGTAGTGCCGGAGTGAAGGTGGACTCCTATATAGACAAACTGCCACCCCAGAATCTGGAGGCAGAACAGTCTGTTTTAGGCGCTATACTGCTTGAAAACAACGCACTCCTTAAATCCCTCGAACTCATCTCTGCTGATGACTTCTACAGGGAATCGCACAGAAAGATATTCAGGGCGATGCTTGAGCTGTCCGAGAAGAACGAGGCGATAGACCTCGTGACCCTGACCGAACATCTGAGTAAAAAAAATGAACTCGAAGAAGTAGGCGGGGTGTCTTATCTTACATCTCTGGCAAGCCAGATACCCACAGCCGCCAATGTTGTATATCATTCAAAGATTGTCAAGGAAAAAGCACTTTTAAGGGCACTCCTGAGGTCAAGCACGGATATAGCCAGCAAGGTGTATGAAGACTCCCTTGAGGCAGACGAACTGCTGGATTATGCCGAAAGAGTCATATTCGACATATCGGACAAAAGAATCAAGTCCTCGTTTGTCCATCTTAAGGATGTGATAAAAGACAGCTTCAAGATGATAGAAGACCTCTACGACAGGAAAGAGGCAATAACCGGCGTGCCTTCTGGCTTCAAAGACCTTGATGAAAAGACAACCGGATTCCAAAAGGGTGACCTGATAGTCGTCGGAGGCAGACCCTCGATGGGAAAAACCGCATTCAGTCTGAACATTGCCCAGCACGTGGGTGCTGAACTCAGGGAGCCGGTCGCTATATTCAGCCTTGAGATGTCAAAAAGACAGCTTGCCTTCAGAATGCTTTGTTCAGAGGCAATGGTGGATTCAAACCTTGTAAGGCAGGGATTCATAAGCCAGCAATACTGGCATAAACTTACGAGCGCTGCTGCCAAGCTTGCAGACGCTCCAATATATATAGATGATTCTTCGTCCATAAACGTCTTCGAGATGAGGGCAAAGGCAAGACGCCTGAAGATGGAAAAAGGCGGGCTGAGCCTCATAATCGTGGACTACCTCCAGCTTATGCGCGGCAGGGGAAACTTCGAGCGCAGAGAGCAGGAAATCTCTGATATCTCACGCTCGCTTAAAGCACTCGCCAAGGAACTGGACGTGCCTGTGGTGGCTTTAAGCCAGCTCAACAGAGGAGTCGAACAAAGACACGACAAACGACCTACGCTTGCAGACCTCAGAGAGTCAGGCGCCATAGAGCAAGATGCAGACGTTATTCTCTTTCTCTACAGGGATGAAGTCTATAATAAAGATAACCGGGACAATAAGGGGCGGGCAGAGGTCATAATCGCAAAACAGAGAAACGGACCAACAGGCGTTGTCAATCTCACCTTCCTTAATAACTGCACAAGGTTTACCAACTTTATCGAGACCTATCCTGAACTGGAAGAAGAGGATGTCTTTTAGGTTCTTGCATCAGTAAGACTTATGTGTGATAATTAAATCACGATGAAAAGAGAACCTGCAGTCGCTGGTCAGTTCTATCATGCCGAGGCAGACAGACTTGCCAGACAGGTAGCCGAATATGTAAACGACAGGGCTCCGAAAGAACATGTAAAAGCCGCTTTGTGCCCGCATGCAGGGTTTATATATTCAGGTGCAGTCGCAGGAGCAGTTTACTCGACTATGAGATTCCCTGATACCTTTGTGCTGATAGGTCCAAATCATACAGGGCTTGGCTCAAGAATCTCCCTGATGGCAGAAGGGCAATGGGAGATACCCACAGGAGTCTTCTCCATAGATGAAAGGCTGTCGGCAAGGATAATCCAGAACACCGGGCTTGTCGAAAGGGATGCAACTGCTCATATGTTTGAGCATTCCCTTGAAGTGCAGCTTCCGTTTATAGCTCATTTCTCAAAGGATGTAAAAATCGTTCCTATAGCAGTGATGTCTGCCTCACTGGATGAACTTAAGACCATAGGCGAGGGTATAGCAACCTCGATTAATGAAGTCGGCTACCCTGTGGTTATAGTCGCAAGCTCTGACATGAGCCACTATGTCTCAGATACTACGGCAAAACAAAAAGACCGTATGGCTATAAATAAAATACTCGACCTCGACCCTGACGGGCTTTATTCAGTAATCAGGGGCGAAAACATATCAATGTGCGGCTACATGCCTGCTGTGGTTATGCTTACTGCTGCAAAAGCCCTCGGTGCAAAAGAGGCAAGGCTTGTGAAATACTCCACTTCTGCTGAAGTAAGCGGCGACTACGACCATGTGGTCGGCTACGCAGGGATTATTGTAAAATAATCCATTCCTTGAAAGAGGACAATGCCAGATGAACCCTGTTGAGTTAATCAAAAAGTATTATGCGTCGTATCCTGAGGCTTATGATTTTGTCATCAGGCATGCCGAGATGGTGGCAAAGAAAGCACTCAGGGTGGCGGAAAACGTAAAACATCTGAACCCTGATATGAAGTTCGTTGAAGAGGCGGCAATGCTTCATGACATCGGCATATTCATGACCAACGCACCTCAGCTTGGCTGTTACGGGGACAAGCCTTACATATGCCACGGCTACCTCGGAAGAGAAATACTCGAAAAGGAAGGGCTTCAGCGCCATGCGCTCGTGTGTGAAAGGCACGTGGGTGTGGGACTTACAGTCGAGGATATAAGGAAAAACCGCTTTCCCCTGCCTGAAAGAGACATGATTCCGCAAAGCCTTGAAGAACAGATCGTGTGCTTTGCAGACAAGTTCTACTCAAAGGACAATGCCCCTCTGGAGGAAAAACCCGTTGACAGGGTCAGAGAGTTCATTGCACGGTTCGGAGAAGACAAGCTCAGGGTGTTCGATGAATGGCTTGAGATGTTCGGAGGTTAAGAAATCTTTTCCTTGAGCTTCTCTGCATATTCAACAGTTTGCTCTTTGACGTCTTCGGCAAGCTCTTTTATCTTTTTTCTGGTCTTTTTTCCTTCCTGTGGTGCCATAAGGAGTGCAACCCCTGCGCCTACAATGCCGCCGAGCACAAATGATAAAAGTGCAATCAATGCTGTGTCTCCATCTCTCCTTGACATATAGAACCTCCTTCAGATTGATAGTAAAAACCTATCACTGGAAAGCAAAGAAGTCAATAGGGATAGCATACTGGTAGGCTGTTAGGGTCTTGCCTTGACAGGGTCGGCTTGTGGTTTTGTATTGTAGTTTTTTCTAAGCGCCTTTTCCACTGTTCTGATGGCGCAGTATTCTCCGCACATACTGCAGACCTCAGTGTCTGAAGGCGGTATCTGCGAGCGCCAGAGCCTTACTCTGTCAGGGTTAAGGCTCAGGGATATCTGTCCTTCCCAGTCAAGTGCCTTTCTGCATTTTGCCATCTGCCTGTCTCTTTCGATTGCAGATGGTATGCCCTTTGCGATGTCTGCTGCATGGGCAGCAATCTTCGATGCGATTACCCCTTCCTTAACGTCTTCGATATCCGGCAATCTGATGTGTTCAGCAGGTGTTACATAGCAGAGGAAGTCAGCACCTGCGGCTGCTGCAATAGCACCGCCTATGGCTCCTGCAATATGGTCGTATCCCATTGCAATATCAGTGACCAGAGGACCAAGAACATAAAAAGGTGCGCCTTTGCAAAGCTCCTTCTGGATTTTGATGTTAAGCTCCACCTGATTGAGCGGCACATGTCCAGGTCCTTCTATTATCACCTGCACGCCGTTTTCCAGTGCCCTGTCTCTTAGTTCGGCAAGCGTAAGAAGTTCTTCTATCTGTGCCCTGTCTGTTGCGTCTTCAAGGCATCCGGGTCTTAAGCCATCACCGAGGCTTAAGGTCATGTCGTATTTCTTTGCAATCTCAAGCAGCCTGTCGAACTGTTCAAAAAGCGGGTTTTCCCTGTCGTTATACACCATCCATTCAAGAAGGAATGAGCCGCCTCTGCTTACGATATCAAGGAGTCTTCCTTCCTGTCTGAGTCTTTCTACTGCTTTTCGTGTAAGTCCTGAATGCACGGTGATGAAGTCAACGCCCTGCTGTCCGTGCTCCTCGATTACCTGAAATATGCTGTCAGGGGTCATCTTTGCTATGCTTCCTGAGGATTCGACTGCCCTGATTGCTGCCTCGTAAACAGGAACAGTGCCTACAGGGATGGGAGACTCTTTTAATATATACTCTCTCAGGTCTTTCAGGCGTCCTCCGGTGGAAAGCTCCATTACTGCGTCCCCACCGTATTTTATGATGACCTGAAGCTTTTCCTTCTCTTCATCCAATGACGCCCTGTCTTTTGATGTCCCGATGTTTGCGTTTATCTTTGTTTTCAGTCCTCTGCCGATGCCTACAGGCTTTATGTTGCGGTTTACATTCCGGACGATTACTGTCCGTCCTTCTGCAATGTCGGCTGAAAGCTCTTCGGCGGAGATGTTTTCACCGGAAGCGGCTTCTTTTACCTCTTCGGTGATTATTCCTTTTTTTGCAAGCTCTATTCTTGTCATGTAAGTAGCCTTAGAAACCTTCCTGTTGCTGTCTTTATGTCTTTTGCAGACAGTATCGCTGATATCACCGCTATGCCATCTGCCCCGTTGTCCATCACCTCTTTGAGGTTCTCCAGCTTTATTCCACCTATTGCAAATAGAGGTATGGTTATTCTTTCAGCGACTTCTTTTAGAGTCTCGATTCCAATGGGCTTTCCGTATTTGAGCTTGGATGGAGTCGGGTAGATTGGACCCAGTGTGATGAAGTCGGCACCGCGCTTTTCAGCATTGAGGGCTTCCTCAAGACTGTGCGTGGACACACCGATTATGAGTTTAGGAGAAAGCCTTTTTACTGCATAAGGCGGTATGCTGTCCTGCCGGAGATGAACTCCGTCTGCATCTACTGCAATCGCTATGTCAACCCTGTCGTTGATGAACAACCGTGCATCGTATTTAAGGGTCAGTTCCCTTAGCTCATAAGCCAGAGCCAACAACTGTCTTGTGCCGAGGTCTTTTTCCCTCAGCTGGACTGCCTTAAGCCCTCCCTTTAAAGCCTCGGTGACCGCTTTTATAAGGGATTTCCCCCGTGTCTGATTTCTGTCTGTTATCAGATACAGGTTGAAATCAACGGCAAGGAAGTGCTTTTCTTTTGTTTTTTTCTCTGCCAGAAGCAGATTGTCTTTGAGTGCGATCATAGCATTCCTTCTATCGGGCTACTTGCAGTAGCGTATAGTTTTTTCGGTATTCTTCCTGCTTTATAGGCAAGTCTGCCTGCTATTACGGCGTGTTTCATTGCCTCTGCCATTGCCACCGGGTCTTTTGCGCCTGCAATTCCTGTGTTAATTAAGACAGCATCGCATCCGAGCTCCATTGCCACAGTGGCATCAGATGCAGTTCCCACGCCTGCATCCACGATGACCGGCACATCCACGGTCTCGAGTATTATCTTGATGTTGTAAGGATTTCTGATTCCAAGACCTGAGCCTATCGGCGCACCAAGCGGCATGACAGCAGCAGCCCCTGCATCCACGAGCCTCTTTGCAACGATGGGGTCGTCGTTTGTGTAAGGCAGCACAATAAAGCCTTCTTTTGCCAGTGTCTCGGTTGCCTTTAAAAGCCCGCACACATCAGGAAACAGTGTCTTTTCATCGCCTATTACCTCAAGCTTTATAAGGTCAGAGATGCCTGCCTCCCGTGCAAGACGGGCATAGCGGAGCGCTTCTTCTACTGTGTAGCAGCCTGCTGTGTTCGGCAGTATTTTGTATTTCTTCGGGTCTATATAGTCGAGCAGGTTTTCAGACTTTCTGTCTACTATATTTACTCTTCTTACAGCAACGGTTACTACATCCGTGCCTGATGCCTCAACTGCTCTTTTCGTCTCCTCGAAATCCTTGTATTTGCCTGTGCCGACCCAAAGTCTGGATTTAAACTCTACGCCTTTAATAATTAGTTTGTCTTCCATACTGTTTTCTATCCTCCGCCTACGAAGTTAACGATTTCTACTTTGTCTCCGTCTTTAAGTTTAAAAGTTTCGTAATCCTTTTTCTTAATTACAGAAAGGTTTACCTCTACGGCTACCCTTTCAGGAATCAACTGAAGCTCATCGATGAGCTCCCGGATGGTTCCGGCGTTTGTTGTTAAGCTTTCTCCGTTTACTATGAGTCGCATAAAAAAAACCGCATCCCTGGAGGATACGGTAAATCCTATCCCTTCCCTACGCCGGCATTACCCGGATCAGGTACTAGGGGTCTTTTCCCTTTCGGGAAAACTCTCAGGCATACAGCCTCCCCCAGGGTAATATACAGTATAAATTAGAATCACTGCTGTTGTCAATTAAATAACACAGAAACAAGAAAAAACTTGCACATTTATGAGCCTGACTGTGTCATGATGCCCTGCTCTGAGGCATTTCCCGCAGAATGCCGGCACTACATGATTTTTTTCTTGAAGATTTTACATGCGTTAACAACAGGCGGATAAATGGTCTTAACTTTGCATATTTTATTAAATTTAAATTACTATAAGTTATTAAAAGTTAGGTGATGGGGTGCGGAAGAAATTTCTGATACGTGTCCTGGTCGGCATCGTAGCCTTTATCAGTATAGCGGTAGTCTCTGTCTTTTTATTCCATGAGTTTTTCAATTTCACGAGCAGCAACAGTGCAATTTATGTTCTCAGGGGCAGGTATGGTGGTATTGAGATAAAGCGGGATTTGTTGCTTGAGGAGGCGGACAGGCTGATTTTCATGCTCGATGCCAATTGTGTTTTCAATTTTTTGATGAGGAGTCTTGCTATTGCAAAGCGCGAGCCTATACTTGAGCTTTCATGGGACAGTGAGGTAGGGGTTGGGGGAGTCAAGCAGTTCAGGTCTGATGGTTCGATGTTGTCGCTTTG
>MTOV01000016.1 GCA_002011815.1 Nitrospirae bacterium JdFR-86 | reverse complement strand
AGTATAGAGTCTATCTCACCGCCTATCTGACGCACTGCATTCTTAAGACGCACTACTGTCTCATCCCTCTCATCAACCTGCAGGCCTTCAAGCATAAGGTCTTTGCCTGAAAGACGCTCTGCCAGCTCCTTTATGTCCTTTGAATTCGACCCTCTAAAAAATAAACCCATTGCCAACTCCCTCCCATTGATTTATTTCAAACTGATATTCTCCACCTATTCTTTTCGGCACATTTTTACGACAGCTTGAACCAGCTTGCAGCTTCTCTCAGTTCTGAAGCCATTTGCGCCAGTCTTTGTGCAGCAGTCTGTATCTGCTCGCTTGAGGTCTTGGTGTGTCTTGTCACATTTGCAATTGACTCCATTGTGGCAGAGACCTCTTCAGCAGCAGCCGACTGCTGTTCGGTTGCAGCAGCTATTCTCTGAATCATCTCCGTGCTGCGTTTTGAAGACTCTACTATTTGTCTAAGAGAAGCCATTGCTTCTTCTGCAAGTCTGACTCCGTTTTCCACTTCGTTCTTGCCGGACTCCATACTGGCTACCGACCTTTCAGTATCGGTCTGGATCTTCTCTATCATCTGGGCTATCTCCTTTGTTGCCCTGCCTGTCCGCTCTGCCAGCTTTCTGACCTCATCAGCCACCACTGCAAAACCACGCCCTTGCTCTCCTGCCCTTGCTGCCTCGATAGCCGCATTCAGAGCAAGAAGATTCGTCTGGTCAGCAATGTCGTTAATCGTACTGATGATATTGCCTATTTCCTGACTTGACCTGCCAAGCTGCTCCACAGTGGCAGCCGACTCTTTCACGGTCTCGGCTATCCGCCGCATTCCCTTGACTGTCTCCTCTACTTTTTCGCGTCCACTCACTGCAAGCTGACTGTTCTCCCTGGAGGCAGCAGAAACCTCACTTGCATTCTTTGCAACATCAACCACTGTCTGAGAAACTTCAGTCATGGCTGTTGCAGCCTGCTCTGTCTGAAGTGCCTGCTGATTCGCCCCTTCGCTTAATTGCGCAGTCGTATTGGAAAGCTCTTCAGAACTCGCTGATACAGTATAAGAAGCAGTAGATATCTGCCCTACTATCCGCCGCAGATTGTCAGCCATGAGTCTTAATGCATCTGCAAGCATACCTGTCTCGTCCTTCTGGTTAATATCTACAACTGCTGTCAAATCTCCCTTTGCGATCGCCTTGGCAAAATCAACACATTTATAAAGAGGGGTAGTTATAGAACGGGTAATCACAAGCCCAAGTAAGATCGAAAGAACAAAACCTATAATAATTCCGACTATCGATTGCGTCTTGGATACCAGTGCAATCCTTTTTGATGTGGAAAGTGCATCGAGCATCTCATCTCTGGCACCGTCTGCAACCTTCTTAATAATTTCCATCATCTTTACTCCAAGCTCGTCAACCTCCTCCTTGAGCTTCTCCACCTGAGAAAACATCAGCACTGCATCCAGAGTATCGGTAACCCTTGCCTGATGAAATTCATATATTTTTTTAAGTCTGGGACGGAATTCCTCTTTATGAAACCTGTTGGATTCTTCAAGCACCGCCCTTAATTCCTCGTCCTTTGCAGCATAAATCCTGCCTTTTTCAGTCTCAGCTCCGTTCAAAATGGCAGCGGCAAATGTATCATAGTGTTCCACCCAGTATTGCATCTCCTCGGATATCTCGGCCAGCTTGTCCGGGTTGTTCACCACAAACGTCTCGGCAATCAACTTCATGCATTGGACGACAGACAACTGCAGTTCTCCTGCAGCGTCAATCAACGGTGCTGCCTCTATAGCACCAACCGTTCTGTTGCTTACACGGGACATGTTGTAATACTGCAGTATTCCAAAAACAAGGAGCACTGCAGCCACCACAAAAAAACCTGCTATAAGCCTGTTGCCAATCTTAATATCCTTCCATTTCATGGCATCCACCTACCTTTAGGAGTTATTTAAATACATCTGTCCCGTAAACCTACTCTTCTATAGCCTTCGTCGCCTCGACCATCGCCGTAGTCTCTGACTTCTCTATCAGCCTGTCCATGTCAATCAGTATTATGAGTCTGTCGTCGAGCTTTGCTATGCCTTTTATAAACTCGGTGCTTATGTCCGAGGCTATCGGCGGCGTCGGCTCTACTGTAGCAGCAGGTATCCTCAAGACCTCTGAGACAGAATCCACTACAAGACCTATAGTGATTCCCTGTATGTCCATTATCATTATTCTTGAGCGCTCATCACTGTCTTTCTCCTTAAGCCCAAACCTCTTTCTAAGACTTATAACCGGTATCACCCTGCCCCTCAGATTTATCAGACCCTCTACATAGTGCGGTGCATTAGGTACCTTCGCTATCTCTGTCATCCTGTTTATCTCCTGCACCTTCAGAATGTCTACTGCATACTCCTCGTTCCCGAGGGAAAAGGTAACCAACTGCAATATATTGTCAGCCGCTGCCAATGTTTCCATACGTCCCTCCCATTGTTTTTAATATTGCCTACACTGCATTTATAATCTCTCCAGGCAGTTCCTCCAAAGAGAGCACCTTATCTGCCAGACCTGCGTCTACTACTGCCTTCGGCATTCCGTAAACCACGCATGTCTCCTCATTCTGGGCAAAAACCCTTCCACCAGTCCTTTTTAATACAGTCACCCCCTTCAGCCCGTCAGAGCCCATGCCTGTAAGTATCACACCAAGCGCCCTGCCGGGAAATGACTCTGCCACAGAAAGAATAAGGACATCCACAGACGGACGATATATAAACTCCTTTGTGTTTTCAGCAATATTGACTACAGCCTCTATCGCTGTCTTCTTAACCACTTTCATATGTCCTTTGCCAGGTGCTATCAGAGCAATCCCTGGCTTTAGAGGTTCGCCCTCTTCTGCCTCTTTCACAGTGATATTACTCAGCTCATCAAGCCTTTCTGCAAACGGACCTGTAAAATTCGGAGGCATGTGCTGCGCTATCAGAATAGGAACAGGAAAGTCCTTCGGCAGCCGGGGAATTATCTCCTGAAGAGCCTTGGGACCACCAGTAGAAGTCCCGATAGCTACTATGCTCACACGCCGTTCACCTACTGTCCTTTCAGGTATGTATTTGACCACCTCCCGTGGGGCTACAGGCTTAACATGCTTTTTAACACGACCCATCTTGCCTATATTTTTTATCTTTTCGATCAATTGCTCCTTAATCTTTAGAATATTCAGGGAAAGCTCCGACAGGTTCTTCGGTATGAAATCCACGGCTCCGAGGTCAAGGGCATCAAGCGTAACCTTTGCACCTTCTGTTGTTAAAGAACTCACCATCACAACAGGCACAGGATTCTTCTGCATTATATGCCTTAATGCCTCGATACCGTCCATCCTCGGCATCTCGACATCCATGGTCACAATATCAGGCCTTAAACTCTCCACCTTCTCTATTGCTTCCACCCCGTCCCTCGCCGTGCCTATTACCTTAATCTCAGGGTCCTCGGAAAGCATCCTGGAGAGGGCGTTCCTCATAAATGCAGAATCATCTACAACAAGAACCCTTACCATCAGAAGCCAAACTCGTTAAGAAGGTCTTCTACCTGATCCTGTGTAATCCTCTCGGACAATTGCTCGTCCTCCACAGGTTTTGTATCAAGTTTTAGACCAAAAGTTGCAATCAAACCCACAAGCTCGCTCTCTATTGAATTAATAAGCTCTATTACCTTCTTTATAGCCTGACCGGTTATATCCTGATACTCCTGAGCCAGCAATATTGTAGTCATATCACTGTTCAGTGCCTTGACAAATGACTTCAAATATCCTACAGACTCCTCAGGAGCTTTCACTTTCTCTATATGCGCAGCCAGTTCCGAAACCCCGGACAGATACTTCTCTACTATCTCCATCGTCGTGTTTGCAGCCTCTTCGGTCTTCCTGATAACAAACTGAAGACTGTCTACCGCACTGGGCACTTCGTTCCTTGCAATCCTTTTGAGTCTGGGATTAAGCGTTTGCTTAAACTCGCGTATAGAGTCATGCAGCTTTCTTGTTACTCTGCCTACTTCATTGTAAAGCTCGCCTTCTGCAGACCGCAGCAACTCTGAGACCAGCATATCGGCACGCTCATAATCGTGCGCTGCAAGCACATCAAGCAACTCCAGCAGTGTGGTGATAAATTTATTCTTCCTTTCGTCAAGACTGATCATCTTGCTTAACAATTCCTTTGTATCAGACTTCTCTTCACCTGTTACAACCTCAATGCCCTGAGGCGAACTCGCCTCCTGTATCTTTTTCGCCTCATCCAGTGAATCCTGGACTATCTCCAAAACCTTCTCTTCACCTGCAACCGAAAATTTGCCTGCATCAACTGCACTCTCATCAAACTGCAGGTCATCCGTCTCAACCAGTTTGTTCGTATCCAACACGATAACCATCCTGTCATTGAATCTTGCAACGCCTTCTATACGCTCGATACGCCCCTGCATGAAATGCTCAGGTGGTTCTATGTTTGACTCGTCTATGTTTATTACACCGGTTATCTCATCCACAAGAATGCCAAATGCAACGTTGTTGTTTGAAAGAACTATTACCTTAGTGGCCTCAAGATTTGTTTCACCGACAGTTTCAAGCTTCCTCAAATCCACTATAGGAATGACCTTCCCCCTTAGATTCGTAACACCACGAATATAAGGCGGCGATTGCGGTAACCTGGTTATGCTTGGCGTGTTGATAATCTCCTGAACCTTTAATATCGGAATGGTATATTCGTTCTCGTTTAGTTTAAAACCTACATACTGTTGCATAAATCATCCCCTTGACTTTCTATACTTTTGCTAAACTTGTAACCTTTCTCGACATACTGGAAGGATCAAGTATCAAAACTATCTTTCCATCTCCGGTTATAGTTGCACCGAGTATTCCGGTGGAGTCTGTATCAATGCCTTCAATAGTCTTTATGACTACTTCCTCCTGCCCTAAAAGCTCATCTACGGCAACACAGAACTTCTTGTCGCCTATTGCAATGACAAGCACATACCTTTTGTCAGAATGTTCCACCGAAGTGTAACCGAGAATATCCGTAAGCTCAGACAAAGGATAAACCTTTCCTCTTATGGCTAATACCTTTTGCCCTGTGATATTGTCTATGTCCTTTTGCGCAATCTTAAGGGTCTCTTCTATAGGACCAAGAGGAATTGCATATTGCACACCTCCTGCACGCACCATAAGCGCATGTATTATTGCAAGCGTAAGAGGAATGCTTATCCTGAAGGTTGTTCCAACATCCTTATTCGTAACTATTTCAACATATCCGTTAAGTCTGGATATATTCGTTTTGACAACATCCATGCCTACGCCTCTGCCACTGAGCTCTGTAGCCTTATCAACAGTGGAAAACCCTGGCAGAAATATAAGGTTAGCCGCTGCTTCATCAGAAATCCTCTGGACTTCCTCTTCAGTTATAAGACCTTTTTCAAGAGCCTTGCTCTTGACCTTCTCTATATCTATTCCTCTGCCATCGTCAGAAACCTCGATAATAATCTGATTGCCCTGCTGATATGCAGTTATGTCAACCCTGCCCTTCGGAGGCTTGCCTTTTTTCTTCCTTTCTTCGACTGACTCAAGACCGTGGTCTATCGCGTTTCTTATGATATGAACCATGGGGTCGCCTATACGCTCTATGACAGATCTGTCAACCTCTGTATCCTCGCCTGTGATATTAAGCTCAACCTCCTTGCCAAGACTCTTGGAAAGGTCTCTTACAAGACGCGGAAACTTGCTGAAGACTTTCTTTATCGGCTGCATTCGCATCTTCATGACTGCAAGCTGCATATCCGAGGTTACAAGGTCAAGAAACGCCACTGCCTCCTGAAGACCCGTCACCTGCTCATCACTTGAATACTTCTCCTCAAGATAATTCGCAATGTTCAAGAGCCTGTTCCTGACAAGGACAATCTCACCTGTGAGATTCATCACATTGTCTATTCTGTTTATATCAACCCTGAGCGTCTGCACAGGTCCTGTTGGAACAGAGGAGACTGCAGGCTTATCAGGTTTATCCTCACCGGGAACAGACACCGAAGGCTTGTCAGCACTGGCAACCGAGACCTCCTTTGCACTCTCAACCGCAGGGGAAACATCCGCAGGCTGCTGCTTCTCCTCCGTAGGCTGCTGCTTCTCCTCCGTAGGCTGCTGCTTTTCTTCTGCAGGTGCCTCAACTGACGAAACCGGCTGGGCTTTATTCAGTGCGTCATCAAGCTCCTTTAACAGTGGTGCAGTGTCTTCCTCCTGACCATCATTGACCTTTATGTGGTAAATAAGCGCCTTGAGCATATCCACACTCTTTAAAATCACACTTATAAGAGAAGACGACATCTGGATTTCATTATCCCTCAGCTTCTTCATTATGGTCTCTGCCTTGTGCGCAACATCCACTATGGACTGAAATCCAAGGAAGCCTGCCGCACCTTTTATGGTATGCATGCTTCTGAATATTTCGTTCAGGAGGTCCTTGTCCTGCCCTTTCGCCTCAAGCTCGACAAAAAGAGGGTCTATCTTCTCAAGCGACTCCTCTGCCTCTGTAACAAAATCAGCAATTATTTCTTCCATTCCCTCAGACATATACGTCTCCTATTTCCCAAGTTTTTCTAATATCTTGTCCATCTTTTCTTTAAGCACTTCAGCCGTAAACGGCTTTACAATATAATTGTTAACACCTGCCTGAATAGCAGCTACAACCTTCTCTTTTTCTGCTTCAGCCGTAACCATAAGGACAGGTGTGTCCTTTAACTCTGGGTCACTGCGCGTCTTCTTCAGAAACTCAAGACCATCCATGTTCGGCATATTCCAGTCAGTTATGACAAAGCCAAATCCGCCTTCCTTTAACTTTGCATACGCCTGTGCGCCGTCTTCCGCCTCCTCAATATTTTCATACCCGATCTGCTTGAGAATGTTCTTTACTATTCTCCTCATTGTAGAGAAATCATCTACAACGAGTATCTTCATGTTTAAATCAGGCATCGGGACCTCCTTTAGCAAAGATATCTCCAAGAATAGCTTTTATATTTTTTGAGACCGCTTCGGCGGTTACAGGCTTAACAAGATATCCACTGGCACCTGCCTCGAACGCCCTTGCTCTCTCCTCTTCGTCTGCTTCAGTAGTAACTATAAGCACGGGGATATGCTTTAAGCTGGCTTCTGCCCTAAGATTCTTTGTAAGCTCAATACCGTCCATATATGGCATATTGAGGTCTGTCATCACAAGATTGATGTCTTCGGTCCCGAGCTTCTCCATTGCATCCAAACCGTTTTCCGCAAACACTACATCATAGCCATTCGCCTTGAGATAAATCCCAAGAAGTTTCCTTGTAGTCTTACAGTCATCAACCACCAGTATTTTCATCACTACACCTTTTGATAAACTATTACCCTGTTAATAGTCATTGGCCTAAACGCCCTAGTTATGTTATGAAGGCTTTCTGAAGAGCCTATAAACAAAAATCCTCCTGGCTTTAGACAATCATAAAGAAGTGAAACCGTCTGCTGCTTCGCCTTATCACCAAAGTATATGAGGACATTCCGGCAGAATATAACATCCATAGAGTTTATCTTCCCAACTTCTTTCTCATCTATAAGATTTATGTTCTTGAACCTGACCATTGCCTTGACAGGGCGAATAAGCTCATAGTCCTGCCCGTTAATTCTGAAATATTTCTTAAGATACAGCTCAGGCACATTCCTTATGGAATACGAATTGTATGTAGCTCTTCTGGCAGATTCCAATGCCTTGTCACTTATGTCCGATGCGAGTATGTCCGCCCGCACATCTCCTCTCTTTTCCATCAGCATCATTGCCAAGGTATAAGGCTCCTCTCCGGTGGAACACGCAGCAGACCATATCCTGATATCTTTTGTCCTGCCCTGCACAACTCTTGGCACTATTTCATCTATAAACACATCCATCTGCTGCGGCTCCCTGAAAAAATACGTCTCGTTCGTCGTTATCGCATCAAACAGCCTTGAGAGGTCCCTGCCGTTGGAATTGTATTTAATGTAATAAAGATACTCATCAAACCCCTTAAAGTTTTTCTCCTTTATAAGATTTATGAGCCTGTTCTCAAAAAGATATTTCTTTGAAGGAGGCACAAATATCCCGGTCTTTTCATATACAAAATCACTAAGTTGTTTGAACGTAGAGTCCTGAAGAACAATATCCCTCATAAGCTTTCCACCACTTGATAGACTTTCTCCCTTACTGCCGGGTCATCATGATTCCTCAGAGAACTGAGGATGCTGTACGCCTCCTTACCGCCAAGCCGCGCTATAGCCTCTATAGCAGAAAGAACTACAGGTACATCCCTGTCCTCAAGCATTGGCACAAGAGTCTTAATCATATCCTGAGTGTAGCAGTTGCCCAGTGCCTTGACCGCATAGAGTCTGACCCACGTGTCATCGTCGCCAAGCAATGCCTTTATCTCCTCATGACAGCAGTTCAGCTCTCCCATGGCCATAACCGCTGCCCTTCGAACCTCAGGCTCTTTTTCCTTAACAGCCTCTTTAAGTCGCTGGTAGACCTTCTCACCATGCACCCTTCCAAGCCCTGACAGTGCCGTTACCCTCACACCAAGGTCTTTGTCTCTGGATAATTGAATGAGAACATCAGCATTGTCCGTGAACCTGGCGATGATATCTTTTACCTCGCTGTCAAACTTCCCAAGATGCGAAAAGAAACTTTCCTGATCAATCCTCAGAAGCGCCTTGACTGCTTCTTCAATTACATCCCTGTGCCTTTCAGTGTGAAGAAGTTTTAAAAGAGAGTTAAATGCCCTCTTTTCTCCTATCCTTCCAAGTGCAGCAGCAGCCGTTCTTCTGACATGTCCGTCATAGTCGTCAACAGCATCCAGAAGCAGGTCTCTGGTCTCTTCGGCACCTATATTACCCAATGCCTTTATGCTTGCCCTTCTTACATCTCTTAACCCGCCTTCAAGAAGCCTTACAAGAGAAGGCACTGCCTTCTCACACTTCATATCTCCAAGCACTTCCGCTACAATAACCTTCCCCCTGTACCGGACAGATGGATCATCAAGAATATCTATAAGTACATCAGCACAATCCAGCCTCATGAGTGCATCCTTTATTACAATCAACTTCTCCTCGTCATCCAAGCCGGACTGGTCCAGAGAGCCTGCAATGTCCACTATGGCATAAACTCCACTCCTCTCCTTCAATTCAACCAAGCCCTTAAGAGCAATGAGTTTTTCTTCCCAGTCTCCGTTTTTAAGCATATCCATGAGCACACCGAAAACATCTGACATGGAAGGAGTAACACCTATCTGAACAAGACTCTTTATAGCCGCTGTCCTTTCTGCGCCCTCCACTTTGGATATATGTTCAAGCAGTGCATCGGCTGCATAAACCGAGCCTATCTTGCCAAGAGTCTCAATGGCAGCATACCTGAGTGCATCAGATTCGCTTGAAAGCAACTTTGTTATGCGCTTTACAGCCTTTTCAGCCTGTAATTTCCCAAGGGCTTCAAGCACAGAAAAACACACCCACTCTTCATCATCAAGTGCATCAACAAGCTGTGGCACTGCCTCTTTATACATAAGCTCTCCAAGGGCATCTGCAGCAGCAGCCCTTACGTTCGGATTGGAATCCCTGAGCAGGGGAACTATCTTCTCAGGTTCAACACCTTCCTTTATCTCTCCAAGAAGATCAAGACTGAACTTCCTCACATCTTCGTCCTTGTCCTTCAACAGCGGATACAGAAATGGAACTGATACACTGCCAAGCTCCTTCAGAATTATAAGTGCCGTATTTCTCAGATAGGAATCTTCTCTTAAGAGTGGAAGCACCATATAGACAACGACCTCTCCACCTATGGCAATAAGAGAACGCATTGCGGCATCCTGAACCCCAGGGTTTTCATCCTTTAATGCCTTCAGTAAAGGATAAATTGCCCTTTCATCGGCTTCAGAAAGCGACCGGGCAGCTGACCTTCTCCGTGAAACATCAGGGTGTGAAAGGTCGTTGATAAGCTTATTCAAGACCCGGGCACGGAGCATCTCACGCTATTTTATCACAGTGTTTAACAATTTTCTTCGCCATTTACCCCCACCTTTTCCGCAAGTTTGCTCTTAAGCCTGAGCAGTGCCTGACTATGCAACTGGCACACCCTCGACTCTGTTAAATCAAGAACCTTCCCTATCTCCTTCATCGTAAGCTCTTCCCAATAATAAAGAGACAGTATCAGCTTTTCCTTTTCAGGCAGTTCATCTATAAGCCCTGCAAGCAACTCCTTTTGATTCGTCTCTTCGAGTATGCTGAGAGGGTCTTTTGCATTCGGGTCTGGCAGACATTCCAGAATATTAAGTCTTTCGCCTTCAGAGTCCGACTCTTTAAAATCCTCAAACCTGAATGCAATCGCCCCGCTTGCATCGTTGAGCGTCTTGTAATACTCATCCAGAGATATACCAAGGTCTTCGACAACTTCTTCATCCTCAGGCGGCCTGCCGAGCTTCTTTTCAAGTTTTGCATGTGCACTCTTCAGCGCATTCACTTTTTTCTTCATAGACCTTGGCACCCAGTCAACAGCCCTCAGCTCGTCAAACATTGCACCCTTTATCCTTATCTCTGCATAGGTCTTAAGCTTGACCCTGCCGTGTTCAAACTTATCAAGAGCGTCCAGAAGTCCCATGAGTCCGGCACTGATAAGGTCATCCACCGTAAGCTGAGGCGGAAGCTTCCACGACAGCCTGTAAGCCGTGTATTTTATGAACGGCAAAAAGTCCTTTACTATCTGCTCTTTGTCCTCTTCGCCAAGCTCAACCTTCAAGCTATATTGCTTCAAACCAGCACCTCTGAAAATCTAACTTTACCGCTTTAATCCAAAGCCGTTGCGCCTTTAAGAAGATTGCCCAGGAAAAACTGTAATGTGCCCTTTACCTTGTGCGTGCTGTCCCTGTTTAACTTTGTGGCAATCTCCAGTAAATTCAACGAGGCATTACTGCTTGGATAAATCTCGCTGAACGCCTTCTGAAGCCTGACAGCCTTCTGTATCGAACTGTCAATAGGAATAAAACCCAGATAATCCAGAGATATGTTTAAAAACCTCTCTGCTGCAACCGAAAGCTTTTTGAAAACCTCAAAAGCCTCTGTCTCGTTCTTTGCAGAGTTGACAAGAATCCTGAAATCCTTTTCCTGATACCTCGTAAATAGAACTTTTATCAGTGCATAGGCATCCGTCAGAGCAGTAGGCTCTGGCGATGTCACTACTATTATCTCCTGTGAAGCTACACAGAAAAACGCAACATTGGATGATATCCCTGCCCCGGTATCCACAAGCAGGACGTCTATATTGCCGTCATACGCATCAAACTCTTCAAGAAGCCTCAGCCTCTGAAACTCATCAAGCTCGGTCAGCTCCTGCACACCTGAACTTGCAGGCAGTATCTTTATACCGTAAGGACCTTCCACTATCACATCCTTTAATGACTTTTCCCCTCTGAGCACATGCTGAATGTTATACTTCGGGGCAAGATTAAGAAGCACATCAATATTGCTCAGACCAAGGTCTGCATCAAATATCATTACCTCTTTACCCAGCCTTCTGAAGGCGATAGCAAGATTTGCAACAACATTCGTCTTGCCAACTCCGCCTTTGCCGCTCGTTACAGTAATCGTTCTGATCAGTTTGCCTGTTTGTTCACCTGCCATTACGCCACCCCACTGCATCCAACAAGTTCTTTAGAAGTAATATCAGGGCCAAGACTCATAACACCGTCTCTTCTGCCCTTTAGTATCAGGCTTACCAGCCCTTTCGTGTTCGGAAACTCTATATCATCAGGAACACGTTGACCAGTTGTTATGTATACAATCGGTTTACGGTAAAGAAACGACAGATTATAAATAGAGCCAAAGCTTACCGCTTCGTCAACCTTGGTAAAGGCAATATAGTCTATAGGCAGCCTGCGGTAGTATTTATACGACTCTGCCATAAAAGCATCGTCACTGCTTGCACTCATCAAAAGATGCGTCTCTATAGGGACTCCAATGTCGTATATATGCCTCAATTCATTTATATATGTCTCATCCTTCGGATTCCTTCCGGTAGTATCAATAAACACAACATCCCTGTCAGCATACTTTGAAAGACTTTTTCCAAGTTCTTCAGCATTGGATACAACATCAAGCGGAATACCCATTATCTTTGAATATATCCTTATCTGCTCGATAGCACCTATCCTGTATGTATCAAGATTTATAAGCGCAACCCTCTTGCCGTTCTTTAATTCTCTGGCAGCAAGCTTTGCAATCGTTGTGGTCTTACCCACACCGGTAGGGCCTATTAATATAACTGCTCTTTTGCCGTTTCTGTCTGCCGGCGTGCTGATTTCTTTAGATATCAGCTTCGGCAACTCCATTACGTCTGTGGTCTTTTCGCTGAGTTTCAGTGCAAGGTCTTCTCTTATAGCCTTGCTCTTGAGATAGCGGAAAATCTTCCTCTTTCTTTCAGGCAGAGTTACCTCGTAGCCTTTTAGCTTCATATCCTCAAGTGTCTGCTTAAGAGCCTCAAGCTCTTTCTTCATTTCGGCGATACTGTCTAACTGTTCTCTGGTGTAGAGGTAATCCCCCTGAGCACGTTTGTCCGCTGCGACCTTTGAAACCTTCTCTGCCTGTGTTGCCGAAGTGTCTGCAGCGTTTAAATCAAAGTCCACGGCAGCCGTGACCTCGACAAACGCCTTGTGCTCTTTTGATGAAATTATTACTGCATCGTCTCCAAGCTCCTTCTTCACAAGTGCAAGAGCTTCTCTGAAGTTGTCAGCTTCGAATTTCTTAATCCTCATACCTCACCATCCCCATTGTATATAGTTTTGCCGATGGAGAAATCTCCGCATTGGACAGGACAACAATCGAGGGCAGAAATTTCTCCATGAGCTTTCTTACAAGCCTTCTTATCTGAGCCGAGCAGAGTATAATCGGCTGAGCGCCCTTAAGCACATCCTTGCGCAGAGCCTTCTCTATGCCTTTTAAGAGCCTGCTGACTATGCTAGGACTCAACGCCTCTCCTTCCTGCACGACCCGGGAAAGCAGACTTTCAAACTTCGGGTCGAGCGTAAAGACCGGAATGCTTCCGTCCTTGGTTATATACTGCTTCGTTATATACCTTGACAGCGCCTGCCTGACATGCTCTGTAAGCACCTCTACATCCTTTACCGTAGGTGCATAATCAAGAAGTGTTTCAAGGATTGTGACAAGGTCATTTATAGGAACCTTCTCTTTAAGCAGGTTCTGAAGCACTCGCTGGACACCGCCAAGAGTCAGATGCGAAGGTATAAGCTCGTCCACAATCCTCGGATAAACCTTTGAAACATTATCAAGAAGGTTTTGCACATCTCCTCTTGTAAGCAGTTCCCACGCATGATTCCTCGTAAGCTCTGTCAGATGCGTGGCAATCACGGTTGCAGGGTCAACAACCATGTAGCCTGCAACCTGCGCCTTCTCGATGTCTTTTTCTTCTATCCAGAATGCAGGCAGTCCAAAGGCAGGCTCTTTTGTCGGAATACCCTCTATCTTTTCCGTTACACCTTCGGTCTGAACTGCAAGCCAGTAACCCATCATCACTTCGCCTCTGGCTATCTCTATCCCCCTGAGAAGAAAGCTGTATTCATGCGGTCTTAACTGAAGATTGTCCTTAATGTGTATAGGAGGCACGATAAAGCCGAGTTCCGAGGCAAGCTGTCTGCGCATTCCCTTAATCTTGCCCAGAAGCTCTCCGCTTTCCTCAATAAGCGGGATAAGTCCATAGCCTATCTCAAGACTCAGAGGGTCGAGCTCAAGAAAAGACTCTATCCTCGGCTCTTCAGGCGCTGCCTCTGTTTCAACCGCAGCCTTTTCTTCCTCAGCAGGCGACGACTTGAAAATCACATAGGCAAGCCCGCCGGAAACAACAGATATTATCAAAAACGGCACATGAGGCAGTCCTGGGACAAGCCCTATAACAAACAGTATCGCTGCAGCAGTCACCAGTGCCTTCGGATTTATCAAAATCTGACGCGCTATGTCCCTGCCAAGGTCCGATTCCCTGCCAGCACGGCTTATAACAATACCTGCTGCAGTAGAGATTAAAAGCGCAGGTATCTGTGAAACAAGACCATCACCAACAGTCAGAATGGTGTATGTCTTCGCAGCCTCTGCTATTGGCATGCCTTTCTGCAGTGTGCCTATGAGAAGTCCGCCGATAATATTAATCCCTGTTATTACAAGTCCTGCAATAGCATCGCCACGCACAAACCTGCTGGCACCATCCATTGCACCGTAAAAATCAGCTTCCTCTGCTATCAGAGCCCTTCGCCTTCTGGCTTCCTCTTCGTCTATAAGGCCGGAGTTCAGGTCTGCATCTATCGCCATCTGCTTGCCTGGCATTGCATCAAGGGTAAACCTCGCCGAGACCTCTGCTATTCTCACAGAACCCTTCGTAATGACCACAAAGTTGACAACAACGAGTATGATAAAGATTATGAAACCCACTGCATAGTCTCCACCTACTACGAAATTGCCGAAAGACTTTATTACCTGACCAACGGCATCAGGTCCCTCACTGCCCTTAAGCAGTATCAGCTTCGTGGTCGCAATATTCAGGGAAAGCCTGTAGAGTGTGGTCATCAGAAGAAGCGAAGGGAAAACGAAAAAGTCCAGAGGCCTGTTTATGAACACCGCAGTTATCATAATCACCACGGCAAGCGCTATCGAGATGGAAAGCAAGATATCAAGCAGAAACGGATGAAGAGGCAGAAGCATCACGCCAAGCAGTGCAACCATGCACACTGCAACAACAATGTCCCCTCTCTGTTGAAGAAGCGTAAGAAACTTCATCACGCTGCTCCCCTCAGCTTGTATATGTATGCAATTATTTTTGCAACCGCCCTGTAAAGCTCCTGCGGAATGTAAGAGTCAAGCTCCACCTTATAAAGCATTCGTGCAAGCGGTTTGTCCTCAACAACAGGCACACCGTGCTTCTTTGCAATGTCCTTTATCTTCTCAGCAATAACGCCTGCTCCCTTGGCAACAACCTTTGGTGCAGGCATCTTCTTGTCTTCATACTTGAGGGCAATTGCAAGGTGAACCGGGTTGGTTACCACCACTGTCGCTTTGGGAACCTCCTGCATCATGCGCCTTCTTGCCATCTCATACTGTATGCTCCTTATGCGCGACTTAACCCTCGGGTCTCCTTCAGTCTCCTTATACTCCTCCTTAACCTCCTCCTTCGTCATCCTGATAGAACGCTCAAAACGCTGCCTCTCAAGAATGTAACTAATAATCGCTATCACAAAAAACAGAGCAAAACCATAAGCTACTGCCTCCATAATCAGACGGCTCGATACATCTTTGATATCACTAATACTCATGTCCATTAAGAAAGGAAGCAGAAAGATGTTCTTTTTAACCACATAGTAAAAGAGATATCCTCCTATCAGGAACTTCAAAAGACTCTTAAAGAACTCTCCAAGCGCCTGCAGGGAGAATTTCTTCTTTATACCCTCAATGGGGTTAAGTGCTGAAAGACTTAGTTCAAACGGCTTGAATACAAAGCCTCCCTGCGCAACAGCAGTGCCTATGCTCATTACAACAGCAGCTGCAAAAAGCGGGATAAGCAAATACACCGCTTTTAACGAAGCTGTCCTGAATACATAAAAAGGGTCTGTTCCGTACTGAAGACTGAGGAGTCTTCCGGTCAATTCTGTCAAGCCGTCCATGAACTTTCCACCTGTAAAGTAAAGCACAAGGAGTATTCCTCCAAGGCTTGCCATTGCAGTAAGCTCACGGCTTCTTGCAACCTGTCCTTTTTCTCTTGCCTTCTGCCGCCTTCGCGGCGTCGCTTGTTCGGTTCTTTCTCCCTGCTCAGGCATGCCTTAGCCCCTCGCTATCTCAAATATCCTGTACATCTCTTCCCTTATCTCTCCAAAATATCCACCAACAACATGCATGAATATAGGAATACTCAGCAGCAACAGCACAAACCCAAGGAATATATACACTGGAAAACTTACGAAAAATATATTTATCTGCGGTGCAGCCTTGTATAAAAAACCAAATAGAATACTCGCTATCAGCATGCCGGTCATAACAGGAGCAGCTATCTTGACAGCCATTATAAAAACCTTGCTTCCAAGGGAGATTCCCTCCTGCATAAGTCCCCTGATGTTTGCCTGTCCTGCAGGAAGAAACTCATACCCTTTGACAAAAACATAAATAAGGTCATGGTGTGCATCCATTGCAAGAAACAAAAGCATGGCAATAATGCCCTGAAGTCTGGCAACCTCCGCTGTCTGTCCAAACTCAGGGTCAAATGCATTAGCCACAGCAAGACCCATCGAAAAACTGATAGCCTGCCCTGCAAGGTCAATCGCCATGAAGACAAACCTTACTGAAAGACCAAGCGCCATGCCAAATATAATCTCCTTGAAAACAAGTATCGGAATATTGCTCTCAGTTATCTCAAACTCCACTACCGGCGTTAAAACCAGTGCAATAGCAATCGCAAAACCAATCTTGAACTGCGCAGGGAAACTCCTGCTTCCAAAAAACGGAAGCAGACTTACAAAAATGCTCGCCCTGAGCAGAATGAACAGGAAATTCGGAATATACTTTGACAACACCCCTACATCCATTTAGACCCCTCTCCAAGACTCACAATACAAGTCATCTTATATACACTGGTATCTGCTGTATGATATTGGTAGTGAAGGTAATCAGCACCTTTGCAATCCAGGGTAAAAGCAAAAATGCACAGAAAAAAACCGCAAGTATCTTCGGAACAAACGTAAGCGTAAACTCCTGTATCTGCGTTATGGACTGCAGAAAACTAACAATGAGTCCGACAAGCAAGCCCACAATAAGCAATGGGCCAGCCGCCAGAAGTATCGTCTTGAACACCTCGCCTGAAAGCTCTCTGACAAACTCCACTGTCATTGAAAACTCCTTACAATAGAGCCGACGACAAGATTCCACCCGTCAACAAGAACAAAAAGCAAAAGCTTAAACGGGAGCGATATCATAATGGGTGGCAACATCATCATACCCATCGAAAGCAATATGCTTGCAATAACCATGTCTATGATGAGAAACGGAATAAATATCAAAAATCCAATTTCAAAAGCGGTCTTCAGTTCACTTATTGCAAAGGCAGGCACAACAACCCTCATCGGCAGGTCCATCGGCTCGGACGGAACATCCTGCTTTGCAAGCTTCAGAAAAAGAGCCACGTCTTTCTGCCTCGTCTGCCTGAGCATAAAACTCTTCACAGGAGCCTCTGCACGCTTAAGCGCCTCACCCAGTGTTATCTCCTTGTCCATGTAAGGCTTTATCGCATCGTTTGCCACAGCATCAATGGCAGGAGACATTATAAAAAGAGTCAGGAAAAGTGAAAGTCCTATAATCACAATGTTCGGTGGTATCTGCTGACCGCCAAGAGAATGCCTGAGAAACGACAACATAACCACTATGCGCGTAAACGACGTAAACATCACAAGCACTGCCGGCAAAAACGACAGGAAACTTATAACAAGAAATACCGACAGTATTGGATTGTTCATGTCAATAACGCTATCCATCCATCCCCTCTTTTATCTTCCTCAGTCTATGAAGTTTCTCTGCAATGCCAACGGCATCCCCTGTATGAAAATCTTTCTCATCCAGTGTTCTCAGAAGTTTAAAGTCAGTCGGTGTAACACCGATTATCAGTATCTCGCCACCTACCCTTAATGCGGCAATCCCTCTTTTAGGACCAAGCGACTGATACGCTACAATGTCCATCAAGCCCGGAGCCTTCTGCCTCCTTCTGTAAAGAAACGACAGAAGGAATATCAGCGATACAACGGCAGCTAAAGCCGCCACCATCTGCACATATACACCTGTCATTTCAGCTGCTTCAACCTCTCAGCCGGACTTATAATGTCCGTTAGCCTGATGCCAAACTTCTCATTAACAACCACTACCTCGCCCCTGGCTACAAGCTTGTTGTTAACCAGTATCTCCATTGGCTCGCCTGCAAGCTTGTCAAGCTCAATCACCGAACCCTGACCGAGTTGCAAAAGGTCATTTATCAGCATCTTTGTCCTGCCAAGTTCCACTGTGACTACAAGCGGAATGTCCAGAAGAAATTCTATATCCCTTGTAGCACCTGGCTTCTTCTCATCCTTTAACTCCTGAAAGTTCGGCTCCTGTGCCTTCTTCTGCTCTGCTTCAGCTTCCTGCGTCTGCTGTTCTTTTACATCCGTCTGCTGTTTCTCCATATTTCCCCCTTTCTCCTATAGGAGCTTCGTTATTTTTACCGCCTGATTACCCCTGCTTAAACCAGGAGTCCCTTTAAACTTCAGAATGCCCTCTACCTTTACATCAAGTTCGTCAGAAATTGACTTGCCCAAAGTGATTACATTGCCGACCTTTAAGTCCATCAGCTCCCCTACTGTAAGCTCTGCTTTTCCTATCTCAACAACTATGTTTACAAAAGAATTCTTCAATGCCTCCTTCAGCCTTGACACCCACCTGTGGTCTGTCTCATGCTTGTCGCCCTTGATGCCGGAGAATAACTTCTCCTTTATAGGTTCGACCATCGAATACGGTATGCAGAAGAACATCTTCCCCTGAAAGTCCTCTACCTCCACGCCCAGCTCTATCTTTATCACGCCTTCCGTGGGTGTAACTATAGTCACGAACTGAGGGTTCATCTCAAGACCAACATACTCAGGACGAATTGGAACCAGACCTTCCCACGCAGAAGCCAGATTTTCAAGCGCAAGACCAACTATCTTTCTTATAACCCGCTGCTCTATGGGCGTGAAATACCTGCCCTCTGTCTTTACATACTGCGCCTTGTTGCTGCCGAAAAAATACTCGATAAAGGCAAATACCATAGGAGCTTCCATAATAAAAAGGGCATAGCCTTTAAGCGGAGCCATCTTGAATATGTTTATGCTTGAAGGTAAAGGCAGAGTCTTCATGAACTCGTTGAACATCATCATCTCAACGCCATGCACATTGACATCAACGAACTTCATAAGGACAGAGGAAATAGAGTTTCTGAAGAGTCTTGTAAACTTGTCGTTTGCAATTTCAAGCCCGGGCATCCTGCCCCGGATGATACGCTCCTGCGCTGTAAAGTCATACGGCTTTACATCGCCGGTTTCCTCTGTCTTCGCCTCTACTTCTATCTCGCCTGACTGCACCCCCTTCAGGAGTGCATCAACTTCTTCTTGTGACAGTATCTTGCTCATTGCATTACAAACTCAGTGAAATAAAGGTTTTTAAAGACTTCTTTGCCCATCGCCTGATTTGCCCTGAAAAGAATCTCGTCCTTAAGCTGAAACTTCCCCTCCGGTCCTGACACAGACTCCGTTGACTTGCTGCTCAGGAGCGTTATGACCGCATCTCTCAGGATAGGCATCCTCTGCGTAACCATTGACTCATAAGAGGAATCTACAAGCTCAAACTGCATGGTAACCTTCAGATACCTGCCAGGAGCGGAAAGATTTACAACAAACGGTTCAAGCGGAACAAGAACACTCATCTCCTCCTGCTTCTTTTCCTCTTTATGCTCTGCCACCTCTCCCTTGCCGGAAACCAACATGTAAGAGACAAATCCTCCGGCTCCAAAAAGCAAACTTGCACCAATAATAATTATCAACAGCTTAAGACCACCCTTTGACTTCTTCGGCTGCTCGGCTTGAGCCTCCTGCGTCTCCTGAGTCTCATCTGCCATATACATCCCCTCCTTTCTGAATACATTCCGTTATCAAAGATCATGCCTGATTAAAACCCATTGAAAAATAAAGATTTCTTAAAAGAGGGCTATCAAAAAATGCGTCAAAGAACTGACTAGACGTCATGAAACCAAAAAAAAGGACGGGTAAAACCCGTCCTTTTTAAAAGCAGCATCAGCCCGAAGATTATCTTACGAGGTTTACCAGCTCCTGCAGGAGGAAGTCGGTTGTGGTTATCACCCTTGAATTCGCCTGAAAGCCCCTCTGGGCAGAAATCATATTGACGAACTCCCTTGCAAGGTCAACATTGGAAAGCTCAAGAGAATTGGACATAACCCTTCCAATTCCTGCCCTGTTGGGCGTGCCCACGATAGCATGCCCTGAATCATAGGACTCTGCATAGAGGTTTCTTCCAAACTTTGTAAGCTGCGTCGGAGCCATAAATTTGGCAATCGCAAGCTGTGCAACCGGCTTTATCTGCCCGTTGGTGAATATACCTGATATAACACCGTCCTGGGACACCGACAGACTCTTCAAAGTGCCGGCAGGGAAGCCGTCCTGACTCTGAAATATCGTTGCTGACTCAGAAGCATACTGCGTGAAGTTGTCATATGTAATGGTTATAACCTGATCTGCAGCCGCACCTCCACCAAAATCGAATGTCTCGGTCGTGGACGTGCCTGAGACAGTACCGGTCGTCGAAGTAACGGATGTAAGAGCACCAGTGTTGTCAAACTGCAGAGTGCCGTTTGCCTGTACCTCCGTGTTTCCGCTTGCTGAATCAGAAGCATCTACCACTGCGTTCCACTCCCATGTGTTGCCAGAAACTGCATCTTCCGCAACCTTCGTGAAATACAACGTGATTATACGTGAATTGCCCAGAGAGTCATACACAGTAACAGCAGTTGAAAAATGAGAAGTATTCTCTATGTCATTGATATCAAATCCTGTGGGAATCGGCGTCACCCTTGAATCAACATTCGCCGAGATGATCACGTTTTCGGTTGGCCCTGTAGAACTTGTCAGCGCAGAGACATTTATGTCATCTATAACACCTGTCAGCTGACCGGTTGCAGTGTACTGGTAGCCCTGAACCCTAAGACCGTCGGGATTCACAAGATAGCCGTCCTTATCCAGCGTGAACTGCCCTGCCCTTGTGTAAAAAGTCCCTGACGAATCTTTGACAATGAAGAATCCATCACCGTCTAACGCCATGTCAAGGGCATTGCCTGTGCTCTCAAACGAGCCCTGTGTGAAAATCGGAGAAACGCCGCTCATAAGAACGCCTCTTCCTACCTGTGAGTTGTTTGTCCCGCTTGTGAGCGTCTGGCTGAGAACATCCCCAAAGGTAACCCGGCTTGCCTTAAAACCAATGGTGTTCATGTTCGCAATGTTGTCGCCAATTACAGATAAGGCGGTGCCGTTTGCGTTCATCCCGCTTATGCCTGTAAAAAGTGATGTTAACATCGTAAACCTCCTTTATTTGGCATATATTTCTTGAACCTCACCGAGGGCAACCCTCTCATCATTGTCAAGTATCAGGTATGTCGTGCCCTCTTCAAAACTAACCCCTGTTACAGTCCCTGTAACACCCTCATACGTCCTGGCAATCCTGCCTATGAGACCGGCAACTACGCCGTTGTTCAAAGAAGTCTGGTATGCAACTATATCCTCAAGCCTGTCATTCATGTTAAAGAGCTGCTCAAGTGAACTAAACTGCGCAAGCTGTGCCGTGAAAGACGCACTGTCCATCGGATTAAGCGGATCCTGACTCCTAAGCTGATAGGTAAAAAGCTTCAGGAACTCGTCCTTTCCAAGTGTCTGACTCGCCGATGCTACATCCATCCCTATCTCCTCCTTTCTATACAAAAATACTTACAGCACTGTTTGACCGTGAAACAGCCGGTATCTTTAGTTTTTCAGCCGGCTGCTGCTCGCCCTGCATACCCCTTTTAAGCTCCTCCTTCATCGCTCCTTTCCTGTCCTTCAGTGAGACAGAAAAACCACCAACGTTAAGCCCTTCCTTGACAAGTGCATTCAGAATATTAGGCAGATTCCTCTCGATTATCTCCTTACCCACCGGGTCAGAAGCACTTATCTGGGCGTTAATCACTCCCTTGTCTATATTGACCTCTATCTCAAGCTTCCCTAAACCTTCAGGCTTAAGAGAAACCTCTATTGACGTATCGCTCCTCTTTGTTACAACAAATGTATGATGGTTTATATTGATAACCTTCCGTGGTTCTGCCCCATGCGAGGCTGTCAAAACCGTCTCAGACCTGCCCTCTGTATGAAGAGGAATATTTTCTACCCTGACACTGTTTTCGCCAGTAAACAGGGTTTTGCCAGCCGAATGCACTTCTTTAACTGTTACAGTCAAGTCTTTGCCTGGCTCTGGCTTTACAGGCTGTGAGGCTAACAACTCTTTGTCAGCCTTAAGTGCTGAAGAAAACAACTTCTCATCTGCCGCCTTCAGTGCATTGCCTTCTGCCGGCTTTGCATGAACAGGTCTTGCCTCTGCCAACGCAGACAAGGACTTCTCACTTGCCGACTCTTCAGCCTTCTGCAATGCTGTCAATAAACCTTTGTCCGCCGGCTGAGGTTGACTACTACCCGAGGATTCTAAACCATTACCAGAGTCTGCCTCAGTTGCCAGCTTTCCCAGCCCTTGCGACATCGCCAGCAACTCTTTATCCACCGCCTGACTGCCGCCAGCCCCTGACGCCTGAACCCTGCTGTACTGAAGACCCTTAGAATCATTCCCTACAACAGCCATGTCATGACTTTCAGCTTCAGCAAGTGCCTGCCCTGAAAGCTTTGATACCCCAGACAGAGATAAAACATTACCCTCCACAATAATGCCAACAGGGGTATCCTCAGCCACTACCTCAACAACCTCTGGAGAATCTTCCTGCCCTGTAGCCTCGGTTACACCAGACATAACAGATAAAAGCTCCGGCTCTGAATTCTCCTCAGCCGCTACCTCGACAACTTCTGGAGAATCCTCCTGCCCTGTAGCCTCGCTTACACCAGACATAACAGATAAAAGCTCCGGCTCTGAATTCTCCTCAGCCGTTGCCTCGACAACCTCTGGAGAATCTTCCTGCTCTGTTATAGCTTCGCTTACACCAAACATAACAGATAAAAGCTCTATCTCTGAACTTTCCTCATCCACTACCTCAATAACCTCTGGAGAACCCTGCTGCCCTGTTATAGCCTCGCTCACATCAGACATAACAGATAAAAGCTCTATCTCTGAACTTTCCTCATCCGCTACCTCAATAACCTCTGGAGAATCCTGCTGCCCTGTTGTAGCCTCGCTTACATCAGACATAACAGATAAAAGCTCTATCTCTGAACTTTCCTCATCCGCTACCTCAACAACCTCTGGAGAACCCTGCTGCCCTGTTATAGCCTCGCTCATATCAGACATAACAGATAAAAGCTCTATCTCTGAACTTTCCTCATCCGCTACCTCAATAACCTCTGGAAGACTCTGCTGCCCTGTTATAGCCTCGCTTACATCAGACATAACAGATAAAAGCTCTATCTCTGAACTTTCCTCATCCGCTACCTCTATCTCTGGAGAATCCTCCTGTCCTTTTATAGTCTCACTTATATCAGACACAACAGGCAGAAGCTCCGGCTCTGAGCTCTCCTCATTACCACTTGCTGTGGATGATGAATCAGGCTTTTGTGCATTCAACAGTGTATTGGATATACAAGCCAGTAGACACTCAAAAAACTGAACGTTAATACAAGGAGTCACATTCTGTTGCGCAGACATTGATTCCGCCTCACTGCTTGCCATAGGTGTTATGCCTATCAATAAATCCATATTCACGCCCGACTACAATCAATAAATATGCCAGTGAGGAAAAATCCGTGACATGCAACCAACGACCGGCGGTATGCCTTCTGTAAAGAACAGCGTAAAATCAATGTCTTACGAACGATACAACTGTGTTCTGTCATTCATAGAGGCTTAAATACGGATGTGCTTTTTTAGTGGTTAGAGGGGTGAAAAGATTTCACTTGATAGGAATTTTTTTCGCAGCTTCTGTCATTCTTTTCGTAATGGAGGCTGCCTTCTTGGGCTCCATCAAGCCCATTATGGCACCTGCTTTTCTGCTGTTCATTCCAAGCAGGATGTCCACTGCTGTCGGCTCGTAAAGCACAGAAAGTCTTGCTGCTGCTTCTTCCTCAGGCATTGCCTCATAGGTCTTAATGAGATGTTTCATGTGCTCTTCCTTTACAGCCTTCAGCTCGTTCAGGGCAGTCTCTATCCTGTTGAGGAGTTTTGTATATTCCTCTATTTTTTCGTCCACGTCCTTCTTTAGTGCCTTGAGCCTTTCTTCCTGTTTTTCAAGCGCCTTCTGCTTTTGAGTCAGATCCAAGATGCGTTTCTCAGAAGGCTTCCCAGAGACAGCCTCTGCATGGGCATAACCAACATGGATTATAAACAGAAGACAAAATATAAATACCCATCTGCCGAGTCTCATCATCTGTCCTCTGTCCTCCTTGAAAGAAACAACGAATCCATTTCCTTCTGTTCCATAAGGGATGTCTCCCGGAGGCCTTCCTGAATCATTCTGTTTTTAAGTGTCTCAAGCGCTTTCTTCTCTCTGTATACCTCAAGGAGGGCATTCTGCTTGTCATCCAGCTCCTCAAGCTTCTGTGCAAGCGTTGCCTTCTGCATCTTCAGCTTTTCATCAAGATGCAGATAATATTCATAGAACAGTTCAATTTCGTGGACATTCGTGAATGTCCCATCCTTCGGCTGTAACATTGACGCTGCTTCTTTAAGTGTTTTTTCCACGGAATCGAGCTTTGCCTGCTCAAGTGCTACAAGGTCTCTCACCTTCTTGACTTCAAGTTCGCGCTCTTCTTTCTGGTAATCCTTAAACTGCAATACCTTCGATACTGTCTTAAGTCTTCTCATGCGGAACTCCCGGGCTGAGCTTCGCCTGCCTCATCAAAGATACAATAAAGCCCCTGAAGGCTGTCGGCAAAGTCCCTTCTTTCGTTCATGTCCTGTCTGAGGTATGCCTTGAGTTTGTCTATCAGCTTCAGTGCATAATCCACCTTCGGGTTTGAGCCTTCCTTGTATGCACCGAGGTTTATCATATCTTCAAGCCTCTTGTATGTCGCCAGGGTTTCAAGAAACTTTCCTGCATACTCCCTATGCTTCGGCTCGATGATATCAAACATCACCCTGCTTGAAGACTGAAGCACATCAATGGCAGGATAATGGTTTTCCATGGCAAGCTCTCTGGTAAGCACAATATGTCCGTCAAGCACTGCCCTGGCTGAGTCACAGACAGGCTCTGAGAAGTCGTCCCCTTCTACAAGAACTGTATAAAATCCGGTTATACTGCCCTTACCCTCAGTAGTTCCAGCCCTTTCAAGAAGCTTTGGAAGCAGGGCAAAAACCGAGGGTGTATAACCCTTTGAAGTCGGTGGCTCTCCTGCTGCAAGACCTATCTGACGTTGCGCCATTGCAACACGTGTAAGTGAATCCATAAGCAAAAGCACATCCGCACCTTCGTCCCTGAAATACTCTGCAATAGCAGTTGCAGTAAACGCACCTCTTACCTTTGCAAGTGGCGGCTGTTCAGCAGTGGAGACAACGACAACAGATTTCTTAAGTCCATCCTCTCCAAGGTCTCTTTCTATAAACTCTCTTACCTCTCTTGCCCTTTCCCCTATAAGCGCTATAACATTGACTTCCGCCTCTGTATACTTTGCCATCATGCCAAGCAGCACGCTCTTGCCCACGCCAGAGCCTGCCATTATTCCCACTCTCTGTCCTTTGCCACAGGTAAGAAGCCCGTTTATCGCCCTTATGCCAAGGTCTATCGGCTCTGTAATCCTGCGCCTCCTGAGCGGGTCAGGAGAAAGAGAAAACAAAGGATAGTCTATACCGTCTATAGGTCCTTTTCCGTCAATAGGATTGCCAGCGTCATTTACAATCCTTCCGACAAGCCCGGGTCCTACTTTTACAGAAACCTTTTTGCCTACCGGAAAGACCCTGCTTCCAGGCTTAATCCCTGAAAGCTCACTCACTGCCATAAGCAGGACTTTTCCATCCTTAAAACCTACGACCTCAGCATCAACAGGCGGTTCATCATCAGAGTAAATCTTGCACGCCTCACCAATGCTGACCCTTAAACCAGTAGCCTTTATCAAAAGACCTGTAATCTCCACCACCCTGCCGTGCACCCTTAAGGGTTCAGCAGTCTCTACAGCTTTTATATACGGAGTTAAATCAACGAGTGCCAAGTTCACCCCTTATGTCTTCAACTATGTTTGCAATCTGAGTGTCTATGTCAGTCACTACCTCTTCAACAGGACCTATCACAAGGGGTCCGTTAACAGACACCGAAGGGTCAACATCAAACACTATCTCAGGATGAATCTCCGTAAGCTCAGGCTTTAACTTAACAAACAGATCATACAAGGCAGGATTTATCTTTATTGTAATCGCACCGCTCCTCTCAAGCTTTCTCAGTGCTTCTTTCACTATCCTTACTATCACCTCAGGATTGATTGTCAGCTCCTCGATTACAATCCTCTTGGCTAAAGCGACTGCAAGGTCGAAGACCTGCGGTTCAAGCTCCTTTGGGATATTGTCTTTCAGACTCTTAAGCTCATTGATTACTTTTTCAAGTCCTTCCAGCAAGAGCAGTGCTTTCTGCTCACCCATTTGAAGGCCTGCTTTTTCACCCGCGGCAAAGCCTTTTTCATACGCCTGTCTTTCTATGTCCTCTATGCGTTGCTGAAGTAGCAGAGGGTCTTCTTCCTGCCCTTCTTCTTGACGGGCATCTTCAAGAGAAGGCATGCCGAATAGAATCGTGTCTGCATCTTTTATGATTCTGCCTTTATACAACAATCTCTTCGCCTCCCTTTCCAGGAAGAACTATCTTGCCTTCCTCCTCAAGCCTTCTTACAACCTTTACAATGTTCTGCTGCGCCTTCTCAACCTCTGAGACCCTGACAGGACCTCTTACCTCCATCTCCTCCTTGAGTATCTGTGCTGCCCTCTGCGACATGTTCTTGAATATCTTCTCCTTCAGTTCATCAGAGGCTGTCTTCAGGGCAACGGACAATTCATCCGTGCTTACCTCCCTCAGTATCAACTGAACACCTTTGTCATCTATATGCACAATATCATCAAATACGAACATGAGCTGCCTTATAGACTCTGCAAGCGTGCTGTCCTCTTCTTCTATCTTCTCAAGTATCATCTGCTCTGTAGTCCTGTCAGCCCTGTTCAGTATCTCGGCAATTGTCTTTACCCCTCCGAGTCTTGTCCCCTTTCCTTTATTTATATCCAGACCTTTTAGCGCACTCTCAAGCTCTTCAATGGCGTTTGAAGGTATTCTTTCAGTAGAGGCTATCCTTGCAGCAACATCCGCCTTTAATTGCTCTGGCAGACTTGCAAGAACCTCTGCTGCCTGCGTAGGCTCAATCAAACAAAGGGCAAGTGCAATAGTCTGCGGATGCTCGGTTACAAGAAAATTAGTAAGTGTCTTGGAATCTATATCCTTAATGGACTCTATCGGTCCTCTATGCGCTATCATATCAAGTATCATGTTCGCCCTTTCCTCACCCAGCACCTTTGAAAGAACCCTTTTCAAATACTGGTCGCTTCTGGCATATACCTCCCCTGAAGATATCTTATCCGCTGCTTCCCTGAAAACCTCCTCCACGTCTTCCTTGCTTACTGTCTTCAGCTTTGTCATGCAGCTGCTGATCTTGCTTATGTCGTCGACATCAAGAGACTTCAGTATCTCTGCAGCCCTTTCCTCTCCGATTGTCCTTAAAAACACTGCTGCTTTTTCGTATCCGTTCAGTGCCACTTATCTCTTTTTCTCCTCGATCCAGCTTTTTATTAAGTCAGCTGCCTGATTGGGGTTATTCTCAACCCACTCAATCACTTTCCCTTTTACCCCTGCCACTTTCGGCTCTACACTTTCAAGTTCAGGAACAGGCTGTGGCAACTCCGGCACCTGCTGAACTACCGGAGGTGTTGACAGACTCTTCATTAGCGGCCTTAGGACAAAAAGGAAAAACAATATCACTGCTATTACAGGTACAAGATACTTGGCTACAGTAACCACAATCGGAAGATACTCTTTTGACTCCTCTGGAAGCTCCTCTACCTCAGGTATTGTTTCAAACGGCATGTTCGCTATCCGAATCTTATCGCCCCGCTCCTCGGTAAAACCTATTGCCCTTTTAACGAGCTCCTCATAATGCTTAAGCTCTTCTTCCGAGCGGGGTGTATACTTCCTCTCGCCAGTGGCTTCATCAACGGTATACGTTCCGTCAACAAGCACAGCAACAGAAAGTTTTTTCACCTGGCCTACAGCACTTACCACATGGCTTGTAATCTTGCTGACTTCATAGTTTATTACTTCATTCTTTTTCTGCGACTGCGCGCTGGAAGATGCAACCTGCGATGCAATATTCCCCGGAAGATTCGACACCACACCCGGCACTCCGCCCGGGCCTGAAGCAGTAGACTTCTCGATATTCCTCTGCTCGCTTATTATAACCTGACCCTCCGGGTCAAACCTCTCTTCGGTCTTCTCACTCCTTGTGAAATCAATCGTAGCCGCTACTTTCGCCCTTACCTTGCCCTTGCCCACAACAGGTTCAAGAATATTTAGAATCCTTGACTCCATGTCCTTTTCATAACTTCGCTGATACTCAAGCTGACTGCTGCTGAGACCTATTGCATCATCTCCCCTCTGGGTAAGCATTTCACCGCGCTGGTCTACAATGGTTACCTCTTCCGGGTTCAAACCCTCCACACTGCTTGAGACAAGATGCACTATGCCCTGCACCTGCCTCCTTGTAAGAGTCCTGCCCGGCTTCAGCTTCACAAGCACAGACGCACTCGGTCTGGACTCCTCACGCATAAACAGGGTTCTTTCCGGAATCGCCAGATGAACCCTTGCAGCCTCAACCTCCGAAAGCGACATTATTGTCCTTGCAAGCTCACCCTGCAGCGCCCGCCTGTAGTTCAGCTTCTGGACAAAATCCGTAGTGCCAAAATCAGTCTTGTCAAAAAGCTCAAAGCCCACGACTCCGCCCTGCGGAAGACCCTGAGCCGCAAGCTGAAGCCTGAGGTCATACACCCTGTCGGCAGGCACTAAAATCCCGCCGCCGCTCAGCTCATAAGGCACCTTCATCTCCCTCAGCTTCTGCACTACAGAGCCGGCATCCGTCTCTGCAAGGTTCGAATACAGGACATGATACTCCGGCCTCTGAGACCATGCAAAAGTCAATATCAGAGTCGCTATAGATAACGCTAAAACTAAAAGAAGTGTTACCTTCTTCTTCGTAGGCCAGTTTTTTACAGTCTCTACAACGTCAGCCATCGCGCACCTACACCTGCATTCTCATTATTTCCTGATAGGCATTGATAAGCTTGTTCCTTACCTCAACCATTACCTGAAAGGACATATCAGCCTTCTCCATTGCAAGTATCGCCTGCGTGATGTCTCCGCCAGAGGCAAGCTCCTTTATAGCCTTCTCTGCCTCGTTATGTATCTCTGTAACTTTGCCAAGTGCATCCTTAAGTACTGCCTCAAAACCACCGGCATCCTTGCCCTTGCCTTCAGGCTTGGCCGGAAGCTGACCATGATTAACCGCACCATTAATCTTTATCTCACTCATTAATACCTCCCGAGATCAAGGGTTCTTCTGAGCATCCCCTTTGACATATTAAATGTGGCTACATTCGCCTCATACGCCCTTACAGCCATCATCATGTTGACCATTTCCTCTATGACGTTTATGTTCGGCAACTTGACATAGCCGTTCTCATCAGCATCAGGATGCGAAGGGTCATAAACCACCTTAGGCGGTCTCTTGTCCTCCACAACTGCTGCCACCCTGACGCCCTCAAGCCCGTCACCAGGATTAGAGCCAACACGCTCTGTGGTGAAAACCACATCCTTTCGCCTGTAAGGGCCACCTGCCTCTGTCTTCGTGGAATGAACATTCGCCAGATTGGAGGCTATTATGTTCATCCTCTTCCTTTGCGCCTCAAGCGCCGAAGCGCTTATCTTGAATACTCCAAAAGAATCCATAACTACCTCGCTCTAACAGCTTCTTTAAACATTTTTATCTTTGACGAAAGGAGCTTTATCCCTGTCTCATAAAGAAGGGCGTTCTCCGTCATCTTTGCGACCTCGATGTCCAGCTCCACATTGTTCCCGTCAGCCCACGGCTCTCTGGGTTCTGCCTTCAGCTCTGCTGAAGCACTACCGGAACCTGACTTTATATGACGTGGGTCAGTCGTCTTAAGCTTCAGCATCTCCTCTCCAACAATGCCCTTGAAGTCTACATCCTTTGCCTTGTAGCCAGGTGTGTCCGTGTTTGCAATATTAGAGGCCAGCACCTTGTGCCGAAAACTGGCTGCACGAATCAACTCCTCAAGTATCCTGAACCCTTTATCCATCATTCCTCCTGACACTAACAATAAATGTGCCAAATTTATAACCCTGCTGCCTGCTCATGCAGACAGATAAAACTCTCCAAAAATTAAGGATTTTTCTGGCGTAGCCGCCCAGCACAGCTATAGAAGCCGTAGAATAACGCCATTTGCTTGGCATCTTCAGTCCCCGAGGGTTCAAATATTTGACTGTCTGCTCCATGTAACTCTTAACCCCCTGCAATTTTTTCACTGAATAGGAAAATTTTTCCCATTCATACCGTATTCGTTCAGCTTGTTTCTTATGGTTCTTACGCTCACGCCGAGCATCTTCGCCGCCTTTGTCTTGTTGCCGTTTACTTCCCTCAGGGTCTTAAGTATCAGATTCCTTTCCATGTCTTTTATACTGCCGTGAGGCATTGCATCAGGGGAAGAGACTTCCTCGTAGAGCATGAAATCGTCAACTTCAATCACATCTGTTTTTGCAAGATGCACTGCCCTGTGAATGGTGTTTTCAAGCTCCCGGATATTCCCCCTCCAGTGCCGCCTCATAAGAAACTCCATTGCCTCCTCTGTAAACCCGCTGACGTTTTTGCCGATTTCAGAGGAAAACTTCTTAAGAAAATGCTCTGCCAGAACAGGTATGTCCTCTGTCCTTTCCCTCAACGGTGGTATATGTAATGGAAATACACTGAGCCTGTAATAGAGGTCTTCCCTGAATTTTCCTTCAAGGCTTTCCTTGTAAAGGTCTCTGTTTGTGGTAGCTATCACTCTGATGTCCACAGGTACAGGTTGTTTTGCTCCTACCCTGTCGATTTCTTTCTCCTGAAGCACCCTTAGAAGCTTTGCCTGCAAAGCCATGGACATCTCGCCTATCTCATCAAGGAGTATAGTGCCTCCGTTTGCAAGCTCGAACTTTCCGATTTTCTTCTCTGTTGCGCCTGTAAATGCACCTTTTTCAAAACCAAAGAGTTCTGACTCCATAAGTGTGTCAGGTATCGCTGCACAGTTGACGGCAACAAAAGGTTTCTCCCGTCTGGGGCTTGCACTGTGAATATGCCTTGCAAGAAGCTCCTTGCCTGTGCCGCTTTCACCGTATATCAGCACTGTAGTGTCACTGCGTGCAATGTCCTCGGCAAGCTTGACAAGCCTCTTCATCTTCTCGCTTGAAAAGACCATCTCACGCTCTTTTGCAAGCCCTTCCATTATCGAATTAATCCGCATCGAAAGCGTATCAAAGGAAAAAGGCTTCATGAGATACTCCACTGCGCCTTCCTTCATCGTCTCTACTGCATTCTCGACAGTAGCAAAACCAGTGATTACAAGCACCGGCAGATTGCCTGCCCTCCGCCTGACTTCCTTTAAGAGTGAAAGACCGTTCATCCTCGGCATCTTCATGTCAGTTATAACCATCGAGCAGGAGAGATTGTTGAGTTTTGCCAGAGCATCTTGCCCGTTTTCAGCAACAACGGCATCATAGCCAAGCCTTTGTATTGCTTCCTTTAATGCCGCCCTCATCTGAGGGTCATCGTCGACTACCAGTATAGGGTTCATATCAAACTCCTTTACAGACAGAATATTGCAATCGTTATTTATGCCCGTTTAACGGGAGATAAAGCTGAAACCTGCTGCCTTTGCCCAACTCGCTTTTTACTTTTATAGTCCCTCCATGCGCCTGCATTATCTTGGACGCTATAGCCAGCCCCAGTCCTGTACCCTTTTCCTTCGTGCTGAAGAACGGGTCAAATATCCTTTCAAGGTCTTCATGCCCTATGCCTTCCCCTTCGTCCGCCACCTCTACGACTGCAAACCCGTCATCCGTTTTAATGGCAACTTCTATCCTGCCTCCATCAGGCATAGCCTGAACCGAGTTTAAAAGAATATTCAGAAACACTTGTTTAAGAAGCTCTGCATCTCCTGCAATATGGGCTGAACACTCCGAGGATTTCTTTAACTCTATGCCCCTGCTTTCAATCATCGGCATCAGCATAAAGAGAGTTTCATCAAGGGTCTTTTCAAGCTCTACAGGCTTAAGCACAGGCTTCTGAGGTCTTGCAAAAAAGAGCATGTTCGTCAGAACATTGTTAAGACTTCTTATGCCGGTGGATATCCCCTTTGCGAGATTGACATGCTCGCTGCCTTCAAGCTCTCTTGCAAGCATGCTTGCATAAAGCTCTATGCTGCATAAAGGGCTTCTTATTTCATGAACTATTTTGGCAGCCATCTCGCCCATTGCAATCAGCCTGTGATTGCGCTCTTTTTCAGCCTCAAGCTCCTTTATCCTCGTTATGTCCTGAAAAAGAATAACCCTCCCTCTGACCAAGCCTTCTGAATCTTTCACCTCAGAACGGGACACAATAACATCGTATCTTCCTTTCTTCGTGTGAAGCACTGCCTCTGCATCCTCACCATCAATAGAAAAACCAAGGCTGTCAAAATGCCTGCCTATGGCTTCTTCCACTTGCAGTCCGAACATCTCACCAGCTGCCCTGTTTATCATCGTTACCTTGCCCTCAGGGTCAAGCACAACAATCGCTTCCCTCAGACTCTCCAGTATCCCCTTCAGATAGTCTTTCGCCTCCTCGGCATCAAGAAGGGCATCCCTCAACTGCCTGTTCTTCTCCTCAAGCTCTATGGTTAGATACCGTATCTTCTCCTGAAGCTTCTCGTAGTATGTCTCAAGACTTCTGGATGCCAGAGTAAAATTCCGGAAAGCCTCACTTAAACGACTTATCTCTTCCATGCTTAAAACATCTCCTCCATCCTCTTGACAACACTAAATTCCTTAAGCCTTGCACTTGCCAGCCTGCCTATGACTGAATTGTTCTCGCCTATCTTTTTGAAAATCCTTTCTGCTTCCTTCCTGTCTGAAAGCACACCGATTCTATACAGCACCCATTCATTGTCCGGTTCTTTCTCCAGTGAAAGCTTGTAATACTTAAGTGCTTCTGCTTTTTCCCCCTGCTCATACAGCACGTCAGCAAGTGCAATATAATCCTCTGCTTCCTTTACTCTTACCTTTCTAAGAGCCTTTTCATAAAACTCAATCGCCTTTTTTATGTCCTTTGCAGACGTAAGTGTGTCTGCAAGAAGACTCAGGTCTTCCTCGCTCAGTTCCTTTATCAGCAGAAGCTTTTCTGCAGCAGACTTAAAATCCCCGCTTGCATAAAACACCTTTGCCTCTGCCCTGAAAACATCATCAGATGACCTTTTTATGGCTTTTATTTCTTCAAGATACTTCTTTGCAGTCTTTATATCTCCCACCTCTGCGTAATAGGTAGTAAGGGCAGTAAGACTCCGTGCCTTTGCCCTGGGTGAACCGTGTTTTAAAAGCCAGTCGGATACCTCAAGAAAGGGTTCACCCGCAGGCTTTAAGGCATCAGCCACCTCTATCAGGGTTTTTTCCCTTGACCTGTCAAGAAGCCACGGGCCAACAGACTTCCAGAGTTTAATAAACTGGGCTGTGTCCTTCTCCTTAACCTCCATCAGTATCGCCTCGAATTCATCCAGCGCCTCTTTAACAGGAGAAAGCCTGAAGACAAGCTCTTTCAGAAGCGAAACTGCAGTGGTGTAATCCCCTTCCCTGCTGTAAAGCCTCGAAAGCCTTAAAATCGCCTCGTCATAACCCTTGCCATAAGGATAGTTATACCTTATCTCCTCAAGATTGGCCTTTGCCTCCTGAAATCTTCCGGCTTTTATCTGCGCTAAAGCAAGATTAAGCAAAGCAGTCCTTCTGACATCCCTGGAAGAGGAATACAGGGCTGAACTGAAATGGTCAATCGCCTCATTTATCCTTCCCTGCGTCATTGCAATCTGCCCGAGACATATCTCTGCCCTGTCCCTGTAAGAAGCACCTTTGACAGATGCCAGATACTTTCTTGCCTCTGATAACCTGCCCCTTGCCCTCAGATTCTTTCCGTAGTAATAAAGCGCTTCGTCAGAACTCAGAATATAGCCCTTGTATCTGGACATCGCCTTTTCATACGCTTTAGCCGCCTCCTTTACCAGACCGAGTTGCTGAAGTGCGTTCGCCTTTCCAAAGAGCGACTCAGGCGTATCACCAGCTTTTTCATAATGTTCTATCGCTTCCCTGTAAACACCCAGCCTCATTAAAGCCTTCGCCAGTCCCTTGTGCGCCTCCTTGATATACCTGGAAGCAGGAAAGGTCTTTATAAAAATAAGATAATCCGACCTTGCCTCCTGAAAATACCCAAGCTCAAGATATGTATCCGCACGCTGAAGCAATGCAAGCTCCTTAAGTTCATCCTCCGTGGAATAAAGATATGCCCACCTTAGATGTTCAATGGCATCAAGAGGATTCTCCACTGTCTTTGCATAAATAAAATGATACATGGCAAGGGACTCAGGCTCAGGTTTATAAGCCGAAAGTATCTTTCTTGCTTTAAATATCCTGTCGGTTCTGACGGACTCCCATGCCTCCTTTAAAGCCGGTGAGTTTATAAGCCCTTCAAAAGAAGCCCACGAAAAGACAGGCAAAAATATAAAAATCAACACGACTATTAATCTTGTCCTGCCCATCGCCATGAAGTATAGCAACAGACATGCCAGTATAATGTATTGGATTTTAAGGGATTTATTCAGAAGGCGTGTCAAATAACCGACAGATGCCGGCTACTGCGGCAATAAAATAACAGTATGATTAGTGTTTATGAACGGGAGGTATCTTCTCCGTTGAAGTTGATGCCTTTCTTTTTCATTTTCTCTATCAGTGTTGTTCTGTTAAGCCCGAGCAGAGCCGCTGCCTTGCTTTTTACACCGCCTACCCGCTTCATTGCCTGAAGAATCAGGCTTTTTTCCACCTCATTCAGCACGGCGTTAAGGTCAACTCCTTCCTTGGGCAGCACTATGCCTGAGATGTGCATAGCACCGTCCTTTACAGAGAGATGCCCGCTCCCTGAAACATGAAACCGCTCAGGAAGGTCCTCAGGAGTAACAACCCCTGTATCATTAAGTATGACCAGCCTTTCTATAAGATTCTCAAGCTCTCTTACATTGCCAGGCCAGCGATAGTTCATAAGACATTCCATAGCCTCAGGGGTTATCTTAAGAGGAGCTTTCCTCTTCTTTCTGGAAAACTCATGCATGAAGTGCTCTATTAAAAGAGGAATATCTTCTTTTCTTTTTCTCAGAGGGGGGATGTGCAGAGGAATTACATTAAGCCGGTAGTAAAGGTCTTCCCTGAACGTGCCTTCCTTTGTTGCCCGTTCAAGGTCTTTATTGGTAGCGGCAAGGATTCTTACATCAACCTTAATGGTTTTTGTGCCGCCTACCCTTTCAAACTCTCTTTCCTGAAGCACCCTCAGAAGCTTCACCTGAAGTGTAGGGTGAAGCTCTCCTATCTCATCAAGGAAGATAGTGCCTCCGTTTGCAAGCTCGAACCGCCCTATCCTTGTGTTTATTGCACCTGTGAATGCACCTTTTTCATGCCCGAAAAGCTCTGACTCGAGCAAGTCCTTCGGAATCGCCGCACAGTTTACAGGAACAAACGCACCCTGAGACCGGGAACTGTTAAAATGAATCGTCTTTGCAACCCGCTCCTTGCCTGTGCCGCTTTCCCCTGTAATCAGCACAGTGGTGTCTGTATCCGCAATCTTCTCAATCAGCTCATACACCTGCAGCATCTTGGGAGAGGTCCCTGTAAGCATGTCGAACTTGTATTTATGCTTCAGCTCCTTCTTCAGCCTTACGTTTTCTTTCCGGAGCTTCGAGACATCAATCGCCCTGTTCGCTACAAGCAAAAGCTCATCAAGAACAAAAGGCTTTGTGATATAGTCAAATGCGCCAAGCTTTACTGCTTCAACCGCAGTCTTGACAGTGGCAAAGGCAGTGACTACAATGGCAGGAGTGTTTATATTCATCTCAGATGCCTTCTTCAGGACTTCAAGTCCGTCCATTTTAGGCATCACAAGGTCAAGAAAATACAGATCGAACTTCTCTTCTTTGAGTAGGTCAAGACCTGCTTGCCCGTCAGAGACCGCAGCAACGCTAAAACCTTTTTCTGTGAAAAAACCCTCTAATACATCTCTGACGGTTTCATCATCATCGATAATCAGAATGCGATGCATATGCTTGTATGATATAAAGCTACTTCCCCTTGTGTCAATAGTTTGACTTTGGAGGGAATGCTAAAATGCTGAAAACTCTTTAGTTTATGGGTGAAAAATAATCTAAAATATTGGATAATCTAAACATGAAGACTGCATTGGTTGTTGACGACGAAGACGTAATGAGGGATTATTTTTCTGCAGTGCTCGAGAGTCTGGGGCTGAGGGTTCTTACTGCAGACGACGGGGAGACTGCTATTCAGGTGATGAAGCAAAACCCTAACATCGACCTTATTATCCTTGACCTGAAGATGAAAACGATGGGTGGACAGGAAGCATACCCGCATTTGAAGAACATCAACCCCCGGGCAAAAGTATTAATCTCAAGTGCATTTATTGACGGGGAAACAGAAAGCAAGCTTTTGGAGATGGGGATAGACGCAATTCTAAAAAAGCCTTTTCCTTTGCTTAGCTTTAAGGCAACTGTGCTTGAGCTGCTTGAAGAGAATTCCTAAATTTTATTAATGCCGGTGGGGGGAGTCGAACCCCCACGAGGTTGCCCTCACCGGATTTTGAGTCCGGCGCGTCTGCCAGTTCCACCACACCGGCAGTGTCACAGACACTTTTTAATCCGACTCAGCAGCCGCCTGCCCCTAACTGCTACCGGAGCTTTATGCCCCCTGCAGCCTTATGAAGTGCCTTACACTCCGGTCGTAAGTCCGCTCTGCCTCCGCATTGAAGAAACACGCAGGAAGCTCGCCGTTCCGCCTGTGATAATGAAGACACTCACAGCACTTATACTTTCTTGCACACGGCTCATATGTGCAATTGCAATACTTCTTGTTCTTTTCGCTTATGCACTCCATCCGAAACCTCCATCTGAAAATAGCATAAATATTTTAATACATTTTACCTACAAAAACCCCCTCTGAAAATTTCAGGGTCACAGACCCTTTTAATATTACGTTTGAAGCGCTCTTGAAAGTAGCTGTGCCACCAAGCAAAAAGCAGCAGGAAATTTGGGATAGACCCCCATCTGAAAATTTCAGGCTTACGAGGGCTGTCGGAGGGTTAAAAAATTTTTTGTGTCTGAAACCCGAAGGGTTGAGTTTAAAAAATTTTACCGGAGGCAGACCGAGTAAGCCGCCCGGAAATTTTCACAGGG
>MTOV01000014.1 GCA_002011815.1 Nitrospirae bacterium JdFR-86 | reverse complement strand
AAGACCTAAACAAAAAGGGATTACGACTCACAAGCGGTCAAACCGCACTCATCGCAAGGTGTCCAGAACTAAAGAAGACCTAAACAAAAAGGGATTACGACCCAACACTTTATGTACGTAACCTCCTCTTTGCATGGAGGAACTAAAGAAGACCTAAACAAAAAGGGATTACGACACCGTTACGTTACCAAACCGTTTTATCCCCGGCTTGAACTAAAGAAGACCTAAACAAAAAGGGATTACGACACACCTATACCGGGGCTTATTTCTGCCGGCATTAAGAACTAAAGAAGACCTAAACAAAAAGGGATTACGACCTATCCATTTTGTTCCTCCTTTCATTTTCAAATTTTTGAACTAAAGAAGACCTAAACAAAAAGGGATTACGACCTCTTATACTCTTCTTCAACCTCTTTCTCACTCACTTTAATGAACTAAAGAAGACCTAAACAAAAAGGGATTACGACTCTTCAAAATTTTTCTTATTTTTTGTCTGTTTTTTGAACTAAAGAAGACCTAAACAAAAAGGGATTACGACATGGAGTCAACTTTTATCTTCCACACTCCCCAAGCGGAACTAAAGAAGACCTAAACAAAAAGGGATTACGACCGCCCCTATGACTTCTCCTATTTTGCAGGGCAATTCCTGAACTAAAGAAGACCTAAACAAAAAGGGATTACGACCTTACAGTCTCTATGAGCTTTTTAAGGGCGGTCATCTGAACTAAAGAAGACCTAAACAAAAAGGGATTACGACCTGCTTTTATCTTGTCTTTGAGCTTTTGTGTTCTGAACTAAAGAAGACCTAAACAAAAAGGGATTACGACTGCGGCTGAAATCACAGAACCGTCCGGACCAAGAGCTGAACTAAAGAAGACCTAAACAAAAAGGGATTACGACTAAAAGTCGGTATCTTCTTGTATAACTCTTTGATGAACTAAAGAAGACCTAAACAAAAAGGGATTACGACAAGGAAGTCGGCCTCTTTCTTTAAAATAGCCTCTGGAACTAAAGAAGACCTAAACAAAAAGGGATTACGACCTCGCCCTACCACTGTAGGACTTCCAGCCACCCCGTGCTAGAACTAAAGAAGACCTAAACAAAAAGGGATTACGACTGCGCTTATTACCGTTATGGTAACTACGGCAAGAGGAACTAAAGAAGACCTAAACAAAAAGGGATTACGACCAACCGTGACACCAAGCTTTTGCAAACGCTTCGCAGAACTAAAGAAGACCTAAACAAAAAGGGATTACGACCGCTAAGAGACTCGAGGCTTAAAACCTCGCAGTCTCGAACTAAAGAAGACCTAAACAAAAAGGGATTACGACTTTGCGACAAGGCTGGGTGTGTGCCTGTGTTTGAGAACTAAAGAAGACCTAAACAAAAAGGGATTACGACAGTATGGCTTTCTTTGAGATTGTCTTCTGCTTACCTTGAACTAAAGAAGACCTAAACAAAAAGGGATTACGACCCTCTCTCTTTCTCTCTCTTAAAAACTCATACACACTGAACTAAAGAAGACCTAAACAAAAAGGGATTACGACGCCTTTGTTTTTTCCTCTTGATGTAACCTATAGTGAGCATGAACTAAAGAAGACCTAAACAAAAAGGGATTGCGACAGTTACGACGGGCATAGAAATACTCCTTTAGTGAAATAAAAAAGACCTCTATAAAAAGGGATTGTGACTAGAGTATCCTTTTTCCTCTTTGTAGAGATACAGGGAAATAAAGGAGACCTCTATAAAAAGGGATTGTGACTTTTCTGGGCGCAAAGCCATCGAGCCGCACGAAGGAAATAAGGAAGACCTTTACAAAAAGGGATTGGGACCCTTTCTGCGGTATAACAATTTGTGCCATTAGCCGAAATAAAGGAGACCTCTATAAAATGGGATTGGGACAGTTCAAGGTTGAGGATTTTGTCTGCTATTCTATGAAATAAAGAAGACCTATATAAAAAGGGATTGTGATGAGGCAGAGAAAGCCCTTAAGAGAGTACAAAAGAGGATTGAAAGAAGCGAAATCGAGGTTGAATCTCCTGACGGAAAACGAATATACTTTGAGCGAATGGAGGTTAGATTATGGGCTTGGACGAACATTTCAAGAGGCGGACTCCATACTTTATGAAAACAGGCAGAGAGCTACCTCCGAGGGTAGAAGGAGTGAAAGAGGGCATAAGCCTTCTGGAGTGGTTACAAAGCCTGCCTCCCCTATCCCCAAAGGACAGGAGGAAGGTAAAGATTACGGTGAGGCTGGCGCCAAAGGAAAAGCAACCTTCACAAAAACAAAAAGCGTTAACACCGGGGGAGCCAAAAACCTCGATCTCCAAAGACATAAAGAAGAGACTGGAACCGGAGAAGTCTCCAGAAGGGCTGAAGCAACTAGCTAAAGAGCACTGGAAGGAGCACAGACCGAAGATGTATCGGGAACTAAAGAAAAACGGAAAGCTGGAAAACGTACTGGAAAACGCAGTAAGAAACACACTGGAAGCCATGGAGAGAGTGAAGGCGCAACTGGTAGAGAACGGATACACTCCAGAACAAGCTCACCGGACAGCATGGGAACTGCTGAGGGAGGAGTGGATACTTCTTCCATCCGAGGAAGACATGCCGGACCTCGGAGAGGATCCTTAGAATCCAGAAAAGTTTCTAAACCTTCTGGCAGAAGAAAACCCACCGAGAACCTTAGAAATTACCGAATAGCCTCGAAATAAAGAGGAGCTCTAAAAAGAGATTTGACTGAGCTTAATCGCTAATAGGTCAACCTCAATAAAGAGCAGAAATACATTATGCCTAGCTATCTACCCTGAGGTTTCCCTGAAACTAATTCCAACTATTTTGCTTTGTATTGATAACACATTATCAAACTTGGCTCTTAATCGGGCTTCCTCCTCGATAATAATAGAGTTAATTCTCTCCTTTAGCCACTCTGGAACTGAAACTCCCTTTTTAGAAACTGGCTTTAGTCTGTTTCTTAGATTACGTAGTGCCTCTATGTCGCTTCTGGGTTGAAACCTTTCCAAATTCCCATTCTCATTCAAATTGAATCCTTTATAAAAGACCTTCTTCACACCTTCCTCGAAGTTTACCATAAACACGTATCTAACTGAGATTGGATAAGCATTAGAGGTTGTTTCACTAATACTCACCTCACCAGAGAAAAGAGGTCCTTTGAAATGTTCAATAAGGGCATCGACTAAAGGATGCCCGATACCAAACAATTCAGCTTTTCGTTTCCTCATGGCGAGCTTTCGGTCAAATACTACGTTTTCGTATCGGGGTGAAATGTTTGGATACCGATGCAAGACTTCAGGGGTCTCTATATAGAAAACATCTCCTTGGGGTATAAATGCTCCTCCCAACCTCAAGATACCTCTTTCTACAAAGAGTTTAAGGTCATCAAGGGTAAACGGTCCCTTCATATTTCTGTATCGGCCAAAATTGAAAGATTCGAGGTCCTGTGCAAGATAACGGAGGGCTTCGCTGGCTTGCTGAGCTTTTCTGATTGCCTCGACTATCTCCTCCTCGGTCCTTTGATAATCTTTGTCCATAAGGGCTTTTTTGTAGAGGTCTTGATAGTTAGGGGAACTGCCTAAGAAGCCGAGGATTTCTGACCTGAAGTCCTCTACAACCTGCCCTGTTACCTGATCAACTTTCCCTATTGCCCGGGCAATCTCAAGCAACTTTTCTTCAAGCAGGTTATAAATTCGTTCCTCTACCGTATCTTCGGCAACAAGGTTATAAACCTGTACGGTATCAGTTTGCCCGTATCTATGAATACGGCCTATCCGCTGCTCGACTGCCATTGGGTTCCATGGAAGATCATAGTTAAAAAGGATATGGCATACTTGGAGGTTTATTCCTTCGCCTCCGGCTGAAGTGCTGACTAAGAACTGCGCTCCGTCTGGTTCCCAAAAAGACTCTACAGCTGCAATCTTTTCTTCAAGAGGACCACCTTTAAGAGTAGCAATCTTTTCTTCACCATATAATTTACTCAGCTCTTCTTTCAAGAACTCCAATGTCTCTCTATATTGCGTAAAGATAACAATTTTTTCCTGTGGAGAAAGCCTTCTAACCTGCTCAATTGCCCTTACGAGAGTGTCAAATTTTCTATCTGTTCCTTCCGGAGCAAGTTTAATCAACTCGCGCACTTTTTGAATTTCATCGGGTATTACAGCTTCAGCATAAATAATATTTTCAGCTTCCTCCTCAGCATCAAGCGCCCAGGGTGTTGCCTCTTCGCTTGGATAACCTTTTCGGGCAAGCCGCTGCTTTACTTTTGCAATATAAGAATCTGCTGATGCTATCTGTTCTGCTGAGGGTGGAATAGAAGCAATTTCAATAGCAAGATTTCTCATCTCTTCCTGGATTTTCAATATCTTCTCTGCCAGCCCAGCAGCACGGGATTTCTGGATTTTTTTCTCCAGAGCCATCTGTTCACGTGCAAGTAACACCAAAAGTCTTCTCCTTAATGCCTGACGAATAGCACGGGGGCTTGACGACATCATTTTCTGGAATGTAGCCATAACAAAGCCTACAGCCCTCTGTTTACTTGTGGTCTTTTTCTCTCCTATACCGGCAACTCCATAGCCCTCCTTCAAATATTCAGTAAGCCGATCATAGAACCACCTTTCCCGTGCTGCTAACGGAAATGTTTGTGTATGCACCTGACGGCGCATAAACAGTGGATTACCTTCTGCATCAGTAACCTCCCGCTTTGTTCTCCGAAACATTACCCGGTTAAGAAGTCCCCTATGGTCTGCCATGACTTCTGGAGATTCAAACAGCTGGTCATCGAGGAGTTGAATCAAAGACCAGAACTGATATGCATCGCCCTGATGAGGAGTTGCAGAAAGGAAAAACATATCTCTGGTATAACCTCTCAGCGCCTCAGCCAGACGATAATTCTGTGTATAATCCACTTTTTTACCATACTTTTTACGGCTCAGATGATGTGCCTCATCAAACACTATTAAGTCCCACTTGGGTGCCTGTCTTAGCTTTTCAATTCTTTTTGCCTGCTTGATGGTATCTATTGAGGCGATTACGCGATGATGGTTTTCCCATGAGAGCGAGCTTGTATCATTGAAGTCAATTCCGAGTATATCAAAGTGTAGCCTGAAGCAGTCCTTGAGCTCCTGCTGCCAGTTTCTGGTCAGCCCTGCAGGACAAATTATCAAAACTCGCTTTGCCTCATTTCTAGCAAATAACTCTCTTATGATAAGTCCTGTTTCTATGGTTTTTCCAAGCCCGACCTCATCGGCTATAAGGAACTTTCGCCGCTCGGATTCAACAATGTCCCGTGTCAGAAGAATCTGGTGTGGCAAAAGGTCGGTTCTTGAGTTTGAGAGCTCACCTCCAGCATTATTGAGCGGCAGTTGATATGCAAGCTGTTTAAGATAGAAATCAAGTGGCGAGTCCACGTCTCCTGTAGAAAGTCGTTCAATCAGGTCGGGAACACGCTCAAGCCTATCTATGGGAATTGTCTCCAACCGCCGCCCGTCTGCACTGTCAAATACGACATCGGCTTGATAGGTAGCTCCTGACTCACGCACCCTGAGAACCTCACCTGTTCCAAGGTGCTCGAGTCCATACGCTTTTACTTTTTCTCCTGTATTAACCGTTTTCTTAGTCTTTTTATCCATAAACCTAACTAAAACTCATAATTAAAAACTAAATTATCCCATTGGTTAAACTAAAGCTTTTCTTATAAAAATGATTTCCTTGTGCATCGGTCTGTTTCATAGGTGAGCCGAAAATGTGTCCTATCGGGAGCTTTACATTTCTATATTCAACCCAGAAACTTTCGCCTCTTACAAGTCTTCCCCGAAATACAATCTGAACATCTATAAGCTTTCTTTCAAGGTTCTGCGCAGCAGATTTCAGCAGGCTATATATCTTAAGTGCCATTTCCTCCTGTTTTGGACGAGCTGCAAAAAGCACTTCTTCCAATCCAACCACTTGCACCTTGTAGAATTTCGGAAACGGCAGCGGGTCTTGAGTAATTTCCCGTAAAAAGTCCAGAAAGCCTATCTTATTTTTGTAAGGTAAAATGCCGTTATTCTTATTTGGACTTAAATTTCCTATTTCTACAAGCTGGTATCCTGGCAATTCATTCCTCCGGGTGTTGAGTTTTTAATTGAACCCTGAAACCGCAAAAATTGCATTTTGTTGGCGGCTTTTCTCCCCTGGCATATATTATAAGACTCCCACACTCGCCACAAGGATGATCCAGAAGTTGTCCTGACTCGATAAGTTTTAAAGATAGAACACTATATGCCTCAAAAAAAGAAGCCCAAAATATTTCCAGAGAATCCATTTTTTTGAAAAATTCCGATGCTTTTATTGCTTTTGCATTTGTTTTTGTCAGTCGTCGTCTTTCGGGCTGGTAGAAGATGAGACGGTCATTACCTTGCGGCTCGATATAGAATCTCTGATGGGCTATTGCATTACGCAACTCATATAAATGTGGAGAACAAAGCTCTTCTAATCCCTTATACAGAATAGTAAACTTATCAGAAGCACCAAGTATAGATAAAATATTTTCCTCAAGTGGTCTTAGATCAGTAACTTTACCTTTATTAGGGTTAAGAAGTTTGCGAATTTTATCTTTATTATATTCAGGAAATTGATGAACTAATGTCCTGAGGAGCAACTTGAACATTTGTTTTGTGCATCCTTCTACCATGAATTGGAAAATTAAGAGTCGGATAAGCACCATTCCTTCTTGGTAAGGATTCTCATTTGTTAAACGAGGCTTTACCCAGCTGTACCATTTAAGAATTTCCGAACTTCGTGGTCGCTGACCATCGATTAAATTTAAATACTGTGCAAACTCTCGTAAATTTTCAGATGCGAAACTCCCAAAAAGGTAATTTATTTCTTGAGTAAGCGCAGACGATTTCAGCTTATATTTGTTTGGTGCCATGATTTAATTCTTTAAAAATATTTTCATTCCCTTTTTAATTCACAACTATCTAAACAGTGGTCCCATATCTATCATATCAAGGATTTTTTTAAGCGTAGGCGCAAAGCCGTTGTTCTTTCCCATCAGATATTCGCATGCGGCTCTAAGCCTTGGTGTCTCTCTTCTGAAGCGTTCAAGCCATGGCACGATGTTTTCTCCACCTTCAACAAGAGCCATAAGAAAATGGACATAGTCAATGAAATATATTTTCTTTTTCATTTTAGTTGGTACTTCCATGTCGCCGAATAAAGTTTTTTCAACTTGGGGCTCTTTGAACTTCTCAACCAGAGAATCAAAGCGCTCAAGAGGTTGTTTTACCTCGTAAGTCCTGCCGCGTTTAGCTCTGCCCTTTATCATAAGACCTGCTTCGAATAAAGAATCCGGCTCCAAGATTCCCCTTGTAGCTTTATGTACCTCATCGCTTTTGATTTCCTTTCTGTTACAGAGGCAGGTCAGATATACATAGGATTCAGGGTCAATGTCAGAAAGCTCAGAAGGTAAAGGCTGCTCTTTCGACTGAAGTTGGTCTACCATCATGCGGATTTCCTCAAGTGCCTGTTTTAATGGAACTTCATTTCCTTCATGGTCAACGATAGCACCGTAGTGACGACTGTAAAGTTCAAGGCATTTGCCGATAAGGATGATGTTTATATCAGCTGGAGAAAGCGGCTCATTACCATATCTTCCTGCCTCAATGACTTTAATCTCTTCCCTTGCCCTACGCCGAATTTCCTGACGAATACCTGCCCACGAACGTTTTTGAACATTCTGCACAATTGGTCTCTTGCGGCAGACATGGATGAGATCATAAGCAATTGCCTTTTTATCCTGAAGGTGTAGAGAAGCTTCAGGTTCTCCATGTATCGGATAGACGGCTTCAACAATAAACCCTGCATCACATACAGCTTTTAGAAGCGATTCCCATGTACGCCCCTCAGCGTGATGGAATGTAAAAGCTAACAGTCCTCTATCATCGAGTTTTTTCTTGCATTCTACAAATACAGACTTTAACCCCTCTTCAAAATCTGTTATGGTATACCCACGAGTCGGGTTTTCAATTATTTCTTCCCTTTTTGGAGTAGCATCAGGCGCAAAATATGGATAAGTTTTACTCAACACCAGGCTTAACCATACATAAAAATAGTCAGATAGTTCTGAATAATTAACGTTACTTGCATATGGAGGGTCGGTAACAACGATGTGTATAGGGTTATTTTTGACAGTCACAGCCAATCTTTTTGAATCCTCTGACATAAGATTGGGCCTACCGGAATAAACTGTTTCAGAAGATTTCATATCACTAATGATGGGTTGATTTTTTTTGTTAAATTGACCAGTAAAACGCCGATCAGAAGGGCTAATAGCAAACCGAATTCCATCATATACGGTTTGAACGCATGATTCAAAGCTTCCCATGCCAAATTTCAATCCCCATACATTATTTTCACAAGGCGTGTTTTTGGGGGCAAAGTCATGACGAGCAAAAACTTGGCGCAATGCAAGGACAGTAGTCCTATATGAACAAAAGTCACTTACATTATTCAAGAGGTTGAAAAACCCACTCAGCAACATTTCCTTCAACACTTGGTCCTGTTCCTCGTCTATCGCCTTCAGCAGTATCGAAAGGCAAAGCAATTGCCTTGGATTAAACATCTGATACCAGTAATGATAATGGTGATTTCTCATTTGATTAGTATTAAATCCTTCAGGGATTTTCTGCTTTGGATATGGCAAATTTACTTTTTCTTTTTCCCATATTTCACATGCCCTCTGATATCTGGCAAGGTCTGAAGAAGTAATCCTTTTGAAAAACTTTCCATTGTTTTTTGTAAGCAAACAGAGGTGGCTATTTAGTTTTGAGTTTTTAATCTTAAGCTTTAAGTTAGTGCCTTCAATTGTCATCTGGGTTAAATCTGTTTCTCCCTCTAAATCACCTGCACAATGAGGACAATAACCTTCAATAGCATAAGGACGCATTGGAAAAAGCTGGTCTTTGGGCAGGCTCCGTATAGAGTTTATTATCCTGTCTGTATGCCCACAGGAACACAGAAACCAACCACTTTTAGGGACGTTGCCTTTCTTAGGGTCATAACTCTTATTACAAACAGGGCAGTTCACCTTTTCAGGAAGATTTCCCCTCCATTGCCATACAGAATAGCAATGAGGGCAAAGAAGAACAGTAAGCGGCACCTTTTTCCGTTCTTTCTTTTTATGCGTAATTCTTGCTTTTATAATCTTCTCACACCATGGACATTTCACTTTATCACCAGCAGAAAACGCCCATCGCACACTTGTGCGACCAATCCCCGCAGAATAAGAGGGACTTGCTATACAAAGTCCCGGTTCAGCAATCAGACTCGCTGGTTCTAACTCCCAATCAAATGTCCTGCCGCATTCAGGGCATTCTACATCCCGACTATATTTTATTGAAGGAGTCTTAGCCGCAATAATATAATCCGAAAACAGCGGAACCTCTTTTTTACAATTAGTGCAAATGGCAGACTTAACCCAGAAAGTATAGATAATATCTGCTTCTTCCCTGCCTGTACCACAACAGGGACATTCGGTTTTATACTGTTCAAGAAGGGTCTCCTTTACTGATTTCCCGCTCCATGCAACTTTTCGTTCAGCCAGACGCTCAAATGACGCCTTTAATTCAGCAATATCAACGGGCTCGACTTCGGTCTTTACTATAAACCATGCAACTGGATTGAGATCTATCCCTATGACCTTACATCCAAGACGCAGGGCTTCGACTACTGTTGTGCCCCCACCCATAAAAGGGTCAAGGATGACTTTTCCGTTTGTATCCGGGTCATTCGTGTGATCTTTATAGAATTCTTCCATTATTATCTGGGCACCGCTTTTCAACGGTTTTCCATTTTCATCCAGAGGAAGAGGCTTCATACACCCGAGAAGAATTGCCCTAAACACACAGGAAGCCCTGCGAGCAAACCACTTATGCATCTGATATATAGGTTTAAAGGCGTTCCTTTCTGGAATCGCAAGGCGGTTTATCTCCACAATGGGGAAGGAGTCTTCAATGGCATACTTTGTAGAGCCGCAGGATTTTAGTTTTGAGTCTTGAATCGCTTTTTCCATACTGAATGTAACAATCTAAATCATAAATGAAGCAGTTTAAAATTCGAAAAGTAACATTTTAGACTGCTTCATTTTTGTAACTGCTTTCTAATATATTTTGCCCCTCTCCCTTTGCCAACAAGCTCTAAGACCCCCAACTCAATCAACTGCTTTGCTATCCTGACAGCTTGAAATCTCGGCACTTTCAGTATTTCTCGGATATCTTGATTTGTTATATAACCTTGCTTATTTAAGGTCTCTTCAATAGCACCATACTCTTCAGGAAACTTTCGCTCTTCTCTTTCAAAGGGATAACTTATATGATAAACTCTACTACCTTTCTGAGGATGAATAAGACACCCTTTTCTAATCATATCCTTGATATCCTTCGATGCAGTATAGATATCCACTCCGCATACTTTTCGCCAATTTTTGCTTGTGAATGACCCACCGTGAGACCGTGCAAAGAGTAACATCCGTTTCTGGTCAGGATTAAGATTTAGCCCGGCAAACTGCTCAAGCCATCTCATATCCTCTGCGGAATACATTGGCTGATTGTTTAAAGTCACAGAAAATAACGAGTCAGCAATAATCTCAAGCTTTGGAGGATATAACCCGTTCTTTTCCATCTCGTCAAACATTCTGGGAATTCCTTCTCCAGTCTCTCGCATGTAGCCTAAATCAGTCAAGACTCGCACAATAAGCGGATTTCTGCTGGCATGGATCTTTTCCCTCTTGAGAATCTTTTCCAGTGTGACCGGTTCGGGAGGTAAACCGGGACTGCGAACCTCCATCCGGTCATCAAACATCCATACTTCTATAGATAGACCATTAATGCTATAGTCCCTGTGGGCAACAGCGTTCACAATTGCCTCCTGCCATGCAAAAGCAGGATATTCAAGTTTTTCGATGAAAAACAAGTCGTGAAGGTATTGCCGTTCTTTAATATGGACGGAAATAGTTTTATAGGCTTCTTCAATCAATTTCACAAGAGGAAATTCTATTCTTTCCCTCTTAACGATATTCAGTTTCCTGCCTGTTTCCCTCTCTACCCCTTCATATTTTATGAAGTCTATTCCGCATCGTGGATGCCACTTTAAAGGGTCCTTGCCAAAAAGAAGCAGTGCTGCCAGTTTAAACCTTGGGGTTCCATTGTTGTACTCTATCAAACGATACTGACTCAAGATAGTCTCAGCATCTCCTTTTATACCAACTCTTTTGCCAAAATCTAATACAAGTGATTTAGAAATATCATTCCATGTAGCAGTGGGCTCGATGCGACTTTCAAAAGCAGCTTTTCTCTTCCCTAATTTAAGTTGTTCAATTTGACTTGCAGGAAAAGGCACATTTGAATCGCCTATACGAAGCAAATAGCGCCCATCGGTTAGTTGATAGACATCAGGCATCCAGTTGACAGTGAAAATGAAGAGCCTTTTTCCCTCGAAATCAACTTTATTGATTTCAGCCCGTAAGGAAGGTTTTATCAGGTTTTTGGGAGCATTTTGTATAACTTTGAGTTTATCTTCAGGGAAATCAACTCCTGAGACAGCCCCATTATCTTCTACACCCAATAAAAGGGTGCCACCATCAGCATTTGCAAAAGCTGACAGTGTTTCTGCAACATTTCTGGCAACATCCTTTGCTTTCCTGAGACGTCTCTTTCCATCTCTATATTCATAACACGTCTTCCTTTCAAGAAATTGTCCCTCAGACTGCTTGAGTAACCGCTTAATGTCAATAATACTCATACCTTTATCTACTCCAGGACAATCCAGGGCACAAGGATTTCCATTATTGAAAGTCCTCCATGTTTGTAGAGCCTGTTTGCTCCTTTACCTGGAGGATGAGTTTGAATACGCCCCCTTAAAACCGCAATCTTACGATTAGGATATACTGCCAGATCAGGGTGTTCAGGCGGAACAACGCCTTCCTCCAGACGCCTGTAACGTTCACCTCCAAGATATGCTGTTAGCGGTCTTAATTCAGAATTTGACCTCGCAAAAGAAAGCCCTGCCCCGAAATATACATATCCATGGTCACTGGTTATTAAAATTTTCCGCCCTCGGGGAATCTGCTGGACTGTATTAAGCCAGGAAACTTCAAGAAGCGTATGGATCTGCTCAAAGTGCCTGTCGAAACGGGCAGTGCTGTCACTATAAGTGTTATCAGGAAATGCAGACCACAAAAGGAGCTTCTTTGAATCCCGGTCAAGCAGATGCTGTTGGTTTGTATCGTAATAATAATATGCGGCGATTCCTTTCTCTTTTATTTCTCTTCTTTTCGGAAGTAAAGATGGAGCAATATTTCCGAACTTTAATCTCTGTTCTATAAAATCGTTGGTTTCTGTCGGTAACACAGAGTAAGTTATTCCAACCTCATGAACCGTGTAATTTGATTTTTGGGCAAGGTTCAAAAGTACTGGAATCTCCCTTAAGGATAGCCCATCAAAGATAACCAGAGCATTTAATTTCTCACTTTCAAGAAAACTCAGGACATTCCTTTCCTCTGGAGGGTCATCGAGAAATTCGTCGTAAAGCCTGTAGGCTGCCTGTGCTATTATCTCTTCAAGCTCGTTGACCTTTGATTCACCATTCTTTAGATAATCATGTGAGGAAAGACTTTGATATCGCTCAACAGTCCAAACTTCTCCTAATAGCCACTTTTCAAGCCACTTGACTCTTGGCCCTTGTGCTATTAAGCTCTCAAAATTATCTACCAGCAGATTACTCATTTTTCTTTTCCTCTTCAGTGGTCGGAATCAAAAGATCTAACCTTGCCCCATAATTTGCATCAGGTAGAACTGGAAGAGACTCGATAATTGTCTCCACCTCTCCTTTAGTGAACTCACCTTCTTTGGTAATAGTGGTCTCTGTGGTAACTAACCCCTGCCCGCTGAGATTGCCTCTGATTGTAGCAGGTAGGGTGCTGAGATCACTCGTATTCTTTTCTAAAAATATAGTAGCTCGAATACGCGTTACCCTTGCATCAGGGAATTCCTGAAGTCTGAGAGCCACGGCTTGCCTTAGCGCCCCACTACTTTCTTGGGGCAGAATGCTGATTTCCTGCCTTCTTGCAGTAACTGGAGGTGGAGATATAACCGTGGTAATGCCCTCTTGCATATGTTCAGGAGTTGGTGTTTTTTCTTTCTCACCGATGGGGATTGACATTTGAGGGTGAACCGCAGGCGTCTCAAAAGGTTCTCCTACGGTAGCCTCGAAAAATTCTGTCTCCGTAAGACTCGGGTTTTCCCCACAAAAATTTCCTCTCGGGTGTTTTATGCTGAGCTGCCTGTTTCGGCATAATTCTCTAAGTGCCTGACTGACTGCCCTTATGGTTGTTGGGACAGGGAAACCAAGTATTGAACGATATTGTCTATCTATGTCTTTCACAGTGAGATTAAGAATGTCGCTTAAACGGGACAAGAGGTGCTCTTCAAACAGCTGGGTGGGAAAAAGTTGTTGAGAAAGATAGTTGAGCACGTCTTCTCTTGTAGTACCAGGGATGGCTTCTTCCTCTATTTGGTCTTCGCTTGCTGTGTTCCCATAATGTTCCCACAGGATAAAAACAAGTCCTGCCCGCCTGATTGTATCAATAGAGTGATGTTTGTCTTCCCGTGAAATTCTTTCATATTCAGCCTTCCGGCTTGAATCTCTTGTATTTGTTGCAAGCTCCTGCGCGGCAAGCTGTCTCTGAGCCCATTTTAGAAGGTCTTTATGAGCATCGAGATTGAAATTCGGGTCCTTTGGTTCAAGCAGAATAACCTGATTTCGCATAGGAACGCCGTGAAAAAGTGCATGGCGTTCTTCCTGGCTCAACTTACGAGGGGAAAGGATATATCGTAGACGGTTCTTTTCAAGTTCGTCCAGTGCACCCTTTGTCTCTTCCTCACCTTGGTAGATAACGCAATTGGGTTCCCTGAAAATCTCATCCAGCCAGAGATTGTGGAGAAGACTCTGTGCTTTACTGCGGTCAATACGCAAAGAATGGAATTCGACCTTTGAGTCAGGATTTTCCTCAAGATCAAAGTAGTATCTGCCTTCCTGTACCCAGAAATTTGATGCATATTTCTGCAGGGCAAGAAGTGTCCTTTCAAAGTCATTTATATCTACTTTAGGGTTCAGGACGTGTCGTATTAATTCTTCTCGAGTAGCCCCCAAACTACGACCGGAACCTGTAAGCGTATAAAGCATCACAGTAGCGGCAATCTCGGACACCAGCGGCTGACCTTTTAATTCATCGAGATTTCCACGCGCCTTTGAAATCAAATCTCCGCTTGGGTCAAGGTCTGAAAGTCTTGCCACTACTTCCCTGTCATAAAGGTCAGCATGGGCTGCAGTGATTAAATCGGCTTTGTCATGGGTTAATCTAACCATATTTGCTAGAAATCCCAGTGCCCCGCGGACACTCTGGAAGCCTCCTCGTGCAGGCACTCTTTCAAGAATCAACTCAAGGACTTCCGGTAAAAATGGATATGTAAGAAGCATCTCTGACCTGTATTCTTCAGGCGAGGAAAGCTGGTGGCGACGCCATGTATTCAGGTAACTATCAATGGTCGAAGCATAAGCATCATAGCTGGAATCAAGGTAGTTTTCAAAAAGTCTATGAAGCACTACCTTTGCCTTATCCGCTGAATATGCAAATTGAACACGGCAACTTGGAACCCTTTTAAGAGTACTTCCTGGTTCTTCCTGACTACTATAAATACTTGCAAATACTGTAACTTTATCAGAACGGTTTGCCCATTCCGAAAGCATCTGAAGGAATGCTATATTCTGTTGTCTTAGTGACGGGTCACTTATTACACGAATACCCTGCTCCAGCTCATCCAGTATGAGAACCAGTCTTTTGTCTCCTAGAACTTTTTCGACATCTTTTAGTCCTGGCTGGACAACGCTTTTCTCAGGGCGGTGGTTTGTCAATTTCTCGAAGATGAAATCCCAGATAGAGTAAAGAGGTAGGTCTGTAAATTTATTTACAACAATTACTGTATCCTCTGGAAGTTCACAATACATTTTATGGGCATCAAGCCATTCCCTGGCTACCTTATAATTCCTGAACAGGTGATAAATCATAAGAAGTAGGTGAGATTTTCCACTTCCTTTCAGACCCTCAAAAAGGAATAACCCCGGTGTATCTTTACGCCCTGAGAATCTGTCGGACAGCTTCTGAATAACCCGGCGGACATCTGCGGTGGGATAAGTTAAAGAAAAGAACCGTTTAGGGTTTGCTTCAAGCTTTTTACCCTTGGGGTCGTCAAGGTTTGCAAGGTCAATAATTCCGTCTATACCTTCATCTGATAGAACATCTGGTCTGGGTCTAAGTATCTGAGAGAAGCTCATAAAAACCCTCCTTAGGTCTCCCCCAAGCCCTAAGAGACTGCAAGTAATCTCCGGCGTAGAGCTTACGGCGATAAATTATAACAAGTTTTTATCCAATAGTCTCCCCAAACGGTTAAGGCTTCAGTTCTTTATTGATTTAAGCAACCGTCCCTACCGTAGCAAAATTGTATGTAGCAGAAAGAACAAAACAGTAATTTTACCTTTAAAATCAATAAAACTAAACCTCCTCAGCAGGCTTAGCTTATCAAGCATTGGGTATGCATTGTGATTATTCTACCCACCACCAGAAACGGCTAAGATTTTGAATGGAGCCATTTAATAGAACTGCCGGCAAGAGTAATCAGGTGTGATAAAACTGTGATAAAATTGTGATAAAATCTATCGAAAACAGTGGAATCTGTCCAAACAGATAGAAACGATAAAAATCGCTCAAACCCTTGATAGACAAGGCTTTAGAGGGGAAAGCCAGGCCTTAAGCCTCTTTAGAAAATTCTTAAAATTTTAAATCCTAAGTCCAGCGCGTCTGCCAGTTCCGCCACTCTCGCTATGTTTGATTTTAAAGGATTCTATCGTATTTGTTCCAGAGTTTTTCAAAAGCCCCAGGAAAAGGTCCGCTTGAAGGGATGTGAACAAGACAAGACACTTTTTACTCTTACCAATATATAATATCCTCCAAAGGAGAAAGCTTGAAAACGAAATCCAGAGAGCCGTCTATACCTGCTGAAAGACATGAAACCCTGCGGCGGAGGATAATCTCCGCCCTTATGAACCGGGCTCTTTCATCCAAGGAGATATCCGTAGAGGTCGGGATTTCAGAGAAAGAAACATATGCCCACCTTGAGCACATCCAGAAGACGATGAACAAAAAAGACCACCACCTTGCAGTTACACCTGCTCAATGCAGAAAATGCGGGTTTATATTCAAAAAAAGACAACGCCTCAAAAAACCCGGCAAGTGCCCTGCTTGCCGCAGCGAATTAATACAAGGGCAGCTCTTTTCCATAAGGGAAAACGAATAATCCATTTATATGTCTGCCACACAGTCCTTAAAAAAACCTTTAACCCGTCAGTGCCAAAAATAATACACCAACGATAAATACTGTTTTTGTGATAGGATTATTTTTGTTATCATATCCAAACCCTGATTAAAACGGAGGCAATAAATGAACAGCCTATCTCCAGATGCAGGAAAAAACACCATTCATCTAATATTTAGAGCGCTTACCGGATTTATCCTTATATTTATATTGCTCTTTACAGCAGCCTGCGCCAAAAAAGAAGAAGCCGGGAAAACCACCATCCGCTTCGTTACATGGAAACCTAACGTGCCAGAGGCATGGGAAGAAATATACAGAATCTTCGAGACCGAAAACCCGGACATCAAACTCATCAGAGAAGTCGGGCCCCATTCTTCCACTGCCTTTCACGACCTGCTTACGCAAAAGCTCAAGAACAAAAGCAAGGATGTTGACGTCTTTTTAATGGATGTAATCTGGCCGCCTGAGTTTGCCGCCTCCGGCTGGGCAATGCCCCTTGATGAGTTCTTCCCACCGGCCGAGCAGGAAAAATTCCTCGAAGGCACGATACTGGCAAACACCTATAAAGGCAAGATCTACGGTGTGCCGCTTTTTATAGACAGCGGTGTGCTTTATTACAGGAAAGACCTGCTTGAAAAATACGGATTCAACCCGCCGAGGACATGGCAGGAAATGGTCAGACAGGCAGAAATCATAGTCTCGGAAGAGGCGAAAAAAGGCACGGAGATTTACGGCTTCTCAGGACAGTTCAAACAATACGAAGGACTTGTATGCGATATGATGGAATACATCCTGAGTAACAACGGAAAAATCCTCGACCCTGAGACAGGAAAAACCCGACTTGCAGAAAAACCAGCCATCGAAGCCGTAAAATTCGTTCGTGACAATATCATCGGAAAAATCGCACCACGCGGTGTGCTCACATATCAGGAGCCTGAATCCCTTGACCTGTTCATACAGGGCAAGGCAGTCTTTCACAGAAACTGGCCCTACGCATGGGAGGTCTCAAACGACCCGAAACGCTCAACCATTGCCGGCAAGGTGGGCATTACAAAGCTTCCGCACTTCCCCGGAGGAAAAAGCTACTCAACTTTAGGAGGCTGGCAGGTCGGAATAAGCTCCTACTCTGAAAACAAGCAAGCCGCATGGCGGTTTGTAAAGTTCCTTACAAGCGAAAGAATCCAGAAGCTCCTTGCACTTAAGGCAGGTCGCGCACCAACCAGAAAAGCACTGTATCAAGACGCTGAAATCATCCGTGCAAACCCTCATTTCTCTGATATGAAAGATGTGTTTCTGACCGCTTATCCAAGACCACGAAGCCCGCTTTACCCCTCTGTCTCAAATGTTCTTCAGCGCTATTTCAGCACAGTCATATCAAAGCCGGACTCTGACATCAAAGCCAAGGCAAAGACCGCTGCACAGGAGATAGACAAGCTCCTTGAATTAGCCAGATGAGCCTGCCTCTGATTAAAAGAGAAAGAATATTCGCCGCTGTCTTAATAATACCCTGTATCCTGTTCATTACGGTATTTGCATTTTATCCCATCGGATATTCTTTTTATCTGAGCCTGCACAGGATAATACTTAGTCTTCCGGAGATAGGACAGCCTTTTGTAGGGCTTGAAAACTACAGGGCTTTGCTTCATGACAAAGTTGCAATGCACTCCCTAATCAACACCTTCCTCTTCGTATTCATATCCACTTTTTTTGAACTTCTTTTCGGACTGGTCATTGCACTTGTCATAAACAGGCAGTTTAAAGGAAGAGGGTTTGTAAGGGCTGCTGTGCTTATTCCGTGGGCGATACCGACTGTAGTGTCCTCGCAGATGTGGAGGTTTATCTTCAATGACAAATACGGACTCTTTAATTTCATTCTGTTCGGCACTGATGTATCAAGCTACAAGGCATGGCTTGCAGAGCCGGTCTTTGCATTCTTGGCGATAATCATCACTGATGTGTGGAAGACATCGTGTTTTGCAGCGCTTCTTATACTTGCAGGGCTACAGACCATACCTGATGAGCTTTATGAAGCAGCAAGGATAGACGGGGCAAGTGCATGGCAGCAGTTCAGAAAAATCACCCTTCCGCTCCTTAAGCCTGCACTGCTTGTGGCACTTCTTTTCAGAACGATGGATGCCTTCAGGGTGTTTGACCTCGTGTTCGTAATGACGCAGGGAGGTCCGGCTGACTCGACCAATGTGCTTCAGTTCTACGGCTATAAAAAGATATTCACCGAAGGGCTTATGGGCTACGGCTCTACGATCTCTGTGCTCGTATTTCTGATTTCATTCGCAGTCGCCATGCTTTATATCAGGTTCATAGGGACAAAACTCTTCAAGGAGACAGCATGAACAGACTAGCTTTCTATATAGTTACAACACTTGTAATATTCTTTAGTCTTTTACCGTTTCTCTGGTTTGTGGACACATCGCTTAAGACAGAGATAGAGGTCACTGCGATACCGCCTGTGCTTTTGCCGTCGGGCACGCTTCATTTCTACCGCTCAAGCATAGAAAACTACAACCTTCTGCATTACGTAAAAAACAGTATAATAGTCGCAGGCTCTGTGACAGTCATCACCATATCAATCTCTATTTTCACAGGGTATGCAGTGGCTCGCCTCAGATTGAAATACAAAGGGCTGATTATGGGTGCGCTTTTGATGGTCTCGATGTTTCCGCAGATATCCATAGCAGGACCGGTCTGGAGGATACTTCAGTCACTCGGCTGGCTGAACAGCTATCAGGGGCTTATACTCCCCTATGTAACCCTTACGCTTCCACTTGGGGTCTGGATAATGGCAAGCTTCTTTAAGGAACTGCCCTCGGAGCTTGAAGACTCGGCAAAAATCGACGGATGCAGTCACACGCAGACCCTTTTTAAGATAATGGTTCCGCTTGCTGCACCAGGAGTCTTTACAGCAGCAATACTCGTGTTCATCTATGCATGGAATGAGTTCTTTTTTGCACTCCTGATTATGACCCAGCAGGAATTCCAGACCCTTCCGGTGGGAATTGCGCTTTTTCAGGGACAATACACACTGCCGTGGGGAGAGATTGCCGCTGCCTCTACAGTGGCTACGATACCTCTTGTGCTTCTTGTGCTTCTGTTTCAGAGGAGAATCGTAAGAGGGCTATCGGCAGGAGCAATAAAGGGATAGGCATGGCTGGATTAAGAGTAAAAAACCTGAAAAAATCCTTCGGCACAAACACCGTAGTAGACAACATATCCTTTGAGGTCAAAGAAGGTGAATTCTGCATCCTGCTTGGTCCATCAGGGTGCGGGAAAAGCACCATCCTCAGGCTCATTGCAGGGCTTGAGTTTCAGAATGAAGGCGAGATATTCATAGGCGAAAAAGAAGTAAGCTCCCTCACACCAAAAGAAAGAGACGTTGCCATGGTCTTTCAGAGCTATGCGCTTTACCCACACATGACCGTCTATGAAAACATGGCTTTTCCCCTTACGATAAAGAAAACCCCAAAACAGAAAACAAGACAAAAAGTCATAGAAGCCGCAAGGCTTCTGAACATAGAAGGTTTACTGGATAGAAAGCCGGCTGAGCTTTCAGGCGGTGAGAGACAGAGGGTTGCCATCGGAAGGGCAATCGTAAGGAATCCGAAGATCTTTCTCTTTGACGAGCCTCTTTCAAACCTTGATGCAAAACTCCGAAGCTCAATGAGGGTAGAGCTTGCAAAACTGCACCAGAAATTAGGCACTACAATGCTCTATGTCACACACGACCAGACAGAGGCAATGACACTCGGAGAAAAAATCATACTCCTTGAAGGAGGCAAAATCCAGCAGATAGGCACCCCAAAAGAAGTATACGAAAAACCATTAAACCTCTTTGCCGCAACGTTCATCGGAAGCCCGCAGATAAACCTCATCGAAGGAAAACTAATCACAGAAGGAGGGAAAACCCTCTTTCAGTCAGAAAGGTTTTCAATCGAACTCGACCCTGAAGAAGAACTGAAGAAATATTCAGGCTCCCGGATTACCATAGGCATAAGACCTGAATCCCTCAACCCCGGAGACGGTCCGATTCAGGGATATCTGGAGGTCATCGAGCATCTCGGCTCTGAAACCATCATTTATCTGAAATCCGGAGATGCAAGGCTTATAGCCAGAGCACCGTCTGACTTTCAGGGAAAGGCAGGAGACAGAATATCTCTTTCAGTCAACCCGAGGAAAATCCACTGCTTTTATAACGGGACAAGAATCAGCCGGCAGGATTAAGCACTAAGTTCCACCCGGTTTCTCCCTCTTTCCTTAGCCTGATACAAAGCCTCGTCAGCCTTTTTTATAAGGTCTTCCTTTATCTGCATATCCTGCCGGTAAGAGGAAACACCGAGACTAATAGTGACTTCTGTTCTTCTTTCAACTGCTCTTCTTATTCTTTCGGCTGCTGCATAAGCCTCTGTGAGTCTTGTCTCAGGAAGCAGGATAAAGAATTCTTCCCCGCCGTATCTGGCGACAAGGTCTGCTTTTCTCACGCTCTGCTGGACTATCTCTGCGATGTCCTTAAGCAGTTTATCTCCTGCGGCATGACCGTATGTGTCATTATACTTCTTGAAATAGTCTATATCGAGCATGATGACTGAAAGCGGGGTTTCATACCGCTTTGCCTTTGCAAAGCTTCTTTCAAGCTCGATGTACATCAGGCGTCTGTTGGCAAGCCCTGTAAGCGGGTCATGCAGTGACAGTTCTTTTGTCTTCTTATAAAGCCTTGCATTTTCAATCGCAATGCCGATCTGATTTCCTATGGAACGGAGCATATTCTGCACACGTTCATCAACCTCGGTGTCAGCCGGAAGATAAAGATACAGCACTCCTACGAGCTTGTTCATTGCCTTAAGAGGCACGATTATGTGCCCGTGCGGAGCAATCCCCGGATATCTTATGGTATGACGGTCGTCTTTATTGGAATCTGTCGAAATGATTACCTCCCCTGTTTTTGCGGCAAGTCCGCAGAGGCAGTCGCCGACCTTCATATTGTCGTGAGCCTTCACAAAAGTTTCCGTAAGACCAAGCTGAAACACAAGGTGCATTCTCTCACCCTCGACAATAAATATCCCGCCCTTGCGCTCGACCTTGAATATCTCACGGCTGGTAATGGTATCCAAAATAATGGAGAAGAGTTCGTCTATATCGAGCGTGCGGCTTATAGCCGAAGAAATCGTGTAAAGCACTGAAAGCTCAGAGTTTAACTCTGCAAGCTCTACGTTCTGTTTGACGACCTGTTTTTCCGCCTGCCTGCGCTCGGCAATGCTTCTGCCTGCCTTGAACGAGCTTGCGACAACAGCCACCAGAAGGACAAATGCCACTGCAAAAAGAATGAAATAAGACCTCGACAGCAGTCTGTTAAGCTTTTCTTTTGTAACGGTAATGTCATAGTAAATCTCAAACGCTCCAACAAACTCGCCGTCTACCATTATCGGTACATACGTCTCCACGACATCAGCAGTTACCATCTGCCCTTCAAGAGACAGCGTATCCTTCCGCACCAGCTTTGCGTAAGATTTGCCTTTGGCTACGATCTGGTGAAAATACCATTTCTTGTTCACCTTCCCTATGTCCTCAGGGTCGGTGGAGTAAATTATCTCGCCTGAAGGCGCAAAGACCTTCAGCTTCATGAGTTTAAAATCCTTCATCACATCTTCGACCATCTCTGAAAAGTCAGGCGACAGGGAATCTTTAGTCAGTGCGGTCTCGGTTGATATATGCATATCCTTCAGATGCGTTGCTGCACGTATAGCGTCATTTTCAGCGCTCTCCGCCAGCAACTCTGTAAATGAAGGATATACAAAAAAGATAATATACACAGGGAGCATTATAACCGAGACAAGAGACACGAACAGAACAGTTCTCAGAAACTTGGTCTTAAATATATTCTCCAGTGACTGCTTTAGAGTCATATAAACCTTTTAATATACGCTATAGTGTAGTCAATCTCATTATAACAACTATTTAAGGGACTGCCTACAGGAAATACCGGCCTTTGAAGAGAATTTATTCCAAAGAGAACTCTTTCACTCTGTGCCATGCCTCGGGTTCTCCCTCCACACAGTAAAGATGAAGGCTTTTGACCTCAAAACTCATATCAAACCGCTTGCCTGTTTCTTTGATGATTTCTTCTTTTTTCTCCGGTGTGAGAGAGCCATACATCAGGCTCAGATGGGGCATGTATTTTGTGTCATGTGGCAGAGCAAACACTTTTTTCGCCTGCAGGTGAGCATTCATTATTCCGGCTGTCTCTTCCACCTTGATAAAAAGACATTTGAAGTATTCATCAAGATATTCAACCGTTGTAAGCATGACCTCATAAGGTTTAATCAAAGATGCAAGCTGTGAGGTCTTTGATATCACATCTTCCCCGTCGCCTATCAGTCCTCCGGCAAGGGTGATATGGGGTTCAAACACCGGTGTGGAATATTCTTCAGCCAGCTTGCGGATTAAACCGCTCAGCCTTTCATAGACATCTCCTGAAGGCATAATCCAGAGTGCATGGTTTCTCATCAGGTTAGTTCCGTTTCTCAATTTTCAACTCCTGTTTTTTCGCTTCCTCCCACAGGCTGTCCATTTCCTTAAGTGTCATCTCCGAAAGCTTAACGCCTTTTTCAGCAGCAACCATTTCTATATGCCGGAATCTTGAAATAAATTTACTTATAGTTTTTCTCAAGGCGTCTTCTGGATTGACGCCTACAAAACGAGAGACATTAACAAGCACAAAGAATATATCGCCGAGCTCGTCTTCTATTTCATCCTGGTTCTTCCTCTTAAGCGCTTTTTTAAATTCTTTCAGTTCTTCGTCGAGTTTTTCAAGGACATCTTCGGTTTTTTCCCAGTCGAAGCCTACTTTTGCAGCCCTGTCCTGAAGCCTGTGCGCCCTCAGGAGCGAAGGCATAGTCTTGGGCACGCCCTCAAGCAGGGACTTTCTGAGCTTTCCCTCCCGTTTTTTTTGCTCCTCCCAGTGAGAGATGACTTCTTCAGGAGTGTTGTATTTCTCCTCGCCAAAAACATGAGGATGCCTTGAGATCATTTTCTTGCTGATATTTGTTATCACATCAGACATATCGAATTCGCCTCTTTCCTTTGCTATCCGGCTGTGAAAGACTATCTGAAACAGGAGGTCTCCAAGCTCCTCTTTTATCTTCTCGGGATTGTCTTCCTCGATTGCCTCCAGAAGTTCGTATGTCTCCTCAACGAGAAAAGGCTTAAGCGACTGCCTCGTCTGCTTTCTGTCCCACGGACAGCCTTCCCTTAAGGCATCCATAATCTTTATGAGTTCATCAAGCCCCATTTGTTTATCATAAACGAATATCCCGTGTAAAATAAACTTATGCCTGAATGTCTTTACATCCACATCCCGTTCTGCCTGAAAAAATGCATCTACTGCGATTTCCTTTCCGTGCCTTTTGACAAAGCACTTGCAGAAAAATATACAGAGGCACTGACAAAAGAGCTTCATCTAAAGGCAGGGCACAGACTGAAGACAATCTACATCGGCGGCGGGACACCCACCGTGCTTTCAGCAAAATCTTTAACTGAGATTTTCAAAACCCTTAAAGAGTGCTTTGAGCTCCATCCTGATATAGAGATTACAATTGAGGCAAACCCCGGAACACTAAGTGCTGAAAAAACAGAAGCCCTGCGTTCAGCAGGTGCAAACCGTCTGAGCATCGGCGTGCAGTCTTTTAATGACAAAGAGCTTGCTGCCCTTGGCAGAACGCACACATCTGAGGAGGCAGTAAAAGCAGTGGAAACGGCAAAAAATTCAGGGTTTGAAAACATCTCCCTTGACCTTATCTACGGCATACCTCATGGAACGCTTAAACGCTGGCAGGCATCCCTCTTAACGGCTTTAGACCTGAGCCCAAAGCACATCTCTGCATACGAACTTACGCCTGAAAAAAGCACGCCTCTTTATCAGGCGATTAAAAGCAACCTGCTTGCGCTTCCATCCGAAGATGAAATTGTGGAGATGTTTAACTTAGCCATAGATACCCTTACCAGCAGAGGCTACAGGCATTACGAAATCTCAAACTATGCGCTTTCCGGCTGCGAGTGCAGGCACAACCTTAATTACTGGCAAAGAGGAGAGTATATCGGAGCAGGAGCAGGCGCTCATTCTTTTGCAAACGGCAAAAGACAAAAAAACACCGAGGACATCCTTAAATATATAGAGCTTTCATCCAATGGCATTCTTCCTGTTGAGGAAAGCCAGAAGGTCTCACCTGAGGATGCAACAAAAGAATTTATATTCTTAGGCTTAAGAACGGCTGCCGGGATAAACACAAGGCAAGCCGGAGACCTTAAGGAAAGACTGGCAGAAGCTTCAAAGGAGTTAATCAGTGAAGGGTTGATGGAGCTTGAGGGTGATTACCTCAAGCTCACCAGAAAAGGGATTCTGGTATCCAATCAGGTAATTGTAAGGCTTTTTAAAGCTCTTTCGCTCTAAAGGCATTTATTTTCCAAGAAGTGTAGAAAAGGTATTGTGGTGGTCTTCCTCCTCAGCAAGTATCTGTTCGAAGAGTTTTCTTGTAGTTGAATCACCTTCTTTATCTGCGAGTTTTATAATCTTCTTATACATGTCGATTGCCTCTTCTTCGGCTTTTACATCGAGCTTTAGCATCTTAGCAGCGTCAGAGCCGCCGACTTCTATTGTCGCAGGCTTTGTCGTAGGGACTCCGCCGAGGTAGTCGAGCCTTTCGGCTATCAGTTCGGCATGAAGCATCTCGGCAAGTGCAATTGTTCTGAAGACCCCGCCTACCGTCTCTGCGGCAATGCCCTTTACCATTATATGCTGCCACATATATTGAATGCTGACGGCAATCTCCCTTGCAATCGCATCATTAAGCATATCCAGAAGCTTCTTGCTTGCCATATGAAATCCTCCTTTTGTTAATAACAAGGTTTAGGAAAAGACTATCACGAAATAACGGGGTATTCAAGAGGATTTTTGGGGTTAGTGAAAGGCAATTTTCAGCACTTTAAAGCATCTTTTTACTTTTCGGTCTAAAATCAAATATTATTAAAGAAGGGTTTATGTTCAGGGAAAAATTAGATAATCTCATTGAAACTCTTAAAGGAATGGAAAGTGCTCTGCTTGCTTACTCAGGCGGGCTTGACAGCACCTTTCTGCTTAAGGCGGTAAAGCTTTCCGGCATAAGGGCAACTGCAGTGACTTCACATTCCGAGACGACCCCTGAACACGACCTTAATGACGCAAAGCGCATGGCTAAGGAAATCGGCATCGAACACAGAATCATCAGGACTTCTGAGCTTCAGAACGAAAACTTCGTAAACAACCCGCCTGACAGGTGCTTTTACTGCAAGGACGAACTGTTTAAAGAACTAAAGGCGATTGCAAAAGCCGAAGGCTTCAAATATGTGCTGGATGGAAGCAACCTCGACGACAAAGACGACTTCCGCCCTGGAAGACAAGCCGCAAAAAAGCACGGCGTAAGAAGCCCGCTCATGGAAACCGGATTTACAAAACAGGATATAAGAGATGCATCAAAAGCACTCGGACTGCCCACATGGAACAAGCCTGCCTCACCATGCCTTTCGACAAGATTCCCCTACGGCATGAGAATAACAAAGGAGGCATTAAACAGGGTTGCCAGTGCCGAGAAGCTCTTAAGAGCAATGGGGTTTTCCGAACTCAGAGTGAGAGACCACGGAGAAATAGCAAGAATCGAGGTGTCTGAATCCCGCATTCCCGACATCTTAAAGATAAGGGAAAAAGTCATCGAAGAGTTTAAACAGCTTGGATATAAGTTCGTAAGTCTTGACCTTGAGGGGCTTACATCCGGAAGCATGAACAGGCTTCTAAGATGAAAGAGCATACCCTGAACGACCTGCTTAAATGCGTGCGGTGCGGAAGCTGTAAAGCCTTCTGCCCCACTTACAATCATGACAATGTCGAGCCGATGACTGCACGGGGAAGACTCATGCTCCTTTACGGGCTTTATCAGGGACAGCTAAAACCCACTCCTGCTCTTAATGACAGACTCTTCAGTTGCACCCTGTGCGGCATCTGCGAAAGCTCATGCCCCACCGGCGTGAATATAACAGAAGCCATATACTACGGAAGAAACCATTTAAGGTCATCCGACAGACAAAGACGATACCTGAGGGCAGTCGCAAAGTTCTCTGTTAAAAGACCCCTCTTGAGTTTCAGGGCAGTCAAACTCCTGAGACCCTTCCTTCTTTATCTTCATAAAAAAGGAACACTGCCCTTTGAGATACAACTGCCTGAAGAGCCTCTGAAGAACGAACAATGGATATTCAAGCCGAAGAAAACCAGAGGCAGAGTAGCACTGTTTACCGGATGCAGTGTGAATTTTCTTTTTCCACGCCTTGGGGAATTGCTGATAAAAGTGCTCCTCAGGGCAGGCTATGAGGTTGTGCTTCCCCCGGGAGAGGTCTGCTGTGGCGCACCCTTAAGGACGCTCGGACTTGAGCAGGAAACAGCAGAGCTTGCAAGAAAAAACATCGAGGTCTTTGGGAAGCTCCACACAGAAGCAGTCTTAAGTCTCTGCCCGACATGCACCCTTACTATAAAAAAACACTACCCAAGACTTATAGGACAGGGGCTTGAAAACACAATGGACATATCAGAGTTTCTTCTGGACAAGCTTGCAGTTCCTGCTGTCACGCACTATAAAAACGTAATCTACCACGACCCCTGCCACCTGTATTACGGACTCGGAATAAAAGAACAACCAAGAGAAATTCTCAGACAGCTCGGCATCAAGGGAATCGAGCCGGAGGAGGCAGGCTGTTGCGGCTTCAGCCTCAGTCTCTCCCACAAAGAAATATCCTCTGGCTTGCTGAAAAACCTTAATGAATACCAGAAGGCGGATACACTGGTGACCTCCTGCCCCGGATGCATACTCCAGCTGAAAAGACAGCACAAAAACGTGATGCATATAATAGAACTCATTGCCGAGGCAGCAGAAGCCGCCGGGCATCAGCACTCTAACTTTAAGTGAATTCCTGCTATAATTGATAACCGTATAAAGGGGCAACCTTAAAAATAAGAGAGGTGGCATTATGAAGTTTTTTATTGACACGGCAAACGTCGGGGAGATTAAGCGTGCATGGGAACTCGGAGTCATTGACGGCGTGACAACGAACCCTTCGCTCATTGCAAAGGAAAACAGAGAGCCTGTGGAACTTCTTAAAGAGATATGCAGTATTGTAAACGGTCCTGTCAGTGCAGAGGCAGTAAGCATGGATGCAGAAGGAATGGTGAAGGAGGCAGAGGAGCTTTCTTCAATCCATGAAAACATCGTAGTGAAGATACCGATGACAGAGGACGGCTTAAGAGCGGTAAAAAAACTTTCGTCCCTTGGGATTAAGACGAATGTGACTCTTGTGTTTTCTGCGTCTCAGGCGCTTCTTGCTGCCAAGGCAGGTGCTACTTATGTAAGCCCGTTTGTTGGAAGGCTCGATGACATAAGTCATCAGGGTTTGGCTCTGATAGACGAGATACTCCAGATATACGAAAACTATATGTTTAAGACAGAAATCATAGTAGCAAGCATCCGTAATCCGCTTCATGTGCTTGAGGCAGCTAAAATGGGCGCACATGTCGCCACCATACCTTATTCAGTAATAACCCAGCTTACCAGACATCCTTTAACAGACATCGGAATAGAAAAATTCCTCAAAGACTGGGAAAAAGTTCCGAAAGGGGGGACATAGTCCCTTTTTATACCTGAAACTGAAAGGCAGTTACGAACATGGACAAAAAAGAGGGCGCGTTTCTGAAACTTCAGCTTGAAGGCATTGTCTGCACAGGGTGTGCTCAGGATATGGAAACCATCCTTAACAATACCGACGGGATTCTAAAAGCCTCAGTCAGTTTTGCAGACGGCACGGTAAGCATTCAGTATGACCCGGAGGTAATCGACAAAAAACAGGTCTTCTACACTGTAAGAAAGCTCGGATTTAAAACAAAGATAATCGAGGGCTGACCGTCAGGCATAAAACGTGTTTCAGGGACGAAACTTTATATAACTTTCCCAGTAGTTCAGAAGCTCTTTTGTTGCCCTTAAGTCGCCAACGCAGTATCTTGCAATCTCAAGGTATCTGCCTTCTTTAAACAGTTCTTTTACTTCATAACCGGTAAATTCGGTCTTAGGACTCTGAATGCCGAAGGTCTTGCACCACATGTCAAGACTGAATCTTCTGCGGAATGCACCATAGAATGTAAGTCTTTCCAGCAGGTCTATGTGGGAATCGCTATATCTGTTAGGCATAAGCTCTTTGGTGGGCTTTAATTTGTGGACAGCCGAACGGATGAGTATAAAAGGGCAGTCAAAACCCCTTCCGTTGAACGTTACAACCTCGTCGTAACTCTTTATGGTCTGCCAGAATTTTTCGAGTATTTCTTTTTCAGTGCCTGTCTCGAACCTTATGCCTTCTTCCTCAAAAGGCAGTGCTGGTTCTGCTCCAGGCGTCTGAAAATACACCACCCCTTTGTTCGTATCAGGATTCAAAAGACCTATGGCAATTATCTCGCCTGTAAGGGGATAAAACGAAAGACTGTCCTCTACCTGCTGTATCTCCTCTTCTGTATCAGCCCATCTGAGAAGGTAGTCCCGTGAGGCTTCGTCAAAGCTGTCGATATCCCTGCCAATGGTTTCTATATCAAGGATTAGCCGTGACATTCGATACGCCGGACAGCTCTTTGAAAATAGTCCATGTCTTAAGAAGGTCTATTGCCCTTTGAAGCTGTGTGTCGTCCTTTTCGTCAGGCACTTTGAAGACAGCAGTCTCCGGCTTTGTATCCTCCTCCTTTGTCTTGTCTTTATCCTGATCGTTTTCGAGGTGTCCTCTCAGGTCTTTCTCCCTTATAACCGGATGTTCTTCACCGTTTTTTGCCTTCAGCTTGACAACGATATCAGGGGTTATGCCTTTCGTCTGTATGGACGTTCCTTTCGGGGTGTAGTATCTTGCAGTTGTAAGTCTTAGCCCTGAGCCGTCGCTGAGCGGGATTATGCTCTGGACAGAGCCCTTGCCGAATGTCTGCACTCCGAGTATAACCGCTCTTTTCCAGTCTTTAAGTGCTCCGGCGACTATCTCGGATGCGCTTGCACTGCCCTGGTTAACAAGCACTACCATCGGCAGATTAAAAGGAGAATTCTTTCCTCTTGTCCTGTATTCTGTTCTTTCGCCTGTCCTTCCCTTGATGTAAACAACGAGCGTGTTTTTGGGCAGAAACTGACCTGTCACATCCACTGCAGCGTTTAAAAGTCCGCCTGGATTGTTCCTCAGGTCAAGAATAAGAGAGGTAATCCCGTCCTTGGACAGGCTCTTCAGTGCAGAGGCAAGCTCTGATGCAGTCCTCTGCTGAAACTGGTTTATCTTCACATAGCCGATATTATCCTCAAGGACCTTGAACCTCACGCTCTTTATTCGTATGATGTCTCTGATGATGGTGAAGTCCTTAGGCTCATCCCATCCTTCACGCACAATCGTAATGGTTACGGAAGTTCCCTTAGGACCGCGCATCTTGTTGACGGCGTCCTGAAGGGTCATATCTTTTGTCGGCTCTCCATTAATCTTGACTATCTTGTCACCTGCTTTTATTCCTGCCCGCCATGCAGGAGTATCCTCTATAGGTGCTATCACTGTCAGAATGCCATCTCTCATTGATATCTGTATGCCGAGACCACCGAACTCCCCTTTGGTCTCTACCTGCATCTCTTTGTATGCATCAGGCGGGAGAAAACCTGAATGCGGGTCAAGAGACTTAAGCATTCCTCTTATGGCGTCATATACAAGCTCCTTGGAGTCTACCTTTTCAACATAACTCCTCTGTATAACTGAAAGAACCTCGGTGAAGACCTTCAGGTTTTCATATGTTTCAGCTTCTGCGCTTACATCCGTAATTGACCACCTGCCTGCAAGGACAACCGCCAGAGCAAGCACGGATATAAACACCAGTACTAAAAACCGCTTTCTTCCGAACATATTCTTAAACCTCCAGTTTATCTCCTTCTTAACCACTGAACAGGATCGAGAGGTTTCCCTTTATACCTTATTTCAAAATACAGGGAGGGCCTGTCCAGAACACTCGAACTTCCAACCCTGCCTATTTCTCCCTTTCTTTCTATTATATCTCCAGTTTTCAAAAAAATCTCAGACAGATTTGCATAAAGGGTATGGTAGCCGCCTCCGTGGTTCAGGATTACAAGCTGTCCGTAGCCTTTAAACCAGTCGGCAAAAACCACCTTTCCTCTGTGCACTGCCTTTGCAATAGCCCCGCTGTTTGCAGCTATATATATGCCGTTTCTGAAGACAGGTGTGTTGAACCTTGGGTCTTTATGCGTGCCGTAAGGAAGAGCAATCTTGCCTTCTACAGGCCATGGCAGTTTGCCTTTAAGTTTGCGAAACCCTTTTGCAATGTATTTTTCAGCCTTCTCCGCCTCTTTGATTATCTCAAAAAGCCTTTTTGACGCTTCTTTAAGCTCCTTAAGCATCTTCTCATATGTAGCCTTTTCCCTTCGCACAGAGGCAAGAATCTCTTTCTTCCGCTTCTTTTTGATGGCTAAGTCTCTTTCAGCCTGCCGGACTCTCCTCTCCTCTTTCTTGAGCCGTGCATAAAGCTGTTTTAACTCTGACTTTTTATTGTTTAAGGCTGCAATGTCCTCCCTGAAGTTCTCTATCATTCTGTGTTCATATGCAGAGAGAGCCTCCAGATATTTCCATCTTCTCAGAAGCTGTGAAATGTCTTCTGAACCACTAAGAACAAGAATGATACTGCCGTATTTGCCATAGCGGTACATGGCGCGCAGTCTTCGCTTAAGCCATCTCTTTCGGTCTTGAAGCTTCTTCGATAATGCTGATATCTCGGCTTCAACAGTGCTTATCTCTTTTTTCGTCGCCTTAAGCTTCTTTCTGTATTTCCTTAGTTTCTTTTCGACGATATTCAGTTGTCTGTTAGTTTTGTCCAGCTCGTCAAGTGTGGAGTATTCGCGTTTTCTAACCTCATTAAGTTTTTTCTTATGGGTCTTTATCTTCTCCTGAATCTCTTTGTATTCTTTTTTTACATTTGTTATGTTCTTGGCAAAAACGGTGTTATAGATGAGCAGACTGCTGATGAATAAGAGGGCAACGAAGATTGGAAAGTTCCGGTTCCTGCGATTCAAGCTGCGCATTTCCTGCTAAAACTTTATTCTGCCTATGGCTATAAGTGCGCCCACTACACCTATGACCAGACCAGCTATCGGCGGATAAGGCAAGATTCCAAGCGGGATACTCACTGCCTTCAGCAGCGGTATGGAAACGGTCAGCCTCTGATACAAGGGATAATAAAGAGAAAGCATTCCTGCCACGCTGATAACTCCGCCTATTAAACCAATAACCCCACCTTCTATAAGAAACGGAGCCCTTATGAACCCCTTTGTGGCACCCAGAAGTTTCAGCGTCTCTATCTCATCCTTCTTCCTGTAAAAGAGAATCTTGACTGTGCTGTAACATACAAAGACTATTCCTGCCGACAGTGCACTTATCAGTATGAATCCTATTGCCTCGGAATTCGTTTTGATTGTCTGAATGGCGGAGAGAAGTTTTCTGCCGTATTGCACCTCTGAAACCCCGTTTATAGACTTTAGCTCTTCAAGCAGATTTTCAACAGCTGCCCCTGTCACCGAGCTTCTTCTTAATCCAAGCTCTATGGTTGCCGGCAGAGGGTTTTCATCCAGTCCCTCAAGAAGATACTCTGCATCCGCCAGAGAAGTCTTCAACTCCTTCAGTGCATCTTCTTTTGATATGTATTTGACCTTTTTCACTGCACTGTTGCTCTTTATGGTTCTGATAATGCCCTGTATTTGCTTTGAAGAAAGCCCTTCCTCCAGAAAAACCGTAATAGAGAATTTTTCAGGCAGTTTTCTGGTTGCAAGCTCTATGTTGTGCACGAAGAGCACTGCCAGGGTTATAAGGAACAGACCGGTAGCAATGGTCAGAATGCACAGAAAGTTTATCCACTTTTCTCTCCATATGCCTGTCAGCGCAACTTTAAACGGATAAGAAGTAAACATTATCCTACTCCCTGCGAGACAAGGTTTCCGCTGTCAAGCGTAAAGACTCGCTTTCCTGTGTTTCTAAACAGTTCCCTGTTGTGCGTGGCGATAACGATAGTAGTGCCTCTTGCATTTATCTCTTTAAACAGGCGGATAATGCCTGCTGCAGTGTCCGGGTCAAGATTGCCTGTGGGCTCATCCGCAAGCAATACTGTAGGCTCGGCTACTATAGCCCTTGCTATGACTGCCCTCTGCTGTTCTCCACCGGACAGCGCAGAGGGAAAACTGTCTGCCTTGTGCCTGAGGTTCACCATCTTTAGTGTTTCATACACAAGCGGTTTTATCTCCCTCTCGCTTATTCCCCTTATCCTCAGTGCAAGTGCAACGTTGTCAAACACTGTTCTGTTAAGCAGTCTGAAGTCCTGAAACACGACCCCTATCTTTCTTCTAAGATAAGGGATTTCGGATTCCTTCATGTTTTCAAGCTCAATGCCGTCTACAGTGAGACTGCCTGCGTCAGGCTTTTCCGCAAGATACACGAGCCTAAGAAGCGTGGACTTTCCTGCCCCGCTTGGACCTGCAATGAACGCCATCTCACCCTTGTCTATGGAAAACGTAACGTTCCGCAGGGCAGTCAAATTGTCATAAAACTTGGACACATTGAAAAACCGAATCATAATCCTTACTTCCGAATGCTTATTATGTAATCGAGAACAATATCCTCAAGGCTTCTTTTGGTGTCTGCACGTTCTGAGACAGTCTCTTCTTTTAACTCCTGTTGTGGTTTATCCGTGTATTTGCCTGCAAGAAGCTCCTTTATGACGTCGCGGTGCTGACTCTTCATCATCTCTACTACTTTTTCTTTCCAGTCCTCTTCCACAAGCAGATGTGCATAGACGGATTTTTTCGAGGCGAGGATTGCTCCCTTAAAGTAAAGATGTGTGACGATTATCGGGTTGTTGACCCCGTTGTCCTCGGTCTGGACATGATATATATTGCCCTTGTAAGGAACATTCGTATTGAAACCGAGAAGCATTAAAACTTATTATAAACATCGAACGAAAAAAATGAAAGAGTCAGGGCACAGTCCCCTTATATCAGCATTTGCATTCGTCTTGCTTATCAGAAAGGAATAGGGATGTTCGATATATTTAGACTTTCAGCCACTTTCCTCCTTATAGTCTTACTTCTGAGGAAGAAGTTCAACATCGGGCGCGTTATGCTCCTTGGTGCGGCGTTCCTTGCCCTGCTTTATCTGATGCCTCCGGCATCCATAGCCCGTACAATCAGGGATACACTGACAGACGGCGTTACACTCAAGCTCATAGTCGCCCTTCTGTTGATACGCGTCTTTGAGCTTATACTGCGCGAAAGGCGCATCCTCTCGGAGATGATGGATGCATCCAAAGCCATTTTCGGCAACAGAAAAGCGGTAATGGTCTCCATGCCACTTCTTATCGGAATGCTTCCATCTGTCGGCGGAGCGTATTTCTCAGCACCCATGGTGGACGAATCAACAAAGGACTTGAGAATGACTCCGGAGGAAAAAAGCTTCATAAACTACTGGTTCAGGCATCCATGGGAATTTATCCTTCCCCTTTATCCCGGAATACTCCTTGCCTCGGCTATATCAGGAATCGAACTCAGAACCCTGATACTTGCAAACCTCGCATATGCTGTCTCAATGGCTATAGGAGGATTCCTCTTCAGCATGAGACAGGTTAAAAAACACAAAAAGAGCCGGAGGATAACAAAAAAAGAAATACTTAACTTTCTGCCTATTGCAAGTGTGCTTGCCCTTGTGGTGGTCCTCCACACAGAGCTCCACATCTCACTCTTAATCGTAACCGTAGGACTTTTTGCCTTCTACAGGTACAGACCCTCTGAAATATTGAGGGCGCTGAGGAAGGGGTTTTCGCTTGATGTTATAGTCCTCATACTCGGTGTGATGCTGTTTAAGGGTGTAATGGAGACTTCGGGTGCAGTAGAAAACCTGAGTGCTTATTTTTCATCAAAGGGGATACCTCTTGTTCCAATGCTCTTTATGCTGCCTTTCATCACAGGCATACTTACAGGACTTACCATCGGATTTGTCGGAAGCACGTTCCCTCTTCTTATAAGCCTTGCCGGCGGCAACACAGTTGCCTCTGTAACCTTTGCGTTCGCCTCTGGGTTTCTGGGAGTTCTGCTTTCACCTGTGCACGTCTGCCTTATCCTTACAAGGGAGTATTTTAAAGCCGACATGGCAGGCATATACAGAAAAATGATGCCTCCTGTCCTCATCGTGCTTCTGGTAGCTGCTGTCGAGTACTTTATACTGAAATGAAAAGGTTCGTTCTTATAGTAAGGGAAAAGAGACAGGAGTGATGGAACAAAACCTGATTATATTCCTTTTTTCAGCAGTGATTATATCCCTGTCAGGCGTGCTTTCGCCAGGCCCCCTGACCGCAGCGGTCATTGAGCAGGGAGGCAGAAACAAACTTTCAGGGGTTTATTTTTCTCTTGGGCATGGGGTTGTTGAGCTGCCTCTTATATTATTAATCTCACTCGGCGCAGGCAGTTTCTTTGAGCTTGAGCAGGTGCGAATCGTGGTCGGCATTGCAGGAGGCATATACCTCCTCTTTATGGGGAAAGGTCTGCTCCGCCCCGGAGAAAACAAAAAAGACTATGAAAGGCGCATACCTTCTTCTTTTTATTCAGGTGCCTTTTTGAGTATTGGCAATCCCTATTTCCTCCTCTGGTGGGCAACAATAGGGCTTGGGCTTGTTATCAGCGCCACGGACTTCGGGATTACAGGACTGGTTCTATTTGCAGCAGTCCACTGGCTTTGCGACCTCATCTGGCTGAGTTTTTTATCCATGGCTTCACATAAAGGTATCAAGACATTCGGCGCCGGGCTTTACAAAAAAATCAGTATCTTCTGCGGAATAGTGATGCTTTTTTACGGGAGTGTGTTTATCGTGGATTCAGTGAAACTGCTTATCAAATGAACCGCCTGTATGAGACTTCAGATTATAATAAGGAGAAAGAAATGAATTATACTGACCTGACGCAGTTCAAAGAATGGTTCTCTGGATATGCAAAGTCATTTTATTCATCCGATAAAGATGACCAGAGGAACATATACCTCAAAGTCGAGCACACCTATAATGTATGCAGCAACATAATTCAGATAGCCAAAGAACAGGCATTAAGCGAAGACATGCTCATGCTTGCCGAAACAATCGGTCTTTTTCACGATGTAGGAAGATTTCCGCAGTATGCAAGATACAGGACATTCCGTGACAGCACCTCTGTAAACCACGGCGAGCTCGGCTCAGAAGTCCTTAAGGAGGAGAAAGTCCTCGACAGCCTTCCGAAAAAGGAGCAGGACATAATATTAAATGCAGTTAAATTCCACAATGCCTTCAGCCTGCCTGCGCTCGATGAGCCGGAAACCCTGCTGTTTTTAAGACTAATACGCGACGCAGACAAGCTCGATATATGGCGTGTGTTCACCGAATACTATGAAAGCGCTCCTGAGGAAAGGGCATCAGCAGCAGGTCTTGGGCTGCCTGATACCCCGGAATACTCAGAAACAGTCCTTTCATACATCTATAAAAACCAGATAGCCTCTATCTCAGAAGTCAGAACACTCAATGACTTCAAACTTCTTCAGCTTTCATGGGTCTATGACCTGAACTTCAAGCCGTCTTTCAGAATGCTCAAAGAAAGGAACTATATCCACAGGCTTGCATCCACACTGCCTAATGCCGATAAGTTGAAAAAGGCAGTATCACTCCTCGAAGAGTTCGTAAACCGGAAATTAAATGACTGAAAGACCCCGGCAGAAACATCCCGCCTGAGGAAAAAATTTCCTGCATTAAACCCGGTGTTAGCCTGTATAACCGCGAATATCGACAATGGCATTGAATTTGCTTTACTTGCATTTCGAGATGTTAGTTAAAATGAAAAGAGTCATCAACCACATTCTGGCTGTAGCAAGGCTCCGGTATAAAGTGCTTATGGGAGCCGATTACAAGAAGCTAAACAATTATATCTTAAAAATCAACCAGTTACGGGACATTGACCGCATTTTGCACGAAACAGCAAGGTGTCTGAAGGACATTCTGAACTACGAACTTTACGGTTTTGCCCTGAAAGACGGCAACGCTGTAGACGTATGGGTAGACCCCAGTGCGTATAAAACCCCCCTTATAGACATAATACAGGGCGAGCTTGAAGGTCAAAAAATTGACTTTAACGTCCATTATTTCAACAAAAATTCAGGGGAAAATGGTCATAATCCTGACGGTTTTGATGTGACCAAGCTTCTCTCCTACACGGTATCCGGCAATGCAAGGCTTTATTTAGTGCCGGGCAGAAGGATGTTTTACTATCACAGTGAGATAATGGACATCATAGTAAGGACATTAGGGATTGCCCTTGACAACGCCATGAACATAAAGAGGCTTGAGAGGGCAATGATTACTGATCCGCTTACCAACTGTTATAACCGACGGGCGCTGATGAGCTATCTGGAGCACGACATAGCCCATGTAAAGAGGCATGGAGGACATCTTTCGGTTATCATGTTTGACCTTGACCATTTCAAAACCATAAATGACTTATACGGGCACCAGGCAGGTGACAGGTCTTTAAGGGAGACAGCCGAGACCGTGCGTTCAATGATAAGAAAAAGCGACTATCTTGCAAGGTATGGCGGGGAGGAATTCATTATTGTTCTTCGCAACACAAAATTCCGTTCTGCTGTTGAACTGGCAGAAAGAATCAGGCAAAAACTCGAGGTTAAAAAGATACATCTGGACGATAGGGACATAAACATAACGGCAAGTTTCGGGGTTGCCACTTTTAAAGAAGGTTCGGACATACACAGGCTTTTACAGGAAGCCGATGAGATGCTCTACAGGGCAAAGGCAACACGAAACAAGGTAGTGCCCTGCCTGAAGACCTACTTCTCCGATATCCCCACACCTTATGAACTGATGCCCTCTGTGTAAACCTTTATACCCTCATCTGAAAATTTCAGGGTCACAGACCCTTTTTAATGCACGCTTGAAAACCTTTAAAAGTGGCTGTGCCACCGAGCAAAAAGTAACAAGGGGTTTGGGGCAGAGCCCCATAAATACTAAATCCTAAATCTTATCCCCGTTTGAAAATTTCAGGCTTGCGAGGGATGCCGGAGGGTTAAAAAATTTTTTGTGTCTGAAACCCGAAGGGTTGAGTTTAAAAAATTTTACCGGAGGCAGACCGAGTAAGCCGCCCGGAAATTTTCACA
>MTOV01000013.1 GCA_002011815.1 Nitrospirae bacterium JdFR-86 | reverse complement strand
GGCTCCTGAAGGTCCGTGGTAGACTACCACGTCGATAGGCTGGAAGTGTAAAGCAGTAATGCCTAGCTTACCAGTACTAATAGACCGTGCGGCTTGACCTTTTTAAAACCCCCTGTTTTCTAAAACTTGAATTTTTTCGCTCTTTTGATATAATCTAATTGAGAATCAGAGTTTCCGGTGGCGATACCGGCGGGGAAACACCCGTTCCCATCCCGAACACGGAAGTTAAGCCCGCCAGGGCCGATGATACTTGGACCGCGAGGTCCTGGGAAAGTAGGACGCTGCCGGATTTAATTTTCAACCCCAGAGTTCTCTGGGGTTTTTTTGTTTGAGGAAGATTTAATTGACACAAAAACCAGTATTGAGTTAAGTTTAAACCCGGTTTGTCTCTGAAGGGAAATGAGTGAGGCTTCTTAGAAGACTATATGATTGGGTCCTGCACTGGGCAGATACGCCTTACGGCACTCCGGCATTGCTTATACTTGCGTTTGCCGAATCCTCGTTCTTCCCTGTGCCTCCGGATGTCCTGCTTATAGCATTAAGCCTTTCTATCCCTAAAAAGGCGTTCAGATATGCCCTTATATGCGCAATGGGTTCGGTGCTTGGCGGTATGGTGGGTTATGCCATAGGACATTTTGGATACGAGGCTGTTGGCAAGCCGATTATTGACTTCTACAATGGCCATGCAGTGATGGAAAAGATAGAGATGCAGTACGAAAGATACGGGTTCTGGGGGGTGCTGATAGCCGCAGTTACGCCCATCCCGTACAAGGTGTTCACAATATCCTCGGGGTTTTTCCGCTTTGACTTCTGGACTTTCCTGTTCGCCTCTGTAATAGGCAGGAGCTTGAGGTTCTTCGCCGTAGCCGGACTTATCTATCTCTTCGGCCCTCCGATAAAGTCTTTTATAGATAAGTATTTCAATATCCTCAGCATCGTGTTTGTGATTTTGCTGATTAGTGGGTTTATCTTGTTGAGGTATGTTTTTTAAAAACTTGAAACTTTCCAATGGGGCTTTGCCCCAAACCCCAGTTACTTTTTTGCTTGTCCAAAAAAGTAACCAAAAAAGGACACCCTCGGAAAGTTTCCGGGCGTTCCGCTCGGCCGGTCTCCGCTAAATTAATTCAAACTCGGCTTTCAGCCTCAAACACGAATTAATTCTTAACGCTCCGACCTCCCTCGTTTCACTGAAACTTTCCAATGGGGACAAATTCTGTTCGAAGCAGGCTTCAAACACAAAAATTTTTTTTAACCCTCCGCCCTCCTGCCTTCGCCTGTTTAAAGGGAGTAAAAGTGCCTCTGCGAGATGCACTTGAAAGTCTATGTAAAATTATGTACATTACAACTGCGAGAAGGTAAAGGATTGCAGAGATGTGCAGGCAGATAAAGTGTAGATGTGTAATGGGGGAGAAGAAATAGACCGTTCCCTTTTTTCCGTCCCCTTTTTTCATACAACTTGAAAATGTGGTCAACTTGTGCAGATTACGAGTAGCAATTTAATTATTGGGAATGAAAAAATCTGATACCACAAGAGAACTAGCAAAGTCTGCATTCGAGGTGCTAAACGAGTTGATGTGGGAAATTCATGGTGCTAGGGTAACAGGTGCTATAGCGATTAAAAAGCCAGAAATATTTCAAATTAAGCATCCTCGATATATTGTTCGTAATTCTATCGGAATCATTGTCCTCGCACTGCGCAAGTTTGATGATATATGGACAAACCAGATAGCACCTATTCTGTTACAAGCCAACTTGCCACAAGAAGGGATTCAACTTCGTAAGGATATTAAGGAGAAAAAACTTAGAACGTTCTGCAACCGTGTTATAGCCCATTATTCCAAAAATAAAGTTAGCCCGAGAACACCTATTACAAAGATAGAGGAGTTACTTCTTAAACAGGGATTCACGACGGATATGGATTTTTTTCTTTGGACAATGGATGTGCTTACTAAAATTGAAAGAGTTAGAGATTGCATTGCAGATGAATATAAACTTTGAAAAAATCAGGGGTTCTTCCTGTGAGAAGAGGTTTTAAAATGCTAAAGAAAATTAAAGGCCTTTTTAAAAGAAACATTGGTGATTCAAAAGATGCCGATCCCTTCATTATTTTTTCATCATGTATGTGGGATATTTGTACTTTTCTAGTGAAGCATTTTAGCGCCGAGTATTACAAATGGAACGAAAAAGAAGGGGTAAAGACATTTGAGTGCTTAATCCTTTCGAAATTCTTGATGGATCATGCATTAATTACAACATTTCATGAAAAGATAGAAGAGGTGAGAGTTGAGTTTTATTTGAAGATGCTCGAATCGGTCTTTGAAAGTTTATTAAACAGAACTTTTCCCAATATGGAATATTCGGATATTGTTAGAAATAGACTGGCATTATATAGCAATATTATGTCAGAGAATCCTCATCCAAGATGTTGGCAATTAATTGCTGGTCTATGTACAGGTATTGATTATTACTCACAAAAGGACTTGTTTACCCTTAACAGTTCAGCGGTGGTTTTACCTCGACTGTTGATACATGCACAGGATTCATTAAAACTGATTATTAAGGAATAGACCAATCGGCCCGTTCGGAGAACTATCCCTACTTTATAAAGCTTCTACCCAGTAATCAACAATTTTTCCTAGTGATGAAATTGTCTCTTTGAAAATGGAAAAAATAGGAAAGGGGACGGTTCTATTATCTAGCTTTCATTCCATAATCATTAATCCCGCGCCCTGCAATTCTCCGAACATCCCAATCCCGCATTCCCTGCCAAGGCGTCAAATCTAATATCAGTGCCAGCAGGCATTGCCCCATCTTCCGCGCCGTAGCGCAAAAAAGCGGACATTGTCCATATGGACAATGTCCGCTTTTTTACAAGTACAGTATGCACAAGGGTATAAGTTTGCTCTTTGAAGAGCCACAAGGCAGTTACAAACACAGTGCTTGAGTCCCCTTCTGAAAATTTCAGGTTCATGAAGGAGACCGGAGGGTTAAAAATTTTTGCATGTTTGAGGTCGGTTAGACCGAGTTCTGCAAAAATTTACCGAAGGTCGATTGAATGAACCGCCCGGAAATTTTCATGGGGCGCCTTTCTTTGGTTACTTTCTTGGGCGAGCAAGAAAGTAACAGGAATTTGCTTCAGGACGCGAACATAAAAAAAGAGGCTGCGTGCCCCGAAGGGCATCCAACCCGGCGGGCGGGGTATAAATGCGCAACACAGGTTGAAGTGAATCATTCAGAGGATTATAATTTAGCCATGGAGAAGTGTTCTGAATGCGGAGAGCCGATTGATGAATGTATATGTTGTCCGGGTTGAGGGCATGTCTGCCCCCTGGACTGGGGGGAACTATACTGTCCGGTCTGCAAGCCTGAACCGGAGAAAGAAAAATCCCCTTCTGCCGGAAACTGATTAAGAGTCGGAAACTTGACATTAAAACACATAAACAGTTATCATGCTTAATTGTATTAGCGGTCTTTAAAAATGAAGATATTAGTTTCAGAAATCCCTGAGGAAGGGCTCGATTTAGAAGACGAAGAGACCATAGAATCCGATACAGGAGTGTTCTTAAAAGCAAAGCTTATCCTCAGGGTTGAAAGGATAAGCTCCGAAGTCTTTCTAAAGGGAAATATCAGCACTGAACTTGAACTTGTCTGCAGCAGATGCCTTAAAGAATTTATAAGTGATATATCAATCCCACTTGACCTTACATATCGTCCAATAGAGGAGATGACAGTAGAAGAGAAGTACGAACTCAGTCATGACGAGCTGGATACAGGGTTTTACAAGAACGATGAACTAGACCTCTACGAGATATCCAAGGAGCAAGTGCTTTTAAGTATACCAATGAAACCCCTTTGCAGCACCTCATGTAAAGGGATTTGCCCAAAATGCGGTGCTGACCTTAATGAAAAGACCTGTGGATGTGACCTTAAACAGACAGACCCAAGACTTCAAATACTTGATAAATATCTGAAAGGGAGGAAAGAATAGACATGGCTAATCCGACACACAGACATACCAGAGCCAGAAGAGATAAAAGACGGGCGCATTGGAAAGGACAAAACCCCAACCTGATGCTCTGTCCTGAATGCCAAGAGCCTAAGCTGCCCCACAGGGTATGCACTAACTGCGGAATGTACAATGGCCGCAGAGTTCTCGGAATAGTAGAAAAAGAGGCATGAAAATAGCCCTTGATGCAATGGGCGGTGATTATGCTCCGGTAGTTACCGTCGAAGGGGCAGTGGAAGCCGTCAATGAGCATGAGGATATAGAGGTATTGCTTGTAGGTGATGAGCCTTCAATCGCAAAAGAGCTTTCCAATAAAAAATACCCTGAATCAAGAATAAGCATCAGGCATGCCTCGCAGGTCGTCTCCATGGATGAGTCACCTTCGCAAGCCTTAAGAAGGAAAAAGGACTCATCCATAAAAAGAGCTGTTGAACTCATCCGGGACAAAGTTGCGGACGCAGTGGTTACCGCAGGAAACTCCGGTGCAGCAATGGCGCTTGCGCTGTTTAAACTCGGCACTGCAGAAGGCGTGGTCAGACCTGCTATCGCTACTACAATGCCTACATTCAAAAAGCCATTCGTCCTTATAGATGCAGGTGCTAATGTGGACTGCAGTCCTGAAAACCTCTTGCAGTTCGCCCTCATGGGCGATGCATATTGCAGACTCATGCTCGGAAGAAAAAGACCGAAGGTCGCACTCCTTTCTATCGGCGAAGAACCTACCAAAGGAAATGAACTTACGAAAGAGGCGTTCAAACTGCTCAAGAAGACAGATATAAATTTCATAGGGAACATAGAAGGCAAAGACCTGTTCATGGGTAATGCGGATGTCGTGGTCTGCGACGGATTCATAGGTAATATCGTGCTTAAGACAAGCGAAGGACTGGCAGAAGTCATACTGAAGATGCTGAAAAAAGAGATAGCCGATGTGGCTACAGGAAAGCTCGGTTATCTCCTGATGAAACCAGCTATAAAAAACTTCAAAAAGAAAACAGATTATGCAGAATACGGAGGAGCTCCTCTTTTGGGCATAAACGGCACTTGTATCATAAGTCACGGACGTTCAACAGCCAAGGCTATAAGAAACGCTATCAAGATAGCAGCAGAGTTTTCACGAAAAAAAGTTTACGCAGCCATTTCAACAGAACTGAAAGAGGTTTATCTTGCTGAGAAAGCGTTCGTTACGGGCTAGGATAATCTCGACCGGCTCATATGCGCCTGAAAAAGTACTTACGAACCATGCACTCGAACAGATGGTGGAGACATCTGATGAGTGGATAACAGAACGCACAGGCATTAAAGAAAGAAGAATTGCCTCGCCAGAACAAACCGCATCTGACCTTGCATACGAAGCATCAAAACAGGCACTGAAAACAGCAGGACTGAAGCCCAAGGATATTGACCTTATAATCGTAGCCACTGTTACAGGTGATACGCCTCTTCCTTCCACTGCATGCGTGCTCCAGAGGAAGCTCGGTGCAAAAAAAGCCGCTGCCTTTGACGTAAATGCCGCATGCTCAGGCTTTCTCTATGCCCTTTCCATGGCAGACAGCTTCATAAAAAGCTCTGCGTTTAAAAAAATACTCGTGGTCGGCACAGAAGTGCTTTCTAAGTTTACTGACTGGAAGGACAGAACCACCTGCGTGCTTTTCGGCGATGGTGCAGGTGCAGTTATCATCGAGCCGACGGAAGAAGACAGAGGGATAATCTCCACACACATTTATTCGGATGGAGAATTCGGAGACCTTCTGCTTGTGCCTGCCGGCGGTTCAAGTATTCCTGCCTCTGAAGAGTCGGTCAAAAAAAGACTTCATTACATCAAAATGAAAGGGAACGAAACATTTAAAGTCGCTGTCAAGACCCTTGAGAATCTTGTTGTGGACACACTGAAAAAGAACAAACTTAAGCCTTCAGAGCTTTCTCTGCTCATCCCTCATCAGGCAAATTTGAGGATAATACAGGCGACTGCAAAAAGACTGAAGCTTCCTATGGACAAGGTGTTCATAAACATTGACAGATACGGAAATACGTCAGCCGCCTCTGTCCCCATTGCACTGGATGAAGCAGTAAGGCAGGGCAGGGTAAGAGACGGCGACTACATACTCATGGAGGCGTTCGGCGGCGGACTCACATGGGCGTCAGCTCTTGTAAAATGGTAATTTTCCTTATGTTGCCTTTTCAGGCTTGTCTGCTTTAGCCCTTTCTATAAACGGTTTTATGATGTCTATTGGCAGAGGGAATACAACCGTTGAGTTCTTCTCTGCGGCGAACTCCGTAAGTGTCTGGAGAAATCTAAGCTGTAAGGCTGAAGGCTCTGTTGCGATTATCTTTGCTGCATCTGCAAGTCTCTGCGATGCCTGAAATTCTCCTTCCGCATGAATTACCTTTGCCCTTCTTTCCCTTTCTGCCTCTGCCTGCTTTGCGATAGCCCTCTGCATCTCTTCCGGGAGGTCAACGTTTTTCACTTCAACCACTGACACCTTAACACCCCATGGTTCGGTCTGCTCGTCTATAATCTGCTGAAGTTGTGCATTAAGCTCGTCTCTTTTTGTCAGAAGGTCATCAAGCTGGCTCTGTCCCAGAACGCTTCTTAATGTGGTCTGTGCTATCTGGCTTGTGGCGTAGTAGAAGTCCTCGACTTCTGTGATGGCTTTAATCGGGTTTATGGGTCTGAAGTAAACAACTGCATTGACCTTAACGGTGACGTTGTCCCTTGTTATTACGTCCTGTGCAGGCACATCCATTGTTACGGTCCGCAGGCTTACCCTTACAAGCTTATCAACACCAGGTATGATGATAACAAGCCCGGGACCTTTTAGGGGAATAACCCTTCCAAGCCTGAAGACCACTCCACGTTCATACTCCTTCAGTATCTTTATTGCCGAAAAGAGGAAATACACAATGAGAAAAACGACGACTATCATACCCAGCGAAAAAGATCCGAGTCCAGGCATCTTAACCCTCCTTTAAGTTGGTCTTTTTGACCTTTACTTTGAGTCCGGAAACGGACTCAACTATTATCTTTTCTCCCTTTGCTATCGGCTCATCAGAGTACGCTGACCAGCGTTCTCCATGAACCAACACCATTCCACCCGCAGGTGTTATGTCTGTAATTGCTGTCCCCTGCTCTTCGATAAGCCCTTCGAGACCTGTAACCGGCCTTCTTCTATGCGCCTTCAGGATAAGTCCCACTACCACGGTGAAAAAAAGTGCGGTCAGTATGACGGCAGGAAGCACTGTATACAGTGAGAGCCTTATAAACGGTCCGGCTGTCTCAAACAGCATTATGGAGCCTATGACCATTGATATTATTCCACCTATGGTGAGCACTCCGTGGGAAACTATCTGCACCTCTAATATAAACAGGATGATTGCAAGTATTATGAGCAGTAATCCTGCATAGTTGACAGGCAGTGTCTGGAAGGCATAGAACGCCAGTATAAGACATATGCCGCCTACGACACCGGGAAATATCGCTCCCGGGTTTGTAAGCTCGAAGAAGAGTCCGTAAAAGCCGAGAAGCATAAGTACATAAGCCACATTGGGATTGCTTATGAAATCAAGTATTTTGTGTCTTAGCCCCATCTCTTCCCTTATTACAGTGGCTCCTGCTGTCCTTAGGACTTTTTCGCTTACGACTGTCTGGACTTTTTTTCCGTCAATGTCCCTAAGTAATGAGTTTATGTTGTTTGCAATAAGGTCTATGACGTTTTCCTTGAGTGCTTCGTCTGCGGTGGAAGAGATGCTTTTTCTGACGGCGTCCTCTGCCCATTTGGTGTTTCTTCCACGTTTTTTTGCGAGGGATTTCATATAGGCAGCGGCATCGTTTGTTACCTTTTCAACCATGGCTTTATCCATTTTTTCACCGATTCCTACAGGGTGTGCCGCACCTATGTTTGTCTGCGGTGCCATGGCTGCTATATGAGCTGCAATGGTTATGAACGCTCCTGCTGATGCTGCCCTTGCCCCGCTCGGATGAACAAAGACCACTACAGGCACTTCGCTTCCAAGAATGCTCTTGATGATGCTTCTCATGGATGTGTCAAGTCCGCCGGGAGTGTCAAGCTCTATTACGATGGCTTCAACTTTTCTCTCGTTAGCCTTGGTTATGCTCTTGCTTATGAATTCATCAGAGACAGGATTGATGATTCCATCTACGGTAATGACAATGACCTCTCTTTGTTGTTTTTCTGCCGAAATACCAGCGGTGGGTAATAACGCAATTACAAGGAAGAAGAGAAATATAATCGTTTTCCGTAACATGATTAAAGAAATTATAGCATCAATGAGGAAATTGTGAAATTGTTTTTAGCCGTATGACCGTATTCTTTTTTCGTCTATTAATCTGGCGGTCTGAAGAAGCAGATGCATGGTGTCTATGTTTATATTGACTTCAGGGGTGGTCAATCCGTGGATTATGCGGAACATACCCTTATCCCATCCGAACATCTCAAAGAATGCGTCTTTACCTTGCAAATCTCCTACTGATGCGTGTACGACCTTTCCGTTCAGAAGATAGATAGCGCCTTTCTGTCCGTTTCTGGTCAGTTCCACCTTTGCGGTCTTGAGCCCGAGATTCAAAATCTGGATGATATCAGCAAGACTGAAGTCTTCGAGCGTTCCTGAAAGTCCTTTTGCCTCCTCTGGAGGCTCTTCTGGTGCGCGCTCTCCTGCGAGTATGCTGTTTATGGTGGATGTCAGCTCTCCAAGGTCTAATGGTGACACTATGTAGCTGACCTTCTTGCCGTTAAAGTGTCTTGGATAGTCCTTGTCAGGCAGGATGAATATGAACGGTATGTTGCGAACAGCCGGAATTTCGTAAATGGTTTTGTAGAAGTTAAAGAATGTGCTTTTGTCGAGCATTTCTACATCTGCGATAACAAGGTCAGGCGGTGTCTGCTTCATAATGCGCACTGCATCAAAAGTGTTTGATGCGTGTAATATATCAACGTCATTTACATCTACGCTTAGTCTTATAAGTGCTGTTATAGTAGGTTGCCGCTCAAGCAGAAGGATAGACCGTCTCTTGATTTTCTGGGGAGTTTCTTCTTTTATAACTGATAAAAAGACTTCTACTATTTCAGGGTCAAAATGAGTTCCTGCTTTTTTGACTATTTCCTGTATGGCTTCGTGTCTTGGTATAGCCTTTCTGTAAGGTCTGTCAGTGGTCATTGCGATATATGAGTCTGCTATGTGAATGATGCGTGCTCCAAGGGATATCTCTCTTCCTCTAAGACCGAGGGGGTAACCGCTTCCATCGTAGTTTTCATGGTGCTGGGCGATTATGGAATCCACATTCCATGGGAAATTTATCTGCTTCAGTATCTGCACGGTATTAATCGGATGTGTTTTTATGGATGTGAGTTCTTCCTGATTAAGCCTTTTTGTGTCTTCAAGAAGCTGGCGTTGAATTCCTACCTTACCGATGTCTTTTAAAAGGGCGGCTATCTGCACAGCCTCTACGAGTTCCTCTTCAAGCCCCATCTTGACGGCAATCTTGCGTGCCATCTCAGCTACAAGGTGGTCGTTGTTGAAGAAGAACCTGTTGTTGACTTCAAAGATTTGAATAAGGCGGTCTGCAAAAGAAAAGAAGAAGTGTTTGAGGTCTTTTATTTCGCGGCGCAGTGAGGTTTCCGACCTGATAGCGTCCTGAAGGAACTGTTTGAATCCTTCCTGACTGATTGCCAGGCTGTTTCCATCGGATAACTGTCCGACGAACAGGACGCTTACACCCGGACGCACGTGTTCCACCAGTTCCCTGAACTCTCCACTTTCCATCCCGTTTAAGTTCTGGCTGGCAAGCACCATATTGATATCATTGTTTTTGAGGATGTGGATTGCTTCAAGGACACGGGGGGTGTCGAATACTGTGAAATCTTCGGCGCGCAGAAGTTCTGCCAGCCGCTGCCTTTCTTCGGCGTTTTCGTTAAATATCAGAATGTTCTTATGACCCATACAATAAATATACCAGAAATTGTAATTAAGTCAAGCATTATTCTATGGGATTGACCTTCCACTGGATCCTTTTTTTTATCCCGTCAGTGACGATTATCCTGCCATCCTTGTCTACGATTATTCCTTCAAACCCTAACTCCTCAAGCACTTTTATGCCTTCCTCAGGACCAAGGACAAAAATTCCTGTGGAAAACCCGTCTGTAAACACAGCGTCTTTTGTGATAATTGATACGCTCTGGCATCCCTGAGCCGGATAGCCTGTTTTAGGATTAAGAAGGTGGTGGTATCTTACTCCATCTTCAATAAAGAATCTTTCGTAGTCTCCTGAGGTGGAGATTGCCTCATCCTCAAGCCCTATGACTGCCATTATGTCGTCCTTTTTGCTTTTTGCCCTTGGGTTTCTTATGCCTATGCGCCACGGTGTGCCGTCGGGTTTTAGTCCGAAGGCTTTTATGTCGCCGGCGACTGCAACAAGACCGGCTTTTATCCCTGCTGATTTAAGCACGCTTACTGCCTTGTCAGCAGCATAGCCTTTGGCTATCCCGCCTGTGTCAAATGACATCCCCTTTTTCTTTAAAAAGACAGTATGTTTTTCTTTGTCCATCTCTATTTCTTTATAATCGACAAAATCGAGGATTTTATTAAGTGTGCTTTCATCCGGCTTTGTCTTTTTTCTGAAATCCCACAACCTGATGACAGGACCTATGGTTGGGTCGAATGCCCCGCGGGTTTTCTCTGATATAAAAAGCGCCTTCTCTATTATATCAATTGTCTCAGGGGAGACCTTCACTGGTTTTATGCCGGCATTTTTATTTATTGCTGCGATGTCGCTGTCTTCTGTCCAGAAGTTCAATAATTTTTCGAGTTTTCTTATCTCCTCGAATGCCTGGTCTATTGCATTTTCAGCTTTCTCTTCGGAGTCGGACACAACGGTTATGTTTACCAGCGTGTCCATAATAATAGAGCTTTTTCTGTAGAGCTTTTCTTTCTGCTGTGTGCAGGAAAGAATAAACACAGCTGTGGCGATGAAAAACACCAGGAGTGTCTTCATCATAAAATAGTTTAAGCGGGTCTGTGACCCCTTTGGATGGGTCTGTGACCCTTTTGAGTGGGTCTGTGACCCTTTTGAATGGGTCCGTGACCCTTTCATGCTACTCTTATCCGGCTTAATGAAAGTTTAGTCTTCAGAACCCTTCCTGTGTGCGAAGACGATACCATAGCTACCTCTTCAGGAGTTCCGGTTGCGACTACTCTTCCACCTTGTTCGCCACCTTCAGGTCCAAGGTCTATAATGTAGTCTGCTGATTTTACCACATCCGGGTTATGTTCTATGACCACTACGGTATTGCCCCTGTTTACGAGGCTATCAATGACATTGAGGAGTTTTTCGATGTCCACGAAATGAAGCCCTGTGGTTGGCTCATCCAGTATGTAGAGGGTTTTTCCTGTCTGTTTTTTTGTGAGTTCTTTAGAAAGTCTGACTCTTTGTGCTTCTCCGCCTGACAGGGTAGGTGCAGGCTGTCCGAGCTGGATGTAGCCCAATCCGACGTCTTCTATGAGTTCAAGCTTCTGCCTGAGTGCCGGTATCGGACTGAAAAACTGAAGCGCTTCTGAAACCGTCATGGACAAAACATCCGCAATGGTCTTCCCTTTGTATTTTATGTCAAGGGTTTCTTTGTTGTATCTTTTTCCCTTGCATACATCACACGGGATATACACATCCGGCAGAAAGTGCATTTCGACTTTTTTCATGCCTTCTCCGCGGCATGCCTCGCATCTGCCTCCTGTCAGATTAAAACTGAACCTTGATGCCCTGTAGCCTCTGACTCTGGAGTCAGGCAGATGGGCAAAAAGGTCTCTTATAAGCGTAAACACGCCTGTGTATGTAGCAGGGTTTGAGCGGGGTGTTCTTCCAAGGGGTGCCTGTTCTACACAGATTACCTTGTCTATCTTATCAATACCGATTATGGCTTTATGCTTGCCCGGTAATATATTGCTTTCGAAAAGCTTTCTCTTAAGTGCCTTATAAAGGATTTCAAATACAAGAGTGCTTTTGCCTGAGCCTGAAACACCTGTAACGCATGTGAACACTCCGAGGGGGATTTTTACGTCTATGTTTTTAAGATTAAATGCTTCAGCTCCTTTAATCTCGATAAAGTCAGAAGGTGTCCTTCTTTTTGGTGGAAGCGGGATTGTTAATGTTCCTTTGAGATATTTTCCTGTAATGGAGCGTTTGTTTTCCTGTATCTCTGCGGGTGTTCCGGATGCAACGACCCATCCGCCTTTAAGCCCTGCACCCGGACCCATATCCACTATATGGTCAGCCCAGCGAATGGTCTCTTCATCGTGCTCTACTATGATTACAGTATTTCCGCTGTCTCTTATGGCTGAGATGCTTTCAAGCAGTCTTGTGCAATCTCTTGGATGAAGCCCTATGCTCGGCTCGTCAAGAACATACAGGACTCCTGTAAGAGAAGAACCCATCTGCGTGGCAAGTTTTATTCTCTGCGCTTCCCCACCGGAGAGCGTAAGCGAGGGTCTGTCCAGCGTGAGATAGTCAAGACCGACTTTCTTAAGAAAGCTGAGTCTGTCTTTTACTTCTTTCAGAACCCTTGATGCAATTATCTGTTCTCTTTCGGTCAGCTTTAGATTGTTTACAAATGACATGGCTTCACTGACAGACATCCGTGAAAATTCGCCTATGTTCAGGTTTTCTATCCTTACGTTCAGTGCTTCTTTTTTCAGTCTCAGCCCGCCGCATATTTTGCACTGTCTCTCCTCTAATATCTCTTCTGCATCCTCTTCGATGTCCTGAAAGCCAAGTCCGTTGCAGGCCTCGCATGCACCCAGCCTGCTGTTAAAGGAGAAAAATCTCGGGGTTATCTCAGGGTAGCTTATTCCGCATTTGGGGCATGCCATTGTCCTGCTTAAGGGGATGTCCTTACCGTCATCTATAAGGTTGATTATCACTGTATCAGAGTATCTGAGAGCGGTCTCTATGGCAGTTCTCAACTGCCTTGCAATATTGGGTTTTATAATGAGCCTGTCAATGACTATCTCGATAGTGTGCCTTTTGTGTTTTTTCAGTGTTATATCCTGTGTGAGGTCCATCATACTGCCGTCTATTCTTGCCCTTACAAAGCCTTCTGCCCGCATCTGTCCGAGCTCTTTTCTGTATTCGCCTTTCCTGTCCCTTATAATGGGCGAGAGTATCTGAAGCCGGCTTCCTGCCGGAAGAGCCATAACCGTGTTAATAATGCTTTCTATATCCTGAGTTGTTATCGGCGAGCCGCACCTGTAGCAGAAGGGCTTGCCTATCCGTGTGTAAAGCACACGCATGTAGTCGTAGATTTCAGTTATAGTTCCTACTGTAGAACGGGGGCTTTTTGTAACCGTCTTCTGGTTGATGGCTATCGAGGGTGAAAGCCCCTCGATATAGTCAACATCGGGTTTTTGAAGCTGTTCGAGAAACTGTCTTGCATATGCAGAAAGGCTTTCCACATACCGCCTTTGGCCCTCTGCATATATGGTGTCTATGGCAAGAGAAGACTTTCCTGAGCCTGAAGGTCCTGTGATAACGGTTATCTTGTTTCTAGGGATGGCAATATTGATGTTTTTAAGGTTGTGTTCCCTTGCGCCTTTTATGACTATGGAGTCCTGCATTACCGTAACTTATTACTATAAAAGAAAACAGGGAGAGCTTTCAAACCCGAAAAAGTATGTGATTATTGAGGAAAAACCGTTTAAGCCATGATATAATCCTTTTAATGAAGAAATTCGTTCTGCTACTGCTCATATCGTTCCCTGCCTTGGTTTATGCTCAGCCTTCCATAGTGTTTGAAAGTGTTGCATATGATTTCGGTAAAGTGGAGCAGGGCGTCAGTCTGGAATATGCATTTGAGTTCATGAACACAGGGACAGAAGACCTCCTGATACTGGGTTTAAAGCCTTCCTGAGGGTGCACTGCTGCGGTGGCTGGTTCAAGCCGCCTGAAACCCGGAGAGAAAAGCACTATAACCGCAAGGTTTGATACTACCGGAAGGAAAGGCAAAGTCATTAAAACAGTCAGGGTAATGAGTAACGACCCTGAAAGACCAGAAATAATATTAAGCCTTAAGGCTGATATAAGAGAGATTGTTTTAATCGGACCGCATGGCACTTCGGTCTTCGAGGGGGGACTATGAACTTATTGAGATATATCAGCGTTTTCCTTGTTTTATGGTTGTTTTTCCCTGCGGTGTCTGCGCGTTCTGAAGACGTTTATACGCAAAAGCGAAAACAGATGATAAAGCATGACATAAAAGGCAGAGGCATCAAGGACAAGAGGGTTATTGACGCCATGGCAAAGATTCCAAGGCATCTCTTTGTGCCTGCGTTTTATAAAGACAAGGCGTATGGAGATTATCCCCTGCCTATAGGCGAAGGGCAGACTATTTCTCAACCATATGTTGTTGCTCTTATGACAGAGGCACTTAATCTAAAACCTGACGACAGGGTGCTTGAGATAGGAACAGGCTCAGGTTATCAGGCAGCAGTGCTTGCGGAGATAGTCAAAGAGGTCTATACAATAGAAATAAGACAAAGGCTTGCGGAAGAAGCTGAAAAAAGACTTAAAGAACTGGGGTATAAAAACATAAAGGTAAAACATGCAGACGGATATTTCGGCTGGCAGGAGTATGCACCTTTTGACGCCATAATAATAACCGCCTCTGCAAACCACATTCCCCCGCCTCTTATTAAACAACTGAAGGAAGGCGGAAGGCTCATAATCCCTCTGGGCAGGACGGTTTATTTCCAGACCCTTACACTTGTGACGAAGAAAAAAGAAGACCTTGAGCTTAAACAGATGGGAGGGGTTTCCTTTGTGCCTATGATAGGCGAGGCGCGGAAATAGACTTCTTTAGCACAACAAATGCCAGTGCATACATCAATGCACCGAGCATGAAAACCCATTTAAACCCTACTGCCATGGCAAGCATTACTGCAAGTATCGGCGCAAGCACAGAGAAGCATCCGTTCACTGCCCATGCCCAGGGAATAAAAGACGGGTTCTTTTGTCCGAGAATTCTCATCCCAAGGGGAAAAGGGATGCCCATCAAAAGCCCGGCAGGCATTATTGCAATGAACGAAAACATGGTCTTAACAGGCATGGAATGTGCGGATATGCCCTCAATAAAATAAGAAAGCAGAAAACCGTAAGGAATTACGGCAATTGAGAGCAAAGCCACCATGTAGAAACTTCTGAGATGTGAAAATCTCTGGCTTAACAGACTGCCCAAGCCGGAACTTATAAGAACAGATGCCAGAACCGTTGCCACTGCATAAGAAGGGTTTTCAAGCGGAAGAATCATTTTCTGTATAAGAGGCACTTCTATGAACATAAAACCTGTGCCAAGAAAAGCAAAATAAGTTAGACTGAAAACGGAAAAATTGCGTTTCCTCCGTTTAGCTGCAACAGGCAATATTAAGAGAATCAAGCTGAGAATAATCACCTGTATGAATACAATCGGGAGCAGGTAGCCTTCCTCAATAAAATACTGCCATTTTCTGCCTGTCAGCCTGTAAATTTCCTTCAGGTTTTTAAGTTTCAGATAATAATGGAAAAAGGGGCTGTCGTCATGCACTTCCTTTATGTTGAAGATATAGTCTTTCCTGAACGAATCTTTCGTGATAATTCTTTTGAATGCATCGTAATAATGGGGTGAGGGCGTCTTTATGTATATATTCGTTTCGTTTTCTTTTATCCCGGGGTAGTATATGAGGTCGAAGTTTCTTTTTGCCGAGAAGTCCTTTATTGTGTTTATTTCCTCTTGGGAAAAGGCGGAATTCTTAAAGAGCATGCATATGCTTCCCCAGCTTCTGATGGCAGCGATGTGATTATGAGTGTTTTTTATCCCTGTCTCCTCCATAGTGTGAAGAACAGTGTTAAGAAGCCGGAATTCTGTTCTTGGCGGAGGCAGGATAAAAAGGGACACACTCAGAATTCCGTCTGGCTTTAAGTGCGAAAAATATTCCTTAAAGGCTTCCACTGTAAACCTGTAGTCTTCGGATATTCCGAACAATCCGGAGGGCACGGCTCCCATAAGAGAAATGTCAATAATGTCAAAGGTCGTTTCCCTGCCTTTAAGCCAGCTTCGTGCAAGTCCTTTCCATGTGTTTTTGTTGTATATAAAGCCGGAGAACTCTTTGAAGTCGTTTTTTATGACATCTACAATCAAGGGGTTTGACTCCACGTTGTAGATGTTTTCTGCTCCATACTGTCTGGCAACGAGAACAGGAAGTCCGCCTTTGGGTTCGACTATGAGGACATCTTTGGGTTTTTTGATTTCATAAGCAAGCGCAGAGGGAAGATACCTTAAAAATTCCGCTGTCCCCTCTGTTATGGCGTTTATGTCAGAGCCGTCAACTGAAAGGCCTATCTGCTTTGGAAGGGGGTCAAGGTATTTAAGGCTTAACCCCGGTGCAAACCTGACCATAGGGCTTTCGAATACATCTACTCTTGAGAACCCGCTGTAATAGGTTTTTATGTGCTTTGCACCCGGATATTTAAGTGCAAGCTGAAGCCCTTTGTAAGGAGACATCCTTATGCGTATGAAATCAGGATTTAGAAGAAGAATTGATATGTTAAGGATTATGAGTATTGCTGCTGCTTTTTTCCTGCCCATGATTAATGCGCCTAAGGCAGCGCTTGAGGCTACGGCAAAAACAGTCTGTCCAGGGCTTAAGAAAGACATAAGCAGTATTACTGCGATTGAGCCTGTTCCTGCGCCAAGAAGGTCGGCACCGTAGATAGAACCTGATTTTTCACTGAATTCAACAAACGAAGCCGACACAATCAGCCCGAAGAAAAAGAACGGAATGCATAAAACAATGTAGTAAACACCGATGTAAAGTATCTGGATCTTATCCCATGAAAGCCTTACAGGGTCAAAAGGAATGAAGTTTGCAATCGTGTAATTTAAGGATACGGATAATGAAAGGAGGAGGGCATAGATGCCAAGATTTTTGCTGTTTTTCAGTTTTGGATAAAGGGAGAGCACTGTACCGCTGACTCCGATACCGAGCATTGCGATGCTTACGATCATGAAGGCGAAGTGATACCAGAGGGAGATGGAGAATATTCTTGTCAGGGCTATCTCGAATGAAATGGCGGTGAAGGAGCAGAGGAATATTCCTGCAAGTATCCTCATACGGCAATTATAAGGGGTGGAGCCTTTTTTAAAAAGGGGGGGCAAGGGGGCAGAGGGATGCCCCCTTGGTGTAGTGTTATTTTAGAGGCCGTCAGTGAGTTTTTCTCATTTTTTCAGCTTCTTCTTTTATTCTTGCTAAGGTTTCCTTCATAGGTGCCCAGCCGTACCAGTGCATGTAGTCAGGGTTTGCGTGGAAAGCTCCCTGGAATGCGCGCATCCTGTATTCAAGGAACATGAGATAGAGGTCTTGCTCTACAGAGCTTTTTGCTTCGTAAAACTGAAGGAGGTCAGGTGCAAAGTCCCAGCCGGCTGGCTTTTTGAGTATCCCGTCTTTGTAAAGCCCCTGAACGATTCTTATGGCTTCTGCAAAGATACGGTCTACCTCTTTTATTATCTCGTCTGCTGCCTCAAGCTGGGCTTTTGCATAGGATACACCGTGACAGGAGGCACAGACCTTTATCATCTTTTCTCTCTGCGCTGTAAACTCCTCCTTTGTGAGTCTTGCCACCTTGCCTGCCTTTACTACATCAAGGCGTGCAGTAGGGTTGCCCTGTTCGTCCAGTACTCCGAGTGCCTGAAGTATTGTCACCCTGTCTTTAAGCCATTCTTCATCGTCTTCAGGAAGTCTCAGTGCGAGGAAGCCCCATGCAGTCATTACGTTGTGGTCGCCCTCTGGCATGTGGCAGGTCTGGCACACTGGAGCGCGGGTGCTTTCACTGCCTTCGATTTGCCAGATTGTCCCGTGCTTTGATGTTGACCACATTTCCCACTGCGGATGGTCGAATCCCATATGGCATGTCTGGCATGCTCTTGGGTCTTGTGCTTCTTTTTTGGAGAAGCTGTGTCTTGTGTGACATGAGTCGCAGGCACCACTGCCGTACCGGTATTCTTTTATTTCGGTTTCGTCTTTCAGCCCGATTTTGTGGCAGCCGGAGCAGCCTTTATAGCCTTCGCCTACTATCTGCGTAGGCTGGTGAGCCCACATGGGCATGGCCTTCATCGCTATCCATGCAAGGCTGTGCTTGCCCCCTTTGTATTCGTTTACCTGTTTGCTGTGGCATCCAGCACAGGTCTCTGGTGTGGGAAGTTTGGCAAGTTTTGAGTCCTCTGCCGTCTTGTGCTCAGAGCCGTGGCATATAGAGCAGTCAAACCCCATTTTACCCATCTTCCCGGAGAGATATTGAGTGACAATCCCGGGTGTGACGTTTCTGTGACAGTCAATACATTCACTACCTGCGGCAAGTGCGGGCATGCAGAGAGCGAAAAAGAGTATAAACAGCACTTTCAGATACCCTGTGCCAGCACCCCCAAAATGTTTTTTGTCCCCTGTTTCCATGAAACCCTCCTTTCTGGTATTGAAGTTTATCCAGAATATACATGCAGGAAAAACTCTTTGACTATGATTTAAATCATAGGGCACCTATAAAAAATTGCAACTTATTTCAGCGAAAGGCGTAAAAACCATCTCAAGTTGTAAATCGGTTTGGGTTGTAGTAAAGTTATTAATATGCTGGTGGTCACTCTGATTTACTGTCTAAGCTTTTATCTAATGTTCATGGTCTTTTTAAAAGCAAGGGGTAGGGCGAGTGGCTCTCAGTTTGAAGACGCCTTTTTTATGCTTATTGCGTTTTCATTTTCCAAAGGCACGGCTATTGCAATAGACTTGGTATTTGTTAACGGGCTGTTAATGAGCCAAGGCGTGATATTGAGAAGTCTTTCGGATATGCTTTCTGTTGTGGCGAATGTGTTTTTCTTTCAGGCAGCTGTTGATTTTCTGATATTCAGGCTGCCAACGAAGCTTAAGTTCAGGATAATGCCTGTTTTCATATTCTCAGGATACCTTTTACTCTATGTATCAGGTATAATTGATGTGGAAGATGTCGAGAAGATAGGGCGTGTCAGTTTCGGATACAACAGTGCAATCCTAAACGGCATAGCAATGTTTAACCTTTATTACATTATGGGCAGAAGGCACAGGGGATTGATTCTTGCCGGTTTAAGTTTTATTCTGTATGCTATTTTCGAGGGTATTATTCATGTCCCTGTTTATGGAATAGATATAAGAATTGTAAGGATGTTTTGTGCTTTAATCCTGTTTGTATCTTCTTTTCCCATCGTGAACATGCTCAGTGAAAGGAAAGCCAAGGATAAAATAGGGTATGTTTAGGCGCATTGAGCTTTATCTGCGAATGATAAAGTTTTCTCACTCTGTTTTTGCACTTCCTTTTGCCCTGACATCTGCGATAATTGCTGCTGACGGTCTTCCCTCGTTGAGACAGATATTTTGGATTACGGTTGCAATGGTCGGTGCAAGGTCTGGGGCAATGGGTTTCAACAGGATTATTGACCGGAAGATAGACGCTGCCAATCCAAGGACAAAAGGCAGGGAACTGCCCTCAGGAAAAGTAAAGGTCAGGGACGCACTGGTTTTTTCTCTTTTGTCTCTTAGCGTATTTGTTCTGGCGGCATACATGCTGAACCCTTTGTGTTTTAAGCTTTCTCCCGTCGCCATTGCAGTCATCGTGCTTTATTCCTACACAAAGCGGTTTACATGGGCATCGCATTTTGTTCTGGGAGTGGCGCTGTCAGCCGCTCCTGTTGGTGCATGGATAGCTATCCGTGGCACGTTCGACGTAGAGATACTTCCGCTTGCACTTGCTGTGGTGTGCTGGCTTCCGGGATTCGACATACTTTATGCGCTTCAGGATCTGGAATTCGACAAATCCCATGGTCTCTACTCCATACCAGTAAGGTTCGGGGTAAAAAAGGCATTGGTTCTTTCAAGACTGTTACATGCTCTTACATGGGGCTTTCTTTTTATGACAGGTATAATCTTCGACCTTGGAACAGTTTACTGGATCGGCATATTCCTTGTAGCAGGGCTTTTTATATATGAGCATTCCCTTGTAAAAGTCAATGACCTCAGCAGGCTTAATATGGCTTTTTTCAATATGAATGGATACATAAGCGTGACTGTGTTTGTTTTTACGTTATTTGATTATATCGTCAACTGACCTTCCGAAAATCCCTTTTGGAGAGGCGTCTCTTCCCCTTGTATATGCTATAATTTCGTATGCGTGTAATAATTGTCGGTGCTGGAGAAGTAGGCTATCAGATAACGAAATTTCTTGCGATGGAGGCTGTTGATGTGGTCGTTATCGAGAAGGATGCGCAGAAATTAAGCAGGATAAGCGATGAGCTTGATGTCGCCACTATTGTGGCTGACGGGTGCAGTCCTTCCGGGTTGAAGGAAGCAGGGGCGGACAAGGCGGACATACTGCTTGCCGTTACCAACAGCGACGAAACAAACATGATAGCCTGCATGCTTGCAAAGGCAATGTATAACATCCCCAGAAAGATTGCAAGGATAAGAAACCCGGAATATTTCAAGAACGAAAAGCTCCTCAGCAAGGAGAATCTTGATATAAACCCTGCCATTAGCCCGGAGTTTGAGGTAGCCAGAGCAATAATAAGACTGCTTGAGACACCGTTTGCCGCAGACGTAGAGGAGTTCGAGGACGGACTTATAAAGGTGATTGGCTTCAGAGTGCCCAAAGGCTCTGCCCTGACAGGTGTGCCACTTAAGAATCTCACCGGTGTCAGGAGTTCCAAAAAATTCCTGATAGGCATAATCGAAAGGGAGGGCACTGTTATTATTCCTTCCGGCGAAGACAAGATTAAGACCGATGATGTAATTTATCTGCCTGTGAAGAAGTGGGAAGTGGGAGATGTAATGGATTTCCTTGGAGTTACTGCAAAGCCTGCCAGAAAGATTATGATAGTAGGTGGCGGCAGAATCGGTTATTACGTAGCATCGGCTATGGAGACAAAGGCAGATGTAAAGGTTATAGAGAAAGATGCTCAAAGGTGTAAATACGTAAGCAAAAATCTGAGAAAAACCATTGTGCTTCATGGAGACGGCTCAGATGAAAATCTTTTACGCGAAGAGAACATAAAAGACATGGATGCCTTTGTCTCGGTCTCGAATAACGAGGAACTGAATATTATGGCATCGCTTCTTGCCAAAAGACTTGGTGCTAAAAAGACCATTACAATAGTTAACAGGACAGACTACCTTTCCCTTGCCCACGGTCTCGGGCTTGAGACGGTTTTAAGCCCGCGGTTTATAACAGCCAGCTCTATATTGAAATATGTAAGGCGGGGGGATATACTTTCTCTTACCGCTATAGCAGAGGACAGGGCAGAGATAATCGAGGCAAGGGTGGGAAGAGGTTCAAAATTCAGGGGAAAGACACTTGCAAACGCAAAGCTGCCGAAATCGGCTGTTGTAGGTGCAATTATGAGGGATGAGAAAATAACGATTCCTTCCGGCGCTGATGTGATAGAGGAAGGCGATAAACTAATAATCTTTACACTTAGAGAGTCCATACGGGATGTAGAAAAACTTCTCGTATGAGACTTGACGGGCATAAATGAATTTCCCATTGATATTGAATCTTACAGGGACAGTTCTTGTGCTTATATCCCTGTTTATGCTGTCTCCTGTTGTTGTTTCAATAGTCTATTCCCAGAGTGATTTACAACCGCTTGTTGTTTCGTCCTTTCTGACGCTTATGTCTGGTGCAGTGCTGTATTTCTTTACCCGGCATCGTGGCAAAGAGGAATTAAGGCACAGGGATGTCTTCGGCGTTGTTACCATAAGCTGGCTGGCAGTAAGCTTTTTCGGCTGTCTTCCGTATATCCTGTCAGGGAGTTTGAGCTCCTTTACTGATGCTTATTTTGAGGCAATTGCCGGTTTTACCACCACTGGTGCAACAGTGATTACCGATATAGAGGCACTGCCTAAGGGCATACTATTCTGGCGAAGTCTTACGCAGTGGGTAGGAGGCATGGGCATAATACTGTTTGCCCTGGCTATACTGCCTTTTCTGAGTGCAGGCGGAATGCAGCTTTTCAAGGCAGAGGTGCCAGAGATTACCGTTGACAGACTGAGACCCCGAATCATAGACACTGCCAAAGCATTGTGGTATATATACGCATCTTTGACCGCAACAGCCGTTGTGTTCTATATCATCGGCGGCATGGATGTTTATGATGCGGTCTGCCATGCCTTTACCACGCTGGCTACCGGCGGGNTCTCGACAAAAAACGCAAGCATAGCCTATTTCAAAAGTCCGTTTATAGACACAGTGTGCACAGTATTCATGTTCCTTGCCGGTGTGAATTACTCCCTTTATTTCTATGCGTTTAAGGGTGATGTATCACGATTCTGGAAAAGCACCGAGTTCAAGTTCTATTTGACCGTAACCCTGGCTGCTATTGTCTTCATAGCTTTCAGCACGTTTGGGACACTGTACGCTTCTGTTTTCGAGTCTTTAAGATATGCCTCTTTTCAGGCAGTCTCCATCATGACCACTACAGGGTATACCACTGCTGATTACGAAAGGTGGGCTCCGTTTGCCAGAATGCTTATTGTGGTTCTTATGTTTTTCGGTGGAATGATAGGCTCAACAGGCGGTGGAATGAAACAAGTAAGAGTGCTTCTTATGCTGAAACAATGTTACAGGGAACTGTATCAACTAATACATCCGCATGCGGTTACAACAGTGAAGCTTGACGGTAAGTCCCTCAGGAAAGAGGTGCTTGGAAGCATCTGGGGCTTTCTCTTTTTGTTTTTAATCATCTGCGTTGTTGCAACCCTGGTTATGACTGCTCTTGGCGTGGACATGGTTACATCCGCCTCAACCGTAGTCTCTGCAATGAGCAATGTGGGTCCTGCTCTTGGTGATGCAGGTCCTACGGACAATTACTCCTCTCTGCCTATGGCTGGGAAGTGGATTCTTGCTTTCTGTATGCTCGCTGGGAGGCTTGAAATCTATACAGTGATTATACTTTTCGTGCCCCGTTTCTGGAAAAAATAATATGAGGTTTTACAGAAAGAGTATCTTCTGGATATTGCTGTTTACAGCAGGTGTAATGCTGTTTTTTGTCTCAAAGAAGGTGTTCCATTCTATTGAGGTAAAGACTGTGCCTGTGGTGCGTCAGGACCTTGCAATTACGGTAACTGCTACATCAACAGGCACAATAAAATCCGACAAAGAAGTAAAGGTTACAGCGCAGAGGATTGGCAGAATCTCCAGATTATATGTAAAAGAAGGGGATGTGGTTACAGAAGGTTCTATGATAGCAGAACTTGACCCTGAAGAGGCATATCTTAATCTTGAATTGTCACGTGCGTCACTTAAGAAAGCCAGAGCTGCTCTGGATGAGGTAAAGGCTGTGTTTGAGCCACTTAGGACAGAAGTAGAGGCTAATATCCAGAAAGCAGAGGCAAACCTTAAAGAGGCAAAGGACAGACTGAACAGACTCAGGGAGCTTAAGAAGAAAGGGTATGTCTCGCAGGCAGAGCTTGACCGCGCAGAAAGGGACTATGAGGTTGCACAGGCTAATTATGAGTCAGCCCTTTCAGGCAGGGGGCAGCTTCGTGCAAAGGCAGAGGAGATAGCAGCACGCGAAGCAGCGGTCAGAGAGGCTGAAAACGCACTTGCACTGGCAGAACTCAATTATGAATACTCGTTTCTGAAATCGCCGATTTCAGGAGTCGTTGCATCAAGACCTGTCAAACTCGGAGAGACAGTTATGAAGGGTGCACTTGTGGCAACTGTGATATCTACCGAGTCGCTTTATATAGAAGCGTTTGTGGATGAGGCGGATGTGGGAAAAGTAAAAACAGGGCAGAAGGTCGTTATAACTATGGATGCCTACCCGGGCAGAACATTTCACGGTGAGGTTTACATGATATCTCCAGTGGTGTTAGGAGGAAAACACGAGACAAGAACCTTTGAAGTCAGAACAAGATTTAAGGATAAAGATGTAGTCCTAAAGCCAGGCATGTCGGCTGATATTGAAATCGTAGTCGAAGAGGTAAAAAACACATTGGTGCTTCCATCACAGGCGGTGATGGAAAGAGAGGGCAAAAAATTCGTATATGTAAAAGAGGGCTCAAGAGCAAGACTTAAGGAGATAAAGACCGGGCTTTCCGACTGGACATATACACAGGTGATTTCTGGTGTTGAAGAAGCCGATGAAGTGATATTTAATCCCGACGTCCCTGGACTTCAGGACTGGGTAAGGTTAAAGGTTATAAAATAAACAAGCCTTGCAGCCATTTCTTTCTCCTGACAGAGAGGGAGTAACAGTCTCGATGATTGAACTTAAGAGTATCAAGAAGTCCTATGCCCTTCCGAAACTTACAGTGGAAGTCTTAAAAGGCATAGACCTTGTGGTTGAAAAAGGCGAGTTTGTGGCTATTATGGGACCTTCAGGTTCAGGCAAGTCAACACTTCTTAATATCATAGGCTGTCTTGACAGGCCGACTGAGGGGCAATATCTGCTTGAAGGCGTAGATGTCAGCAGAAAGACTGATAACGAGCTTGCAGAGATAAGGAACAGCAAAATCGGATTTGTATTTCAGAACTTCAATCTGCTTCCGAGGTTTCCTGCGTGGAAGAATGTGGAACTTCCGCTGCTTTACAGCGGGGTTTCTTCAAAAGAAAGGAAGGCGAGGGCGCTTTCGCTTCTTGAGAAGGTAGGGCTTTCAGGAAGAGAAGAGCATAATCCGAGTGAGCTTTCAGGAGGCGAACAGCAGCGGGTTGCCATAGCAAGGGCACTGGTTAACAATCCGGCTATTATTCTGGCGGACGAGCCTACAGGTAATCTCGACAGCCGCTCTGGCGCAGAAATAATGGAGATTTTTTCCGCACTGAACAGAGAAGGGGTTACTATCATAATGGTCACGCATGAGAGCCATATTGCAGAGAAGGCGCGCAGAGTGGTTACCATAAAAGACGGGGTCTGTTTCCATGGACGTTATTGAGACTGTAAGAATAGCAAAAGACTCGCTTTTTACAAACAAAGTGAGGTCTATCCTTACGATGTTGGGGGTGATTATTGGTGTATCGGCTGTTATTCTTCTGGTCTCAATAGGAGAGGGCGCAAGACGTTATATCAAGAAAGAACTTGGAGAGCTGGGCTCGAACATACTTGTAGTAGTGCCGGGAAAGACAGCAAAAGAAGGCGGTATGCACATGGGGACATCTGCTGTAAGAAAACTTACCTATGAGGATGCCGTTCTGATAGAGAAGCGCTCAGGCAGCGTGCTTCATGCCGTGCCTGTGATAGTTGGCACTTCATGGATAAAACACGGTGCAAAGAGCAGGGATACATACATAGTCGGTGTCTCAGAAACGTATTTTGATGTGAGAAACCTTAAAATAGCGGTCGGCAGACCACTTTCCCAGTCTGATATCGAAGGGGACAGACGGGTATGCGTACTCGGAAGAACAGTAAAGAAGGAAATACTCGGAGATTTAAACCCCCTTGGTGCAAAGGTCACGATAGGAGATGCAAAATACAGGGTGGTGGGTGTTATGGCACCTAAAGGTGTTGCTCTGGGGTTTGATATAGATGATGTCGTTTTCGTGCCGGTTACAGCTGCAAAAGAACTGTTCGATACAGACTGGCTTTTCAATATTACAGTGAAAGTCAGAGATGCTGAACTCATAGACAAGGCAAAGGAGGATATCAAAAGAATACTCATAAAAAGGCATGCCGGAAAGGAGGACTTTACGATACTCAGTCAGGATGAGATGCTTGCCGTTATGGGCAAGATACTGAACATAATGACTGCTGTGCTTGCCGGAATTGCAGCCATATCTCTCCTGGTCGGCGGTATAGGGATAATGAATATAATGCTTGTTTCAGTTAGGGAGCGCACAAGGGAAATCGGCATAAGAAAGGCTCTTGGAGCAAAAAATGTGGATATACTTATGCAGTTTCTTGTAGAGGCTGTGACATTGAGTCTTATAGGCGGCACTTTCGGTATTATATTCGGAAGTGTCCTTTCTGTCGGCATCCCCTATTTCATTGATTTTCTACCCACCCATCTTGCATGGTGGTCTGTTGCTGTTGCGTTTTTGTTTTCAGTTGCAGTCGGAGTATTCTTCGGTGTCTATCCTGCAAGGAAAGCCGCTCATTATGACCCTATTGTCGCCTTGAGATACGAGTAGGGCATAAGCGCTTCCCTTTATGTATACTATAAGACAAAACTTTTAAAAAGGGTCTTCGCTGTATGGGCCTTTCAAAGGCTTCAAAAAAAAAGATTATAGCTGGTTTAGTCATCGTGGTTGTAGTAGCAACGGTGTTCTTTACCCTCCGCGGACCTTACATATCAAATTTGCTTAAAAAAGTTATCCTTTCAGAACTCAGTGCTGCAACAGACCGCCAGGTGATAGCACAGAGAATTTATGTAAACCTCCTGCCGCTGTTTCTGGAGGCAAGAGGCATTAAGGCATTCGATAAGGACGGCAACAGGGTCTTTGCAGCCGATAAGGCAAAAGTATATATTGGGCTTTCAGGCATTTTTAAAAGGCATGTGGATATAAAGCGGATTGTATTGAAAACACCCCAGTTATGGACAGATAGAGCGCAAACCAGCGAAATACTCGAAAATATCAAAAAGTACAGAACAGGTAAGAAAAAGATTGTCAATGTCCGCGTAAAAGCCATTACAGTGGCAGACGGAGAACTTTCTTATTACGATGAGAAATACAATTCAATCATTACCGCAAGAGAAATTAATGCAGAAGTAATTGTAAGAAAACAACCTGAGGTGAGTTTCTCCGTAGCAGAGCTTGCTCTGGCTATAAAGGACCTGCCGGTGATTAGAAGCAGTTTAAAAGGTGATGCCATTGTCAGTAAGGATGCTGTAGAGTTCCGAAGTCTTGATTTGAAATCCGAGGGGTCAAGCGTTCAGGCAAGCGGTCTTTACTCTAAAAGAGGCAAGGGCGATTTTCATGTGGATTTAACTTTGCTTGTCAGTTCCTTGAAAAAGATGTTCTCGCTTAAAAAAGAAGGTGAGGGCACAGTACATGCCAAAGGAACAGTAAAGTTTGAAAATATTAGAGACCCTTTTCTGGACATAGAAGTCAGCGGAGAGTTTTATCTTCAGACTTTAATGGAACTTGTCAAGGCAAAAACCAAAAACCCTCTTGAAGGGTGGATAAGTTTCAACGGCAGGCTTAAGGGCAATGTCTCTGCTCTTAAGGGAAGCGCAGATGCAAGACTTAAAAACGGCAACCTTTTCAGAATCAAGGTGGATGAACTTGTATGCGAAGTGATATACGAAGATGGAATAATGAGCTTTAAGAACGGGAAAGGCAAACTCTACGGAGGAAGCGCCACGCTTGAAGCCTCTATTAAAGTGCCAAAAGCTAAACCTTATACCCTGAGCGTCAGCTTCTCTGATATTGACAGCCCAGAGGCACTGAAACTTATAAAGATTAAAAAAGTGAAAATCCCATACGGCAAAGTAAGAGGCGAGCTTTTTGCATCCGGCATGAAATTCAACCCTGAAGGCTGGGTCGTGTATAAAGCTCTGAAAGGTTTTAATAACCCGCTCGGAAGGATTAAGCAGATAAAAGGGGATTTCAGGGCAGAGAACAAAATAGTTTATATCTCTAACGGTGAGATTAAGACCAATGCTTCCCGCTCCGTGTTTAACGGCTATGTTGATATCCCGTCAAAGACGATAGATTTTCATGGCAGTCTTGTTACTGATGACGTTAGAGACCTCATGTCCCCTTATTTCAGAAAACTGACCGGTAGCGGTAGGTTTGAAGGCAGTGTAACAGGCAAGATCAATAACCCTCTGATAGAAGGAGCAGTTAAGGTATCCAGAGCGTCTTTGAAGGATTATCTTATCGGGGATGTAGAGGGTGAGATTTCCTACAGAAAAAATCTCCTGCGTATAAAAAACCTTAAAGCCGAGACAGAACATACAAGACACAAGGCAGAGGGAATCATAAAGTTTCCGCATGCCGTGCGGATATTCAATCTCAAAAAACCGGTCTATAACCTTACTGTATCTTTGGAAAAAGCAGATGTTAGAGGACTTTTGAATGTCTTTGGCATTAAGTTTCCTGTTGAGGGACGCCTTGATTCTCAGGTGGACATAACAGGCAATGGCTTGCATCCTGTTTATTCCGGCTCTGCTTCTGCAGTGGATATTGAGATTTACGGGATTCCTGTATCATCCACCTCGTTTATGTTTTCCTACGACTATAAGAATTTTGTGGTAAAAGATGCAGTTTTAAAAAACAGGAATTCTTCCCTTTACTTCGAGGGCAGTGCATCGAGGAAAGGGGATTTTTATTTTAAGGCATCTTCAGAGCAGCTGTTTCTTAAAGACATTATTCCAGCCAACATACCGATAAACTATATGATGGCTCTTGAAGCAGAAGGAAAGGGAACTTTTAAGACCCCTGATATTAAAGCATCTGCAACGCTTTCTAAAGGAGAGTTTAATGGCAGCTATATAGGTGACGGAACACTGAATATCTCGATTAAGGGCAGAGATGTTTTATTTAAGGCAGGGTTGTTAAATGGGAAGACAACTCTTGAAGGAAAAGCACATCTTACAGGTGATATTCCGTGGAGTGCAAAACTCTCGCTGGGACATGGCAGATATGATTTTCTGATAAGTTCGCTGCTTGAAGAAGTGCCTGAAGATATGATGCTTAGCATGGAAGGAATAGCTTTATTGTCAGGTAATAAAAGTCATTTGGAGGCATCGGCAACCATTGACAGAGTGAATATGACTTTATATGGACAGGGATTTTCCAATGATTCAGATATAGAGATTTCTCTTGATGACAAAAAACTCTTTTTCTCGAGATTTAAAATGAGAAGCGGAAGTGCGTATTTCAGCTTAAGCGGCGACCTTGAGTTTAACACTCTTTATAATATTGTTGTTGAAGGCAATACGTCTCTTTCACCACTGAAAGGATTTTCCAAGAGAATAGATGTTCTCAGGGGAGATGCAAATTTTGTCTTCTCTATTCAGGGGGAATGGAGCAAGCCGGTCATCAACGGCGGGTTTAGCATTTCAAATGCGTCGTTCGGGCTCAAGAATATTCCCCAGCGTTTTACTTCTATAAACGGGTATATCTATGTTGATGAGGACAAAGCCGTTATTGAGCGTATCAGCGCAAGGCTCGGAGGCGGAGATATAGAGATTACAGGCGTCGCTTACCTTAAAGGACTTGGTGTGGAAAGGTTTTATCTTGACACGCTGATAAGTGATGTTACGACTTCTGTGTCAAGAGGGTTCGTCGTAAATTTCGGAGGAAATATCCTGGTTAAAGGCTCTCCTGAATCACAGGCTATTACCGGAGAGGTGAAAATAAACAGGGCGAAATACAGAGAAAGACTCGAATGGAAGACATGGCTTCTTAAGGCTAAAAAGGCTAAACGGAAGGAAAGGATAAAAAGGAAAAAAGACTGGGCTGACAAAGTAAGCTTGAACGTGAAAATCTACGGCACTGAAAACATTATAATCGACAACAATATAGCAAGGGCACCCTTGATTATAGATCTGACCCTCAGAGGCACTATTGGCACTCCTGAGCTTTTCGGCAGGATAGAGTCCAAGGAAGGCAAAGTGTATTTCAGGAATAACGAATTTCGGATATTAAATGCAATAGCAGACTACACAGGCATGCCAGGCAGGCCTGTGTTGGAGATACTGGCCGAGACTTCGGTTAAGGGATACCATATACTGCTGAAGCTTGAAGGCAGGATGGAACAGTTCGACTTGACGCTTACTTCAGATCCCCCTCTTGATGAGGTCGAAATCCTCGGATTGCTTACTGTCGGTGAGTTCGGCGAAAGCCTCAGAGGGCTTGAAGGCGGTATAGGCGCTGCAGAGGCAACTTCGTTCCTGACTGGAAAATTTCAGGATATCGTGGAGGAAAGGCTCAAGGACATAACAGGACTCAGCAGAGTTCAGATAGGCCCTTATGTCTCCAAATCAACAGGGACAGTTACCCCTCGAATTAATGTATCTAAAGTGCTCATGGGAGAAAAATTGTTCGTTACATATTCTACAGCCGTAGGCACAACCGAGGAACAGGAAATCAGACTGGAATATCTTCTCGGAAGAAATATCTCGCTTCTTGGTGTAAGAGATGAGCGGGGAAGCATAGGAGGTGATATCAAGTTCAGATTCCAGTTCAAATGAGAAAAATGAGACACATACAAAATCGTGCATCATGGTATAAAGTCCTCCTGTTTCTGATTGTGGCTTTTTTCTTTTCGTATGTTGATGTCAGGGCATCGGAGATTTTAGTCAGGGAAGTGCATGTCGATGGTCTTTACTCCATAGACAAGGAAGAGCTTCTTTATCTCCTTGACATAAGACCAGGCAGCATACTCAAGCCGGGTTCACTGAAAAGAGGGATAAAAAGAGCGTTCCTGAAAGGCGTATTCGAGGATATATCTGTAGAGACCGATGACCCAAAAGCAGGAGTTATAAAGGTCAGAGTAAGAGAAAGAGATGTAATAGAGAAGATTAAAATAAAGGGCAATAAACGTTTATCCAAAAAGTTCTTGAAACAACACCTCGATTTAAAAGAAGACAGCATAATAAGATACGACCTTCTTGACGAGATAAAAGACAGATTACTGCAGGCTGTCGGAGAGAAAGGCTTTCCTTCAGCAGACGTTACCATTGAGGTACACAAGACAAAAAGACCCTACAGGGTGAAAGTCATCTTAAACATTGACGAGGGTGAGCCTGTTATTGTTAAACGGATTAGAGTGTTTGGCCGCCCGCAGCAGGAAGTAGGAGTGTTGATGCGCCTTGAAGAAGGCGATATATACGACCAGTTCAAGCTGAGAAAAGACATGGAAAGAATCAGAAAGTATTATTTAAAGCGAGGCTATCTTGATCCGATAGTAGGACCCTATACATTCAAAGACGGTGAGCTTCATCTGGGGGTTAACCCCGGCAAAAGGCTTTTTATAAAAATCAAAGGCAACGAGTTTATAAGCTCCAAAAAACTCCGTCGTGTTATGCCGTTTTTTGAAGCAGGGGATGTAAGAGACGACCTGATAGACGAGGCTGTCTCCAAGATAATCGCCCTTTACCATGCTGCAGGCTACCCTTTTGTTCAGGTGGCGCCGGTTATAAGCCAGAAAGATGATGAGGTCAGGCTTAATTTTTACATCTTCGAAGGCGAAAAAATAATGGTTGAGAGCATAAAGTTCTCTGGCATAACAATTCCCGAGACTAATCTCAAAAAGATAATGTCCCTGGAGGAAAAAGCAGCATTTAATCCTGACCTTCTAGAGCCTGATGTGGAAACCATTAAAGAGTTTTACATTGCCCTTGGATATCTTGATGTTTCAGTGGATGAACCAGAGGTAAGCATAATCGGCTCGTGGGCAAAGGTAAACATACACGTAACAGAAGGTGAGAAATTTGAGATTACCAGCATTGGCGTGGAAGGGGTTAAATCCGTTTCAGAACAGGACGTCTTGGATGCAATAGGAATGGATGTGGGTGCGCCTTACAATGAAGTTGACATCTCAGATGCAAGACGCAGAGTCCTTGCCTTTTACAGAAGCTACGGGTTTTATAACTGCAGGGTAGACGTAACTAGAGAGTTTAACGGCAAGAATGTGCACGTTGTTTTTAAGATAGATGAAGGTCCAAGACTGTTCTTCGGTAAGACAATAGTAAGAGGAAACACTGCAACAAAGCTTAAGGTCATCAAAAGAGAATTTGCATACAGGGAGGGTATGCCCCTTAACAATACACTGCTGATGACCACAAGACAAAAACTCTATAAGCTCGGCTTGTTTACAGATGTTGACGTGAAAACACTTGACAGATATGACGATACCGTAGATGCCCTCGTGGATGTTGAAGAGGGCAAGGCAGGGGCTGTCGAGTTTGGTTTCGGCTATGGAGAATATGAAAGGTTTAGAAGTTTTATTGACATAAGTTACAAAAATCTTTTCGGAATGAACAGGCATATGTCTTTCAGAACAGAGTTAAATTCTATGTCAAGACGGTACATATTGAATTACAAGGAGCCCTGGTTTCTCGACAGACCGGTTCCTATGAGAGTGTTTCTCATGAGGGAAGAAAGAAAGGAAAGAAACATAGATACAGGTGAAATAAGATACAGGGTCAAAAAATATGCTGCAAGCACTGGCATTGAGAAGAGATTAAGCGAAAGGACAAAGTTCGATGTATATTACGAGTTTTCACTGGCAAAGACATTTGATGTGCAGCCTGACGTGATTCTTTCCAAGGAGGATTCAGGCACACTTGCCATAAGCAGTATAAGACCGGCGATTGCATATGATACAAGGGATAATCCGTTTGACCCTCAAAGAGGCGTGCTTGTCGGTATGTCTGTTAAAGTGGCAACATCTTTACTTTTTTCAGAGACAGACTTTGTAAAGGTAATAGTTCAGGGCAGTGGCTACCAGAGGTTAGCCAAATGGCTTGTTTTTGCAGTGTCGTTAAGGGGTGGGGCAGCAGAAGGTCTCCGTGATACAGAAGAGCTTCCGCTTGTTGAAAGATTCTTCCTCGGCGGAAGAAATACAGTAAGAGGATTTGAACAAGACACTCTTGGTCCGTTAACGCGCAATACTCCTACAGGCGGTAATGCGTTTTTGCTTGGAAATCTTGAACTCAGATGGCGTGTTGCCGGAAGCTGGAGAGTTGTCACCTTCCTTGATGCCGGCAATGTCTGGATAAAGACAGAGGATATAGACCCTGATGACCTTAGATACACTGCAGGGTTGGGCATCAGATACAGCACACCTGTCGGTCCAATAAGAATAGACTACGGACAAAAACTCGACAGGAGACCAGGCGAAAGCAAAGGCGAGATACACTTCAGCATAGGACACGCTTTTTAACCTTTTTATTCCGGGAGAATCTTGATGTATGCCTTTTTCTTCAGTTCCTCGATGTGCTGTTTTAGTCTGTTATTGACTTCTTTTTCCCTGAGGTAGGTCTCAATTTTATCTTTTACCTGATTAAACTGCACACTGCCGAATTCATCCCTGTTGTTGTCGTAGAATTCCTTTATGTCCTTTTCACTTATCTTTATGAAAGCCTTGACCTTAAGGTCTATGTATTCATTAAGCAGGGTGTCGTCGTCAGGAGCCTCAAGCCTTAACCTTTTGGCTTCCCGCAGAAGAAGAAATCTGTTAATCATGGTGTTCAGGACTTCCTGCCTGGTTATGTCAGGCTTTATTTTTGCAACCTCGGCATAGGTTGAATCGAGTTCACTTAATGTAATAGCCTCATCGTCAATAAAGGCTACGACTTTGTCTATCACCCCGGCAGAGGAGAATGTCTGAACTCCAAATAAAAAAGCCAGCAGTAAAAGACTCTTAAATAACCTCGTCATAATCACTAATTATCTCATACCTCGCAGGAGTTTTGCTACAGCCCGCAAGGAAACTTTTCCCCTGCAAAAGTTATAATTTAATTATGCGGAAGATAAATCTCAAGGCATTGAGTGTTGAAGAGTTAGGGTCGTTTCTGAGCGGGCTTGGTCTCCCGAAATACAGGACTTCACAGCTTGTGCACTGGATATACGACAAAAGGGCAAGAACCATAGAGGAGATTACAGAGTTTTCCAAGCCCCTCAGGGCGATGCTTGGCGAAAAGGCTTACATCAGTGAACTTAAGGTTCTTGACAGGCTGGCGTCTTCGGATGGAACAGAGAAGTTTCTGTTTGAGCTTGAGGACGGGCAGTCAATAGAGAGCGTTCTTATACCCGATGGAAAACGTCTTACCCTGTGTGTTTCAACACAGGTCGGCTGTGCAATGAACTGCAGGTTTTGCCTGACCGGAAAAACCGGGTTTAAACGCAATCTCAAGGCATATGAAATCGTTGACCAGATTATAACCGTAGGCAGACTGATTCTTCCTGCACGCATAACAAACATCGTGCTTATGGGAATGGGCGAGCCTCTTAAAAACTTTGCCGAGGTGACTGCAGCTCTTTCGATGATGACAGGACTCTTGCATATTTCAAATAGAAAGATAACGGTCTCGACCTCAGGACTTGTCAAAGAAATGCTTGAGCTGCCTCAGAAAGCGCCAGTGGTCAACCTTGCCGTTTCTCTTAACGCAACTACGGATGATGTAAGGGATTTCATAATGCCCATTAACAAAAAATATCCCATAAAGATGCTGATGGATGCATGCAGGAAGTTCCCGCTTCCAAAGAGAAGAAGGATAACATTTGAATATGTGCTTGTAGACGGGCTGAACGATACAAGGGCAGATGCCAAAAGACTTGCTTCTCTAATAAAGACAATCCCTTCAAAAGTGAATTTAATACCGCTTAATGAATTTGAAGGCTGTGAATTTAAGAAACCTCCTGAGAAAAAGATACTTGATTTTCAAAAAGTTCTTCTTGATGCAGGAGTCACAGCGCTGATAAGAAAGAGCAAGGGGCAGGACATCCTTGCTGCCTGCGGTCAACTGAAGGCGAAAAACAGGTAGCCTGATTTTTTATTTCTCGTAAAGAAAGATATATTCGTCAGGTCTTGCCAGGCCGAACTCTTCTCTGGCGTGTTTTTCTGTATAGAAATCGTTTTCCTTGTAAGCTTTAATAGTTGCTTTCAGCCTTTCGTTTTCTCTCTGGATATCGCTGATTTCCCTTTCAAGTGCAATCTTCTTCTGTCTTAGTTCCATGTATCTCATCAACCCCATGTCGCTGAAGACGAGATTTATTATGATATACAGAAGGCTCAGCAACAGCAGTGTGTATATGATATATCGCCTTCTTTTGACCTCAGCGCTTACCTGTTTTCTCAGGAGGTTGTTCGAATACATTTTCAGGCTATATTATACATCGACTCAAGTCCTTTGTATACAGCTGCTTTTCCGAGTTCTTCTTCTATCTCAAGGAGCCTGTTGTATTTGGCGATTCTTTCGCTCCTTGCCAGCGAGCCTGTTTTGATGAATCCTGTGTTGCATGCTACTGTGAGGTCTGCGATTGTCGTATCCTCTGTTTCGCCTGAGCGGTGCGATACGACTGCCGTGTAGCCGGCTCTTGACGCCATCTCTATAGCCTCAAGGGTTTCTGTCAGTGTTCCTATCTGATTGAGCTTGATGAGTATGGAATTGGCAATGCCCTTTTTGATTCCTTTCTCAAGGATTTTTGTGTTCGTAACGAATACGTCATCACCTACGAGCTGAACCTTTTTGCCGAGCTTTTCTGTAAGAGCCTTCCAGCCGCTCCAGTCGTTTTCAGACATGCCGTCCTCGATGGACAGTATCGGATGCTTGCTTACGAGTTTTTCGTAGTAGGTAATCATTTCTTTTGATGACAGTTTCTTCGATTCGAAACTGTAACGTCCGTTTTTGTAGAACTCTGAGGCTGCCACGTCAAGAGCAATATAGATGTCTTTTCCGGGCTTGTAGCCGGAGCTTTTTATCGCCTCGATGATGAGGGATATTGCCTCTTCATTGCTTTTCAGGTCAGGGGCGAATCCTCCTTCATCACCGACTGCGGTGCTAAGTCCTCTTTTCTTAAGAATGCCTTTTAGGGTGTGGAATATCTCAGAGCCGGCTCTGAGTGCTTCTGCAAAGCTCTTGAAGTTTACAGGCATTATCATGAATTCCTGTATGTCGAGGTTATTGTCTGCGTGAGCGCCGCCGTTTAGGATGTTCATCATGGGCACTGGCAGGACTTTGGCGTTTGAGCCTCCGATGTATCTGTAAAGCGGCAGTCCGCGTTCTTCAGCCGAAGCCTTGCATACTGCAAGCGATACACCGAGTATTGCATTTGCCCCAAGCCTGCTTTTGTTTTCAGTGCCGTCAAGCTCTATAAGAAGATTGTCTATGTAAACTTGCTCTGTTGATTCAATGCCTTTTAATTTCGGCGCTATCTTCTGGTTGACGTTTTTCACTGCGTTTCTGACGCCTTTGCCGTGGAATCTCTTGTCCTTATCTCTGAGTTCAAGTGCCTCCCGCTGTCCAGTTGAAGCGCCTGAAGGCACAGCGGCTTTCCCGACAGCACCGCTTTCAAGCATGACTTCCACTGCTACCGTAGGATTGCCTCTTGAATCAAGTATCTCTCTTGCATGAACAGATATAATCTCTCCCATGCGACCTCCTTGTTGTTATGTATTCGACAGATATTGCTTTATAACATTTTCTATTTTTTTGGTGTCCAGAGGCTTGTCTTTAAGTTCAGCCCTGTTTGCAATCTGTCTGAGCGTTGTATCAAGAAATATCCTGAAGTGCTGACACTTCTGGAGAAATTTATCGAAGTCGTCCTGTTCAATATCGAATGCCTTTATATCTTCAAAGAATGCTGAAAACTCCTCATAGTCGTCGTATCTTAAAAGCCTGAATGTAAAGCTTTCGAAATATTCCATGAAGTTTCTGAGAGAATTAAGCGTATCCAGCCTTTTTTTAGGTGACTGTGCATTTTTTTCAACCAGTGCCAGAAGCTCGTGAAGCACGAATATGTCTTCCCTGAGCTTTAAGGATTGTCCTGTTTTTGTAATAAATATCTCAAAGACCTCTTCACCTGTAAGTTCCGGCTTCCAGAACTGGGCAAGCTGGATGATTGCCTGCTCCGTCAGGTTTTTCAGTATGCCGTGGCTGTTCTCTATTCTGCCCCTGAGTTGCCTTGGGGATTTCTTCTCGAATATGTCTTTAAGTTCCTGAAAAAACACCCTCTTTGTTTCCATCGAGAACTGGTACGACAGACTCTGAAGCAGCATTACCAGATTCTGGTCTTTTATCTTTCCTGAAACCTTTTCTATATAAGACCGGAACAATGTTATCTCTGAGTAAAGAAGCATAAGTATGAGCAGAGCCGGATGAAGCGCAACATACCGCTGGGTTGTATGGTTTATATGTTTCATATACCTGAGAAACCTGAACAACTGGAGAAATATTACAGATATTATTTTTTTTATGTCTCTGTCTTTTATTTGTTTTACTATCTCTGTGATTTCCTTGTTGTCGATGAAGTCCAGTTCAGGGTCAATGTCGTGCCTGTACGGGTTGAAAAACAAGTTTTCCCGTATCTGTTTGCTTATCATATGTCCTATGTTTTTAAAACTCAGGTATTGAATGGTGTTGTTTTTTAAGAGGTCGGCAACTATGGTTTTGAGGTTTATAAACGAATCGTAAAGGAGATAGAGACTTTTCTCCGGTGTATCCTGTTTATACATTTCCTCTATGAAGAGGTCTCTTTTTCTGCCGGTAAGGAACTTAGTCTCTGCGAACTTTTGAAACCAGAATGCGTTTTTTTTGCTTTCCGGGATCACGATCTCCAGTATGCTCAGGACTCTTAATATGCCGTTTTCTACAACGTTAAGCTCTCCGTAGAAGTTTTTGTTGCTTGGAGGGACTTTGGCAGCCAGGAGGTCGTCCAGGCTGAAGAACCTGTCCAGAGCCCTGAGAAGCACATCGAGTTCGGAAAACAGCGTTATGTTGTTTTTTTTTGAGTCGCGGACCCAGTCTTCAGATGTTTTTTCTTTTGGCATTTTTTATTTTTTTGGCACGTGGATGGCTTCGCCGTGGACGTCTTCTGCTGCCTCCATCAATCCCTCAGAGAGAGTCGGATGAGCATGTATGGTATCTGCAAGGTCTTTGACTTTAAGTCCTGCCTTTATGGCCAGTGCGGCTTCATGTATAAGGTCTGAAGCGTGAGGGCCGATGATATGAGCGCCCACAATTCTGTCTGTGTCGGACTCTGCAACTATTTTTATGAAGCCGGAGATTTCACCCATTGCATGGGCTTTTCCAAGTGCCCGGAACTGAAAATGTCCTGTCTTTACTTTTATGCCTTTTTCCTCTGCCTGGAACTCTCTAAGTCCAACGGACGCAATCTCAGGAGATGTGAATATAGCTGCAGGGACTGTTGAATAATCTATTTTTGTCTCTTTTCCGCATGCGTTCTGTGCTGCCACTATGCCTTCTTTCGATGCGACGTGCGCAAGAAGCATTCCGCCTGTTACGTCTCCGACTGCATATATGCCTTCAATGTTGGTCTGCATTTTCTCGTCCACGAGTATCTCGCCTCTTGCCCCTTTCTTTACCCCTACGGTTTCAAGGCCGATGCCTTCGCTGTTCAATGCCCTGCCTATGGAGACAAGTATCTTCTCGGCGACAAGCTCCTTGCCGTCTGAGAGAGTGGCATGAATGCCGTCTTCAGCACTTGTGACTTTTTCCACACCTACTCCGGTAAGAAGTTTTATCTTCTTTTTCTTAAACTCTTTTGCAAGAAGCTCGGAGATTTCAGTGTCTTCAGTAGAGACTGCCCTTGGAAGCATCTCCACCATTGTTACTTCTGTGCCAAGTTCCCTGAATATGCATGCAAACTCACAACCGATTACTCCTGCCCCTACGATTATCAGGCTTTTGGGAATTTCGGTTATGTTCAGTGCGTCATCGCTTGAAAGTATGTTTTTTCCGTCAAAAGGGAAGGTTGGAATCTGTGCAGGTCTTGAACCAGTTGCAATAATGATTTTGTCTGCCTCTACGACATCCTTTGTTCCGTCTTTCTTTTCCACCTCGATTTTATTTGGATTGAGCAGAACCCCTTTGCCTTCAACGAGATTAACCCCCCAGCTCTTGAAAAGTCCTCTTATTCCCTTTATCTGAATACCAACGACCTTGTTTTTTCTTTCTACCATCTTCTGAAGGTTCGGTATGACCGAACCCTGCAGTTCTATACCAAAGTTTTTGAGTTCTTTTGTTTTGGCAAATGTTTCGGCTGACGCCAGAAGTGCCTTTGTGGGTATGCACCCTCGGTTAAGACATGTGCCTCCGACCTCTATGTTCTCTATCACCGTGACTTCAGCACCCATCTGCGCTGCCTTAAGTGCAGCTACGTAACCACCGGGTCCTGCACCAATGACAGCAAGCCTCATTTTGCCTCCTCTTCGATGTATTTCTCATAGTCAGAGGCATCCATGAGTTCGTCCAGTTCTGATTCGTCTGAGAGCTCCACCACGGCTATCCAGCCTTTTCCATAGGGGTCTTCGTTGATTATCTCAGGTGAGTCAGACAGCTCTTCATTGACTTCTACTATCGTGCCGCTTACGGGTGATATTACCGGAGAGGTCGCCTTTGTGGATTCTATCTCGGATATCTCGGTGTTCGCCTCTGCAATGGTATCCACCTCAGGAAGGTCGATATAGACTATGTCACCGAGGGCTTCCTGTGCATAATCGGTTATACCAATGGTGGCTTTTTTGCCAGATACCTTAACCCAAGTGTGTTCCTTATGATATTTCAGGTCTTCAGGATTCATTGCTTCCTCCTTTGTAGAATTTATTTCATTGTTAGTATACCAACAAATCCGTATTAATCAACTCAAAAATCTTATCCAGGTTAGAATTTCATATCACAGGTTTATTTTTTTGTCAAGAAAGCATTTGTGATTTGTTTTTAAGCTCTTTCAGTTTGGCGATAGCTTCTTCCGGTGTAAGGCTGTCAGGGTCAATCGCTGAGAGTTCCTTCAGCAGGACATCGTGTCCTGCTGAAAAGAGGTCGAGCTGTTTGAATTTTTTTGAAGATGCAGGTTCCCCTGCATGCTGTTTTTCAAGCCCTCTCAGGACATCCTTTGCCTTTGTTATGACCTCGTCGGGAAGACCTGCAAGTCTTGCCACCTGAATGCCGTAGCTTTTGTCTGCAGGTCCGTCTTCTATTTTACGTAAGAATATTATCTCATCGCCCCATTCTTTTACTGCAATGTTGCAGTTTTTTGCGCCCTCTAATGTATGTGCAAGGTCTGTGAGTTCGTTGTAATGCGTTGCAAACAATGTTCTTGCCTTTATGTATTTGCTGATATATTCGGCAGTTGCCCATGCTATGCTTATTCCGTCGAATGTGCTTGTGCCCCTGCCGACTTCATCAAGAAGGATAAGACTTCTGTCCGAGGCATTGTTCAGTATATTGGCGGTTTCTATCATCTCCACCATGAACGTGCTCTGCCCTTTGGTCAGGAAGTCAGAGGCTCCAATCCGTGTAAATATTCTGTCCACTATACCTATGACTGCATCATCCGCCGGAACAAATCCACCTATCTGCGCCATAAGGATTATAAGTGCTACCTGCCTCATGTATGTGGATTTCCCTGCCATATTGGGTCCGGTTATTATTAAAAGCCGCCTGGTTTCCCCGTCCATATAGGTGTCATTTGGAATGAATCTCTCAGACAGTGGAAGCCTCTCAAGCACAGGGTGTCTTCCGTTGGTAATATTGATAGTCGTATCGTCGGTTATGCGGGGCATTGCATAGTTATGCCTTTTTGCAACGATAGCAAGGGACAGCAGAAAATCCACCTGTGCAAGATACTCTGATGCATCCATAAGCTCCGGAACACTTTCTCTGACCGTGCTCAATATCTTTCCAAAGACTTCGTATTCAAGGGCTTTTAACTTTTCTTCTGCACCGAGCACCTTTGATTCGTATTCCTTAAGTTCAGGCGTTATGAATCTTTCACCGCCGACAAGGGTTTGTTTTCTTATATATCTGTCAGGCACTTGATGAAGATTCGCCTTGGTTACCTCTATGTAATAGCCGAATACCTTGTTGTAGCCAATCTTAAGTGAATTGATTCCTGTCTTCTGTTTTTCCTCTGCTTCAAGTGCGGCGATGTAGTCCTTTGTGTTTACGGATATGGCTCTGAGTTCATCAATGTCTTTGTTATATCCGGTCTTTATAATCCCACCGTCTTTGACAGCCATAGGCGGATGCTCGACGATGCCTTTTTCTATTAATTCTGCAATGTGTGAGAGTTCGGGTATGGATTTTCCAATGGAATTCAGATGGCTTTCCTGAGCCTTAGCAAGAGCTGATTTTATCTGAGGCAGATGCAGAAGGGAGTTTTTTATGGCAATCATATCCCGTGCATTTGCACTGCCTGTGGCAACCTTCTGTGCAAGCCTTTCGATGTCCTGTATTCTTCTGAGGTTGATTCTGAGTGTATCAGTGAGTTCATAGTCTTCTACAAGGTATTTGACAGCCTGCTGTCTTTTTCTTATCTCTTCTATATCAACGAGGGGTCTGAGAATTGAATTTCTCAGGTATCTGCCCCCCATGGGTGTGAGGGTTTCATCCAGCGCCCAGAGCAGGCTTCCCTCAGTAGAGCCGTCCTTTAGATTACGAATGAGTTCGAGGTTTCTCTGTGTAGAGGCATCCAAAAACATATATGAACTCTGGTTATAAGGCGAGATTTTTCTGAACCTGAGGTTGTCTTTCTGTGTCTCCTCAAGATAAGTTATAAGTGCTCCTGCAGAGGATATGGCTGCTGTCATTCCCTCGCAACCGTAGCCCTCAAGAGAAGAAACCTTGAAATGCCTGAGTAAAGCCTTGTAGGCTTCTGCATAATCATAAGCCCAGTCCTCTACAGGTGAGACATAAAAGTTTTTAAGCACCTCGGTGTAATGTATGTCGTCTTTGAGGCTTTCAGGTATTACTATCTCAGTAGGTTCGTATCTTGAGATTTCATCCTCAAGTGGTTTTGATGTCTCATAGACTATGAACTCTCCTGTGGAGACGTCGGCAATTGCTATGCCGTGTTTTTTCCCCTGAGGCATAAAGCTCAGGATATAGTTGTTTTCTTTTGGGTGCTCAGGGAAATGTGTGCCCGGGGTTATTACCTTGACTACTTCCCTTTTTACGATACCTTTTGCCTCTTTCGGGTCTTCCACCTGCTCGCAGATGGCGACCTTGTGCCCTGCCTTTATGAGTTTTGCTATGTATGTTTCTGAGGCAAAATAAGGTATGCCGCACATGGGAACAGGCTGTTCCTTGCCTTTGTCTCTTGTCGTCAGGGCTATCTGTAGTATCTTGGATGCTACCTTTGCGTCCTCTCCAAACATCTCGTAGAAATCCCCGAGTCTGAAAAGGACAATGGCATCCCGGTATTTTTCCTTGATGCCCTGATATTGTTTCATTAAAGGAGTTGGCTCTGACATAGGATTTTCGATTAAAACATTATTCAAAGTGTTTTTTCAACACTGGACTGGGATATGGAAAAATGGTATCATAATTTTTATATTTCATCCCTGACTGCCCCCTTAGCTCAGTAGGATAGAGCACAGGTTTCCTAAACCTGGTGTCGCAGGTTCGAGCCCTGCAGGGGGCGCTTGATTTTCAGAGGAAGCGCCCGGACAGGTATCTGTTTCATTCTGAAAAATATTCTATAAATTTGCTGCCTGACTCATTTATTTTAGGCTGTTTTTTAGCCTCCAATTTCTCTTCGTAGAGTTTTACAGCCTCTTCTACGTCTTTCATGCCTTCTACCAGGAGAAACCTGAGGTATCCTTCAGCACCCTGTGTGCTAATGCCGCGAAGACGCTCTCTCATTGTAAGAAAATAGCAGTAATGAAACAGGTCTTCAGAGGCCTGATACCCTTTGTGAAAGATTGCCTCTCTGGCTTTTTTAAGAAAAAAGATTTTCTCAGAAGGAGTAAATTCCTGCAGGAATTTTTCCTTTAATTCTTTTCTTAGAGGTAAAGCCTCAGACAAGTTTCCTCCCCTTATTAAATATTCCGGGTTGATTAAGTGCTTACTGTGATTTTATATAAGGATAAAACAATGATTACAACCAATAATAAGTATAACAATATCTGTTGGAAAAACAAAAAGGGAGGGTGTAGGCTTTTGGTGTATAATCAATATTGGAAATTTTAGCAATCAAAGGGGGTTATTATGAAAACTGAGGCAAAACTTCCTGAGATTCCCTCTACGAGGGCTGATGATATACATAATTTTGAGTTCATGAACGATGCTGATTTAATCCTCTTTATGGCAGGCAATCAGTTTATGGTGATGGAAGAACTGCTTGGGGAGTTCAGGAGTCAAAACCCTCACATTAAAAAGATATTCTATGAAACCCTGCCTCCCGGACTTGAGCTTAGACAGATATTGGCAGGCGGAGCAGTGTTCGGAGACAAAGTGCTGACAGGAAGACCGGATGTCTATACATCCGTGACAGAGGATGCAATGAAAGAGCTGATGCAACAGGCGCTTATTTCAGAGTATTCCGTGTATCTGCATAACAGGATTGTCCTTATGGTGTCTGAAGGAAACCCTAAAGGGATTAAAAACGTTGTTGACCTCGGCAGGGATGACATAAGGGTATCTCAGCCCGGCAGTATGGAGGATATCACAAAGTATATAGTGGACATGTATTCAAGGGCAGGGGGAGAAAAACTCGTAAACAGAATAATGGAGGAAAAGAGAGCAGAAGGGACTACCATACTTACAGTCGTTCATCACAGGGAGACTCCGTTGAGGATAAAAAAAGGCACTGCTGATGTTGGTCCGGTCTGGGCTACAGAGGTCGTGAATGCCCAAAAAGAAGGCTTAAAAGTTGAAGCCGTGGAAGTAGGCCCTGAACTTGACCAGCACGACAGGGTCAATTATTTCATTGCAAAGCTGTCGGAGGCGCCGAATCCGGAAAACGCTGCTGCTTTTATAGATTTTATAAAATCAGAAAAAGCGCAGAAAATCTATGAAGGCTACGGCTTTGTGCCGCATTTTGCCTGAACGGATAAAAGGATAAACCGTTGCTGGACGCTGCTTTGCACTCCTATCTTTACAGTTTTATCGCAGGTATGATATGCTTAATATTACCTTAGTTAATGAAATTTTTAGAAAGGTGGTGTATAAATGCCTCTTAGCAAGGAGACCAAACAGGCGATAATAGACCAATACAGAGTTCATGAAACAGACACTGGTTCGCCTGAGGTACAGATAGCACTGCTTAGTGCCAGAATAAACTACCTCACTGAGCATTTCAGGTTCCACAAGAAGGATCACCATTCCCGCAGAGGCCTCCTTAAACTTGTGGGGCAGAGAAGAAAACTCCTCGACTACTTGAAGAGCTCGAATAAAGAGAGGTACGAAAAATTAATCGAAAGGCTGGGACTCAGAAGATAAGTAGATGACCAAAGTAGAGACCGAAGTTAGTGGAAGTAAGCTCACTATAGAAACAGGGCAGATGGCCCGGCAGTCGGATGGCTCCACAGTTATAAAATATGGAGATACAGTTGTCATTGCGACTGTCGTTGCAGAGAAAAAAATAAAAGAAGGCCTTGATTTTTTCCCTCTGACAATTGATTATCAGGAAAAAGCCTATGCAGCCGGGAAAATCCCCGGAGGCTTTTTCAAAAGAGAAGGCAAGCCTTCTGAAAAAGAAGTCTTAACATCAAGGCTGATAGACCGTCCGATAAGACCACTTTTTCCAAAAGGATTCTATTCTGAAACACAGGGAATCGTCTCTGTGCTTTCCTACGGGGAAGAAAACGTCGCAGATGTGCTCGGTATCATCGGCATATCCACTGCTTTAGTGATTTCCGACATTCCATTCAACGGGCCTGTCTCTGCAGTCAAGATAGGCTGGCAGGATGGAAAGTTCATTATAAACCCTGACCTCAATGTGTCTGAAAAGCTCGACATGGAGCTTATTGTCGCAGGGACGGATGAAGCAGTTGTGATGGTGGAAGGGGCTGCACGAGAGGTCTCGGAATCTGTTCTCCTTGAGGGTATAGATCACGCCCATCAGGAGATAAAGCGCATCAATGCCCTGCAGAAACAACTGCGGGAGATGGTCGGAAAGGAAAAACGGCAGTTGACTGTTGTCGAACTTGACGAGGAGACAAAAAAGAAAATTAAAGATTATGTCATTGACCGTGTGGCAGAGGCAGTTAAAATCCCGAGTAAGCTCAGAAGACAGGAAGCTCTTGATCTGATTCTTGAAGATGCCGTAAATCACTTCACCGACCCTGAAAGAGATATAAGCAAGGATGTGGCTGATGTCTTCTTCGAGGTCGAAAAGAACCTCGTAAGAAATATGATAATGAATGAGGGTGTAAGAGTTGACGGAAGAAAACCCGATGAAATAAGACCCATAACGAGCACCGTGGGGATACTTCCGAGGGCGCATGGCTCAGCACTTTTTGTTCGTGGCGAGACACAGGCGCTTGTTGCCACAACACTCGGCACTGCAGAAGACGAACAAAAGATTGATGCCCTCGAAGGAGAGTCTTATAAAGCATTCATGCTTCATTATAATTTTCCCCCGTTCAGTGTGGGAGAGGTAAAACCGCTTCGGGGTCCAGGAAGACGTGAAATAGGACACGGAGCACTCGCAGAGAAAGCCTTAAGACCTGTAATACCCTCAAAAGAGGTCTTCCCTTATACCATAAGGGTGGTTTCAGATATTCTTGAATCAAACGGCTCTTCCTCTATGGCAACTGTCTGCGGAGCATCCCTTGCCCTTATGGATGCAGGTGTTCCAATAGACGCGCCGGTTGCAGGCATAGCCATGGGCTTAATCGTAGAAGGTGAAAAATCAGTAATCCTTACGGATATCCTCGGGCTTGAAGACCACCTCGGAGACATGGACTTTAAGGTTACAGGAACCAGACGCGGCATAACCGCCTTCCAGATGGATGTAAAGATAAGCGGCGTAAACAAGGTTGTTATGGAGAAGGCTCTTGAACAGGCGAGAAAAGGAAGACTGTTTATCCTCGATAAAATGAGAGAGGCATTGCCATCTCCGAGGAAGAATCTTTCTCCTCATGCACCACGGATATATACCATACAGATAAAGCAGGAAAAGATACGGGATGTCATAGGCACCGGCGGGAAGGTCATAAGAGGAATAATAGACCAGACAGGTGTGAAAATAGATATCAGTGATACTGGTGTGGTTAATATAGCTTCTCCTGATGAAGCCTCTGCAAAAAAGGCTATAGAGATTATACAGGGGATTGTAGCAGAGGTGGAAGTAGGAGAGATTTACATGGGCAAGGTGAAACGTATCACAGACTTCGGCGCATTTGTGGAAGTGTTACCCGGAACAGAAGGACTCCTGCATATCTCTCAGATTTCCCATAAACGTATAGCAAAGGTTACCGATGAACTGAAAGAAGGGGATGAAGTCCTTGTAAAGGTTATAGATATAGACAAGGCAGGTAGAATAAAGTTAAGTAGAAAAGAGGCTTTGAAAGGAAAAGCGGTTTCAAGACTCTGAATGCCTGTCAGGTTTTAATGCAATCTGCACTGTTTTAGCCTCAAGTTCCTTAAAGACATTATGTTCAAAAAAAGTCTCCTTGAGAATGGAATAACCGTGGTTATGGAGCAGATGAGGAATGTGCGCTCTGTCTCCCTCGGTATATGGGTTAAAGTCGGCTCAAGGAACGAACCTCCTGACAAGAATGGAATCTCCCATTTCCTTGAACATATGTTCTTTAAAGGCACGAAAAAGCGCACTGCAAGCGATATTGCGATGGACATAGACTCCCTCGGAGGCGAACTGAATGCGTTTACTTCAAAGGAAGGAACAACATTCTATATAAAAGTTCTAGATGAGTATATAGACAAGGGAATAGAACTTCTTACGGATTTATTCCTGCATTCTACTTTTCCTGAAGAAGAAATGGAAAGGGAAAAAAGCGTTATACATGAAGAGATAAAGATGGTCGAGGACACACCTGATGATTATATCCACGATTTATTCAGCCGTGCAGTATGGGGTAGCGAAGGGTTAGGACAGCCTGTTCTTGGCAGAAAAGAGACAGTAAAGGCGTTTTCAAGAAATGACCTTATAAGCCATATAAGGAAATATTACGGTGTCAGAGATACGATTGTGGCATGTGCGGGAAATTTCGATGCAGAAAAGCTCCTTGATATGCTGAACCGTAGTCTTGGTAGGCTCAGACGCGGCTCTGAACCGGACAAAGGAAAACCGCCTGTGTTTAATGCAAAAACAATCGTTTACAGTAAAGGGCTTTCCGAAGTACATCTGTGCCTTGGAATTCAGGGGATTCATCAGGCAAGCCCTGACAGATACAGACTTTTAATCCTTAATACCATTCTTGGTGGAGGCTTAAGCTCAAGACTCTTCCAGGAAATAAGAGAAAAAAGAGGTCTTGCCTATTCGGTCTATTCATTTATGTCTTCATATCTTGACACAGGACTATGGGCAGTCTACGCAGGAACAGGAAAGAGAAAGGTCAATGAGGTTATAGATACCGTAATAAAGGAGCTGGAAAAATTACCTGATACCATTACTGCTGCTGAATTGCAGAGGGCAAAGGAACAGTTAAAAGGCAACCTTATACTTGGTCTTGAGTCCACAAGCCGGAGGATGCAAAGCATCGCAAATCAGGAGATATACTACGGAAGATATTATTCTCCACGGGAAATAATAAAGGAGATAGATTCCGTAAATCTGGAAAGCATCAGGGATCTTTCAAGAAGACTGATAGGCAACAGCGGGATTGCACTTACCGTGCTCGGTCCAGTTGAGGAATCGCATCTGAAAGTATCTTTACCGCAGTCCTGATATCTTCTTCTGTATTATCTTTCCCAAGACTTATCCTTATAGAGGACATAGCGTCTTCATCAGTAAGCCCCATTGCCTTAAGAACCTGTGAAGGACTTTTTACCCCTGCATGACATGCAGAGCCTGCAGATATGGCTACCTTGTCCTTGAGCGCCTCTACAAGGTCAACTGCATCTATGCCTGAGATGCAGACATTCAGTGTGTTCGGAAGACAAAGCTCAGGATTTCCATTTATACGTATGCCTTCTATGTTTTTTTGAAGCTCATCAAGAAGTAAGTTCTTTAAATGTGTCAGGTGAGCGGTTCTTGCCTTGATGTCTCTTTTTGCAATCTCGCAAGCCTTGCCCATGCCTGCGATTGCAGGGACGTTTTCCGTGCCGGGTCTTAGACCTCGCTCATGTCCTGCACCAAACATAATAGGGTAGGGCTCTGCCCCTTTTCTTATAAAAAGCGCACCTGTGCCTTTAGGCCCATAGAACTTGTGAGGCACGATAGTCATAATATCGATGTTAAGAGTGTCAACAGGTATCTTTCCAATGGATTGCGCAGCGTCTGTATGGAAGAGGATTCCATGTGCCTTTGCAACTGCGGCTATGTCTTCAACAGGCTGGATTGCGCCTGTCTCATTGTTTGAATGCATAATGGTAATCAGTATTGTGTCCTTTCTAATCGCCCTTTTTATCTCTTCAACAGATACTATGCCATTTTTGTCCACGCCTGCATATGTTACTTCAAACCCGCTTGCTGCAAGATACCGGACAGGATTCATGACCGAGGGGTGTTCAATTTTAGAGGTTATTATATGCCCTTTGCGATACCTGTATGCAGTGCCTAATATGGCAAGATTGTTTGATTCTGTTCCACCTGATGTAAAGTAGATTTCTTCAGGGTTGCATCCGATGAGTTCTGCTATAGAGGCTCTTGCTTTTTCTATCCGGGCTTTTGCTGACTGACCTGTCAGGTGTGAGCTGGAAGGATTTCCGAATTCGTTCTTCAGGCAGTCGAATATCTCATTGCAGACTTCTGAATCTAAAGGTGTTGTGGCATTGTAGTCAAGATAAATCATACGATAATAATCTTATAATTTCGGTGAAGGAATGTCCAGCAGACAGCATAAAATCTTAAACAGCATAAAATCTTTTCTGGAATTTAAATTGCGAGTTCTTTTATAAAGTGAACCTTTACAAATATTGTATCAAGTTGATAATATATAAAATACCTCTGGAGAGGTGGCCGAGCTGGTCGAAGGCAGCCGCCTGCTAAGCGGTTGTGGGGGTAAAACCTCACCCAGGGTTCGAATCCCTGCCTCTCCGCCAGGGATAGAAAACAACAGAGGAGGTTATCTTATGTGGAAAAGGTTTCTCGTTGTGTTGGCTGCAGCGATGCTTGTGTTGACTGTCGGGGCATGTAAGAAGAAAGAAGAAACTCCTATTCCTCAGACAGTGCCTGGACCAGGAATAGTTATGCCTGTCGGGGAAACTCAAATAATAGTGCCTGAAAGTGTAAAAGAAAAATGGTCTGCCGTAACTATTACTATCGAAGATAAGATGACAAGGAAAACAAGCGATGTGACCATAAATCTGGGTGATGAATACACAGTTCCAGGCTCTAACTTAAAGATTAAGGTAGGTGAGTTTCTTCCTGATTTTAAGATGAGGGGGAACATCATCACTTCCTCTTCAGATGAGCCGAATAATCCGGCAGTAAGGGTTACAGTGTTTGAAGACGAAAAAGAGATATTCAGGGGCTGGCTCTATTCCAAGTTTCCTGCAATTCACCCGTTTCAGCATGAAAAATATGGTCTTCTGTTGAAGGAGGGAATAAAAAAGGGATAAGAGGCAGGTTGAAACTGTATAATAAAGAAGCCCGGTTTAGGGCTTCTTTTGTTTTAGGATGCGCCCATAGCTCAGTTGGATAGAGCGTCGGACTACGAATCCGAAAGTCGGGGGTTCGAATCCTCCTGGGCGCGTAAGTCCCTGTCTAATGAAAACTGAAAGAATCAGGCGTTTAATCCGTATTTTTGTATTGTCCCTGGTATTTGTGCACATAGCCATGGCAGCGGTGTTTATCTCGCACGAGTTTTTCAATTTCACGAGCAGCAACAGTGCAATTTATGTTCTCGAGGGCAGGTATGGTGGTATTGAGATAAAGCGAGATTTGTTGCTCGAAGAGGCGGACAGGCTGATTTTCATGCTCGATGCCAATTGTGTTTTCAACTTTTTGATGAGGAGTCTTGCGATTGCAAAGCGCGAGCCTATACTTGAGCTTTCATGGGACAGTGAGGTAGGGGTTGGGGGAGTCAAGCAGTTCAGGTCTGATGGTTCGATGTTGTCGCTTTG
>MTOV01000006.1 GCA_002011815.1 Nitrospirae bacterium JdFR-86 | reverse complement strand
GTTTAAAAAATTTTACCGGAGGCAGACCGAGTAAGCCGTATAGAAATTTTCATGGGGCGCCCTTTTTGCGCTACTTTTTGGGCGAGCAAAAAGTAGCAAGGAATTTATACTGTAATCCCATCAATTCTTCTAAGCCCGGCTTTACGTGCCATCTCTATTGCCTCAGCGTATTCCTCTGAAGTGATTCTTCTGTCAAGAGGTGGATGCTCGAACGCCTTATAGCAGGGATAATACTGGTCCATAATATTAATATAGGTGTCTTTGGAAATCTCTTCGGCTATAAACCTTATTATCTCTTTTGTGCCTGCTATGTCAGCAGGAAGGACAAGGTGTCTCACGAGCAATCCATGTCTGGCAACCCCTGTTTCATCCATAACGAGGTCTCCAACCTGCCTGTGCATTTCCCTAAGGGCAGTCTTTGCTGCCTGCGGATAGTCTTCTGCCTTTGAGTATTTTTTTGCCATTTTCGGGTCTGAATATTTGAAATCCGGCATATATATGTCAACTACCCCATCGAGGAGTTTTATGACATCCACGGACTCATACCCGCCACAGTTGTAAACCATCGGCAGTTTAAGCCCTCGTTGTCTTGCTACAAGCAGAGCCTCCAGTATCATGGGCACCTGATGTGTAGGAGTAACAAGGTTTATGTTGTGGCAACCCATATCCTGTAACTCAAGCATTATGTCGGAGAGTTTTTCCATGGAGACCTCTGATCCCTCTCCACCATGACTTATCCGCCAGTTCTGACAGAAAATACACCCAAGATTGCAATTTGTAAAAAACACCGTGCCTGAGCCGAACCTGCCTACCAGCGGTCTTTCCTCGCCGAAGTGAGGTCCCCAGCTTGACAAAATCAGTCTGTCAAGCGTCCGGCAGAAACCCTTTTCACCACTGGTTCTGTCAACCCCGCAGTTTCTCGGACACAGATTGCACGACTTAAGCATCTGCCGTGCAATCTGAACTTTCTCGGCAAGCTGACTCTCAGACAGAAGACAGTAAAGCGGTGTGAAATTATCCTGCAAGGTCCCGTGCAATCTCCTTTACATGCCAGGCAATGATTTTAAAGGCATCGAGCATCTCAAGATAAACCGACGATGCCTTGGGCATGCACAGCCCCTCTATGAGCCTTTCTTCATGTTTTGTTGAAAACTCATTTGCAGCTCTCACAATCCCACGCTCAGCCTCTTTTATATAACTCGCTATTATAGTATTTCTGGCAAGCACTATGTCCCTTGCATTTAAAATAATGTCCCTTGTCTTCTCGAACAGGAAATTCAGCTCTGACATTGCCTTGTCACTGAAGAGTATCTCATTGTTTATTTTGTTTTGAAGTGCCGAGACAATCCGTTCCACCCCTTCTGCAACCCGCTCTGTATGAGCCGCCACAGCCACATACGGAACAACACTAGGATTTATCCTGCTTTCCTTGACAAGTTCCTCAGTAAGAGACTGCTGCCTTTCATGTATAAGCTTAATTACAGGTTTAACGTCATCAACAGGTTTCAGATTGCCGTAGATAAGTGCCTTCTGCAACAAATCAACGCTTTCCACGAGTTTTGAAATCAAATCATACAGCTCAGAGACCAGCCCTTTAAGAGCCATCATCTCTGCCTTGCTTTCTATCTTCACAGCCATTTAAATCACCCCCTTAACCCCATACTATCAGATTTCTCACCCCTCTGCAAAAAAACCTTCAAGCTGAGATACCATCTGCACAGCTTTAGAAGACAAGACATTTTCTGGTGTTTATCCTTTGTAGTTATTCCTAACTTATTGAATTCTTTAGCAAATGTTTAGTTAATAGGTCTTCCATAAACAATAGTGATTTTATGATTAATATTTTTTATTTGACGGTAAAGTAATATGTATATTAGGCTTAACTGCTTTTCTGGGCGCATAGTTAAAAATCATAGAAGGAGGATTACATGAGTAAGAAGTATGATACGCCACTTCTCGATGAACTTGAAAAGGGGCCGTGGCCGAGCTTTGTGACAGAGATGAAGAAGGCTGCGGCAAGAAGTGAGATGGCAAATGACGAACTGGGCCAGCTTGAGAAGTCTTACAGGACCAAGCGTGGCTACTGGAAACACGGTGGAATCGTTGGAGTTCTCGGCTATGGTGGTGGAGTCATCGGAAGATATTCCTCGCTTCCGGATGAGTTCCCTGGTGTAGCTCACTTCCACACAGTCAGAATAAACCAGCCGAGCGGGTGGTTCTACACCACAAAGGCACTCAGAGAGATCTGCGACATCTGGGACAAGTATGGCAGCGGTCTTACGAACCTGCACGGTTCAACCGGTGACCTTGTCCTTCTGGGCACGACTACCGAGAATCTCGAGCCACTGTTTGCAGAATACTCCTCAAGAGGCTGGGACCTTGGCGGGTCAGGTTCCGCAATGAGAACTCCAAGCTGCTGCATCGGACCTGCAAGATGCGAGTGGGCAAACATAGACACACTGGAAATCTGCTATCAGATGACCCAGAAATTCCAGGATGAGCTGCACAGACCAGCATTCCCTTACAAATTCAAGATAAAGGTTGCAGGTTGTGCAGTTGACTGTGTCGCATCCATTGCCCGTGCAGACTGCTCAATCATCGGCACCTGGAAAGGCAAAATCGAGATAGACCAGGATGCAGTTCAGTGGTACGCAAAGAACGGTATGGACATAAAGGCAGAAATAGTCGATATGTGTCCAACAGCCTGCATTAGCTACGACGGCACCAACCTCAGCATAGACGACGACAACTGCAGTCGCTGCATGCACTGCATATCAAAGATGACAAAGGCACTGAAGCCGACAGGTGAAAAAGGTGCTACCATCCTCATAGGTTCAAAGGCTCCTATCGTCGTTGGTTCACTTATGTCATGGGTAATCGTTCCGTTCATGAAGCTTGAGCCACCGTATGATGAACTCGAAGAGCTTATCAGAAAGATGATAGAGTGGTGGGATGACAACGCAAAACCCAGAGAGAGAATTGGTGAGCTTATCGAGGCAAGAGGCATGAGAGAGTTCCTCGAGGCAATCGGAGTTCCGCCTCAGCCGCAGCAGGTGTTCGAGCCGAGAAAAGATCCGTTCTTCTTCTGGAAAGATGAAGACCTTACAAAAGAGTAAAAATATTAATAATTAATAAAGGAGGAGACTGAAATGGCATTACCTCAAAGGCAGACAGACATAGGGCCGCCACATTATAAGCAGTTTTTACCGCCTGTAATAGAAAAGAATTATGGTCAGTGGAAATACCACGAAAGAATTGATGCAGGCACAATGGTGCATGTGGCTGAAAGCGGAGATAAGGTATATACAGTGAGAGTCGCATCTCCAAGACTTCTCAGCACTGACACCATCCGCGACATGCTCGATGTCGCCGACAAGTACTGCGACGGCTATATCCGTTTCACATCAAGAAACAATGTAGAGTTCATGACTGCTGACGAAAGCAAGGTCGAGCCTCTTAAGAAGGAACTCAAGGACAGAGGCTATACAATCGGAGGCATCGGACCGAGGATAACCAACGTTGTTCATACACAGGGCTGGGTGCACTGCCACAGCGCATGCACCGACGCATCAGGACTCGTCAAGGCAATGATGGACGAGCTTTACGAATACTTCACCGAGAAAGAACTTCCTGCAAAGGTAAGGCTTGCGCTTGCATGCTGCGTTAACATGTGCGGTGCAGTCCATTGCTCTGACATAGCAGTCGTTGCAGTGCACAGAAAAGTGCCTGTGATAGACCACGACAAGATCAAAGACATGTGCGAAATTCCGACCACTGTTGCCGCATGTCCTACAAGGGCAATAAGCCCTGACCCGGCAAAGAAGAGCATCAAGATAAAAGACGAAAAGTGCATGTACTGCGGTAACTGCTTCACCGTCTGTCCGCCAATAGAAATCCACAATCCTGAACACGACGGCGTTGCGATTGTGGTAGGCGGAAAGATAGGAAGCTTAAGAACAGGTCCAAAGTTCTCCAAGCTCGCAATCCCGTTCTTCTACAATGAGCCGCCGAGATGGCCTAAAGTCGTTGCGGCAATAAAGAACATCCTCGAGGTCTACGCCAAGAATGCAAGAAAGCACGAGAGACTTGGAGAATGGGTCGAGAGAATCGGCTGGGAAAGGTTCTTCAAGCTTACAGGAATCGAGTTCACATATCAGCACATTGACGACTTCACATTCATGAGAGACACGCTGAGGACATCAGCCGCATTTAAGTGGTAAAATAAACAAAGGGAAAGTCGGGCAGCAGCGTTCCTGCTGCTGCCCTTTTATAAACCAGCTAACCACGGGGGTAAGAGATTATGGATACAAACGAACTGAAAGACAAAATCTTCGCTTTTGTAGAAGCTGCCAAAGGTAAAAAGAAGCTGAAAGAGAAAGACATCATCAAAGGCGTTTCAGCAGACACCGGCGTGGATAAAGACACCGTGAAGAAAGCCCTCAGAGAAATGATAGACGTTGGCAGACTCATGTACTCCTACGGCGGAGGCGCAAGCTCCGTAGAGATACCCAGCGAGGAATACCTCAGAGAGAAGGGTCTTATCAAATAAGAAACCAATTGCATTTCCAGATTCCAAGGGTAGTTATAGCCGGGCTGAGAGGAGGCTCCGGCAAGACTACCCTTTCTATTGGCCTAATCAGAGCCCTCAGAAACAAAGGCATAACCGTAACCCCCTATAAGAAAGGTCCTGACTATATCGACGCCGGCTGGCTGGCATCTTCAGCAGGCAAACCCTGCTATAACCTCGACCCGTTCCTGATTGGAGAAGACAGAGTCCTTGCATCCTTCATAAATCATTTCAGAGACTCTGACTGCGCAGTCATAGAAGGCAACCGGGGACTGTTCGACGGCATGGACTCCTCTGGCAGCCTGAGCACCGCCAAAATCGCAAGGACGCTCAAAAGCCCGGTCATTCTGATAATAGACTGCACCAAGATGACCAGAACCACAGCAGCCATCATCAACGGCATTAAGAAATTCGAACCCGGCTTGAGGCTGGCAGGGGTAGTCTTGAATCAGATAGCCGGACGAAGACACGAAGCCGTAATAAGAGAATCCATTGAAAAATACTGCAACATACCGGTGCTCGGCGCTATACCAAGGCTTTCCGAAGTCGAACTTCCGGAAAGACACATGGGGCTTACTCCCCAGCAGGAACACCCTGAAGTCGAAGACGCCATATCAAGAGTCGCCGCTATCATGCAAGAACACCTTGACCTGAATATGATACAGAAAATCGCTGAAAGTGCCCCACCATTAAAACTCAGGCAATCGAAAGAGCCTTCTCCCATAGCCCGCAACACGCTTAGAATCGGCATTATCAAAGACTCTGCTTTCCAGTTTTACTATCCTGAAAACTTCGAAGAGCTTAAACAAGCCGGTGCTGAACTAATAGAGGTCAGCGCACTTACTGAAAAAACCCTGCCTGAAATAGACGCCCTTTACATAGGCGGAGGATTTCCTGAAACCCATGCCATTGCACTTTCTGAAAACACGAGCTTCAGAAAAAGCCTGAAGAAAGCCGTTGAGAAAGGACTGCCTGTGTATGCAGAATGCGGCGGGCTTATGTATCTTGGAAAGTCCCTTGTCCTGGAAGGCAAGACATACCCTATGGCAGGAATCTTTCCCCTTAAATTCAAACTCGAGAAAAAACCTCAGGCTCACGGCTACACTGTAGTGAAAGTCGCAAAGTCAAACCCATACTACAAAAAAGGTACTATCCTTAAAGGACATGAATTCCATTACTCCCGCCCTGTCTTTACACGGAGTTTTAAGCCCCTGTCTGACCCTGATATAACCTTTGCCTTCAGAATGCAAAGAGGCACAGGCATCGAGGCAAAATGGGACGGCTTATGCTACAAGAATGTGCTTGCCACATACACCCACCTGCACGCCCTCGGCTCACCCGAATGGACAGAGGGAATGATAAAAGCAGCAATGCGGGTTAAGAGAGCGCGGGGGAGATAAACCTACCGCTTCCTTCCTGAAGTTTACATACACTTGAAATTATCTATAAAATTGTGCATATTACAACTGGAAAGCGACAAGAAAGCGCTAAGGGTTGCGGGGATGTGCAGGCAAATGAAAATGTGTGATTTCAAGACCTGACTCTATCCTGCAAACCCCATCCCATTTCTATGACGTTTTAAGGGTGAGAATTAGATATGAAACAAAGTATATTCTGTCCAATATGCAAGCTCGGGGATGAAGAAAAAGTTTCTTATACGTCGGGTGAAGGCTCAGTCACTTACAAATGTGCTCGCTGTGGCAGATTTACGATTACACGGACCGCAGAAGCTACTGCGGAAGATAAAAATTTAAGTTCAAAAATTACAGCATGGATTAAAGAACATAATGAGAGAGGCGATGATTGCCCAAAAATTACATCTGACACACTTGAAAATGTAGAGAAAAATATACCCGATTACAGTCCAATGCAAAAACAGCTTATACTCCTAAAAAACATTGAGAGAAGATCAAGCTACCCGGGGCATACTGTAGTGCTCACTCCTAAATTTGATTACCCACTTTCATGGGCAATCGGCGAGGAAGAATTTTATTATTATGTAAATTCCCTTGTAGAAAGAGGATTCCTAAAACGAACAGATAACTATATCATCGAAGAAGAAAAGCCTTCATCATTATCTGTTGTAATCACTCCCAAAGGATGGAGTTATCTAGATGAAAATTCAAAAAAGGCTGTTATTAGTGACCAAGTTTTTGTAGCTATGTCATTCTCTCCAAGTTTGAAATCTTCATGGGAAAATGGAATACGACCAGCCATCATAGAAGCAGGCTACAGACCTTATAGGGTTGATGTGGAGCCGCACATTGACAGAATTGATGCGAAAATAATCACAGAAATAAAAAATTCAAGATTTTTAGTTGCCGATGTTACAGAACAAAAACAAGGTGTTTATTTTGAAGCAGGCTTTGCTTTAGGACTAGGTATTCCTGTTATTTGGTGTGTTAAAAAGGATGATTTAGATAACGTTCACTTTGATACTAGACAATACAATCACATTGTTTGGGAGTCTGATAAAGATTTAAGGGAAAATCTTTATTACCTTATCTGTAGTGTTATTGGTAAATATTAACAACAGCGAAAATGTGTGATAATGGGATAGTTCTATTTTCTTGCCTTTTATCTAATAAAGGCGGACTCTAAAATGTACTACATAAAACATAAAAGAGAAAGAGTTGGACCCTGCAACATTTGTAAACAGCACGCAGAGCTAACTTGGGATCATGTCCCTCCCAAAGGTGGGATAGAGCTTACTGCCATGGAGATCGAGAACATACTACACCTTTTTACAAAAAAGCCAGGGGAAAGAAAAACTACGGTTTTTCAGAATGGCGTAAAATTTAGAACCATTTGTGCCAAGTGCAATAATGAGTTCCTTGGAAGAAAGTATGACCCTGTAATAAACGAATTCGCAATAAGTGTTGGCAAATATTTGAAATCACTTCTTACTCTCCCTAATGTCTTGTATCATAAGACAAAACCTAATGCATTGATCAGAGGTATCCTCGGGCATATACTGGCAGCCAAGGTTCCTATCTATGACAGCACTTTTGACGTTATGGCAAGGGAAATTGTACTGGACGAAACCAAAAAGATTCCAGACAATCTTCATGTCTTCTATTGGATATACCCTTACACCCAGATAAGTATCTTGAGAGACTTCGCCATGCCAGCGAAAAGAGGAAATTTTTCCAAGCCTGGCTTCTTTCAGGTATTGAAATATTTCCCTATAGCGTACCTCGTTACTGAAGACCTCCCAGAGTATGAGGGTTTAGATGAACTTACCCGCTTCCGTAATACATCGATTGACGAAGAAGTTGAGATTCCTATCCGTTTAGATCGCATAGAACATCAGCAATGGCCTGAAATAGTTGATAGGGGTAATTTCCTCTTTGTTGGGGAAAGTGTTCAAAGTTCTATCGTAGCAACACCCAGAAAGCCTACTAGAAAGGAATAAATTCCAGCGATATCGGGCATAATCGTAATCCTTCAAATAAACGCCATCAAATACGGAAGCCCTCCACACGCCCCTAACACACACCCTGTGAACCTGTCAATATGGACAAGTTCATTTTTTCACAGATACAGTATGCACGGTGTATAAGTTTATTCCTTGAAAACCGGCGGGGTGGATTAAATCCCCCTTAGAAAATTTCAGGCTGGCGAGGGATGCCGAAGGGTTAAAAATTTCAGCGTGTTTGAGGTCGATCCGACCGAGTTTACTGAAATTTACCGGAGGCAGACCGAGACAGCCGCCCGGAAATTTTCTTGGGGCGCCCTTCTTTGGTTACTTTCTTGGGCGAGCAAGAAAGTAACAAGAGGTTTTCTCAAGACGCGAACATAAAAAGAAACACACTCTGCATTTAAACCGTATCCTGATAGAATAAAACCATGTCTGATTCAAATAAAGATGCCTTAAGGGCGGAAATCACGGAGCTGTTGAGAAAAGCCGATTACGAAGGGATAATCGAACTTTCAAAAAAGAAAAGCTCAGTCATAAGGCATCTCCTTGCCCTGACATATGACAAAAGCGATGTCCTGACATGGAAAGCCATAGAAGCCATAGGAAAGGTAACCGCCAGCATCCCCCCTGAAAAAGCAAGAAACATTATCCAGAGGGTGCTGTGGATGATGAGAGAGGAATCAGGCGGTAACGCATGGAGCGGTGCTGAAGTGCTCGGAGAAATCATAAGAAACAATCCCGAACAATTCAAAGATATAGTGCCTGTAGTCGTATCGTTTCATGAGGAAGACATCTTCAGAGCCGGCGTTCTCAGAGCCATGGCAAGAATAGGACAAACAAGAGCCGACCTGATTAAGCCGTTTACAGACCTCCTGCTAAGCTATGCAGACTATCATGAGCCTTCTGTAAGAGGATACGCATTGCTTGCACTCAGCAGTCTTAAGATGAAAAATCACCTGCCTGTGTTTGAGCGAAAATCAGAAGATAACGCCTGCTTCAAGCTCTATGACGGAAACGTTCTGGTCGAAACACCGGTTAAAAGCATTGCCTTGAAAGCCCTGACAGAGCTCAAAGCCGGCACATACAACCCTTGACTTTTTAACTATTACAACCTATATTTCATAATAGCAACTAAAATTAGCAGGAGTTTTTTATCAACGCAGTTATGCTCTTTTTAAGAGGAGACTGATTGCTCAGAATTTTTCGAGCACCCATCGGGGTAGACCTTGGAAGCAGCGCTATAAAGGTCGTTCAGATAAAGGGGAAGAAGGTCTCCCTTGCCGCTCTGATGGATATCGAAGACATCAGAGAGGACGAATTAGTCTTAATAGAGCGTCTGCGCGGTTTCTTTAAAAACCTCGGCATCTCAGGCAAGCAGGCAGTTGTCCATATACCAGGGAGAGAGGCTTTCATAAGAACCACAACGCTTCCACTGATGCCAAAGCGGGAACTAAACGAGGCAGTCAGGTGGGAAATCAAAAGACACCTGCCATACCCGCCCGAAGAGGCGATATTCGATTATGTGGCACTTAAAACCGCAGACGGCATTGCAGTGACTTTCGCCGCTTCGGAGAAAAAGAATATACATAGCCATATAACCCCAATAAAGGAGGCAGGGCTGAATGTCATTGCAGTTGATGTCAGCCCGCTTTGCCTTCTGAGAGCGCTTAAGCCGAAATCACCAGGCAATACAGTGCTGCTTGACATGGGTGCCGCTTCTACAGAAATCAGCATAGTGAAAAACGGAATACTGCGTATCACAAGGACGCTGGAAAAAGGAAGCCACGCCATCAAGAAACACTTTGTAAACCTCAGCGATGAAGAAGCAGAAAGACTTCTCAGAGAAGGTTCAGAAGAAGAACTGAAAGACCCGCTGTACGAATTCACAAGGGAGACCTTCCGCTCAATTGACTACTACAAGGCAAATTTCAAGGAAAGCACTGTCTCGGAGGTTACGCTCACCGGTGGCATAATGATAAATCCGGCAATTGGAAGATATTTCTCCAAGATGTTGGATATCCCTGTCAGTGTTCCGGATCCGTTTGAAGGGCTTACACTAGCTGACGAAGGAATCAGAAAACTCGGGCCGAGATTTTCAGTAGCCGTTGGGCTTGCAAGGAGGCATGCTTGAAAAAGACACTAAACCTCCTGCCCTCTGAATACCAACCAGTTAAAAGAAAAGGTAAGATATACTATGCAGCTTTCGCACTCGGGCTTTATGTCCTTATCATACTAACCTTCTGGGCATTCAATATCATTACAGTCAAAAGGCTTGACCCGGAGATTAACAGGCTTAAAGCCTTAAAGCAGGAAATGCAGCGACAGCTTTCTTTTTTACAGCCTGCTGCTCCGGAAACCATCGAGGGCGCAGAAATACTCGAGGCAATAAAGACAACACCGCCGTGGGACAGAATACTCGCTGAACTGTCGCTCGTCGTTCCAGACAGCATATGGCTGACTCTTATAGAGTCAAAAGAAACGCGGGAGGCAATATTTCTCGGAATAAAAGGTTTTTCAGAAACACAGGTAGGCATCGCCGAATTAATATCACGGCTTGAAGCATCGCCTTATTTTTACGAAGTCGAGATTGTATTTTCGCAAAAAGGCGAAGAATACACAACATTTGAACTGAGAACAAAAATCAAATGGACATAAAAGCCCGGATACAAAAACTGAGCAAAAGAGAGCAGACTATTGCAGCCCTAACCCTTGTTCTGACAATAGTGCTGCTTCCTTACATGCTTTTGTATTCCCCCTCTGAAAAACAACTCAGGCTGAAACAGAAAAAGCTCGCGGAACTCAACGAAGAAATAAAGGCGATAAGCACTGCATTAAGCCTTGCGGCGGCAAAACAAGAAGCCGTTCCTGAACCTGTCGCCCCACCCTCCCCGACAGAAGACCTCTCAGAGGTGTTTAAGTCCATAAGCCGTGAAGCAAGCCTCCTCGGAGTGGATTTCATATCTATCGTTCCTGAAGATATCGAATATAAAAAAGACTTTGTCCAGATGCAACTTAGATTACAGTTGCGGGCAAGATACAGACAATTATATGATTTTATCAGACAGTTGAATACAAGGCACAGGCTGTTCCTGATACAGTCTATAAGGTTCGAGGTAAATGTTGCGGTCTATCCTTCAGGGATAGCACTGATAAAGGCAACAGCTTATTTAAAAAGAAAATGAGAATATATCTCTGTATCATAGGACTGGTTATTATGTTCACCGTAACAATTATGAGTGAAGTCTCCTGTGCAGAGAGCTTCTTCGATATAAAGATGGAACAACTGCAAAACACAGAGGAAATTAAATGGGGCAGAGACCCCTTCGTGCGCTACGAAGACATAGACAAGGAAGAAGCACCGCACGCACCACCTGAATTGAAACTTGAAGGAATAATATCCGACGGAAAAAAAGCATTGGTTATAATAAACAAAGGTTTTTACAGAAAAGGCGACAGTATAGACGGCTTCACGATAGTAGAGATAAAAAGGGACAAAGTCGTGCTTGAAAAGGACAAGATGATATTCCACCTCGGCATAGAAGGGTTTGAGGAACGGATAAAAGGAGGACATGAGTGAAAAATCTTCTATTGGTTTTGGTCTTTGTATTTATCCTCACGGCACCGTCTCAGGCAGCTGACAGCCGTGGTCCTCTGGTATCCATGGAACTCAGAGACGTGGAGATTAAAGACGTGCTGAGGGCTATCGGACAGGAACACGGCTTGAACATAATCGTGGATGAAAGCGTTAAAGGAAAGGTCACGCTCAGCATAAAGGACATTCCACTCTGGGACGCCATAGACTCGATACTCAAGAGCAAAGGATATTCCTATCGCACGCTTGAAAGCGGCATCATCATAGTAAAGCCTGTTAACGAGTCACTAAGGGCGGAACAGGAATTGCTCGTTAAGGAGTTCCGGCTTAAATATCTCAAGCCATCAGAGAAAGTCATAAATACTATAAAAGGATTATTGAGCAAGAGCGGCAAGGTCACCCATGTAGAGTCTACAAATTCCATTATCGTAAAAGACCTGCCGCCGATTGTAAAAAGAGTAACCGCCATGCTTAAGCGTCTGGATACAAAGCCCGCACAGGTTATGATAGAAGCAAGAATTGTGGAGCTTAACACCTCTTACACAAAGGAACTCGGCATAGAATGGGGAGCCGGATATGCCACCAGTAAGGTTTTCGGCAGTGCAGGAACTCTGGACAGCAGCTTCATGGTAAACCTGCCATCTACCGAGACCGACGGGCTTGCCTTCAGCTTCGGGTTTGTCAAAAGCAAGGTCACGCTGGATGCTCAGCTTTCCGCACTTGAAGAGTCAGGGGTCGCTAAAATACTGTCAAGCCCGCGCATCATGGTGCTTGAAAACCGTCAGGCAGCAATAACCAGCGGAACGGAAATNCTCGTGCCCGCCACAGAGACCACTGCAACAGTCGAAGGCCTGACTACAACACAAAAACCCGAAACCCTTGAAGCCAAACTCCAGTTGACCGTGACGCCAAGAACAACAGAGAACGAACGAATCTCCCTGATAATAGACACAAAAAGAGAAGAGTTCGACTTCAGCAGGGAGATTCAGGGCTTTCCGCCAAAACTAACAAGGACTGCAAAAACAGAACTCATCGTTAAAAACGGAGAGACAATAGTAATCGGCGGTATATACACAAAGAACGAGGCTACAGGGGAAAGCGGAGTCCCCTGGCTTTCCAAAATCCCTATATTCGGATGGCTGTTTAAAAAACAAACCAAAAGCGCAAGCCATACCGAACTCCTGATATTCCTTACGCCTACAATAATAAAAGAGGTGCAGATACAGTGATAGAGGCTATAAGAGCTATATTCCAGGTTAACCTCGGAGTGAAAAAATCCGAAAGAGTCCTTGTCTTTACGGACAAACTATCAAAAAGAGAAGACCTTGCCCCTGAGGACATCACCCGGAGGGAAAGACTTCGCGACATAGCACTCCTTACCGCAGAGATAGGCAGAAACCTGTCAAAAGAAATAATCTTTCTGGAATACCCAGCTACCGGAAGCCACGGCAAAGAGCCTCCAAGAAGGCTCTGGGAATGCGCATTCGGCAAAAGAACCGTTGACGCCCTGAAAAAAGCAGAACTGCTAAGCCCGATTATCAGGAAAAAAGCCTCTGCCCAAGCGCTTAAAGATGCAGAAAAAATCGTGCTTAGATTCAAAGCACAGGCAGTGGATGCCGTGGTTGCGCTTTCAAACTACTCGACAAGCCATACAACCTTCAGGGACTTTCTTACAAGACTCTGCGGCACAAGATACGCAAGCATGCCGCTTTTCGATGCCTCGATGCTTGAAGGAGCAATGAACGTAGACTGGAAAACACTCGCAAAAAGAACAAAAGAAATCGCTGGAGTCGTCAACAAGGCAATAGCCATAGAAATCAGGACTCCAAATGGCACACATATATCTTTTTCAACAAAAGGCAGAAAAGCCCATGCAGATACCGGAATCCTTACGAAAAAAGGTTCATTCGGCAATCTGCCTGCTGGAGAAGTATACCTTGCTCCGCTTGAAGGCACGGCAAACGGCAGACTCGTGCTTGAATGGGCACCAACAAGAAAACTCAGCTCACCTGTAACACTGACGGTCAAAGACGGCTATGTCACTCAGGTGGCAGGCGATGAGCCGTTTGTCCCTCACCTTCAGAGAAAACTACTTGAAAGAAAAGAAAACAGAAACATCGCAGAGCTGGGTATAGGCACGAATGAAAACGCAACAAGACCGGATAACATACTCGAATCAGAAAAAATACTGGGCACGGTGCATATCGCCCTCGGAGACAATAGCTCGTTCGGCGGCAGGGTGAAAACCCCGTTTCATCAGGACTTCGTGTTCTTCAAACCGACAGTGGTTCTCATAGACAGAAAAGGCATAAAGACCGAACTCATGAGAGACGGAAAACTCCAATACAGCGAATAATTCAAATATCGCTCATTCAGACAGGAGGATATAGCTATGAACAGTATAGTCGTCTTTATAACAACCTCAAATGAAGACGAGGCAGGAAAGATTGCAAAGGCAGTGGTGGAGGAAAAACTCGCTGCATGCGTGAACATTATAAAAGGCATCAGGTCTATCTACAGCTGGCAGGGGAAAATCGAGGACGATGAAGAAGTCTTAATGGTGCTTAAGACAAGGGAAAGCCTTTTCGATGCCCTTGCAAAAAGGGTTAAAGAACTTCACAGTTATACAGTGCCTGAGATAATAGCAATGCCTATTGTCAAAGGCTCAGAGGACTATCTCAATTGGATTAAAGACGTGACAGAATGATTTGACACACGCCTTGCCAAATGTGGATAATTATTAATATGCGGTACAATTCTTTCGGCTCTTATGTGAAGAGAAAATTCGGCACGGCAGTGCATAAGGTGAACATTGACGCCGGCTTCACCTGCCCGAACCGTGATGGCACGCTCGGAGTCACAGGCTGCATCTACTGCAATAACGACAGCTTCAGACCCAGTTCATGCAAGCCTGCTCTTTCAGTAAGAGAGCAGATTAAAAACGGAATAAGCTATCTCAAAAAGAGATACGGCGTGGAAAAATTCCTTGCCTACTTTCAGCCCTACACCAATACCCATGCACCTGTGGATGTGCTCGAAAAACTCTACCTTGAAGCCCTTGAAGAGCCGTCTGTCATCGGGCTTGCCATCGGCACAAGACCGGACTGCATAGACGAAGAAAAATTAAGCCTTCTTAAAAGACTCTCAGAAACCCATTTCATTCTCGTGGAATACGGGCTTCAGTCCATATACGACAAATCCCTTGAATGGATAAACCGGGGGCATGACTACAGGACATTCCTGCACGCAGTAGAGACAACAAAAGCAAAAGGCATTCATACAGGAGCTCATGTGATAGTCGGCTTTCCTACGGAGACAAAAGAGGAAATGCTTCGCATGGCAGAGGAAGTCTCTGAAACAGGCATAGAGTTTCTGAAAATCCATCAGCTTCAGGTAATCAAAGACACCCCGCTTGCTGATATATACAGGGACAGTCCGTTCCATGTCTTCGGCTACGAGGAATACATTGACTTCATCGTGGACTTCATAGAAAGGCTTTCGCCGGAAATCGTGCTTCAGAGACTTTTTGCCACAGCACCTGATGACATACTCATAGCACCAAAGTGGGGCAGGTCAAGACACGAGATACTGAGAGATATCGAAAGAAAATTTATCGAAAAAAATACATTTCAGGGTAAAAGGGCACATACCCATTCATCTGCTCAGCCATTAACAACCTGACTAATAAAAATAAATAATAATTCAAGGGAGGTACGGTGGAGGCAGATATAGAAAAAATCAAAAAGATAATCGAAGAAGTAAAGCCAAAATATACTATGTTTGGCGGCAATATTGAATTCATAGGCGTAGAAGACGGCAAGGTAAAGATCAGACCCACCGGTTTCTGCTACAGGTGACATGCAACCAGAGTGGACCTCGTGAGGGCCCTTGACGAAAGAATAACCAAAGAGATACCGTGGGTTAAAATGGTCGTCGTAGGCTGAAATCGATTAATTAACCATAACCCCTTTTGCTTTTTTAAAAAGCTCTTCGAGCTTTTTTGTCTCGGACGCAATCTGTCTGAGAACCTCTGCAAGCTCTTCCTGCTTATGTGCGTCTGCACGCTCTGCCCACTGAAGATAAGTCTTGACATGCTCCTCGTTGTGCTCAATCCAGTGTTCAAGCAGATGTCTGAGTTTATCGAGTTCTTCCAAAACAGCCTCCTTAATACCAATATTCCCTTATTATAGCCTATGCCCTGCCCGGTTTGTTAAACCTACCACACCGTAAAGAGTCTCTTTATATTGTGTAACTCCCCGGAAAGATGCCTCGTCTTCTTGAACATAAACTCTCTGTAAGTTTTTATGCGAAGCCCTGTATTTCTTTCCTCCACCTTGACTGCACCGACAATGCCTGTAAGCAGTATCTCCGTATCTTTAAGCGCCTGCTTCATTGCTGGATTGAGTCTGCGTGCAGTTACCACTGCAACCTGAGGTGAGACCTCACGGAAGAACACTTCATCAGCTGATGTCTTTGCGCCATGATGCGGAACTTTAATTACATCGCTTTTAAGCCACCTGCCAAGATGAGAGATGTCTTCTTCCGCCTCGGATTCTATATCCCCTGTAAACAGAAACGCCTTATGCCTGCCCTTAATTTTCAGGACAAGAGAGTCGTTGTTCTCTTCTGTATTTCTGTCACCGTATGCAGTGTAAAAACCATTGTAAGGATGCAGAATATAGATGCTGTAATTATCTTTTTCAATGAAGTCTCCTCTCTTCAGGGTTTTATGCACCAGACCGTCGAGAAATCCCTCAGGATAGAGGAGTTTTCCATTGTCCCAGAGTTCTTTTACCCTGAATTGCTTTATAAGATACTCTGCCCCGCCTGCATGGTCAGGATGGGCATGGGTAAGCACAAGGGCATCAATGCCTTCATAGGCTTTTAGCCTGAGATAATTCGCAACCTCTCTTCCGCTTCTTCCTGTGTCAATAACAATCACCTTTCCGTCAGGAAGCTCTAAAACAGAGGCATCGGCATGACCTGCATCAAGAAACGTTACACTGAACGGCTTCCCTGCATTTATCGCAAACACCGGATATACCAACACCGGAAGAAGCAGCAAAATCAGGATGTATTTCCTTTTCAGAATCCAGTAAAGAAGAAAAGCAGCATAAAAGGATATGATTATCACCACTGGGAACGAAGGGATTTTTAAGGAAGAATACGGCAAAGATGCAAACACTCTTACCAGGCGGATTGACAATTCTGCAACCCAGCCCACAAGAGGCTCTATAAGATAACTGCCTGTTATGAGATACAGGAAAGAACCTATAAGAGACATCGGAACGAGCAGGAACCCTACAATCGGAGTAACAACGAAATTAGCTGCAGGAGATATTAAAGACACATAGTGAAAATAATGCGCAACAAGAGGCGCAACTCCAACTGAGGCGGAAAGAGAAATCAAAAGAGTTTTCTTGAAGAATCTGACTGGAAGAAGGTTACAAACCCTTCTTTCATCCGGGTTGGCAGAACGATTACCAGTCCGGGCAGAAAACAGGCTCTGCGCTCCTCCTATGAAAAGTACCGCAATGAACGAAAGCTGAAACGAGATACTGAATATAACTTCCGGCTCCCAGAGGACAAGCACTACTGCTGCCAGAAGCAGAAAATTAAACCAGCTTCCCTTTCTCTGGACAAACAGTCCAAAAAGAAAAAGGCTAATCATGATAAACGCCCTTATAGAGGGAATGCTTGCACCAGAGATGCCAAGATAAAACAGCATAAAAGGCAATGTGAGCACGGCTGCTGCCTGAGAAGGCGTCAGATACACGGTAATCCTCTGGAGCATTCTCAAAGGGAGATGCTCCACAAGCACTTTGAACATACCGAAAAGAAGCACGGAAAAAAGCGCAAAATGAGTGCCGGAGATGGATAAAAGATGCGCCAAGCCCGCAGAGTTAAAGGCATCCCTGAGGTCAGCATTAAGGTATGCTCTCTGACCGGTTGTAACAGCTATGACAAACGCTGCAGAGTCAGGCTCAAGACTGCCTTCTAGAAACTTCTGTAGCCTGTATCTTAGCCGATTGACTGCAACCGGAATGGAGTTTATTCTTTCTCCCCTGCTGCGGACATCCAGGAGTACTGCATACACGTCTCTCTGCCTGCTGCCGGGGTTGAGTCTTTCTTTCGGAGTTATTACTTTCATCCTGAGTTCGTGCTGCCTTCCGATTTCAAATTCCCTGTCTGAAAGCACATCCAGAGTCTGAGGATAAAAATTCGATGTCACCTGAAATCTCTGGGAAAATCCACTATTAAGACTGACAGGCGGTGATTTAAAGAAACCGGATACTGTAACTGTATTTTCATACTTTGCGTGCTCTGGCTGAGGGGAATATCTCATAAAGGCATAAGCTATACCAAGAGCCAAAAGGATAATAAGAGCATATTTTCTGTTTCGTGCCATAAGAACAAAAACCGCAATGGAAAACAGGATGGTCAAATATGGAAAGTATTGAAACGTATGGAAAAAGACTACGCCGGAAAGAAACGCAATGAGGGGTGTCAAGCCATCTTTCCTCTTATAACTCTTGCGATATTTTCTCCAAGCCTTTTTATAAGCTTTTTATCTATTCCTTCGAGCATCACTCTGATTTTCGGCTCTGTGCCTGACGGACGGACGAGCACTCTTCCCTTATCACCAAGCCTTTCCTCTGCTTTCTTTACTGCCTCTTGAATTTCAGGGTGTGCCTGAAGGTCTGTCTTCTTTTTAACAGGAACATTTATAAGTATCTGGGGATAAAGGTCTATCTCACCTGCAAGTGCTGAAAGCGGACGGGATTTTTTCTTCATAAGATAAAGGACATGAAGCGCTGTTATCGGACCATCGCCTGTAGTGTTGTAATCGAAGAAGACGATATGCCCTGATTGTTCTCCCCCAAGGTTATAGTTTTCCTGAAGCATTCGCTCGGTGACGAATCTGTCTCCTACCTTTGTCCTTATAAGTTTTATGCCGTGGCTTTTAAGATAGTTTTCAAGACCGAGATTGCTCATGACAGTGGCAACCACTGTATTACCCTTAAGTCTTCCTTCTTTTTTCATTTCTACAGCCCACATTCCGAGGACGTGGTCTCCGTCAACGACATTTCCGTTTTCATCGCAGAACATTGTTCTGTCGGCATCTCCGTCATGCGCCACTCCCACGTGTGCACCGTGCCTTCTGACTGCCTCGCTCAGCGCATCGAGATGAAGCGAACCGCATTCGTTGTTTATATTAACGCCGTTGGGCCTGTCATTAATCGTTATAACCTCGGCACCAAGTTCCTTGAGAACCCACGGTGTTACTTTGTAAGCAGCACCGTTTGCACAGTCTACGACTACCTTCAGTCCTTCGAGTGTAACCCCTTTGGGTATGGTAGATTTTATATATTCGATATATCTTCCGGTTGCATCCTCAAGTCTGAAAGCCTTTCCAATGCCAGCACCATCAGGTCTTCTGCGAAGAATACCGTCATCCTTGACAAGCTTTTCTATTCTGTCCTCAAGGGCATCCGGCAGCTTAAACCCGTCAGAGGAGAAAATCTTTATCCCATTGTCTTCAAACGGGTTATGGGATGCAGATATAACAATTCCTGCATCAACTCTTAAAGCACGGGTAAGAAACGCCACACCAGGAGTAGGCATAGGACCAACAAGTGTAACGTTCATCCCCATAGAGCATATTCCGGATGTAAGAGCACTTTCTATCATATAGCCTGAAAGTCTTGTGTCTTTTCCTATGAGCACCATATTCCGTCCGTGCTTTTTCTTAAGAACCTTTGCTGCAGCCATTCCTACTCTGAGCACTGTCTCAGGTGTCATTGGAGAAGTATTAACTTTACCTCTTATGCCATCTGTGCCAAACAGTCTCATTCCTGTTCTTTCTCCTTTAACACTTTTTCAACCGTAACCCTCACGGACGACGGGTTTATATTTATCAGCCTCAGAGGCGGAGGCAATTTTACATTATCACTGTTTATGTTCAGAAGATGCCGTCCTTCTGTAATATTACTCAAGTCCAGATAAATATGGATGTCAGCAGGTGTCATGTTTTTCAGAAACCGCTCATGTCCTTTTATGCCTACAGCTGCCACTGTGGTAGTCTCTGCCTTGACTATCTGCAATCCTTTTGGAATATTTCTAAACTCAATCGGTACTTCAATAGAGACCTCGGACTGCCCCCTTGATATTACAAACAGCCACATGGCTACAGCGAGCACCACGGATGCAACTTTTATCCAGAAGTTCTTTCTCATTTCTTTACTTTCTTTGCAGTGAATATCTCTGTTAGTTTGTCTCTCAGAGTGCCCATATCAAGATTGGTCTCGAGCTTGCCGTCTACAGACATGGATATGTTACCTGTCTCCTCAGAGACAACGACCACCACGGCATCCGTCTCCTCTGTAAGTCCAAGCGCTGCTCTGTGCCGTGTTCCCAAGGTCTTGCTTATATCCGGTGCCAGGGCGATTGGAAGAAAACATCCGGCAGCAACTATCCTGTTGCCTCTTATCACCACTGCACCGTCATGTATGGGTGAGGTCGGATGAAACACACTCATGAGTATCTCTTTTGAAACCTTTGCATCAAGGGGTATGCCAAGTTCTACAAAATCTTTAAGATTCGTCTCTCTTTCGATGACAATCAGCGCTCCGATTTTTCTGTTCGCCAGTGTGACTGCTACTTTTATTATCTCCTCAAGACTTTTCAGCTCTTCTGCAGATGTAAATGCCTGAAGAAAAGGGGTCTCGCCCATCTTGGCAAGTGTTCTTCTTATTTCAGGCTGGAATATTATAATCAGGGCGATTACGATATAAGCCCAGAATCCCTGCAGCAGCCAGTCCAGCGTATAAAGGGGAAGATGTCTTGATACCACAGAGGCGATAAGCAGCACCATAAGACCTATTAGCATCTTGGCTGCTTTCGTCCCTCTTATAATAAGAAGCAGGCGGTAAAGTATTAAAGAGACAAGTGTTATGTCGAGTAGGTCACGCCAGCCGAACTGTCTGAGGATATCTATCATACTCTTTTCTTCAACCACCTCAAAGGATTTACTACATGAAGCCTCCCGTTTCCGTCAGAATATACAACCTTTGCTATCTTTGCATTCAATATCATTCTTTTGCACATCATGCACGGTTCAGAATGACACTCCTGTGAGTTGTCGTCGGTGCCTGATATATATATGGTTGCACCTTTCAACTCATCCACAGAGGCACGTATTATTGCATTTGCCTCTGCATGCACGCTGTGGCATAACTCGTATCTTTCTCCATGAGGAATCTCAAGCTCTTTCCTTGTGCACCTGCCGACATCCAGACAGTCTTTCATACCACTGGGTGCACCATTGTAACCAGTGCTGACTATTATGTTGTCCTTTGTGATAACAGCACCGTATTTACGCCTCAGACACGTTGCCCTTGCTGAAACAGCCTTTGCTATGTTTATAAAATATTCGTCCCAGTCAGGCCTGCTCTTAGCGGTTTTCATTTTTTTCATGAAACCTATTTTATCATGTATCGGTTGTTAACTCCACACACCGGCTATAGCCTCACCGCAGAACCTGCACCTCCCGCCGACTATATTATTCTGCCTTATAGAATATCCAATCCTCTCTATAAGAATCTTCCCGCAGTGAGGACAATAAGTGTGCATCGCATCAGTCATTATGTTACCTATATACACATATTTCAGACCTACATCCATTGCAGTGGCTCTGGCTTCTACAAGAGTCTTAAGCGGCGTAGGCGGAAGATTTTTAAGCTTGTAATAAGGGAAGAATCTTGAAAAGTGAAGCGGCACATCAGCGCCGACATTCCTTAGAATCCACTGGCACATCTGTTTTATCTCACGCATGTTGTCATTAAGAGTCGGTATAACAAGATTTGTTATCTCAAGCCATACGCCCTCTTCCTTGAGTATAATTATTGCGTCAAGAACCGGCTTGAGCCTTCCGCCACAGACTCTTCCGTAGAAGTCCTCAGTAAATGCCTTAAGGTCAACATCTGCTCCGTCCAGATATTTTGAAAGCGCCCTGAGCGGCTTCTCCTTTATATAACCGCATGTATGCACCGTGTTCTTTATTCCGTGTCTTTTTGCGATTACTGCTGTATCATACATGTATTCGTAAAACACTGTAGGCTCTGTATAGGTATATGTAACGCTTTTGCAATTATAATACGCAGCCAGTCTTACGACATCAGCAGGTGGAAGATCCTGAAAATCCGTCTCCTCAGGCTTTGCCTGTGAAATTTCCCAGTTCTGGCAGAACTTGCAGCCCAGCACACAGCCCACTGTTGCAATCGAGAAAGCAGATGTTGCAGGCAGAAAATGATAAAACGGCTTTTTTTCTATCGGGTCTATGTGCACGGCACAAGGCTTTCCATAAACAAGGCTGTAAAGCACCCCGCCTTTGTTTATCCTGACCTTGCATCCGCCAACCTGATAGTCCTCTAAAACACATTCCGTCGGACACAGTTCACACTGAATCCTCCCCATACGATTATTATAACCTAAAGCAAGACGAAACCCTCCGGATGCTTGAAATACTCATCAATAGAGATGGAAAACCTGCCGAGCACAGAAAGGGGTTGACAGGGTTCTATCGGCGGATTTGGGGAACAGAGGNGATGTGGTGGAAAGGATTTAAATCATTCTAATCCGGTATCTGTTTCCACCTCTGTGTCTTCTTCTACTTCTGTCTCTGACTCTGGAGTTTCACCTGCTTCTTCTTCTGTTTCTTCTTCAGGCTGTTGTAGTGAGTTACCTGCCTGTTCAATGAACTTTATCAGGGTGTCGGCGTTTTTATATCCAGGCAGCACTGCCCCGTCCGGAAGGATTATAGTCGGAGTGCCTGTGATTCCAAGCCTTTCTGCAAGCTTAATATTGTCGTCAATCTCTGTAGTGTCGCATTCAGGGTCAGGGATGCTCCTGCCTTCAAATGCGTCTTCAAGGAGTCTCAGGGATTTTTCACAGACAATTGTCTTTGCTTTTCTGTACGCAGCAGGATGTATTTTAAGAGGAAACATCTTTATGAAAAACACTATGTCTTCTCTTTCTTTTATTACCCGCTTCATCTCCCGATGAAGTTTACTACAGTATGGTCAATCCGGATCATCAAAGACGATAACCCTGTATTTTGCATCCGGTTTGCCCATAACCAGGGCTTCGTCAAGCGGAATCTCAGAAATGTCTACCTTGCTGAGTTCATAGAGTTTTCGTCCTGTAAGGTTCTCCTTGGTCTTTACCTTGATTATCGAGCCTGTGATGATATGTTGTTTGGAGAAATCCACATAGGCGATGCCTCTTTTGCCCCGCGCTTTTATAATGACTTCCCACAAACCGCCTACTGGTCCAAGCTGGACGTCAAGAACGTCTATCTCAGGATTAAGCTGTTTGACAATAGCCGTCGCCTCTTCCAGGGTCATCTGATGGCACTTCTGGCAGTCGCGTTCGCACGCCCCGCCTATCTCGCCAAAACCAAAGGCTTCTCCTGAAGGGGCGAACAAAACAAACAATAAAAATAGACTGAAAAAATGTAATAATCTAAACATCTTTTAACTATAACACAAAACCCCGGACATTGGAAAGGGGACATAGTCCCCCCTTCCTGTCCGAATTTCCAACCTCTGACTAATTAATCACTCGTCTGATATAGTCATATAGAACACACTGCCGTCTCTGTATATGAGCAGGAGCACATCACTTCCGCGCCTTATCTTCGAGACAACTCTGTCGTAGTCCTTAACGCTTGTTATCCTCTGTCTGTTGATTTCCATAATCAAATCGCCACGCCTAAGTGGAGAGCCTTCCTCTGTATCTGTAACGATGACGCCTCTTAGTCTCCTTGGAATACCAAGGCTTCTTCTTAACTCTGGCGTGACATCCTGCACATGCACTCCGCGAAGGACATTGTCATAAGCCCCGAGAAGCCCTTTTTCTTCCTCAGAGAGTTCTTCTATCGTAACGGTTATAGTTTTCTCCTTTCCCTCTCTTATTACCTTAATTTTTACCTTTTTGCCCGGTGGAGTTCCGGCAACCATATTTCTCAGGTTTATAGGGTCTTCGACCTCTTTGCCTTCATACTCTATAACAATATCGCCTCTTTTAAGTCCGGCTTTCTCAGCAGGGCTGTTCTCGAGGACATCACTGATAAGCACGCCCTTTTCGTCTTTAAGCTTAAACTGTTCTGCCAGCTCTTTTGTAACCGGTTGGATTGTAACTCCAAGCCATCCCCTTATGACCCTTCCTTCCTTGATAAGGCTTTCAAGCACTGTCTTTGCCATATTGCTTGGAATGGCAAACCCAATGCCCTGATACCCGCCTGTGGTGCTGAATATCGCAGTGTTGATTCCAACAAGCTCACCCTTTATGTTGATTAAAGGACCACCGGAGTTGCCTGGATTTATTGCAGCGTCCGTCTGTATAAAGTCCTCATAATCCGCTATCCTGACGTTTGCCCTTCCCTTTGCACTGACTATTCCTGAGGTAACTGTCTGGCTTAACCCATAGGGGCTTCCTATGGCAAGGACTGTCTCGCCTACCTGAAGTTTGTCAGAATCCCCCCATGGAATCGTCGGCAGATTATCAGCGTCTATCTTTATGACTGCAAGGTCTGTCTTGGGGTCTGTGCCGATAACCTCGCCTTTGAATTCCCTCTCGTCATAAAGCGTAACGTTTATCTCGTCAGCATCCTTTATGACATGATTGTTCGTAAGAATATAGCCTTTTTCATCAACTATTACGCCTGAGCCCAGACTCGTCGTCATTCTCTCTCTCGGCTGGTCAAACCACCTGTAGAAATCGTCTCCGAAAAATCTTCTAAAGAACGGATCATCCAAGAACGGTCCCTGTAAGCCACGAATCCTTATTTTTCTCGTAGTGGATATGTTCACGACAGCCGGTCTTACAGCGGCAACCACCTTGACCATCGCCTCGTCTACTTTCGACAAGACCTCTACTGCATTTTCAGAAACCTCAACATTCCTCGTATATGCCTTTGTCTGAAGATCAAAGTTTGAAGAGAGCGCAAACCCCAAAATCAAACCTATAACGGTAAAGGCAAGTGCAATGCTTATTGTCTTTCTCCGTGTCATTTAAAACCTCCAAACATCGTATTCCCCATACTCTAAATTATAATAAAAAAAATGCCAGCACTTTCAAATCATTCTCTCAGATATTTATTTACATTATCAGGCACGAATCTCTTTAAGCTGAGCACTCTTTTCACGAACCTGAATATCAGCCTTCTCTGCCTCGGTGTCAGCTCCGGATAAAACACTGGATTTGCCACCACAGCTCCTCTGAAGGCATAAAAAGGGGCAAGGACTTCAAGCACCTCTTCATCTCCGGTCAGCCTGATATATTCATCGAAAAACAGTTTAAATCCCTCAAGATAAGGCCCTTTGACTGCATTGTAATGCTTTATCGAAAAAAACACATAGTTTATTGTCAGAGCGGTAACATCATCAGCAGGATCACCCCACCTCCCCCTGCTTCTGTCCAGGAGGCACAGCCTCTCTTTAAGGAGACGTCGCTCTTTTCCAACAGAAGTTGACTCTTCAAACCAGATATTCCCCGGATGGAAATCGCCGTGTATCTCAGAAAGCCGTGTGTATTTATCCTTAAGTCTTGCCCTCCAGTCTATGCATTGTTTTTCTATCTCTGCCATTTCCTTATAACTCAGCACTCCTTTAGGATATGTATCGAAGACACCCATAAGGCATTCTCCGTGTCCTATGATGTCCCTGAGTTTTCTCAAATACAGAGTTCTGGATTCCTTCTTTTTCGAATGTATCTTTTTAAGATATTCTGCCATTACTTTAATCTTTTCCCTGTCTGTTTTATCGAGACGTTCTTTCTTTGAGAAATCCTCAAGGTCTTTGAAATACGAGACACCTTCTGCGTGCTCCATAAGCAGGAAATAGTCTTTGCCACCGCCTATGGACTTCAGTGTGCCGTCAGGCTGAAGCGAGAGGACATCCACTGCCTTTACATGCCTTGGAAGCCTGCCGTAACTGTCATGGGCAAGCAGAAAAAGAGCTGCCCTGTCTGAAGGATAGTCATGTCCCAGACCCTCAGGCGAAATGTTCTTAATTACAAAGGTCTTTCTGTCTTGTTCTGTCTCAAGCGTGATAAGAAAACCAGTGCCGTGCACCCCTGCACCAAGAGCTTTAAAATCAGCAAGCCAGCATCCTTTGAAGATATTTCTGAAATACCCCTCTAGAGACTCTTTCTTAAGCAATGCCTTCATAAAGCAAATTATAGGGGAAATTACAGGCTAAGGAAAGACTTAACTGAGTTTGCATTGTGTTATAATATTCGGAAACCTCCATCATTAAGGTAAAACACAATGGGATTACTGGTTGTAGGCTCTATTGCATTTGACTCTGTAAAAACGCCGTTTGGAGAAGCAGAAGAAGTCTTAGGCGGCTCTGCTACTTACTTTTCCGTCTCCGCAAGCTACTTCACTGATGTAAGCCTTGTGGCAGTAGTAGGCGAAGACTTCCCTGAAAAGCATATAAACTTTCTTAAGATGAGAAATATAGACACAAAAGGACTTGAAAGAAAAAAAGGCAGGACTTTCAGATGGAAAGGACAATACGGCTATGACCTTAATGAAGCGCATACACTGAATACAGAGCTTAATGTTTTTGAGCACTTCAAGCCGCAACTGCCTGAAGAGTACAAAGAAGCTGAGGTTGTATTCCTTGCAAACATAGACCCTGATCTTCAGAGAGATGTTCTTGAACAGGTCAAAAACCCGAAAATAGTCGCTGCCGATACAATGAACTTCTGGATAGAAGGCAAAAAGGACTCTCTTTTGAAAACACTCAAGATGGTTGATATCTTGATAATAAACGACGGTGAGGCAAGACAGCTTGCAGGCGAACCCAACCTTATCAAGGCAGCACGACAGATACTTTCCTACGGACCGAAAACACTAATCATAAAGCGTGGTGAATACGGTGTTTTGATGTTCAACGGACGCAGCATATTCTCTGCTCCTGCCTATCCGCTTGAAAACGTCTTTGACCCTACCGGTGCAGGCGATACATTTGCAGGCGGCTTCATGGGCTACCTTGCAAATACAATGGATTTCAGCGAACCCGCCATGCGCAGAGCCACGGTCATGGGCAGTGTAATGGCTTCATTCAATGTCGAGGATTTCAGTCTTAACAAGATAAGACACCTCGAATACCACGAAATAGAATCAAGATACAGGGAATTTAAAAGGCTTTCACATTTCGAGGATATATAACCCCTACTGCTTAATCTTCCGGAGTTCTTCCTCAAGCTCTCTTTTGTCTTTAAGAAGCCGTTTCTTCTCTTTACGAAGGTAAGTCAGTTCTTCTTCCAGTTCTTCTCTTTCTTTCCTTATTTTTCTTTTTTTCAATAGATTGAGCTTTGCCCATTGTCTTTCCTGCGGGTTAAGAAACAAAAACCACTCTGCTACGCCTCTGCCAGCTGCCAGAGCCTGCTTCCTGCCCTTTTGAAAAAGCACTTCAATCCTGAGCCTTACGTCGTTGTATTCTTTATCGAGTTCTTTTGCCCTGTCCTCTTTAGTCTCTATTTCTTTAAGCCTCTCTTGTATTTTTGAGAGCTTCTCCAGCAGCATCTTTTTAGCTTCTACTGCAACATCTGGTTCAGGCTCTTGTGGTTCAGGTCGTGGCACAGGCCGTTCCTCAATCTCTATCTCTTCCTCTACCTCCACGACAGGCTCCTCTACACTTTCTATCCTGAGAACATCTTCCTCAGGGATACCGACTATTCCGTCTCCGTAATGGAACCTGATCTCCCCATTGGTCTTTTCATAGTAGCCCACATTTTTGATGATAAAGCCGTTTTTAAGATAAATCCAGTTGGCAGCCTCTGAAGATGCGCAAAAAAACAAAAGCAAGAACGCAAAAAGTAAAGTCTTTTTCATGGTTTCTCTCTTAAGGAATTTTAGCACACTTGACACACAGTCAGATTGTTTTTTTCACAGCCTCAGCTACTTTTCTGTTCATTCCGGGAACTTTTGCAAGCTCCTCCACCTCAGCATCCCTTATGGCATCTATGCTTCCGAAGTGTTTTAGCAGGGAAAGTCTCCGCTTTTTGCCTACTCCAGGGATTTTCTCAAGAGGCGATTCCATGAGTTTTTTCTTTCTTAACTTCTTATGAAAACTTATGGCAAATCTGTGAACCTCATCCCTTATCTTTCTTAAAAGAAGAGACGAGGCACGGTGGTCTTCAAGCCATATAGGTTCATCCGAGGCAGAAATAAAAGCCCTGTCAGGCCTTTTCGCCACTGCCACTACATCAAGTTTCAACCCTCCGATTGCTTTTTTAGCTGCCTCAAGATGCCCTTTACCGCCGTCAATTATTATGAGTTCCGGCAACTCGATATCTTTCAAAACCCTTTTTACAGTCTCCTCCATCATTGCGTAATCGTCCACTCCGGTTACAGTTTTAATCTTTAGATGCCTGTACATGTCCTTTCTGAAAGCTCCATCTGCCCAACAAACGAAAGCCCCTACAGCCTCGCTTCCTGAGATGCTGGAGACATCAAATGCACCAATGCTGTGCGGAAGTGCCTTCAGTGAAAGCCTTTGTTTCAACTCTTCCAGTGTCGCCTCAACACCTCCGCTTTTCCTGCTCCGGTATAAAACTCGTGCGTTCTCTTCTGCCATGCGAAGAAGTTCGAGCCTTTTGCCTTCAGAAGGCACTGTTATCTTTATCTTGGAACTGCGCCTTTGTCTAAGCCATGCTGTAAGTGACCGCAAACCATCCGGCTTTACACCGGTAACGATTTCCTCAGGCGGTATTATCTCCTTTGCATAAAACATTTCAAGAAAGCTGTGCATGAGCTCATTTAGAGGCATGCCTGCAATGTCCCTGAGATAGAAATCCTTTGCCCCTATCATGATTCCGTTTCTTATAAAAAAGACCTGAAACACGGCATCCTTGCCTTCAGTGTAAAATCCCACTACATCTATGTCACCAAGCTCTGGTGAGATGACTCTTTGGGACTCCCATGCCCTCTTCAAGGCATTTATCCTGTCTCTGATTTTTGCTGCCTCTTCATATCTGAGTTCATCGGAAAACTTTTGCATCTTTCTCTGAAGTTCATCAAGGAGTTGCCTGTTCTGCCCTTTTAAAAAGAGTATGACCTCGTCTACGGCTTTCATGTAATCTTTTCTGCTTACATATCCGGCGCAGGGTGCTGGACATCTGCCCATCTGATACTGAATACACGGACGCATGGGCTTGTCGAGCTTATACTTGCAGGGTCTTATGTTGAAGTTGCGTCTGATAAAAGCAAGAGCTTCCCACATGCTTCCTGCAGGCACATAAGGACCAAAATACATTGAGCCGTCTTTTTTTATCCGCCTTACGACTTCAAGCCTTGGCCATTCATCGTTAATCGTAAGCCTGATATAAGGGTAGTTTTTGTCGTCCCTGAGAATGACATTGAACCTCGGCTTATACTGCTTTATGAGATTTGCCTCAAGTGCGAGGGCTTCAAGCTCATTGTCCGTAACAATAAATGAAAAGTCCTGTACATTGCGTATCATCGAGGACTTTCTTATATCAAGTTGTGACGACTTCTGAAAATAACTCTGAAGGCGGTTTCTGAGGTTTTTTGCCTTTCCTACATAAAGGATACGTTCCTTAGGTCCTTTTAATATATAAACACCGGGTTTTTGCGGAACGGACGAGAGCTTTTCAGATAATGGATTTTGCATACCAAAGACTTTATCTTACCCTTTCCACTATAGCGCCTAATCTCCTGAGTTTTTCTTCCATTTTTTCGTATCCTCTGTCGAGGTGATAGAGTCTGTGGATAGTGGTTTTTCCTTTTGCAGCGAGTGCTGCAATCACAAGGGAGGCACTTGCTCTCAGGTCAGTAGCCATGACATCAGCACCAACAAGCCCTCTTACACCTTTGACCGTAGCCGTTGCTGCCTGAACACTTATATCAGCACCCATTCTTCTCAGCTCAGCAACATGCATAAACCTGTTTTCGAATATCGTCTCCTGTATGACACTTGTGCCGCGGGCAACAGACATCAGTGCCATGAACTGCGCCTGCATGTCCGTGGGAAAACCGGGGTAAGGCATTGTCTTCAGGTCATTCGCCTCAAGCCTGTCAGGACCTATCACACGAATCCCTGCAGAAAGAGGCTCAAAAGCAACACCTGTCTCTTTTAACTTCAGCACGACTGCATCAAGGTGCTCTGGTCTGCAGTTTTTCAATATGACATCTCCGCCTGTGATTGCAGAGGCAGCCATGAATGTACCGCATTCTATCCTGTCGGGTATTACATACTGGTCAAACGGACGAAGCTCATCAACACCTTCAATCACTATAATGCTTTCGCCTGCACCTTTTATTTTTGCCCCCATCGAGACAAGTATATCGGCAAGGTTTACCACCTCAGGCTCTCTTGCTGCATTGTCTATAATTGTAGTGCCTTTAGCCAGGGAGGCAGCCATCATGAGGTTTTCCGTGCCTGTCACACTCGGAATGTCAAAATATATATGCGCGCCTTTAAGTCTTTTTGCCGTGGCAACCACATAACCTTTGTCAAGTCTGACTTTTGCGCCCATTTTCTCAAGACCCATGAGGTGAAGATTAATGGGTCTTGCACCGATGGCACACCCGCCGGGAAGAGACACCCTTGCCCTCCCAAACCGGGCAACAAGTGGACCAAGCACAAGCACAGAGGCGCGCATCGTCTTGACAAGCTCATACGGCGCTTCAAAACGCCTTATCTTAGCCGTATCTATTTCAACTGAAGAGTCTACATACTGAAATCCAGCACCAAGGTTTTCAAGAAGCCTGCCCATGGTCTTTACATCCACAAGGTCAGGCACTCCTTTTAACCGGCTTTTGCCTGATGCAAGCAAGGATGCAGCAATGGCAGGAAGAGCGGCATTCTTTGCCCCGCTTATCTCTACCTCACCTTTAAGCCTTATACCGCCTTTTATTACAAGTTTATCCATAATAGGGAATAATAACATGATACTGTGTATGGATGACAAATTCCAATCCTTGAAAAGACTGAAAAATGCCCTTAAGCGACATTACAAAATTTCTACCCACCCCTGTTGGTGAAGAGTTAGATACTTCCAGTTTAAACCGAAAAAAAAGGCGTGGCTTTTAGCCACGCCTTTTGAATGCGACTTCGCCGTTTATATAATCGGCACTATGAGAAGCGCAACGATGTTGATGACCTTAATCATCGGGTTGATTGCAGGTCCTGCAGTGTCCTTATAAGGGTCACCGACTGTGTCGCCTGTAACTGCTGCCTTGTGGGCATCAGACTTCTTTCCACCGTAAGCACCATCCTCTATGAATTTCTTTGCATTGTCCCATGCACCACCACCGCTCGTCATGGATATAGCGAGGAACAGTCCGGTGATTATGCTTCCTATGAGGACACCGCCTAATGCCTCTCTACCGATCAGGAAACCAACGATTATCGGGGTAACAACAGGAATCAGCGCAGGAAGCATCATCTGACGAATTGCACTCTTTGTAACTATGTCAACACACTTGCCGTACTCAGGCTTTGCCGTGCCTTCCATAATGCCCTTTATCTCACGGAACTGCCTTCTGACCTCGTCAACAACACCGCCAGCTGCCTTACCAACAGCTTCCATCAGAAGTGCACCGAACAGGAACGGAAGCAGTCCGCCAATGAACAGTCCAACAAGAACCTTCGGGTTTGAAAGGTCAAATGCCAAAGACGTTGAAAACGACCTCGAATACTCTGCAAACAGCACCAGAGCTGCCAATCCGGCAGAGCCTATTGCATAACCCTTTGTAACTGCCTTTGTGGTGTTTCCGACTGCATCCAGAGGGTCGGTTATTTCACGGATTTCATCAGGCAGTTCAGCCATCTCAGCGATTCCACCTGCGTTGTCCGTGATAGGACCATAGGAGTCAATCGCCACGACTATTCCTGTCATAGAAAGCATCGAGACTGCAGAAAGAGCAATTGCAAAGAGTCCGCCTCCGGGGTTACCGGTGAAGCCGCCACCAATAGAGAACGCCCAGAGTATTGCGCCTGAAATCGCAATAACCGGAAGACTCGTTGACTTCATGCTCACTGCAAGTCCGGCTATGATGTTGGTTGCATGACCTGTCTGGCTTGCTGCTGCAATATGCTTGACAGGACCAAAGCTCTTTGACGTAAAGTACTCTGTAATCATAACTATAAGCCCTGTCAGGATAAGCCCTATAAGCGCAGTCGTAAACACGCCACCAGCAGTAAACGCCGGCTCAACACCCTCCTGACTGAGGAACCACGTTGAAGCATAGTAGAATGCTATTGCTGCCAGTACTCCTGAAACCGCAAGACCTTTATAAAGAGCGCCCATTATATACTGGCTCTTGCCAAGCCTGACAAAGAACGTTCCTACTATCGACGCAAGGATGGAAATTCCACCTATGAGCAATGGGAAGCTGACCCACAGGCTATCTGCGCCAAACACTGTCTTTGCAAGCAGCATTGCAGCGACCAGTGTAACAACATAGGTCTCGTAAAGGTCTGCTGCCATTCCTGCACAGTCACCGACGTTGTCACCAACGTTGTCTGCGATAACTGCAGGGTTTCTCGGGTCGTCCTCAGGAATTCCTGCCTCGACCTTACCCACAAGGTCTGCTCCAACGTCAGCAGCCTTTGTGTATATTCCACCTGCAATTCGGGCAAACACACTCATGAGGGAGCAGCCAAAGCCAAGACCAACGAGTGCATGGAATGCCTTATGTACCTCCTCCACTGTCGAGACCACTACAAGATAGTATCCTGCAATGCTGAGAAGACCAAGACCAACCACCATAAGGCCTGTAACCGAGCCGCCTTTGAATGCGAGCTTAAGAGCACTGTTCAGTCCACGGTAAGCCGCCTGTGCAGTACGCACATTCGCCCTGACGGTTACCATCATGCCGATATAGCCGGTAAGCGCAGAGCCAATAGCACCGATGGCAAAACCTATCGCCGTCCATGTACCAAGAAAGAGCAGAAGCAGGAAGATAACAGCACCGACCACAGCCACAGTCGTATACTCACGTCTGAGAAAAGCCTTTGCACCTTCATGCACTGCCTCCGAGATGGCCATCATCCGCTCTGTGCCAGTGTCCTGTTTAAGAACCCAGCTTGCAGTTATTAGTGCGTAAACAACGCTCAGAGCACCGCAGGCAAGTGCAAATAAAATAATTTCGTTCATACCTCCTCCTTTCTCTAAATCAAAATCTCCTTATACTCAAAATTCAGTAAAATCTGATAAAAAAACTCCTACCTCTCACCTCCCTCATCTGCCCCGATCTCCTCCTCAATCACTATTTTTCTCTCCAATCGGCTATATGCGATTATTCTCTTCCTGACAGCTTCGAAAAGACCATTGCCGTAGTCCTGTAGACCATGTGCGCCATCTTTGAAAACGGAGCGTATGCAAACAGGAAAAATACACTTACCAGATGTATGAAATATATCGGATAAGCCAGTGCCGCTATGTTCGCAAGCCTTGTTACCTCTGACAGTATGCCAGTTATAACAATGGCAGCCACCACACCTATGAACAGCCAGTCATAATAACTTCCAACACCAGCTTTCTCTGCATTCTTAAGCCTGTTGGTGATAACAAGCCCTATACCTATTAAAAGGGCAATTGCACTGACGTTGGCGAGTATCTTAAGCGGGTCTGTAAGCGGATACGGCGACTCCCAGTGCAGCCCGTACAGATAATAAATGGCTACTGTTGTCGTAATAGCAAGGCCTACAAAGCTGTAGAACACGAGCAGGTGGGATGTAGCCCTCTTATTCGTAAGGTCGCACTTTCTGAACCTGTTATGGCTTATAATCTCACCAATAGTAGACGAAATAGCCCCTAAGAAACCGCCACCATGTACCTTCTGCCATTTAGTCAGACCACCGCCAGCCATATCCTTCCAGTAGCTCAAAACACCGTTTACAAACACTATCGCCGCAAATAACGCAGCAGCAATAAACACTGCATCTATGTAAGGCACCGGAATGAAGTGCGCATACACTATGCTTCCGTCCTCTCCGCGGGGTATCGAAGAAAGGCTCAGGTGTCCAAGCGAAGCCAGAATCAACAGGAAAATGACCACTGGTACAGCAAGCAGAAACACAAGGTATTTGGAGTCTCCGACCGCCTTTGCAAGGAAACTCGGCTTGGAGTACCTCTGAAGTGTCATCTTTCTTATAGCGCCGAGCACCTCACCAGGTTTTGCCCCTCTTGGGCAATAGGCAGTGCAGTCGCTGCACTGATGGCAAAGCCAGATGTCAGGGTTCTTGAACAGTTCGTCCTTCAAACCCCACTGCGCCTGTATCATCTCTTTTCTTGGAAATGGGTTGTCCGGAGGGGTCACATTGCACACCACAGTGCAGGTAGCACACTGAAAACATTTCTTCATGGACTCGCCACCGGCCTGGACAACCTCATTGACGAATTTCAGGTCAGGATTTATTACCCTTTCACTCATTACTTTCCCTCCTATCAGGTTTAAAACTAAAAGCCCTTAAACGGATTCGGGCCCAGCTCATCTTCTATCTTCTTGACAAACGAATTTATCATATTAGGAAGCTGGTCATAATCCGATATGGCGACCTGTATCATCTGACACCTTTCTGCCTCAAGCTGTAATCTGTCAAGCGTTTCCTGCACCTTGCTAAAACGGTAGTTTGCAAGCTCACTGCCTTTCACAAAGTGACACTGGTAGTTCTCACCGTACTTGCAGCCAAGAAGTAACAGTCCGTCCACTCCTCTTGAGAAGGCATCAGCAACCCAAACGAGGTTCGTCGAACCCAGACACCTTACCGGAATAATCCTTACACCCGGATGCAGCTGCTTTCTTTTAATTGCCAGCGTATCCAGTGCCGGATAGGCATCGTTTTCACATGCAAGGCATATTATCCTCAAGCCCTCGTCAGGAATCTCAATGGACTTAATCATCGAACCAATCATGTCCACGTGATAGTCCTTGAAGGAAACGATTCTTTCAGGGCATGCACCCATGCATGTGCCGCAACGCCTACAGCGGTTAATCTTGTAGTAAGGGATGCCCTTTTCGTCTTCGTCAATTGCACCGAATGGGCATTCCTCTGTGCATCTCTTACATGCAGTGCATCTCTGAAGCAAAGGATCAGGGAATGTAACATCCCATGCCCTCGGATGCACGGCTACACCCTGAGCCACATGCTCCACACACTGTATAGCCTTAAGCGCAGCACCTGTGGCATCATCAGTGGCATCAGCCATTGTCATAGGCTGCCTTACACAGCCTGCTGCATAAATTCCTGTCCTCCTCGTCTCGTACTGGAAGCATATAAAGTTAGAGTCCGCAAACCCGTATGCACCTTCAAGCGAAGGAAGCTCAGGACCTTGCCTGTAGGTAAGATTCAGTATAAACTCAGGCTTGGGCGTGGACTCCAAAAACGCCTTCTTTGCATCATCACCCTTTGCCGCCTCTTCGTTAAGCTTGTCCAGATACTGCTGAGGCTCAGCAGTGACCGGCACGACTCCAACTGCAAGCACGACAAGGTCTGCCTCGAGTTTTATCTTTTCTCCAAGGAGAGTATTCTCCGCCTCGATATAAAGGTTACCGTTTCCAGCCTCGGTCACACCTGTAACATCCGCCTTCGTAAGCATTATACCCGGGTCGTTCTGCATGTTCTTGTAGAATATCTCTGTCTGCCCGGGTGTCCTCAGGTCTTTATAGAGTATATAGGCTGCTGCATCCGCATTCTTCTCTCTTACATATTTTGCCTGCTTGAGAGAAGTAGCGCAGCAGAAAGCCGAACAATAAGGCAGATGCTCAGGGTCTCTTGAGCCTGCGCACTGTATGAAGGCAACCCTCTTTGCCTCTTTTCCGTCAGAAGGACGAACTATCTTGCCCTTCTTGGCTATCTCCTCCATCTCGATGCTTGTTATGACATTTGGCAGTCCATAGCCAAGATGTGTAAGCTTTGATGCATCATAAGGCTTCCAGCCAGCAGCAAGTACAATCGCACCTACTTTGATAGTCTCGCTGCTTCCGTTACGGTTAAGGGTAACGTCGAAAAGCCCGGGCTGTCCTTCTGTCTTTTCAATCGTGGTGGATGTAAATACCTTTATCTTGTCGTTATTGTTAACCTCTTTTATCTTTGTAAAGACGAGCGGCTCTTCAAGCTGCTCATAGGGGTATTCTCTCGGTATCTGCTTGTAGAGCTTTGCACCCCAGCCGCCAAGCTCAGCCTCTTTCTCTATGAGAACGACATCATATCCTGCATTCGCCGCCTCTAAAGCAGCAGTAAGACCGGTTATTCCTCCGCCGACAACCATTATGGTCTTGCTGAGGTCTTCGAGAATACCCGGCTCTGGAAGCTCGCCTTTCTGGGTCTTGATAACAGTCATTGTGACATAGTCAGTCGCCATCATCTGGGGTGTGTAATACTCAGGTGTCTCCTCTGTTGCAGGCGGCTGAGTCCACACAACCAGTTCTCTGATATTTGCCCTTTCTACAATACAGCCGGGGAAATCAAACTCCTCGTATTTAACCCTCCATGAGCATGCACCTATGGTTATGGCATTGACCCCTGACTCCTTTATGTCCTTGTTTATCATGGCTATGCCATCAGGGCTGCACAGGACATCATGGGTCTTGATGTCTTCCTCTGCAAGCCTTGTATTGCTTGCCACATCCGAAACCAGCTTCTCTATGTCAAGGGTTTCTCCTATTCCGCAACCTTTACAAATATAAACACCGTATTTTTTCTCCATCCTCTTACCTCCTTACCGTCTGGATGCTCTTAACTGCTGCACCAGTTGCATCCTGCACAGAGCGTTGGACGTCAACAGGACTCTTGACCGTCCCCACGGCGAAAATTCCGCCCTTCTGGCTTGACTGCACCATAAAGCCATCCTGTGTCAATGAAATCACAGGTATATTAGACTGTTTCGCCGCAGGCTCCATGCCTGTTGCAAGCACTACCATGTCAAACGTCCTCTTTATTTTCTTGCCAGTCAGAACATCTTCTGCCTCAACTATAACATCCCGTGTCTCAAGGTCTTCGGTAATCCGTGCTACCTTACCTTTCGTAAGCTTTACATTCGCATCATCTTTTACTTTCCAGTAAAACTGTTCATACCTGCCAGGTGTTCTGATATCTATATAGAATATTTCTGCCTTTGAATCCGGATACTGCTCTCTCAAATACGTAACCTGCTTAAGCGATGCCATGCAGCATATATAAGAGCAGTAAGGAAGATGATTTTCATCCCTTGAGCCGGCGCACTGGACAAATGCCACATTCTTTGCCGGTTTTCCGTCAGAGGGACGAAGTATCTTTCCCTGTGTAGGTCCGTTTGGTGCTGCCAGTCTTTCCATCATCATGTTGGTGATTACGTTCTTTACCTTTCCAAAGCCAAGGTTGTCCATCTTCGTTGCGTCGTAAAGGTTCCAGCCAGTGGCAACTACGATTGCACCAACCTTGAGATTTATGGTTTCAGGTTTCATATCAAGGTCAATTGCGTCGTATTTACAGGCTTCTTTACATGCCTTGCCGCAGTCTCCCTTGCAGTAGTTGGCGTCGATTACATACTTGAAGGGGAACGCCTGTTCAAAAGGAAGATAAGCGGCTTTTGTTTTGTCCATGCCGAAATTAAACTCGTTCGGTCTTTCAGCCGGACACGCCTGTGCACATGCATCGCATCCCACACACTTGTCGTTGACATATCGAGGGTTAACTTTCACTGTCACATCATAGTTTCCCTCGCTGCCGGAAATACCTGTTACCTCTGCAAGAGTAAAAAACTTTATCCTTGCGTTTTCCTTAATTCTTCTGAAGTTTAGCTCCAGACCGCACACCGGAGGGCAGAGCTTAGGGAAATACTTGTTAAGTTGTGCAACTCTTCCTCCGAGATAGGGATTCCTCTCTACAATAAAGACATCATAGCCTGCCTCGGCTGTTTCAATAGCAGCCGTAAGCCCGCTGATGCCTCCTCCTATGACTAAAACACTCTGCTCAGCCATCTACGCCTCCCTCTAATTAGGTTGAGGCTGAAGCCAAAGTGAGTTTTGGCCTCAGCCTTAACCTAATTACCCTGCCAAGTTACAAACGATAATAGTTGAGGTTAAGGTTTTAACCCGAAGGTCAAACCTTAACCCCAACTGTTTTAGATTAGTCAGAGACTAACTGCACGTAATCTCTCTTGAAGCAGTTCCACTCGCCGGTCTTTGGATCGTACCTTGAGTTGACGAAGCACTTCCAGTTCTGGTCGTCGATGGCGAGGAAGTCGCCTCTGTAGTAGTAGCCAGGATATCTGGTCTCCTCTCTGAAGAGTATGTGCTTTGCGTGCGCCTCGATTGACCAGATTCTGTGGTAGTTCTCCCAGCAGCGCATAAGCTCGTGGAGGTCTTTTGCAGCCATTCTTGCAGAGTCCTCCTTGAGTATCTGGAGCTGCCTGAGACCTTCCTCAAGAAGTGTCTTACTGGTCATGTACCATGTGGAGACGCCGCCGAAATACTCGTCTGCTATCTTCTGGAGCCTTGCCTGCAGCATTCTCGGCTTGATGTAGTGAGGATTGACCTCTGGAGCTGTGGAGTAGGTCTTGTATTTCTCATATATTTCAAACGGCAGATAGATTTCTGCAGCGAGCTCTTCCGGTGACTTGGATATCGTCGGCTTGAAGTCCTTGTGGTCGAGGACAAACGCTACTGCTGCCTTTCCGGCAATCCTTCCCTCTGCATGTGAGCCAGAGGAGAACTTATGACCGGATGCACCGCAGATGTCACCCATCATGAAGAGACCTTTCACTGTGGACATTCTGTTGTAGCCCCAGTGCCAGTCTTCCGGTGCGCCGAGGTCGTCCGGACCGCTCACCCAGAAGCCTGCGCAGCCTGCGTGTGAGCCAAGCAGATAAGGCTCGGTAGGCATAATCTCTGAAGGTTTCTGGTCAGGCTCTATGTCCATACCAGCCCAGACTCCTGCCTGTCCGATACACATGTCAAGGAAGTCTTCCCATGCCTCTGCCTCGAGATGCTTCAGCTGTTTTGCATCCATTGTCTTTCCGAGCTCTGCCATTGCCGTATGCGTGTTCATGAGGATGGGGCCCTTACCCTTCTTCATATCCATCATCATCATGTGGTTACGAATGGCGGTTCCCATCTTCTCTGCATACGGGCTGTAGAGCTTCTTCGCCTCTTCGAGGTTCTCGCCTGCGCAGTAGTCCTCTCCGAGAGCGTTCGTTGCTTTCGCCTTGAAGAACAGGAACCATGCACCAACAGGACCATAACCGTCCTTAAACCTTGCAGGCACGAACCTGTTCTCCATCATTGTAAGCTCAGCACCGACCTGAATGCCAAGGGCATAACCTGAGCCTGAGTTCCAAACAGGATACCATGCTCTTCCCTGACCCTCTGCAACTGAACGCGGCCTGAACACGTTAACTGCACCACCGCAGCCAAGGAGAATTGCATTAGCCTTAAATATGTAAACCTTGTTCTCCCTGACGCTGAAGCCGACTGCTGCAGCTATCCTGTTTTCCTCTTTCTCATCGAGGAGAAGCTTAACAATGAACACTCTCTCATAGATGTTTTCCATGCCGAGAGCTTTCTTTGCAGCCTCTGCAACGACGACTTTGTAGGACTCACCGTTTATCATTATCTGCCAGCGGCCTGACCTGACAGGTGTTCCTCCGTCTCTGAGCTTCGGCAGACCCTGTGCGCCATCTACTGAATGACCCTTGTCATCCTTTTTCCATATAGGCAGACCCCAGTCCTCGAAATTGTGCACTGAGTCGTCAACGTGCCTTCCGAGGTCGAAAACGAGGTCTTCCCTGATTATGCCCATAAGGTCGCCCCTTACGTAACGGACATAATCATGCGGGTCATTCTCGCCCATGTATGTATTAATAGCAGAAAGACCCATTGCAACTGCACCGCTACGGTCCATTGCGGCCTTGTCAACGAGGGTGATCTTTATCGGGCCCTTTCCTGCCTTCTCTGCTGCCTGTGCCCACCTGACTGACTCAAAAGCTGCACCACAAGCCGACATGCCGCCGCCAACTATCAGTATATCTGTCTCAACTTCTACAATCTCGGGCTTCTGACAATATGAAAATGTGCAAGTTTCTTTTTCCATTATCCTTCCCTCCTTTATTTCTGGGTAATAACAGGCATTTCCTTGCCTTCGCCCTGATGCGTGAAATAGCCCGGCTTCTTGATGTTATCTAAGTTAGCCTCAGGCTTTCCTGCATACGGATCAATTGAGCCCTCTGGTGTCGTCCTGATAGGGAACTTAAACCTCTTGAGCTTGCCATTACGGAACTTGATCGTCCACATAATGGAGTCAGAGCCCCTCATCGGAATAACATTACCTCCGAGAGGAACAAAGTCTGCATAGCCTCTTACCTCAATTGCCTGCTGTGGACAGATCTTCACACAGTTGTAGCACTCCCAGCACTGATCCGGCTCCTGATTGTACGCCTTCATGAGGTCCCTGTTAAGGGTCATCAGGTCGTTGGGGCAGATGTACTGGCATGCGGTCTTGTCTTGTGCTTTGCAGCCGTCGCATTTTTCAGCAATCACAAAACTCGGCATTTCCTACCTCCTTCTTAATATTTGGTTTGGAATTGTGCTTAATAAACTTACAGCCTTTCCTCTTTCACCCCCTCTCTTTTACATGCCTTCTGAATACTTATGGGTCTTGATCTCGACCTTCTCGCTCAGTCCTTCGTAGTATTCTCTGAGTATTGCAAGAACCTCGGGTCTGCTGAAATGATCAGGCACTTCCTGGCCTTCAGAAAGCATCTTCCTGAGTTTTGTGCCGCTCAATATCAGCCTGTCTTCCTTGCCGTGCGGACATGTCCGCATCGATGCCATACCATCGCATTTATGGCAGTAAAATGTCCAGTCTATTTTTAGAGGCTTTGTCTCAAGGGCATCAGAAGGTATCTCATCAAATATCTTCTGGGCGTCAAACGGACCATAATAGTCGCCCACACCTGCATGGTCCCTGCCTACGATGAGATGGCTGCAACCGTAGTTCTGCCTGAAAAGCGCATGAAGAAGTGCTTCTCTCGGTCCTGCATATCTCATGTCAAGCGGATAACCACCAACAGTAATCGTGTCTTTCACATAATACTTCTCAATAAGCGTGTCTATTGCCCTCTGCCTTACATCTGCTGGAATATCACCCGGCTTTAACTTTCCGAGCAACATGTGAATGAACACACCGTCACAGGTCTCAATAGCTATCTTTGTAAGATACTCGTGGGAACGGTGCATGGGGTTCCTCGTCTGGAACGCAGCCACTGTGCTCCAGCCCTTATCCTCAAATATCTTTCTTGTCTCTGCAGGCCTTAAATAAACTCCAGGATACTCCTGAGGGAATGAGCCTTCGCTTAAAACCTTGACCGGACCTGCAAGGTTTACTTCCTCCTGCTTCATGACCATTGCCACGCCAGGATGCTCCATGTCAGTGGTTCTGTAGACCTGCTTGCACTCATACTCCTTGTCTATCTTGTACTTCTCGGTAACCTTCATCGTGGCCATAATCTCGCCTGTTTCCTCAGAAACAAGTGCAATCTCCTCTCCGTCTTTAATGCTGTCTGCCTGTCCTTCAGTCGTGGAAACAGTTATGGGGATTGGCCAGAAAGTGCCGTCTGCCATTCTGTACTCGGCACATACGCCCTTCCAGTCATCGTAACCCATAAAACCCTCAAGGGGCGTAAATCCGCCAATACCCATCATTATAAGGTCTCCAGCCTCCCTCGAGGATATCCTTACCTGTGTTAAGGTCTTCGCCTTTTTCTTCTCTTCCTCAAGTTCAGCACCAGTCAGCAAAAGCGGTTTTAGTTTCTTCTCTTTCCCATGCGGGTTAACAAGTGCCATTTTTTCCTCCTTTAACTTCTATTGTTTAGCTTTCCAAAACTGCACAAAGCTTGTTGAATATCTCATCTATACTGCCAGTGCCGTCAATAGACTTCAGTATTCCTTTCTTTGAGTAATACTCTACAAGTGGAGCTGTCTGCGCTTCATAAACATCAAGTCTCTTTTTAATGGTTTCCTCCTTGTCGTCATCCCTCTGGAAAAGCTCTCCGCCACACTTATCACAAACGCCCTCTTTTTGGGGCGGCGTGAAGTAAATATTATACATCTGACCGCAGTTCTTGCACGTCCTTCTGCCTGTAAGCCTCTTCATTAAATCTTCCTTTGGCACATCAACACTTATAGCCGCAGTCAGAGACATGCCCATATCGTTCAGCATGCCGTCGAGAGCCTCTGCCTGTGCAGTGTTTCTTGGAAAACCGTCCAGAATATAGCCTTTCTTGCAGTCATCCTGTTTAAGCCTTTCCTGAACAAGACCGAGCACAACCTTATCCGGTACCAATTCTCCCTTGTCCATATAAGACTTGGCTTCCTTGCCGAGGGGTGTACCGTCTGCTACAGCCTGCCTCAGAATATCACCTGTGGAAATCTGAGGAATTCCATATTTCTCTATAAGTTTCTTTGCCTGCGTGCCCTTGCCAGCACCAGGTGCCCCTAATAATACGAGTCTCATCTGCACCCCCTCATATGTTCTTCATTGCTTGATGGCAGGATCAATAAAATCGTCGTACAATTAGTCGTCAAGCGTTAAATACTAGGGTTTATATTATTTTTTTTCAAGGAAAAAATTAAAATTGAAACATTAATTTTTCTTATAATTAACTAACCCCTTTATAATTCGATATAATTTCGCTGTCGGCACCCCAAAAAATTAATCTAAATCTTCACCCCGACAAGCACCTCCCAACCCGGAAATTTTCTCTTTTAAATTTTCTCCTTAGATTGTTCAAGGCTGGAATCCTTCTCTGCCTCTTCCAGAAGCCGTGCCCTATACACTGATATGAAATATATAAAGATACTGTTATGTAATCTGTAATATCCCTTAAGCCACACTTAACGTCACAAACAGGATTAGGATATAACTCTTTTATTCACAGAAATCATACTTTGAGCAAACCGCCTGCATGGAATCCTGCTGTCTTCAGTGCATCAGACGGAATTATCTGTCTTTCTCCATCAAAAACCTGTATTGTTTGATACCCAGGCGGTGCAGGATATACCTTATCATTGTCCAGAGCACACCAAAACCATACCTGACGCTGGTGACAAAGCCCACAGTGGAGGAATCCCTTCCGTAATGAGTCCTGACCGGAACTTCCTTTATCTTAAAGCCGAAATGAATCAGCTGGACGATAATCTCGTTGTCGAACACAAAATCATTGGAATTAAGAAGAAAGGGTATCTTCTCAAGCACACGGCGACTGTAAGCCCTGTAACCGGTGTGGTATTCAGAGAGATTCAGCCCCATCACCTTGTTTTCAAGAAAAGTTAAAATCTTGTTTGCAACGAACTTATAAAGTGGCATTCCGCCTTTCAGTGGGTTGCCGAGCATTCTGGAGGCGAAAACCGCATCTGCCTCGCCTTTAAGAAGGGGCTTTACAATGTCAGGGATAATCCGCGGGTCATACTGGTGGTCAGGATGGAGCATAACGATGATGTCAGCGCCGTCTTTCAGAGCCTGCAGATAGCATGTCTTCTGGTTTCCACCGTATCCGATAGTGTAAGAGTGGGTTATAACCTTAAGAGGCAATGACCGTGCGATTTCAACTGTTTCATCCCTGCTGAAGTCATCCACGAGGATAATCTCGTCCACCCACTCTTTGGGAATGTCTGTATAGGTCTTCTCAAGTGTCAGGGCAGCGTTGTAAGCAGGCATGACCACTACAATTTTCTTATCCCTGCCGGTCAAAGCCGCATCCTCCTGATTCAGATACTGTTCTATCCCCTATGTAGAGCCATGCCGTATGAGATATTCACGCAGTTTTTCAATTGCTCTGCCTCTGTGGCTCATGGAGTCTTTCTCCTCGGAACTCATCTGGGCGAATGTTCTTTCATGCCCTTCAGGGTAAAACACAGGGTCATAGCCAAAGCCGCTACTGCCAAGAGGAGTCCTTCCGATTCTGCCCTCGACATGACCATGAAAAGTTTTTACAGTACCGTCTGGAAAAGCAAGGGCTATTACGCATACAAATCTTGCCCCTCTCTGGTCATCCGGCACAGAGCTCATCTCCCGAAGGAGTTTTTCAAGGTTTTCCCTGTCAGAGGCTTTCTCACCTGCATACCTTGCCGAGTATACTCCTGGTGCACCATTGAGGGCATACACCTCAAGACCGGAGTCATCTGCAATTGCTGTCCTGCCTGTAAAGGCTGCGACTGCCTGAGCCTTCTTTAAGGCATTGCCCTCAAATGTGTCTTCAGACTCTTCAACCTCAGGACAGCCTGGAAAATCCTCAACCGTAAACAGCTTAACAGGCAAGCCCTCAAGTATCCTTCTTATCTCCTCAAGTTTCTTCCTGTTTCTTGTGGCTACTACTATTTCCATAAACCGATAAGATACATCAGCAGGGTATTGAATTGCAAAAAGGTCACAGGCCTGCTTCAGGGCTAAAATCGTTGCCAACTAATCAATCCCCTGCGAAAAAAGTACAGTGTCCTCCCCTTAAGGATATATTGAAAAAACCGATGTTTCAATGTTATGATTTTTAAATGACAGACGGGGCCAGAATGGCCAGCCTCTTACTCAGGGTTGTGTCAAAGTGTATTGACTTTATACTTATTCTGGCAGCAGCCGAGGCACTGCCAAAAGCGGGCTGGCTTGCGGGGCTCGGTTATCTACTCATAAGCGACGGTCTGTTTGAAGGAAGGAGCATAGGCAAAAGGCTAACAGGACTGAGGGTTGTGTCCGGGTCAGGAAAGCCATGCTCTATAAAAGATTCCATATTGCGCAACAGCACGCTGGGACTTGGTGTCTTGCTCTGGAAGATTCCGTTTGTAGGCTGGATATTCCTGCTCGCTGTCATTGTATTGGAGTTTATAATACTGCTTGGCAGTAAAGAAGGAATGCGTCTTGGTGACGAAATAGCAAAGACCTCTGTTATAGAAACCGCAGAGGCAGTAGGTGAAAGCTAATGTTTTTACACAATATACTTGGATGGTTTTCAAATGACCTTGCCATAGACCTTGGCACGGCAAATACATTGGTGTATGTAAAAGGCAAGGGCATTGTCTGCAACGAGCCCTCTGTTGTCGTCCTCAGAAGAGACAACAAAAAGCCTGTTGCAGTTGGCGTGGACGCAAAGAAGATGCTTGGGAAGACCCCTGCCAACATCATAGCCATAAGACCGATGAAAGACGGGGTTATAGCCGACTTCGATGCAACAGGTGAAATGCTGAAATACTTTATAAAGAAGGTTCACCAGAGACGCAGTTTTGTATCTCCAAGAGTGATAATAGGAGTGCCCTCCGGCATCACACAGGTAGAGCAGAGAGCAGTCAAGGATGCAGCACAGGCATCAGGAGCACGGGAGGTTTATCTCATAGAAGAGCCGATGGCTGCAGCTATAGGCGTGGGACTTCCGGTAGGCGAACCTTCAGGCAGCATGATAGTGGACATCGGCGGTGGAACAACCGACATAGCTGTTATATCTCTTGACGGCGTGGTTTACAACAAGGCAGCACGCATCGGCGGTGACAAAATGGATGAAACCATCATGGCATACATAAAACGCAGATATAACCTGATGATAGGCGACAGGACAGCCGAACAGATAAAACTTGAAATCGGCTCTGCATGCGCAATAAACAATGAAAAGCCAAGAACCATGAATATAAAAGGCAGAGACCTTGTCTCTGGCATACCAAAGACCTTCCAGATAAACGAAGAGGAAATAAGAGAAGCCCTCAGCGAGCCTGTAAATGTAATACTCGACACTATAAAAGTTGCCCTTGAAAACACACCGCCTGAGCTTGCAGCCGACATAGTAGACAGAGGCATAGTGCTTGCAGGAGGCGGTGCCCTCTTAAGAGGTCTCGACTACCTCATAGCAAAGGCAACAGGGCTTCCAGTGGTGGTTGCAGAAGACCCTCTTACCGCAGTCGTAAGAGGCGTCGGTAAGATGCTCGAAGACCTTCACCTCTTGAAAAAAGTCGCTATCAATTAATGTCTAAAAAACGCCTCCGACTTTTCCTCCTGCTCGTTGTAATCTCGGTCCTGCTTATGACATATCAAAGTCAGAAAGGAATTCTGCGTCCGTTCGGCTTCCTTTCACACGGCTTGAACTCCTTGAACAACGCAATTGTATCATTGACCTTCTCCGTAGAAAAAACATTCAAAAAGTTCACACTTAGAGAAAAAGAGCTGGAAGACCTCAGAAACGAACTGCAGCAACTGAAGCAAAAAGAACAGGCATTTGAAGAGGTATTCCGCGAAAATCAGCGGCTGAGACAACTCCTGTCTCTTAAAAAGCGCGAAAGAAAATACGTAGCCACCGCAAGGGTAATTGCCAGAGGAAGCGACCGGTGGACAAACACCTTTATAATCGACAAGGGCAGAAAAGACTCCATAAAAAAGAACATGACAGTTATAACGCCAGAGGGACTGCTCGGAAAGATACAGGAAGTAGAGGACTCTTATTCCTCTGTGCTGCTTATAGATGACCCAAGGTTTTCAGCAGCAGTAAGGCTTCAGGGGTCAAGAACAGAGGCGGTGCTGTCAGGCACAGGAACAAAAAGACTCTGCAAACTGAAATACGTAAGCACTGATACCAGGGTAGCCGAAGGAGAAATCATTGTTACATCCGGACTCGACTCACTATTCCCCCCGGGAATCAAAGCAGGATATATCTCAAAGATATCAACAGACGAGGAAAAACTCTTTCACGACATTCAGGTAATCCCGTTTGTGGACACAACAAAAGTTGAAGAGGTCATAATAATAAAAAGATGAAAAAATTTATTTTTATCCTTTTGGTAATACTGGCTTTTGTGCTTGAGACAAGACTCTCAGTGCTGGGCATAAGACCTAACTTAACGGTCCTTTTAGTCTACTACATCGGGTTACGCTACGGTTCTACAAACGGGATAGTCTTTGGCTCTGTGCTCGGCATGATAGCGGACAGTCTTTCAGGAAACATTCTTGGACCTAACATGCTCAGCAAGGGCACTGTAGGGCTTTTGTCCTCATCCATCACCAGTGGATTTTTCAGGTGGACACCTGTTTTTGGCTTAATTGGAGTATTCGTTCTTACTGTGATAGACGGCGTGCTTGCATTTACTTCAACTGCAATCTTTGCTCAGGCGCCGATAAGCTTTGGAAACGCCATACTGATTACACTGGGACAAGCAGTCCTGAACTCAGTTGCAGGACCATTTCTGAAACCGCAGCATGAAGACTAACGGCTCGGAAAGAATAAGGGTTATTGCATTTGCAACAGTACTATTGTTTCTTGTCCTGACGGTAAGGCTTCTTCAGCTTCAGGTGCTGCAGGGGGAAAAATTTAAAAGACTGTCCAATGAAAACCGCCTGCGTATAGAAAAAGTGCCTGCACCAAGAGGAATAATCTATGACAGAAACGGCATTCCGCTCGTAAAGAACTCGCCTTATTACTGTGTTTCACTCCTTCCTGAAATGCTCAAAAAAACTGACCTTAACGCTATAGCGAAATTCCTCAACATAGATGCAGAAGAACTTAACCGGAAGATAGAAAACAGAAAACCCTTTGAACCGATAAAACTGAAGGGGGGACTCAGTTTCAAGGAAGTTGCTTTTATAGAGGCAAGGCTTTCAGACTACCCTGCGTTAATCATAGACGTAGAAGAGACAAGACATTATCTTTACGGAAAGGTTGGCGCTCATCTTATAGGGTATCTTGGCAAACTCAATCCCTCGCAGGCAAAGAGGCCGGATTTCAAGGACATTCCACGTGAGGCTTTTATAGGTCAATGGGGCGTGGAAAAACTTTTTGACAAAACCCTGCGGGGAATACCGGGCAAGCGGGTCATAGAGGTCGATGCTCTTGGTCGTCAGCTCCGGCTGCTTCATGAAGAGCCGCCTGTCAAGGGCGATGACCTATATTTAAGCATAGATATAAACCTTCAGAAGGCAGCAGAGGAAGCATTTGGAAGACGTACAGGTGCACTTGTAGCACTCAAGCCTTCAACCGGAGAAATCCTGAGTCTTGTAAGCAGACCGTCTTTTGACCCCAATCTGTTTGCCCGAGGGATAAGTTATACAGACTGGCTGCGTCTAATCCGGAGCAGAAAAGCACCTATGCTCAACAGGGCGCTTCAGAGCCAGTATCCTCCGGGCTCAACGTTCAAGCTCATAACAGCGATAGCCGCACTGGAAAAAGAGGTCATCAAACCAGAGACGACATTTAACTGCACTGGGGGCATAAGCCACGGCAGATGGAGCTTTGGCTGCTGGAAGCCCGGCGGACACGGCACGCTTTCCCTCTACAGGGCAATCACAGAGTCATGCGACGTCTACTTCTACCTCGCAGGCAAAGAAGCAGGTATCAACTCCATAGCAGAATACGCAAGACAGTTCGGACTTGGCGAGGAGACAGGCATCAGACTCGTTAAGGAAAAAACAGGGCTCATCCCTGACAAGGCATGGAAAAAACGGGTAAAGAACGAGCCGTGGTATCTGGGTGAAACCTATAATGCATCCATTGGGCAGGGCTATGTACTGACGACTCCTGCACAGCTTGCAATGATGATAAGCGCAATATCAAACGGTGGCTACATATACGAGCCAAGACTTACACGCATAGAGTCTCCTGTAGAGCCTGTCCGTAAAGTTAAGGTCAAAAAGGAGACGCTTGACATCATAAAAGATGCACTGAGAGGCGTTGTTGCCGACGAACACGGCACTGGCTATGCCGCACGGTCAACAGTAGTGGATATCGGGGGAAAGACCGGCACGGCACAGGTCATATCTGCAAAAAGAAGACAACAGGTGCCAGAGGCACTAAGAGACCATGCATGGTTTGTAGCATTTGCACCGGTAGAAAACCCTGAAATAGCACTGGTTGTCTTTGTAGAACACGGAGGGCACGGTTCAGAGACAGCAGCGCCAATCGCCAAAAAGGCAATCGAAGCATACCTGAGTCCAAAGGAGAATAAAAGTGAAGATAGATAGAAGACTGATTACAAACTTCGACTGGGTCGTCCTGTGCACAGTGTTGTTCATCACTGTTGTTGGAATAATGACTATCTTTAGTGCAACCCGTCCTTTGATAGGCGGTGAACAGCCGTCTTTCTACATAAAACAGATATACTGGCTTTTTATTGGTTTGGTGGCTCTGGCTCTGGTTGTAAGCGTGGACTACATCTGGCTAAGCAGAACCTCTCATATTGTTTATGCAGTTGGGCTGCTATTGCTTTTAGCCGTGCTCATACTCGGCAGGATAGGTTTAGGCGCTCAAAGATGGATAAATATTGGCCCGTTTAGTTTTCAGCCAAGTGAGCTGTTCAAACTGTGCTTCATTCTGATGCTTTCGCGCTACATGAGCATGATACACGGCACGATGAGCATAAGGAATATACTCATTGCCTTTTTTGCCTTCGTGTTTCTGCCCTTGCTCCTGCTTCTCAAGCAGCCGGATTTGGGCACGGCAGTCATTCTGCTTTTGATATTCGTGCTTATGGTCCTTGCAAAAGGCGTGGGAAGGAAAGTCATCACGCTTGCGGTAATCATTGCGTTGATATCAGTGCCGTTTGTGGGCAATATCATCTGGGACGAGCTTAAGGACTATCAGAAGAAGCGACTGCTTGCATTCGTCCAGCCGGACATAGACCCTGAAGGTGTAAGCTACCACATCAACCAGTCGAAGGTGGCGATAGGCTCAGGCGGAGCCTTTGGCAAAGGCTATCTCAAGGGCACTCAGGGACCATTCAGGTTTCTTCCTGAAAAGCACACTGATTTTGTATTCTCTGTGTTTGCAGAGGAATGGGGATTTATCGGAAGCCTCTTTTTGCTTGCCGTATATCTTATTCTTATACTCCGGGGGCTTGACACTGCAAAAAGAGCAAAAGACGAATTTGGAAGACTGCTTTCGCTGGGCATAACATTCATGTTTCTGGTTTATTGCTTTGTCAACATCGGGATGACCATAGGACTTATGCCTGTAGTCGGCATACCACTTCCTTTTATGAGCTACGGAGGCACTGCGCTCGTAACAAACTTTATTGCAGCTGGAATCCTCATAAACATAAGGGCACGAAGGTTTGAACTCTTTTATTAAACTTCTCTGTTTTGGTATAATTAAGTTTGCCTATTTGGGTTGGATTTAATTCTGGCTGGAAAGGGGTCTGCGACCCTGACCTTGAGGCGGTGTAGCTCAGTTGGTTAGAGCATGCGGCTCATATCCGCAGTGTCCGGGGTTCGAATCCCTGCACCGCCACTTTCTTCCCTCTTTTCTTCGGTGGCTTTACCCCAATCGCATTTAGATAGTCGTATATCGAGATGCCCAGACCGTTGCAGAGACGAAAAAGAGTATCCACACCTGGCATTGCCTTGCCGTCCTCTATGTCTTTAATCTGCTTGTAAGAGACGCCACATCGTGCATCAAGCTCCCTTAAGGACAACCCCAGTTCAAGCCTCTTAGCCTTTAAAAATTCGTGACCGAGTAAGCCCATACCACATACCCCCTTTTAAATTTTTGTGAAGTATACCACACATTTTTCTTGACAGTCAATTTCTCTTTATGTTACCTTCTCCTCACAATGGCTAGGCCAGATGTTAAAAACGGACATGCCAGAATAGCTAATGAGCTGATTAATGTGTTCTGCAAAATCAACCTTCAGTCCTATGAATGGCGCATCCTCTGGGCAATCATCCGAATGAGCTGGAGCTGGGGACAAAAAGGCTGTTACTCCTCATATCGAGAGCTTGCCTCTAAGACAGGGATAGACCTACGACATACCGCACGAGCTGTTCAGTCCCTCATTGATAAATTCATCGTCATCACCAGAGCCGGCAGGAAAAAGACCTACTTCGAGCTCAACACGGACTATGAGACCTGGCGCATCCCTGAGAAGGAGAGCCTTTTTACCGTCGCCTCACCAGGCAACACCAGAGGCAACGGAGTGTTGCCTTATCAGGCAACGCAAGGTGTTGCCTCGTTAGGCAACGCTGAATCCCCGGAAATGATTGATATCCAACAGATTCGGGACTTCCTAAAAAAATTTTAAATAAAGCAGATTAAAGAAACAGAAGGGAGGGTGGTTAAAAAGTTGTTAAAAACTCATAAATGCCCGACATGTGGAGCACCTGTTTTATTCGCAATAGCCTCAGAGGAATATGACCTTAAAAAAGGGCTTTTAAGCTGGATTGATGGGCTGGAGCTGGAAGGAAAATCCTACGCCTATACATATCATCTGAGACAGCGTTCAAGAGATTACATAATACCCTTTTTCAGGAAGCTGAGGGTTCTTGATATCAGGGCAATAAGAACTTACCATATCCACAGTCTTTATCATGCCCTGCTAAAAAAGAGGCTTTCATCAAAAACCGTAAAACACATACTCGACACACTTAAGACCTTCCTGAATTATCAATACTCAATCGAGAAGATAGATGTTCTTCCCCGCTTCCCTAAGGTGAAGGTAACGCCAAAGAAGCCCAAGGGCTGGATAGATAGAGAGATGCAGGAGAAAGTCATATCAGAGATGCCTTTTGAGCATCATCTGATATTTCAGGTTCTGTGTGAGACTGGCATACGTCCTGGTGAGGTTTGCGCCCTGAAAAAGAAAGACATTCAGGACGGCGGGCTATGGATAGAGAGGGCATTTGATGAAAAAGGGTTTCTGAAGGAAACCAAGACTGGAAACTCGTATCTTAGACCAATTTCAGAAGGTCTTTACAACAGGCTCCTGGAGCATGCACGGTTTCTTTTCCCTGAGGACTTTTTATTTCGTCATAAGGGTGAGCCTTATAATCGTAGACTTCTCTATCGCCTCTGGGTGCGTGCAGCTTCAAAGGTAGGCGTAAAAATCACACCATACCAGGGCAGCCGGCACAGCAGGGTCTCACAGCTACGCAAGGAACTCGAAAACCGC
>MTOV01000018.1 GCA_002011815.1 Nitrospirae bacterium JdFR-86 | reverse complement strand
TCTGCATAGTGCCCGAGTTCAAGCATATCGCCAAGGACTGCAATCGCCCTCTTGCGTTTGAGCCTTACCAGTTCTTTTATTGCCTCTTCCATGGAAGCCGGATTTGCGTTATACACATCGCTTATCACTGTTGCTCCGCCAAGGTCTTTTATCTCAAGCCTCATGGGAACGCCTTCAAAGCTTTCAAGCCCTTCTTTTACGGCTTCGATATCCATATCAAAGACAACGCCCACTGAGGCAGCAGCAAGTGCATTGTATATATTGAACCGCCCGGCAACCTTAAGCCTTACAGGCACAGACCGGCCGTTTACAAAGAGCGTAAAACCAGACTCACGCTCCTCAAACACTATGTCGCGGGCATATATATCAGAAGGGCTGTCTATCCCATACTTTATAATCTCTCCTTTAAAGCCCTGTGTTCCCTCAAGCAAAAAGGAGTCATCTGCATTGACAATGACTGTTCTTACGTAGTCGAGCATCTCAAGTTTTGTCTGTCTTACTGCATAAATGTCCTTAAACCCTTCAAGGTGAGCATACCCGATATTAGTCAGGACTCCATAATCAGGCAATGCCACTCTGCACAGTTCTTTTATATCTCCTGGCATACTTGCACCCATCTCAAGGACAGCGACCTCATCGTCATCTGAAAGCCTCAGGAGACTCAGCGGAAGTCCTATCTGATTGTTGAGGTTTCCTGTATTCTTAAGCACCTTGTATTTTGTGCCGAGTATGGAAGCTACCATTTCCTTCGTGGTGGTCTTTCCGTTCGTTCCTGTGATGCTGACCACAGGTATGCCGCTTTTAGTCCTGATGAAATGCGCTATATCCTGAAGTGCCTTGAGTGTGTTGTTGACATAGATTATTGCCTTGCCTTTAGGCGGACGGGCAGGCGGAATGCTTACTATTGCACCGACCCCCTTGTTCAGTGCCTCGTCTACGAAATCGTGTCCGTCAAACCTTACCCCTTTCAGTGCAATGAACAGTTCGCCCTCCTCTATAGTCCTTGAATCAATGGATATGCCTTTGACCCCATTGAGATTTCCGTAAAGGAGTCTTCCCCCGGTAGCTTCAATTATTTCCTGAAGAGTTAATGTCCCCATTGTATCCTCTCCTTTATGGCATCCGCTGCCGCTTCCCTGTCGCTAAACTTGTGGCGCACTCCTTTTATCTCCTGATAATCTTCATGCCCTTTGCCTGCTATAAGTACAAGGTCTGAAGTGCGCGCAGTCATGATAGCCTCTGTTATTGCCTGCCTGCGGTCAGGAATAACCTGATAATTTTTCCTCTTCACCCCTGTCTCTATATCCTTTATTATTGCCTCCGGGTCTTCACCGCGCGGATTATCCGAGGTTATAAAGACCAAATCGCTAAGCTCTGTTGCCACAGCACCCATTGCCGGTCTCTTGCCTCTGTCTCTCTGTCCGCCACAGCCAAAGACAGTAATAATCCTTCCCGCTGTTATTTCTCTTGCGGTAAGTATGAGTCTTTTTAAAGCGTCCTCTGTATGGGCATAATCCAATATGCAGAGGAAGTCCTGGCCGAGGTCTATCTTCTCGAATCTGCCCTCCACATGCCTGAGATTCCTGATGCCCTGATTTATTGCCTCCCACGGAATCCCCATCGCAAAAGATGCACCAATAGCTGAAAGGATGTTATAGACATTCGGAGTGCCAAGCAAAGAGGATTTAACCCCGGCTGTGCTTCCATTGCTGTGCCTTACCATGAAAGAAACGCCTTCAGCCGTGGTCTTTATGTCATAAGCCCTGAAGTCAGCATCGCTTTCAATGCCGTAGGTCAGTATGTCTCCTTTAAGAGAAGAGCAGAGTCTTCTGCCATAAGGGTCGTCCAGATTAATAACCGCCCTACCGTTTAAAAGCCTTTCAAAGAGCCTTGCCTTTGCCTTAAAGTAGTCCTCCATGTCAGCATGAAAATCAAGATGGTCTCTTGTAAGGTTTGTAAAGACTGCCGTCTTGAAGACTGTGCAGTCCACCCGTTTCTGAGCAAGTGCATGGGAAGAGACCTCTGAAACCACATGACTGCATCCGGCATCAAGCATCTGTCTGAGAAGCCTCTGAAACTGAATTGCATCCGGAGTGGTAAACGGTGCAGGAAACCGGTGGTCTTCTATCATATAGTTTATCGTTCCTATAAGCCCTACCTTGTTCCCTGCTGCTTCAAGAATGGATTTTATAAGATACGTGGTAGTGGTTTTTCCATTGGTTCCTGTTACACCGAGCAACACAAGGCTTTCAGAAGGTCTTCTGTAGAAATTGTTTGAGATGCAGGCAAGAGCCTCTTTTGTGTCTTCCACCTGTATAAAAGGCACGGAAGGAGTTGTCTTCACTTTGTCTTCATACACGACGGCAGCCGCACCCCTTTTTACTGCATTACTGATAAAGTCGTGTCCGTCAACGTTTTCACCTTTAATCGCAACAAAGAGGTCTCCTGAGGCAAGACTTCTTGAGTCCGAACTGAGCCCTTTAATCTCTGTATCGAGCCTGCCGGTTATTGTTTTTGTCTTTATGTCTTTCAACAGCATTTCCAAAGTCATGTTATTTAAGTTCTCTTGCACGCACTACCAGCACATTGTTTTCAAACGCATCTTCTCTTGGCACATTTAGATAAGAAAGTGTCTGGTCTGCAATCTCTTTAAATATAGGTGCTGCGACAAGTCCTCCGTAAAATTTTTCCTTTGGCTCACGCACAACGACTATAAGAGCCACCTTGGGTTTGTCAGCCGGCACAAACCCGACAAAGGAACTTGCGTATTTTTTGTTTGAATACATGCCGGTCTCCGGGTCAATGAGTTTTGCAGTGCCTGTTTTACCTGCCACACGGTTTCCGTCAACAGATGCAGTGGCTGCAGTTCCGCCCTCCTGTGTAACGGACACGAGGATCTCTTTTAACGTCTCTGCCACCTTTGTTGATATTGCACGCTTTTTCTCAGGGCGAAAACTGTAGATTACACGTCCCTCAGGGGATATTATCTTTGAGACAATATAGGGCTTGACAAGAAACCCTCCGTTGGCTATCGCAGAGTATGCCCTCAGGAGCTGAAGCGGGGTAACAGCCACCTCATACCCAATGCTTACAGCAGACAAAGAGGTCTCAGACCATAGCTCCGGTGGTCTGAGCATGCCTGAAGCCTCGCCCGGAAGGTCTATGCCTGTCTTTTCACCAAAGCCAAAGCGCTTTGCATATTCATATAGTTTGTCCTTGCCAAGCATAAGACCAACCATCACAGCACCTACATTAGAAGAAGTCTTTATGACCTCTCTGAAAGTAATCACACCGTGTTTGTGCGTATCCCTTACCACCCTGCCGCCAACCTCTATTGAGCCGGCACTGCAGTCGAATTCTGTATCAGGACTGACGAGGCCTTCCTCAAGTGCACCGGCAGCCACTACAATCTTGAAGGTAGAGCCAGGCTCATAAGAGTCTGTTATCGCCCTGTTTCGTCTTTCAGAAGCCTTATAACTTGAAGGATTGTTCAAATCAAATGTAGGCCTGTTCGCCATTGCAAGTATCTCGCCTGTGAAAGGATTCATCATTATTGCAGAGGCAGAAGACGCCCCCCACATACGCATTGCCTTGTCAAGCCCTTTTTCCACTATGTATTGAAGCCCCTCGTCTATCGTAAGCACTAAGCTGTTGCCAGTGGACTGAAAATCCACTCCTTCTGAAAGCATTCTTCCGCCGGCATCCCTTGCAACGATTACCTTCTCAGGCCTGGCCTTCAGGGTTTCATCNTACTTGAGNTCTATTCCCTCAAGCGCCTGATTGTCAATGCCGACAAAACCAATCACATGCGAGGCAAGCGTGCCGCTTGGATAAAACCTCTTGACCTCTGGCATAAACCCAAGCCCTTTTATCTGAAGACTCTTTAACTTTCTGGCTGTATCAGCATCGAGCTTTCTCTGAATCCAGGCAAACCTTCTTTTCGACGAGACTCTTTTCAGAATCGTCCTGTAGCTCTTTCCCGTAACTTTTGCCAACACTGACGCTGCTTTTCGCGGCGATTCTATCTGAAGCGGGTCGCAGTAGGCAGACTCCACATCAAGATTCACAGCCAGTTCCCTTCCTCTTCTGTCATATATATTCCCTCTTCTTACCTGTATGTCTTTTTCTCCGAGGTGTTGAAGTCTTGCCTTTGCCGCAAGTCTGTCGTGATTAATGAGCATAAGATCGGCAAGACGCAACACCACAAGGACGAAGCCGAAAACAACGGCTGTACTAAGAATTATCGCCCTTTTGTTCATCAAAAGCCAAAATCACTTTCTCCTGAGAGATACTATATAAGGGATTCCCCCTTTATCCCTTTTTACATAGAAGACCCTTTGCCGGTCCGGGAAAACAAGATTCTTGCCCTCCATATTCTGTATGGAAAGCAAGGCAGCAAGGTCCGCGGCAAGCGTCTTCTTCTCTTTAAGTGCCTCTGCCTTCTGTTTCTGCATCTCGCCTATGCGATATTCCATAGAAATAATGCTCGAACGAAGCCACACAAGACCAAAGATGCTCAACAGAAGGAGAACATAAAGGAAAGGTTTTATAAAATATGATAACATACTTCTGCGTCTGGGATAAATCACAACACCTCCGCTGCCCTCAGCTTTGCACTTCTTGCCGAGGGATTCCGCACTATTTCCTGTTTTTCAGGTGTCAGAGGTTTTTTCGTAAGTATCTTTACAAGACCTTGAGCCGCAGAGCCTTTCATGAAGTTTTTGACAGCCCTGTCCTCAAGGGAATGATACGAAATCGCCACAAGCCTGCCTCCGGAACGTAAAACCCTGAGTGCTGCATCAAGCCCTTTTTCGATTTCATTCAGCTCGTCATTAACTGCAATCCTTAAAGCCTGAAAAGTTCTGGTGGCAGGATGAAGCCTTCCCTTTTTGCCTGAGACACTGGCGATGAGCTCTGCCAGCTGTCTGCATGTGCGTATTCGTGCCTTTTGCCTCTGCCTTACAATAGCCTTTGCTATCCTTGCCGAACGCCTTTCCTCACCAAAGTTCCGGAGGATTCTCTCTATCTCCTTCTCAGGATAGGAGTTAACAATGTCCTCGGCTGTAAGTGTCTGTGCCCTGTCCATTCTCATGTCAAGCAGGTCATCAGAATGAAAACTGAATCCCCTTTCCGGAGTTTTCACCTGAAGCATCGAGATGCCGAAATCAAACAACACACCGTCAACTGAATCCACATCTATAGTTTTCAGCACTTCATCCATTTCTGAAAATCTTGCTTTTTTCAATATGCACCTCTTGTTCTTAAGCCTTTCTGCTGCCTCCTTGAGTGCGTCTTCATCCCTGTCAATTCCGATGAGCATGCCTTTTTTGCCGATATGCCTGAGTATTTCTTCTGAATGCCCCCCTGCTCCGACTGTCGCATCAACATATACCCCTCCTTCACGAGGGTTAAGTAACTCAATCACCTCCCTTAACATCACAGGGAGATGAACAATCTTCATTGCTTACAATCCAAACTCACTAAGCGTCTTCTTATATGCCTTGACATCGACCCTTGACGGGTCAGTAGCCTCATCCCACAAAGCCTTGTCCCATATCTCTATTTTTTCTATTTGCCCTACGATAACCACATCGCCGTTTATCCCTGAGTCCTGCCTGTGAGCCGCTGGTATCAGCACCCTGCCCTGCTTGTCCACCGTGGTCTCTACAGCAGAGGCAATCACCCTCCGCATGAAAAATGTCACGGCTTCGTCCATCTTGGGCAGTCTCCGCACCTTCTCCTGAAGATTAAACCACTCCTCCTGCGGATAAATATGCAGACACTTTTCAAAAGCAGCATTCGCTATGTAAAGCTTAGGACCATAATTCGCACTGATTATCTCCCTGAAAGGGGCAGGTATCATTATCCTTCCCTTAGGGTCTACCGTGTAGTAATATTTACCTGAAAATGATGACATTTCCCCCACTTTTTACCACTTTATACCACTTAAATATATTGAAGTGAGGGGTTATTGTCAAGAAAAAAAATAAAAATTTTTTTCACTTCCTATATTTTGTGTTTTTAAGCAGGTAAAACCACTATATAGGGTGGAGTTTTAGAGAGAACTGCAAATCTGTAGTGAGGAAGGAGACGCTTTTATGTCTTGAGGGTAAACGGCGCAGGGATGAATGTCAGGATGAATATAGTAAGTGCAAGCCAGCCTATGAATTTTCTTTTAGGGTCAAGCGGGGTTTCCCAGTACATTACAGGCGGGTGTCTGAGTCCGAGTATAATCATGAGGAACGCCCACAGTCCCCAGCCGGTCCAGATGAAAAAGCCCAGCACTGCCAGAGCAATCACAAGTGCCATAGAAACAAACCTGTGCACATTGCCAAACAGGGCAAAGGCGATATGCCCGCCGTCAAGCTGTCCTATCGGAAGCAGATTCAGAGAGGTAACGAAAAGCCCTATCCAGCCGGCAAAGGCAATAGGATGAAGAAGTATGTCATACCCCTCCGGCGTTACACCAAGCACTACCTTAGCCAGAAAGGCAAACAGAAGCGAATCCCCAAGACTCAATGCATATTCCTCGCCAGAGGAAACAATAACCTCTGAATTCATAAGTCCGACTACAGAGGCAACCACTGACACGCCAAACCCAATTATAGGTCCTGATGCACCTATGTCTATCAGCGCCTTCCTCGTAACAATCGGGGACTTCATTTTTATAAAAGCACCGAATGTGCCTATTATGGACGGAGCAGGTATAAAATAAGGAAGCGTGGCTTTCGTGCGGTGCAACTTTGATGCAAAATAATGGGAAAGCTCATGACTGAGCAGTATAAGCATCAGTGTCAGTGAAAACGGAATACCCTCCACCAGCCTGTAAGGCTCTTTAAAAATATCCACTCCTTTTTGAAGTGCACCGGCTATAACAGTGGAAAACAGCGTAAGTACAAACAACACTATATGTATATAAGGTATCTTTCCCCTCATGTAACCACTACTCCTTCAAGGTCGTATTCATAAGCCTTTGTTATCTCCACCTCCACGAAATCACCTTTTTTCAGCCCCCTGCCTTTAATAAATGTAACGCCGTCTATCTCAGGTGCCTGAGAGTATATTCTTCCGACAGCCTTTCTGCTGTCAGAGTCCTCTATAATCGCCCTCATACGTTTGCCGACCAGGGCATTGTTCCTGTCAAGCGAGATTTCTCTTTGTAGTCTCATTATCTCGTGATATCTTTTTTCTTTTATCCTCTTTGGGACATGTCCTTTCATGGATGCTGCAGGAGTGCCCTCTTCTTTTGAATACTTAAAGACACCGAGCCTTTCAAACTTTGCCTTCTGTATAAAATTCAAAAGCCCGTGAAAATCCTCATCTGTCTCGCCTGGGAATCCCACTATAAATGCTGTTCGCAATGCTGCATCAGGCACTGCCTGTCTTATCCCGCCAACAAGTCTCATATATTGCCTTCTTGAGCCACCGCGTTTCATCAGCCGAAGTATTCTGTCCTCGGAATGCTGAAACGGTATGTCTATATACTTACATATCTTCGGCTCGGTTGCAATCACCTCAAGGAGTTTTTTATTCACTCCGGTGGGATACAGGTAAAGCAGTCTTATCCAAAAGTCACCGCTTATAGAGGCAATGTCTTTAAGAAGTGTTTCAAGCGAGTAGTCTCTGAGGTCTTTGCCAAAGCCTGTTAAGTCCTGAGCAATGAGTATGAGTTCTTTAACACCGGATTTTATGCAGGACTCTGCCTCTTTTAATATTATTTCAGGATTACGGCTCTTAAACTCTCCCCTTATGGAGGGTATAACGCAGAATGTGCACTGACGGCTGCAGCCTTCTGCAATTTTGATATATGCATAGGGAAGATGCGTCTTAACGGATGATACGGTCTTGGCTTTTGATAAAGCACTGCGTTTTTTATTGGAAAGGCTCATTGTTGCATTTATGATTTTTTCTTCTTCTCCGACACCATAGACTGCATCTATCTCCGGTATTTCTTTCAGGAGTTCATCCCTGTATCTTTGTGCAAGGCAGCCGAAGACTATGAGTTTTTGGTTACCGGTTTTTATCTTTGCAAGTTTCAGTATTTCTTCTATGGATTCTCTTTTTGCCTCTTCTATAAAACCGCATGTATTGATGAAAACAATATCAGCCTTTTCAGGCAGGGCTGTAGAGCCAAAACCCTTTTCTGTCAAGCCCCTGAGGAGTTTTTCAGAATCTACTGAATTCTTTGGACAGCCAAGACTCAGAAGAAAAACGTTCATCTGAATATTATAGCGGAAACAGCATAAGCAGAGTCTAATACCTTGGTCAACATCAACTATTCACTGTGTGATAATTTCGTGCAGAAGTCTGCCCAGTTCCTCGACTCTATATGGCTTGGTGATAACGCCTTTAAACCCGAAGTTTTTGAACTCTGACATTATCGGGTCATTTGCATAACCGCTTGAGGCGATTGCTTTGACATTCGGGTCTATCTGGATAAGTTTTTTAATTGCCTCTACTCCGCCCATACCGCCTGGGATAGTCAAGTCCATGACAACGGCATCAAAAGGATGATTTGAGTTCTTGGCTTTTCTGTATAAATCAATTGCCTCGGCGCCGTCGCCGGCGAAATCCACTTCATATCCGAAAAAGTTCAGTGCAGCACTAAGGGACTCTCTAATGTCCGGTTCATCGTCCATCACCAGTATTCTTGTCTTCCTGATGTCATTTTTAAAGGGTTTTCCTTTCTCAAGCCTGCCGGTCAGGAGTCTTCTCTGTGAAGCAGGCAGGTAGATATCAAAGGTAGTTCCAGAGCCCACCTCAGATTCCACGGTAATATGTCCATCGTGCTTTTTGATTATCGAGTAGGTAGTCGCAAGCCCCAGACCACTGCCCTCCCGTTTTGTTGTGAAGAAAGGGTCAAATATCTTCGGGAGATGTTTTTCCGGTATACCGACCCCGGTGTCTTTGATAGACAGTTTTATATATCTTCCCCTTCTGAGCGAGGGGACATCTCCATCGTTTACAATAACATTTCCTGCATACATCTTAATAACTCCTCCGTCAGGCATTGCCTGCTGTGCATTTATAACAAGATTGCTTATTACCTGACTTATCTGCCCCTCGTCTATCTCAACAGGCCAGAGGTCTTCTGAAAATGAATATTCGCACTTGACATTAGAACCCCTTAATGCAAAATCAGTAGTCTCTTCTATCAATTCTTTGATTGAGGCTGCCCTTTTAACCGGTGTTCCACCTCTGGAGAACGTAAGCAACTGACGTGTTAAGGTCTGCGCCCTGAGTGCAGCTTTCTCTGCTCTTCCCAGTCTCTTAAAGACTTCGCTTTCAGGCCCTACGAGCATCTTTGCAATATATATGTTATTTAAGATAGCAGTCAGGACATTGTTAAAATCGTGTGCAATGCCACCTGCTAAAATCCCCAGTGACTCAAGTTTTTGTGCCCTTAAAAGCTCTTCTTCCACTCTTTTTCGCTCGGTGATTTCTTCATGAAGGAGTTCGACTGCTGACATCAGTTCTGCGGTTCGCTCATCCACCAGTTGTTCGAGTTGTTCACGGTGCTTTACCAGTTCTTCTTCTGCCTGTCTGCGTTCGGTAATGTCGCGGACAATGCCTGTAAAGAACACTCCTTCTTTTGTCTTCCAGCTTGCAAGTGACAGTTCCAGGGGAAATTCGTTTCCATCCTTTCTCAGACCGACCAGTTCAACACTCTTTCCTATCACCTTTGACTCTCCGGTCAAAACCATTTTGTCTATTCCTTTCTGATGACTTTCCCTGAATCTTTCCGGCATTATAAAGGTAAGGGATTTGCCTACTGCTTCTTCAGTTGAGTAGCCGAAGATGTTTTCTGCTCCCTGGTTCCAGAAGATTATGTTTCCCTGACTGTCAGCAGAGATTATTGCGTCATTTGCGCTCTGTGCCACTGAGCGGAAGCGTTCTTCACTGCTTTCGAGCGATTCAAGTGTCCAGCTATTGTGCAATGCGATTGCGGCAAGCTCGGCAAAAGCCGATGCCATCCGTGCATCGTTTTCTGTAAACCCGCCGGGTTTGTTTGCAATACCGAGCAGACCTGCTACCTTGCCTTTAATTACAAGGGGTGCGAATAAAACATTTTCGAGTTCTACATGCCCTTTTGGTAAAAACTTCGCCCATTCACTGCTTGCAAAGTCATTGTGATAGATTACCTTTCCTGCATGATATACTTCTGCCCTGAGTCCCCGTATGGGTATTGGAAGCGAAGGGTCTACTGAGCAGGGAAGCCCGCCTGAATCCAGAAACAGAATTTCAACCTTTGCGTCGTTTTCATTCATCAGCGCGACATATCCGGCGGTAGCTCCGGTCAACTTCTTGCAGGACTGGAATATCGAATATGCCGCATCCCTAAAGTCATGGTATTCGAGCACTGCACGGGAGCTTTCAAGCAGCGCTAAAGTTTCTGCCCTGCGTTGTTGCGCTTCTTTAAGAGTATTACGCAGAGTTTCCTCTGCATGCTTTCGCTCAGTTATATCCTGCCCAACACAAAGCAGACCAATCGTGTTGCCCTCAACATCTTGAAGGGGCTTGTTATTCCATTCTATTTCGCGTCTTTGTCCGTCTTTTGTAACAAGCGGAATAACGCCTCCGCGTATCTGGACACCGCTTATTGCCTTCAGAAACAACTCTCTGCCATCTGTCTGATACTGTTGTGGCAAAAATACATCAAGCCAGTCACTGCCACGCATATCGTCCAGACGATACCCTGAAACTTCTTCCATATAAGGGTTGAAATAAATAATCCTGCCTCTGTTATCCAGCACCAGCACAATAACCTGTGCTGTATTAAGCAGGCTCTCTGCAAAATCCCTTTCGTTCCTGAGTGCCTTTTCCCTCTGTTTCAGGTTCCTGAAAAGAAGATTGTAAGGTTTAATCAGACCTGTCTCGATAATCGCTTTGTAAATAAGATAATAAGAGATTATCTTCAGAAAATGCCCCACAAGGTTGGAAAACCCATAGGCATGAATATAAAACGTAAACGCCAACTCCGAAGTCATGGTCATGACAATAGATGCAATCAACAGCCTGAGCACACTCCTGTCGAATTCCTTCTGTTTACGGAGTAAAAGAAACACTGCAGCCACAAGGATAAAGGAGATAACATACTCGCTGGTCTTTTTAAACGTAGTCAGTCCTTTGCCCTCTATAAAACATTCAGGGAACACGCCTGCGAATATAGAACCGACCAAGAACGCAACCATAGCCGTATATCCGACAAACACAAAACCTGTATTTAAACGTCTCCCAACAAACAGGGGCGCAATCAGCAGGGAAAAGCTCTCGAGATAGCGTCCTGCAATCCAGAGTTGGGCAGACAGATTAGTCTCATTCCCTTTCCCGTGAAACACACTCATACCTTTGTAGGCAAGGATGTGCAATACATCAATACCACTGACAAACAGATACGCTATACCTATAAGCAGAAAATAATTGTTCTCTATGAACCGGCGGGCATTCCAAGAAAGCACGAATATACTGCAGGCAACAACAATTGCAAATAACTCGGCAAGACCATGGAAAAGAAGATAATTGTAAAGGCTCGTAAGATAGAGTCCAAAAAGAACCAGTAGGCCCAACGCAAGAGCCTTATGCCTACTCAGGACGTTGGATCTTTCTTCCATCTATCCCTGTCTCTCTGTTTATCAGGGACTATGATCTTTTCCCACCAAAAATCATCATTCCCGAAGACGCTCTATTTTAATACAAACGAGCCTGTTAATCATACCAAAAAAACGTGTATACTTTACAACCTTATAGAGAAGTGCATTCTGCAGTGTTTTTTATTTTGCTCTGTGCGCTTTTTCTGCCATTGCTCTGATGACAAAATAACTCAGGACTGAAGAGAAAAGCCCCACTACTGTAGAGCCGACGACAAATGGCAGGAGTATGTATCTGAGGTCTCCAAAGACACTGCTCATTGTCATATGCCGCCAGTCCACAGTAGGCAGCACATCATCTATTCCCAGAAGCAGTGTGCCAACCCATGTGCAAAAAGTATATATTGGTATAACGCTCCACGGATTGGTAACATACACTCCTGAAAGAATAACGAGTCTGTTTAACCTGAATATCCATGCCGCAGCAAGTGCCAGAACCGTATGAAGACCAATCAAAGGGGACATGCCCAGGAATATACCTATAGCAAACGAGATAGCTATCTTATGCGGTGTATCCCCGATGCTTAATATAGCCCTGATTCTGTCAATGAACCTTACTCTGCCAGCCATGTTTTAAAGATACTGCCAATCAGACTACAAAAAATCAGTAGCCCTGCATTATAACATCCAGTCGCACTTATTTAAACAATTACACTGAAATACGGAAACAACAACAGAAAAGAAAAAGGGCTGGCAGGATTGATGCTATCTTGGTGGCAGTCTTATTTCTTTAATTTAAAGTGCTGATAGCCTTCAGGCGCAAATGGTTTTTCTGCACCATATTCATCTACAACAAGCATTCCTGATTCTGTAATCTCGCCTATGCATATTGCGCCGGGTCTTTTCCGCGGAGGGGCAGTAAAAAGGAGTTCATAGTCCTCGCCACCTGCCACAGCAAGCCTGAACGGGTCTAATCCGAGGAAGGCGGATGCAGTTTTCATACTATTTGAAACAGGGATTCTGCTTTTATAAATTTTTGCTCCGACGTTGCTTTCGATGCAGAGTCTTGTCAGGTCTATGAACAGCCCGTCGCTAAGGTCTATCATTGCAGTGGCGGCTTTTGCAAACTTTCCTGGATTTACTGCCTGTGGCATAAGGTGCTTCTTAAGAAGAGGCTTCATCACATTCCACCTGAGAGGGCTGTTAAGCGGCTTGTCAAATTCCACCTGTCTGTTTATCTTTTTAAGAAGTTCAAGACCGCACGCTGAATCTCCGAGGTTTCCTGTTACGTATATTCTATCACCGGGTTTTGCACCGGAACGCCCTATTGGCTTTTTTGCGTATCCAAGGAGCGTTGCAGAGACAACCATGTCCTTTTTGGATGATGAGACATCTCCTCCAACAAGAGAAAGCTTATATAATCTTATGGCAGCCTTTACGCCGTCAAAGAACCTCTGGATGAATGCATCCTCTGTCCTGCCAGGAACAGCAATACCAAGGAGAATAAAACTGGGTCTTCCACCCATTGCATATATATCGCTGACATTTACCGATATGAGCTTAAACCCGAGCTGAAACGGCGTGATAAGCCGTAAATCAAAATGCACACCTTCAAGCATCATATCAGTGGTAACAAGGAGGTCTGGTTTAAGGACAGCGGCATCATCGCCTATGCCTGTGATGACTGTTTTTGACCTTGTGGGGAATTTAGACCTGATTGCCTCTAATAGGGAAAGCTCGCCTTTTTCAGACAGTTTCATCCTTTGGTTTTTCTGAGACTTGTGCTTTTTGCAGTCGTGGACTTCTTCTTTGTGGATTTCTTCTTTTTCGAATTGACTCTCTTTAGTGCATGCCGGAGCACTTCATCCATGGTATCCACGAGGATAAACTGTATATCCTTTTTTATGTATTTCGGTATATCCTCGAGGTCTTTTTCGTTCCTTTTTGGAATAATTATCTTTTCTATACCTACTCTTTTTGCGGCAAGAGATTTTTCTTTAAGACCGCCTACTGGCAGAATCCTTCCTCTGAGTGTAACCTCGCCGGTCATGGCTATCTTTCTGTCAACTGGTCTGCCTGTAAGGGCGGATGCAATGGCTGTAGCCATTGTAATTCCGGCAGAAGGACCGTCTTTTGGTATAGCACCGGCAGGCACATGTATGTGCAGGTCTGTCTTTGCAAATACCTCATCCTTTATGCCGAGGCTCTTAGCCCTTGACCTTACATAGCTTAATGCCGCCTGAGCTGACTCTTTCATGACATCGCCGAGCTGCCCTGTAAGCGTAAGACTGCCTTTGCCTTTCATGGTGGTGGCTTCCACGTAGATTATGTCTCCGCCTGTCTCTGTCCACGCAAGACCTGTGGAAACGCCAACCTCGTCCTTAAGCATCTCTTCCTCTGGCAGATACTTTGGCACACCAAGATACTTGCTGAGGTTTCCTGCAGTGATGAAAAAGCTCTTTTTCCTTCCCTCTGCTATCTCTTTCGCTACTTTTCTGCAAAGATTTGCTATCTCCCTTTCGAGGTTTCTGACGCCTGCCTCTCTTGTATACTGTGTGATTATCATCAGGAGCGCCTGGTCCGACACCTTCAGTATCCTGTTGGTTATGCCGTGCTCCTCAAGCTGTTTTGGAAGCAGGTAGTTCTTTGCAATACCAAGCTTTTCCTCTGCTGTATAGCCTGAGAGGAATATCGTCTCCATTCTGTCTCTAAGCGGACCGGGTATGGTATCGACCATATTGCCTGTAGTTATAAACATGACGTTTGAAAGGTCAAAAGGCACTGCGAGATAGTGGTCGACAAAGGCATTATTTTGTTCAGGGTCAAGCACTTCAAGCAGTGCGCTTGACGGGTCTCCCCTGAAGTCCATGCCTATTTTGTCCACCTCATCGAGCATGAAGACAGGGTTGTTTGTCCCTGCCTGCTTTATTCCCTGAATAATCCTGCCTGGAAGCGCACCTACATAGGTTCTTCTGTGTCCCCGGATTTCTGCTTCGTCTCTTACGCCACCCAGGGACATTCTTACAAATTCCCTTCCGAGCGCTCTTGCAATGGACTTTCCAAGAGATGTCTTGCCCACACCCGGCGGTCCTATAAAGCAGAGTATTGGACCTTTCATCTTTTCCTTGAGTTTTCTAACGCTGAGATATTCGAGTATTCGTTCCTTTACTTTTTCAAGATTATAGTGGTCTTCATCGAGCACTTTCTTTGCTGCCTTTATATTGAGTCTGTCCTTTGTGGATTTTGACCACGGCAGTTCAACCATCCATTCAAGATATGTTCTGACGGTAGCCGCTTCTGCGCTGTCAGGATGCATCTTCTGCAAACGCTTAAGCTGTTTTTCAGCCTCTTTCATTACCTTTTCAGGCATCTTTGCTTCTTCTATTTTCTGCTTGAATTCCTTTATTTCCTCTGCTCTTTCGTCTATCTCACCGAGTTCCTTCTGTATGGCTTTAAGCTGTTCTCTGAGGAAATATTCTCTCTGTGTCTTATCTATTTCGCCTCTTGCCTCGGTCTGTATCTTCTGCTGGACTATGAGAAGTTCTATTTCCCTGTTCAGGATGTCACTTACTCTTTTCAGTCTTTTAACCGGATCTGTTATCTCGAGGACTTCCTGTGCCTGTTCAGTTTTAAGTCCGAGGTTTGAGGCAACGAGGTCTGCAAGCCTGCCTGGGTCTTCGAGGTTTTCGATAACGACCATGATGTCAGGAAGTATATGCTTCCCTAAAGAGACGGCTTTATCAAGCTGTTCTTTCACTGTCCTTATCAGCGCCTCTATTTCTATAGTGACCTCAGCAGGTGCTTCCTCGACTATTTTCTCTATAGTCGCCGTATAGAAAGGCTCTTTCTGTGGAAACTCCACTGCCCTTGCCTTACTCAGTCCCTGAACGAGCACCTTAATTCTGCCGTCCGGCAATTTAAGGGTTCTCATTATAAGACCCACTACTCCGATGGAATAAAGGTCGTCAGGCGTAGGGGTTTCCACACGCAAATCCTTCTGCGTAAGAAGCATTATCATTTTATTTGTGCTTAATGCATTGTCTATCGCCTTTATGGACATATCCCTGCCGACGAACAAAGGCAGTATCATATAGGGAAATACAACGATATCCCTTACAGGCAGAACAGGCAGTTCGTCAGGGATAATAAGTTCTTTTTCTTCTTTTTCTGCAATTTCAGCCATTTTACTCCTCATTGCTTTCTGTTCAGATTTTCCAGTCTTGATGCTGTCTGAAGTATATAGTTTTTGAATCCTTCGGATACAGAAGGGTTTTTAAGCGCAAGGTCAACTGTTGCCATAAGGAAACCGAGTTTGTCTCCCGCATCGTATCTTTTACCGTTGAATACATATCCGTATATAGGCTGATTCTTCAGAAGAGTTTTAAGGGCGTCGGTAAGCTGAATCTCACCGCCTCTTCCTGGTGTTGCTTTCTCCAGCACACTGAATATCTCTGGCACGAGTATATATCTTCCTATTATTGCAAGGTCAGAAGGCGCTTCCTTAGCCGAAGGCTTTTCCACAAGGTTTTTGATCTTATACACTCCTTTTTTCTCTTCTGTTCCGTCTATTACGCCATAGCGATGTATCTCAGAGCGTTCAACCCTCTGAAGGGCAACCACAGGACAATTCACCTTTTCGTACAGCTTCATCATATCAGAAAGGAGTGTTTCATCCGGTGGTATGATGTCATCGCTTAAGAGAACGGCAAAGGGTTCATCCTTTACAAAGGGTTTGGCGCACAGGACAGCATGTCCGAGCCCAAGAGCCGCTCTCTGTCTTATATAGGCAAAGTCTATGTTTTTCAGTCTGTTTATCTCTTCAAGAAGGCTCTCTTTTCCTGTCTTTTTGAGAGTTTCCTCAAGTTCATGGGCAGAGTCGAAATGGTCTTCTATCGCGCGTTTGTGCTTGCCGGTGATTATAATGAACTCTTTTATTCCGCATGTCAGTGCCTCCTCGACTGCATACTGTATCATTGGTTTGTCAACGATAGGAAGCATCTCTTTCGGCGAAGCTTTTGTAGCAGGTAAAAATCTCGTGCCTAATCCGGCAGCAGGCAATATTGCTTTTCTTATTTTCTTTTTGGTTTTCTTTCGCATAATAGTTTATTTTACTTGGAATCATACCTATTATCAACAACACAATCACGCAGCACTGTAAGTTGAAAAAAATCCGGCATTTAATATATTCTGGGCTGTGGACACCAAAAAATTCGTTGCAGTCATTGGCGGCAGGCAGACAAGCAAAGCGATTCTTAAAGAGGCTGAAGAAGTCGGAAGACTTCTTGCGCAAAACGGCATTGTCGTTCTGACCGGCGGACTCGGCGGCGTTATGGAAGCCGCCTCAAGGGGTGCAAAGGCAGCAGGCGGCATTACGGTAGGAGTGCTGCCTCAGGACAGCAAGGAAAGCGCCAATGACTACATAGACATTCCTGTTGCCACAGGTCTTGGCATTGGAAGAAATGTAATCATAGCGCGCACGGCAGATGCAGTCGTAGCTGTAGGCGGAGAATACGGAACACTCTCTGAGATAGCCTTCTCGCTTCAGATGAACAAGCCTGTAGTAGGGATAAACACATGGCAGATTAAAGGAATCATCGAGGCTTCGGACGCAGAAGAAGCAGTATCAAAAATATTGAGCTTTTTAAAATAAAACCTTTTTACGGAGAAAATTTCCTAATTGCTTTTTGAGATAAAAGCATACTCAGACAACAGCCGGCTTGGAACAATTCAAACCCGAAGGGGCGTTATAAACACCCCTGCCTTTATGCCTGTAGGGACGAACGCCACTGTAAAAGCCATGTCCCCTGAGGAACTGAAAGACCTCGGTGCTGAGGTAATACTCTGCAACACCTATCACTTGTATTTAAGACCCGGACACGACACTGTAGAAAAACTCGGCGGCATTCATAATTTTATGAACTGGCAGGGTCCGATACTTACAGACAGCGGCGGCTTTCAGATTTACAGCCTGTCTGCACTGAGAAAAATAACCGAAGACGGCGTGCACTTTAAATCGCATCTCGACGGCTCAATGCACTTTATCGACCCTGAAAAGGCAATGGAGATACAAAGGGCACTGGGCTCAGACATCCGGATGGTACTGGACGAATGCACCCCATATCCTGCCTCGTATGAATATGCAGCAAATTCCATGCGGCTTACAACACAGTGGGCAAAACGGTGCAAAGAAATGCATCAGGAGCATGAAGCTGCATTATTTGGTATCATTCAGGGAGGAATGTATAAAGACCTTAGACAGCAAAGCGCAGAAGAGATTATAGGAATAGGGTTTGACGGTTATGCAGTCGGAGGTTTAAGCGTAGGCGAGCCGAAAGACAAGATGTATGAGATAATAAATTACATGGCACCGCTTCTGCCTGAGGACAAACCGAGATACCTTATGGGAATCGGAGACCTGAAAGACATGCTCTTTGCCGTAGAGGCAGGCTTTGATATGTTCGACTGCGTAATGCCTACAAGAAATGCAAGAAACGGAACACTCTTCACGAGCACAGGAAGAATCAGCATAAAGCGCGCAGAATACAAGGAAGACCCCTCCCCTCTGGACTCTGAATGCAACTGCTACACATGCAGGAATTATTCAAGGGCATATCTGAGGCATCTCTTTCTTTCAAGGGAAATACTGTCCATGAGGCTTAACACAATACACAATCTTTATTTTTACCTTGACTTCTTCAGGAAGATGCGGCAGGCGATAAAAGAGGGCAGGTTCAAGGAGTTTAAAGACAAGTGGAAGAACACGGACTGGTAGACAACACACCGCGAGTCAGAAGGGTCTTAGTCTATACCCTTATCCTGAACGAAGCAGTCGCTATTGCAAAGATAATCTGGGGTTACCTCTCTGGTTCCATAGGCATGGTCTCAGACGGATTCCACTCGCTGTTCGACGGGCTAAGCAACGTAATAGGTCTTATCGGCATATGGATAGCCTCTCATCCGCCGGATGAAAAACATCCCTATGGTCATAAAAAATACGAGACGCTGTTTACAATCGTCATAGCCGTGATGATTTTCAGCACGTGCTTTCAGATACTTAAGCGGGCTTATCTTTCTTTTTTCGATGGTCAGCAGACAATCGTATCCAGCACGAGTTTTGTAATCATGGGCACAACCATGCTCGTTAATTTATACGTAATGCTTTACGAGATGAAAAAGGGCAAAGAGCTTAAAAGCAACTTTCTCATAGCCGACGCCTTGCACACAAAGAGCGACCTGTTTGCGTCTTCGGCAGTCATCACAGGGCTTATCCTTACCAAAATCGGATATCAGATTGCAGATGCCCTGGTAGGCGTTGTTATAACGATTTTCATAGCGAGAATCGGGTACAAGATAATCAAGTCTGCATCAGACGTGCTCGTGGACACAATCTGCATAGACACCAACGCTATAGAAGAGGTCGTAAACAAGGTGGAAGGCGTAAGGGGCTGCCACGACATAAGGACAAGGGGGATGGAACACCACATATACCTTGACCTGCATATAGTAGTAGCCCCGCACATAACAATCGAGAAGGCTCACGAGATAGCAAGCAACGTGGAAAAAAGGATTAAAGAGGTATTCCCGACAGTGGTGGACATCGTAGTGCACACCGAACCCGGCACCTCAGGGGCGGAATGCAAGTGCTGACGGTTCTGCGGCTGTAGAGCCTGCGAACCCTAACAGAATATTTTAATTTTGCAAGCGCTGAAAGAGTATCCACTAAAAAGCGGAGCTGTAGAGCCTGCGAACCCTAACAGAATATTTTAATCCCACTGTGTCTTTGTCTTGTAGTAAAATAGTAGTTCAAGCCGGGGTAGCTCAGTGGTAGAGCAGCTGATTCGTAATCAGCAGGTCGTGGGTTCGACCCCCATCCCCGGCTTTAGAGCCTCTACCATGCCAAAAAAGCCCGAATTACAGCCATCAAACGGCTGATTTCAGGATTTTTTAGAGATTTAACCTGCATTTACGCCCTATACCCTTGCAAAAAAAGGCTTTTTATGATACACTCCAAACCCTGGAAAACACACGCCCTGACACCCCCCTTGGTGGTCTCCATCCGGAGTAAAAAGGGGATGGGCGGAGGATTAACCAATGTAAGGAGGACACACGTATGGTTGTTACGATGAAGGAACTTCTGGAGGCTGGTGTCCACTTCGGACATCAGGTCAAGCGCTGGAATCCGAAGATGAAACGCTATATCTTCGGCGAAAGAAACGATATTTACATCATCGACCTCCAGAAGACAATGAAAGGCTTGGAAACCGCCTATAACTTTGTCAAAGAGGAGGCAGCCAAAGGCACGTCTGTACTCTTCGTGGGGACAAAGAAACAGGCACAGGACGCCATAGCAGAAGAGGCTAAAAGAGCAGGCGCTTACTACGTAAACCAGAGATGGCTCGGCGGCATGCTCACAAACTTTACGACTATCAAGAAAAGCATAGAAAGGCTCAAGAAAATTGAGACGATGAAAGAGGACGGAACATACAACCTCTTAACCAAAAAAGAAGTCGCCGCCTATGAAAAAGAAAGAATGAAGCTTGAGAAGAACCTAAGCGGCATTAAAGACATGACTGAACTTCCGGGCATAGTCTTTATAATAGACCCGAAAAAAGAGAAAATAGCAGTCGCAGAGGCAAGAAAACTCTCCATCCCGATAGTCGCAGTCGTGGATACCAACTGCGACCCGGATGAAATAGACTACGTCATCCCGGGAAACGACGATGCAATAAGAGCCATTGCACTTATCTCATCAAAGATTGCAGATGCGATTATCGAAGGCAAAGAGGAAATGGCAAAATTAAAGGCTGAGGAAGCCGCAGCACAAGCAGCTGAAGAAGCAAAGGCAGAAGCAGAAGTAGAGACCGCAGAAAAGACCGAAACAGTCACTTCAGAAAAACCTGAAACAGAGACAAAAGTCGAGGAAGCCGAAGAAACCAAAGTAGAAACCAAAGCAGAAGAGGAGGTTAAAGAATGACGGAAATAACAGCCAGCTTGGTAAAAGAACTCAGGGAAAAGACCGGCGCAGGTATGATGGAGTGCAAAAAAGCCCTTACAGAGGCAGGCGGCGACCTCGACAAGGCAGTGGAACTACTCAGACAGAAAGGGCTTGCCACTGCACAGAAAAAAGCAGGACGCACAGCTTCAGAAGGGCTTATAGCCTCTTATATACATATGAATAAGCTCGGTGTGCTGCTTGAACTGAACTGCGAGACAGATTTCGTAGCAAGAACAGAAGATTTTAAAACCCTTGCAAAAGACATCGCAATGCACATAGCAGCAACAAACCCATCTTACGTCTCCAAAGAGGACGTCCCTCAGGACGTTATAGAAAAGGAAAAGGAAATCTACAGGGCACAGATATCAGGTAAAAAACCAGAGCATATCATCGAGAAGATACTCGAAGGAAAAGTCGAAAAATTCTTTGAAGAGAACTGCCTGCTTGAACAGATCTTCGTAAAAGACCCTCAGCAGAAAAAGAAGGTCAAAGACCTTATCACCGAAACAGTTGCAAAACTTGGGGAAAATATCGTAATTCGGCGGTTTGCGAGGTTTCAGCTTGGCGAAACCCAGAAATAAGTATCAGCGAATACTCCTTAAACTAAGCGGCGAAGCCCTTATGGGCGACAGGGGCTACGGAATCGACCCGGCAACTGTGAACTACATTGCCGAAGAAATAAAAGAAACCGTAGCACTTGGAGTTCAGGTCGCTGTGGTGATAGGAGGCGGAAATATCTTCAGAGGAGTGGAGGCAACAACAGAAGGCATGGAAAGGGTCTCTGCTGACAACATGGGAATGCTCGCAACCGTTATAAACGCACTTGCACTCCAGAACGCACTGGAAAGAATAGGAGTTGCTACAAGAGTCCAGTCTGCTATAGAAATGCGGGAGCTTGCAGAACCCTATATCAGAAGAAGAGCAGTCAGACACCTTGAGAAAGGGCGCGTCGTCATATTCGCCGCAGGCACAGGCAACCCGTATTTCACGACCGACACAGCAGCCGCCCTCAGAGCCATGGAAATCAACGCCAATATAATACTTAAAGCCACCAAGGTGGACGGCGTATACTCAAAAGACCCGGTAAAAGACCCGAAGGCAAAAAAATTCGATAAAATCAGCTATATCGACGTTCTTAAAAAGGGACTCGGCGTCATGGACTCCACTGCCATATCTTTATGTATGGACAACAACCTACCAATTGTGGTATTTAATCTCAAGAAGAAGGGTAATATCAAAAAAGTCGCAGGAGGGAAAAAAATAGGCACTGTCATCGGGGAGGAATATGGATAAGGAATTAAAAAGAAAAGCAAACGAAAGGATGCAAGGGGCAATCGATGCCCTCAAAAAAGACTTCGGTTCAATAAGAACAGGACGCGCGTCACTCGCTTTGCTTGACGGCATAACTGTTGACTACTACGGAACACCTACTCCGCTTCAGCAGGTCGCTGCCCTGAACATACCCGAAAGCCGTCTAATCGTAATACAGCCGTGGGAGCAGAGAATAATACCGGACATCGAAAAGGCTATACTGAAATCAGACCTCGGACTGACCCCTACAAACGACGGCAAAGTAATAAGAATCAACATTCCTCCGCTTACAGAGGAAAGAAGAAAACAGCTCGTAAAAGTCGTAAAAAAACGCGCTGAAGAGGCAAGAGTCGCAATAAGAAACATCCGGAGGGATATAAACGAAACACTTAAAAAACTCGAAAAAGAAAAACAAATAAGTGAAGACGAACTTAAAAAATCCCTCGATGAGGTGCAAAAACTCACAGATTCGTATATAAAAAAGGTAGACGAAATACTCGAACACAAAGAAAATGAGATAATGGAGGTATAAGATGAACGTTAATTTTGTCCTTAAGGTCGAAGACGCAAAAGCAGTAGACATCCAGAAGGCGCTGCAACAGGCAGGCATCAAGGTAAGAAGCATCCAGGAAGTCTACAAAGAAAAAGGAAAGGAAGAAGAAACAACAGCAGAGAAAAAATAATGCCAACAAAAAAAGGAACAAAAAAGACTGCAAAGAAGAAGTCCGTGAAGGCATCCAAGAAATCTTCACTAGAGACTTCTGCCAAGAAAAAGAAAACTGCGGTAAAAACCACAGTTAAGAAGAAGGCTATGTCTGCGCAAAAGGCAAAGACCACTCAAGCCAAAAAGGCAAAAGCAGAAAACGCAAAAGAAACACTAAGAAGACTCCTTATCGAGAAAAGGGAAAACATAGTAAAGGAAGCACAGACAGAGATAGCAAAATACATAAAAGGCGAAAACCGGCAGCTCGTTGAGACTGCGCTCGATGAGGGAGACTGGTCAGTTATCGACCTTTCAGAAGACATCAACCTCAGAAAGCTCGGCACACACAGAGAAACCCTTTTGAAGATAGACGAATCTCTGAGAAAACTCGAAGAAGGCACATACGGTATATGCGAGGACTGCGGCGAAGAGATAAACGCTGAGAGACTGAAAATACTGCCTTTTGCAATATGCTGCAGAGACTGTCAGGAAAAACGCGAGGAGCTCGAAGCAGTCGAAAGAGAAGAAGAGTTCCTCCCTTAAAAAGTATAAAGCACTTTTTCAAGGAACAAGCCGTTAGCCGGTGCTGTAGGCCCGGCTAATTTTCTGTCACCTGAAGCGATTATGTCCAGAACCGACTCAGGCTTCCTCTTGCCCTTTGCAACCTCAACAAGCGTGCCGATGATATTCCTTACCATGTGCCTGAGAAACCCGTCACCCTCAACCGTGACTTTTATAAACCTGCCTTTAAGTGAAACAGAGAGAAACTCAATACTGTCCATCTCCTTCACTGTAAGTCTTTTTATCTCCCTTATAGTGTCTTTCACTGATGAACCCGAAGCCATGTATCCTCTGAAATCATGCCTTCCCACAAGAAGCCTGCCTGCCTTTGCCATGTCCTTGATGTTAAGCCTCTGTGGCACTCTCCAGATAAACCTTTCAATAAACGGAGATACATAATTCATGTTTGCGATGAGATAGAAATACCTCTTGCCCACTGCACTGTACCTGGGATGAAACGACCCGTCCACTTCGGACACAGAGGTAATCCTTATATCCGGAGGAAGCATTGCATTAAGTGCCCTTTTTATGGTGTTAATATCAAGCCCTGATGCCGTGCTGAAAGACGCTACCTGCTCAAGGGCATGAACCCCTGCATCTGTTCTGCCTGCTCCCCTTAGTTTCGACCTGCTGCCTGTAAGTCTTAGAATACATTCTTCAACAGTGGACTGGATGGTGCCCTCTCTTTTCTGGCTCTGCCATCCGTGATAGTTTGTTCCGTCATATTGAAGCGTCAGCTTGATATTTCTCATGCTTCATTTTAACCTAAATTATGAGGGCGGGGCGTATTTTAAATGAACTCATCCCACAGGTAAAGAGAAACTGTGACATCTCGGACGCCCGTTATTGGGGGTTTTACTCCATATGCGGTCTGCTCCTCAGACTCAGAGAACTCTACAGATTTGAAAAAAACATCAAGCCCTGGGAAAAAACCGATGAAAAGGACATATCCAACTGGATAGGTCAAAAAGAAAGCCTCTGGGAAAGCCTTGCAGATACAGAGTTTTCAACACTGACAATAAACCAGAAGGAATTCGCACCATTCGACACAGAAGGGATAAACAACGCTTTAAAGAAAGAAAACATCTTTTACGGAGCTGGTTATGGTCTTTATATGAAGCCTGTGTTTTTCCTCTCTGAGCTTATCGGACAGGAAACAATCGAAGGATATAACATTTACATATCAGGAAAAGAATATGTAAGAGACCTTTCTTTACATCCGGCAATGCTTCAAGGCAGAACCATACTTGCAAGGAAAGACGCCACAAAAGTGCTCATATGGGAAAAATTCGAGGAGTTCAGGGCAGGTAAAGCCAAGGGGGCGCTGGCAGTGGCATTCTCCTCCTACGGGGTTGATGCAGACATGGACTCAGAGGCATTTGACAGGATGCTCGAAGAGGTCTCTGAACCTGAACTGCGCTCTTACATCCATCATGAACTGGGCGAGGCATTCGAGACCGAAAAGATAGGGCCAGAATGGACGGAAATGATGTCTTTAATCATCCGGAGCAAAACTCAAATATTTGTAAGGGCAGTAAAAGACATCCTTGCTGATACATCTGAAAAAGGAACGCTCAGATATATAATCGATGAAAAGAACACAGGCTCCCTTGCCTTCTACATTGTGTTTCTAAGCGGCTACAGGAAGATACTCACAGAGCAGATTCAGAACGCCTTCAGAAAGTTTCTTAAGACGAACCAGTGGCAGCACATCGAACAGGCAAGAATGGAATGCTACAGAAATACAAAAAGCATTGCGGACGAACTCCTTAATGTCTATAGAGGGGAAAAAGACCCAAGAGCCCTTAGCCTTAAACTTCAAAAACAGATTACTCTATCGGTTCCTGAACATTTTCGACAAACAATTTGACCAGCTCAGGGTCAAACTGTGAGCCGGCATTACGCTTCAGTTCTTCCACCGCTACTTCAAAATTAACAGCCACCCGGTAAGAAAACTTGCTCACCATAGAGTCAAACGCCTCTGCAATCGCTATTATCCTCGACTCAAGGGGTATATCATCCCCTTTAAGTTTATCCGGATAGCCGTAGCCGTCATACCTTTCGTGGTGATGAAGAATATACGGAGCAATATCCTTGTAGAAGCTGATTGGATTCAACATTTCATAGCCTACATTGGGATGCACCATAAACCTCTCTTTCATAAAACTCTCGGTGGGGGCTATCTTCAGGAAACCTATATCATGGAGAAGGCTGGCAAAATAGAGCCTTCTTTTCCTTTCTTCCGGCATATCCATCGCTTTTGCAATTATATTGGCGTACTTCGCAACCCTTTTTGAATGCCCGAGCTTTTCAGGAATGAAACGGTCGATGGTATCGAGCAATATATCAGTAAGATGTATCTCATAATTTCTCTGGTCTTCGTAAAACCTCGCCCTCTCCAGAGATATGGCAGCGTGGTCGGCAAAGTAGCCCACCAGCTCAACATCGCTATCTGTGTAAAAGCCCTCTTTCTTGTTCAGAAGCTCTACCACACCGATAGTGTTGCTTTTTGTCCTCAGGGGTACACAGAGTATCGAACGGGTCTTATATCCGATAATCTCGTCCATGGTCGGGTCAAATCTTTCATCTTTACTCACATCCTCGACAAAAAGTGGTGTTCCGTGCTCTGCAACCCATCCGCCTATGCCCTTGCCTTTCGGAACAACCCTGCCAGTAAGCTCATCCACCTTGCTCCCCCTGACAAGCTTAAAGACAAGATTCTGGTCATCGTCAAGCAGAAGAATGGACCCTGCTTCAGATTTTGTAATACTCAAGGAATAGTCCATTATCTTCTCAAGCAATATGTCTCCGTAGATTTCTTCCCTTATTTCTTTTGTAATATTGAGCATGTCATTGAGCCTTTTGCTGTGCTGGTCAATAATCGAGACTATCTGCTTCGTAAGCACCCCCGACAGGTAAAACCCTATCACAACGAGCATGGCAATTATCAGCAGTATCACGGCTACTGACACGTCCGGCAGGAAACCGAAGACATCATTTGCAGGCGCATAAAGGTATCTGATTATAATGGCGATGAGTGTGATCATTATAAAGGTAGTCAGCGCCCTGAGGAGCCTTAGTCTCGCTTTGATACTGGCTATTGCTGCCTTGCCTGTCAAACCAGCCTCTGACATGATATTAAGAATTTACACGACTTGTAGAACGATGTCAATTCAAACGAATCCCTGTGCCTTCTGCACTTGGAAAAAAGGAGTTCAGAGAGAGATATTATTCATGATTCCAAATTTGGAACGATTGTTCTCCAAATGGCATCGTTTAAAAAAATGAATCTTTTGTTTCAAAATCTAATTTTTTCGTTGACAAAAAATACTCGTTATGTTATAACTCTCTAACGATGAGGATGTTAAAAAGTTTATTCTCATCTTCTATAAGGGCTGATGTTCTATCGCTTCTGCTGAACAGTCCTGATGAAAAGTTTTACGTCAGAGAAATAGCCAAACTCCTCAGAAAAAATCCCTCCGGAGTTAAGCGGGAGCTCGACAACCTCGAAAAGATGGGTATTGTCTTCAGCGAAAGAGTCGCCAATCTTAAATACTTTCAGGCAAACAAAGAATCACCTCTTTATTCCGAACTCAAAAACCTTATAACAAAATCCCTTGGCTTGCCCGGTGCACTAAAAGCAGTGCTGAGAGCAGCCGGTGCAAGAGCCGCTTTCATCTACGGTCCTTATGCCGAAGGTGAAGATGTTGACAGAGTTGACCTTATGGTCATAGGAGCCGAAACATCTATACAGAAAGAATTAAAAGACATAGAGAGGAAATTCGGCTGCAGGATAAACTGTACCGAGATGGAAGAAGAGGAATACAAGCTGAAAAGGAAAAAAAGGGATTCAGCCCTAAAGCGAATCCTTTCAGGCAAAAGGATCTCGCTCATCGGCAGGGTTTAAACATAAGTGTCCCCATAGCTGCGGGGCAGTAGAAAGGAGGTGATTTGATGGCTATTAAGAAGAAAGCCGCTGCCAAGAAGAAGACCACCGCTAAGAAGAAGACTACTGCCAAAAAGAAGACCACTGCTAAGAAAGCAACAAAAAAGGCGGCTTCAAAGAAGACCGCCAAGAAAAAGACTACTGCTAAGAAGACAACAAAAAAGAAAAAATAAGCTAACGGCTGGGGAAGAAATTCCCCAGCCTCTCCTTTTAGGCTTTCATACCCTATATTAAAAGCCGATTTCAGGGAAAAATCAAGCTGGAAATTAAAACCCTTTGAAATAATTGGTTTTTTAGGAAAATACGGCTTCTTTGCGATGTCTCTCAGCCCCTGAGACAATCCGCCAGCAGTCTGAACACGAAAGAAATTTCTTAATAAACTTCATATTGGCAGTATGTCCGGGTCTGGTAGCCAAGATATGTCCGTATACCGGGAATCCGAGAAGAGACAGGTCTCCGATAAAATCCAGTATTTTGTGTCTTATAAACTCATCCTCGAATCTCAAGCCGGAATCGTTAATCACCCCGTCTTCGCCGAGAATGACCGCATTTTCCAAAGAACCGCCTTTTGCCAGCCCTTTAGCCCTGAGATACTCCACATCCTTCAGAAACCCGAATGTTCTTGCAGGGGCAAGTTCCTTGATAAAGCTCTCCTCCTCAAGCTCGACACTCATCTTCTGATGGCCTAAGATGCGGTGTTTGAAATGAATCTGGCAGGTAATCCTTCTGCCCTCGTAAGGCAGGGCGGTTATTTCTGTCTTGCCTTCCTTAAAGACTATTGGTTTTAGCACTTCTATATACAGCCGTTCGGACGACTGCCTTGCAATTCCGCCTTTTAATATCATATCTACAAATTTTGCGGAGCTGCCGTCGAGTATCGGGATTTCAGGACCATTAACCTCGATGATGAGGTTGTCTATGCCAAGACCTGAGACAGCTGCAAGGATATGCTCTACTGTCTTTATCTTTGTGCCGTTTGACCCCAGAGTGGTTGCAAATGCAGTGTCGCTCACTGAATTGACATTGGCGCTTATGACAGCACCCTTGTCTGTACGGCAGAAGACTATACCGGTGTCCTTCGGAGCAGGCTTGAGCTTGACAACCGCATGCTCCCCTGTATGAAGCCCTTTGCCTTCAAACACCAGTTCTTTTTTTAAAGTCCTCTGGAAACTCATCTCTAATATAATATTTTTAAGCAAGTAAAATGCCAGATTTAAAGCCCTTTAAAATCAAGGGTTTCTTACCGGAGAGTGTTGTTTGTCTTCATCAACTGTGTAGTTACAGACACACTTTTCAGAGTTCTCCGCCCACGACCATTTCGGGTATTCTTATAGTTGGCATGGCATCTGAGACAGGGACTCCCTGCGCGTCCTTGCCGCATGTGCCTATAGAAAAGCCGAGGTCTGAGGCAACCATATCTATGGATTTAAGCACTTCAGGCCCGTTTCCAGTAAGGGTTGCCCCTCTTACAGGCTCACCTATTGTGCCGTCCTCTATCAGATAACCCTCCTGCACATCGAAGACAAAATCTCCGGTTACGGTGTTTACCTGCCCACCTCCCATCTTTTTGACAAAAATCCCCTTTGGGGTTGATTTCAAGACCTCTTCAGGTGAAGAGCTCCCTGGTGCAATAAATGTATTTGTCATCCTTGGAATAGGTCTATATTGATATGACTGTCTTCTTCCGTTGCCTGTGGATGAGACGTTTTCCCGCATGGCTGAAAGCCTGTCATACATATATCCGAGAAGCACTCCGTCTTTTACAAGGATTGTTTTCTGTGCCAGGGTGCCCTCGTCGTCGAACCTGAAAGAGCCTCTTTTGCCTGAAAGCGTTGCATCATCTATAACTGTAACAAGACTGGATGCCACCTGCTGCCCAATCTTACCTGTGTATTTGGAAAGTCCCTGTCCTGCAAGGTCTGCCTCAAGACCGTGACCTATGGCTTCGTGTATCATTGTGCCTCCGGCTTCAGAGGATATGACCACAGGCATCCTGCCGCCTGGTGCCTTCCTTGCCATAAGCATCATAACGGCACGCTTTGCTGCCTTCAAAGCCGCATCCTCAAGTGAAACCTCATCGAAAAGCTCAAAGCCGATAAATCCGCCGTGTGGTTCATACCCTGTCTGTATAACACCGTTTTCCTCGGCAACCACCTGAACCACCCCGATTGTATGTATGCGTTCATCTTCTGCTATATTGCCTTCTGAAGTGGCTATCTGAACACGCTGAACAGAGTCTCCATAAATGACTTTCACCTGCTTTACCCGCTTGTCATAACCCCTTGCGACCCTGTTTGCACCCTTTACAAGCCCTATCTTCCTTTCCATTGGCACAGAGTCAGGAGGAAGTTTTATATGAAATTCCGTCTCCGGTTTTTTCTTTCTGAGGTCTATATCATGTGAGACCTTGTTATTTTTAACTGCTCTGCTCAGAGTCTCAGCCACTTCAATGAGTGTTTTTTCAGTCAGGTCGTTACTAAAGGCATAGGCGGTCTTTCCGTTATAAATTACTCTTATGCCGACTCCCTGCTCTACTCCGGAGAGAATCCTCTCTATCTTGTCTCCTTCAAGCTGGATATGCGTGGGTTTTCTCCATTCGACGAACACATCAGCATAATCTCCGCCACAGGACAGAGCCTTTTTTATAACTTTTCCCAGGAGTTCTGAATCAAGCATCGTTTGCCTTTAAATATTCTTTAAGTTACTATTATATCATGCCATTGATAGGTGTCATAGGAGGAAGTGGGCTTTATGAGATTTCAGGCTTTCGCACGGTTGGAGAAAAAACCATAACCACTCCGTTTGGCAAGCCGTCTGCCCCTTACAGGATAGTGGACATCTCAGGTATCGAGATTGCCTTTCTTCCAAGACACGGTCTGCCCCATCACATACCGCCGGACAGAATAAACTACAGGGCAAACATCTGGGGATTCAGAGAAATTGGAGTAGAACGCATCATATCCGTCAATGCCTCAGGCGGAATAAACACTGGATTCAAGCCCGGTGACATAGTCCTGCTTGACCAGATTATCGACATGGTTCAGGGAGCACGACCTTCTACCTTTTATGGTGACAGCGAGGTCGTGCATATAGACTTTACAGAGCCTTACTGCCCGGAACTAAGAGAGAGCATCCTCAGGGCGGCAGAGAAAGCCGGCATAGAGCTTAGAGAAAGCGGCACTTACGTCTGTGTCAACGGACCAAGACTCGAAAGCAAAGCAGAGATAAAATTCTTCGGCATGATAGGCGGAGACGTAATCGGAATGACAGGCATGCCTGAAGCAGCACTTGCAAGAGAGCTTGAAATCTGCTTTTCAGCCATTGCAGTGGTTACAAACCACGCAGCAGGCATCTCCGGAAAAAAACTGACCACAGTGGAAGTCATTAAGAAAATGGAAGAGTCAAACGAAAAGATAAAACATCTTCTGAAAGAAATATTCCCGCTTATCCCAGGCAAAAGAGAATGCCCATGCAAAGATGCACTTAAAGATACAAAAATGGAATAACTAAGATTATCAGGCGTCGGTCTGCGCTTAGAAAGGGTTTTTTATCTTGTAATTTTTTATCTTCATTCTTAATGTATTTCTGTTTATGCCGAGGGTCTTCGCTGCTTTTATCTGATTTCCGCCGGTTTCTTTAAGCACCAGCTCTATTAATGCTTTTTCTACTTCAGAGACCACGGTGTCGTAAATGCCTGAGCTTCCGAGCTTTGTCATCTCTTTTATATATTTTTTCAATTTATCTTCGAGGAACTCTTTTATTGAATAAGACGAAGAGCCGTCTTCAAAGGCAAGGTGATGGTCTTCTATTATGTTATTCCTTGAAAGCACGTAAGCCTTTCTTATGGTCTTTTTCAACTCACTCACATTGCCTGGCCAGTGATATTCAAGCAGGGCTTTTTTTGCGTCTTTAGAAAGGCTTTTTGGACCCTCATAAAAGGTCTTCTCCGACATCTTAAGGAAGTGTTCGGCAAGGGGGATTATGTCTTCCCGTCTTTGTCTGAGCGGGGGAAGTTTTATCTCCTGAGGAAAGTTCCGGCAGAAAGGGTCTTCTTTTTCAATGGAACTGACTGCACAGATGACTCTGACGTCAGCCTTCGTTTCCTCTGTGCCGTTAACAGGGCTGAACTGCTTGTCTTTTATGAATCTTGAAAGTTTTTTTCTGAACTCTGGAGTCATCTTGTCGCATTCCTTAAGAAATAAGGTGCCTCCTTCTGCATTTATAATCTTGCCTGGCAGCACACCCCTGTCAGAGATTTTTCCAAAGAGTTCCTCCTCGAGTCTGTCAGAGTTTTCAACTAATACGAAACGCCCTGTTTTTCGTGCGCTCGTAAAGTGTATTGCCTTTGCAACCACTTCTTTTCCTGTGCCTTCCTCTCCTGATATAAGCACAGGGGTGTCTTTTGCCGCTGCCTTTTCTATCTGTTTCAGGACTTTTAGCATTTTGAGGTTTTTCCCTACTATGAGTTTTGGAACCTCAGCGCTTCTAAGCATCCCGACTTCCTGCCTGAGTTCCATAAGCGTAAAGGCATTCCGGACAGTTACTTTCAGCTCGAGCAAATCCACTGGCTTTTCCAGACAACACAGTGCCCCGTCTTCATAGGCTTTGGTACTACAGCCGTCTGACACTATTACAAGCACCAGAGCCTCTGGATGATATGACTTTATCTCGTTTAAAACAGAGGTGTCTTTGTCAGACAGGTCAAGAAGTATAAGTTCCGAGCCTTTTATTGCCTTCAGGCAGGATGAAAGCCTCTGCTTCACTGTTATTCCACAGCATAGCGGCTCAAGCGCCTTCCTGATATTTGACACAGTTTCGCTGTCGCTGGAGAGTATGACCAGCTGTCTGTTCATTGATTGTTTCTAAGCCCCCCCGGGATTGAATCGAAAGCGGAGTTGAGGCTGTTATTATACATATTTAACAAAGGTTCATCAAGCTTACGTGCTTCTGCCAGTAACAGGTGGTATAATTTGGGAAAATGCCGAAAAGTTCGCTGTTTAAAGGGTTAATCGTCTTTTTCATCATACTGACTTTTGTCTCAGGAAGGGTTTTTTACCTCCAGAGAAACCACTTCATTAAGGCTGAAAACCACTACAAGAAATCCAACTGGAAGCTTGCAGTAAGGGAATACACCACCTCAATGCATTTTTATATTCCGTTTTCGCCTTATACGGAAAAAGCCGCACAACGGCTATGGCAGATGGGTGAAATGTTTGAAAAAAAAGGGCAACTTCAAAGGGCTAACGCAGCTTATTCTTCTCTAAGAAGCTCCCTCTACGCATCAAGAAGCCTCTTTACTCCAAAGAAACACTGGATAGACAAATGCGATGAGAAAATCGCAAGGCTTAACACAGAAATCCTGCTCAAAGAAGGGGCTATACGCCCTGATGAGTTTGAAAAAGAAATTGAAAAACATCTTTATGTTCTCAAGACAGACAGAGCGCCAAGTCCTCTATGGAGTATGCTTTCTGCAGTCGGCTTTACAGGCTGGGTGGCATCAATCATATTTATTATCTTTAAAGGATTCGACAGAAACCTGAGGGTAAGAAAAAGACCTGCTGTCTATGGCATTTGCTGTTTTGTCATGTCTTTTATCCTCTGGGTGGTTGCACTCATGAATGCATAAATCTTTTATTCTGCTTTTTTCAGGGGAAGCCTTATTCTGAAAGTTGTTCCCTTATCACTGCTTTCGACGTCGATGTTTCCCCCGTGGCTTGTAATGATTCTATGCACTATGGCAAGACCAAGGCCGGTGCCCTTTTCCTTTGTGGTATAAAACGGAAGGAATATCCTGTCTTTTATGTTTTCAGGTATGCCGTAACCTGTATCAGTAATGGATACAGTTACGGACTGGTCACCAACGTCTGCATTGATGTAAATCTTTCCTCCGGCGCTCATCGCTTCAACGGCATTCTGAAGAAGGTTTGCAAACGCCTGTCTTAAAAGGACTTCATCTGCCTGAAGGGTAAACGCTTTGTCAACGTCAACCAGAACCTCTATACCGTGCTTTTCATCAACAGTGTTTTCTACAGTGCTTTCTATGAGACTGAAAAGGTTTACATCCGAGAGGTCGAGTTCTTTTGGCTTTGCAAAGGAGAGGAACTCTGTGATAATTCTGTCCATGGCAGCGACTTCTTTTGACACTGCGTCTACTATGTGCTGGACTGACGGGTCTACTTTCTTTTCAAGGAGTCGCATATAACCAGCGATTACGCCCATCGGGTTCCGGAGTTCATGGGCGATGCCTGCAGCCATTTCGCCGAGGCTTGAAAGCCTCTGCCTGAGTTCTGCCTGCGCTTCAAGCGCCTTGAGTTCTGTTAAATCAGTAAAGACAAAAAGCTGACCTATGGTGTTTTTGTCTGCATCGAGCAGTGGCGAAAGAGTAAAACCAAGCCAGATCCTCTTGCCTGAGCCTGTCACATACTGGGCTTCACCACGCTGAACCGTTCCTTCTGCATCAAGACTGCCGAAGACCTCCCTGAAGCCTTTCCCGATTATATCCTCGGCTTTCACCTGAAGGATTCTCTCAGCCGAAGAGTTCACCTTTACTATCTTCCATTCCTTATCAAGGCTTATCACCCCGCTTGGGACGCTCTGGAGTATGTTTTCGTTGTAGCCTTCGATTATCCCTGCCTTTTCCTCTGCTTTTTTTCTTAAGATTTCAAGCTCTTTTTCTTTTGCCTTCAGGGCAGAGACAAGCTCATGAAACGTATCCACGACAAAGCCGACCTCTGATGTCCCCTCTGTTTTTTTGCGTGCTCTTCTCATCCTCAGGTAAATCAACACGACAATATAGAGTGCAAGAAGCAGTATAATGCCGATAGTAAGAGCCTGAATTATATAGAGATTAGCGTCCGACATAGAGATACCAGTAAAAAATCTCCTGTCCCCAGAAGAGTGTTATAATCGAGCCCAATGCAATAAAAGGACCGAACGGAATTTTCGCTTTTCTTCCTTTTCCTTTAAATACCATAAAGAAGATTCCGATCACAGAGCCTGAAAAGCTTCCCAGAAGTGTAGTAAGGAGCACGCCTTTCCATCCGAGCAGAGCGCCGACCATTGCCATCATCTTTATGTCACCGCCTCCCATGCCTCCCCGGCTGAGAACAGCAACAGCATAAAAAAGTCCAAAGCCGCTCAAAGCGCCAATAAACGAAGCCTTGTATCCCAAAAGCTCCATCCTTGAGAAAGGATCCGGAAGTATCAACGAGCCTGCAACGAGTCCGAGGGGGATTGCCGTAAGGGTAATGCTGTCCGGAATTATCTGGAAGTCAAGGTCTATGAACGTAATGACAATCAAAGAAGACACAAACGCAAGGTAAAAAGGCATATGCCAGCCTATGCCGAAACGGTAAAGCACCATTGCATAAAGCAATGCATTAAGCGACTCGACCAGAGGATATCTGAACGCAATCCTTGCACCGCAATACCTGCACCTGCCCCTGAGAAGAATATAACTCAGCACAGGTATGTTGTCCCACGCCCTGAGCGGCGTGCTGCAGGAAGGACACCTTGAGGACGGGCTTATTATTGACTGTCCCCTCGGCATCCTCCAGATGACTACATTCAGAAAAGAACCGATTATAAGACCGAATAAGACAATTGCCGTATACTCAATCATCAGTCCTCAACCTTTCCTATATCCGAGACCCTGCTGTTAAGCTCTTCAATCTCGGAATCGAGTTTCTCAAGCTCTTTTATCGCCTGTCTTATTTTCGCGTCTTTCAGCAAACTTACGTGCTGCCGGTTTCTAAGCTCAAACACACGTTCTCCTATCGTCCTTGTCAGCTCATCCCTCTTCTTTTTAAGGTCATTCGCCTGCTTGAGAAGTTTCATAACAGCCATCTCTACCTTCAGCCTTTCGCTAAACAGAGACGAAAACCACCTGATTTTTTCGACTCCTGCATCGAAGCTATCCTTCAGTCTGCCCAACATAAAACCCTCCTACCCTGTTTTAAAAATCTCGATTTTGCCGTGCCAGAATCTCTCAAGCGATGCCTTGAGTGCAGGAAAATTTTTCAATTCCGGGTCTTGCTCTATTAAAGAGAATGCTTCTGTCCTTGCCGGCTCAATCATCATTGAGTCTCTTACGAGGTTGGCTATGCTTAAGTCTGGCATTCCTGACTGTCTTGTGCCGAGGAATTCACCTGGCCCTCTTATATCAAGGTCTTCCTCTGCTATCCTGAAGCCGTCGGTTGTGCGTGTCATGACATCAAGTCTTCTTCTTGCCTCTTCTCCAAGCGGTTCATAGGCAAGGAGCAGACAACTGGACTGCCTGTTTCCCCTGCCGACCCTGCCCCTTAGCTGATGAAGCTGAGAAAGACCGAATCTTTCGGCATGCACTATGAGCATCATGGATGCATTAGGCACATCTACCCCTACCTCTATAACCGTTGTGCTTACAAGTATATCAATCTTGCCGTCCTTAAAGTCAGCCATTACGGATTCTCTTTCCTGAGGCTTCATCCTGCCGTGTATGAGTGCAACAGTCATATCAGGGAAGACCTTTTCCAAAGCCTCTTTTCCCATTATTGCAGACTTGAGGTTTACCTTTTCAGAGCCTTCTATAACAGGATATACGACATACACCTGTCCGCCTTTTCTAACCTCAGAGGCTATTGCCTCGTATATTTGTTTTTTTTCAGATTGTTTGAAGAGCATGGTCTTTACAGGTGTTCTTCCGGGAGGAAGTTCGTCTATGACAGAGCAGTCGAGGTCGCCGTAAAGGGTCATTGCCAGTGTCCGTGGTATCGGCGTAGCGGTCATTATAAGGACATCAGGGTTTAAAGCCTTTTTTCTGAGCACAGCCCTCTGCATCACACCAAAACGGTGCTGTTCGTCTATTACGATAAGACCGAGCTTTTCAAACCTCACGCTTTCCTGTATAAGTGCGTGCGTGCCTACGACTAAATCTATCTTACCTGAAGCTATCTCATCCAGAGGCCTGTCTTTTACGCTCCCTGTAAGAAGACAGATTTTAAGTCCGAGGTCTTCCACCAGACGATGAATATTTATATAATGCTGCTCGGCAAGTATCTCTGTAGGAGCCATAAAAGCGGACTGATAGCCGCATTCTGCAGCAACGAGCACTGCCATCAAAGCCACAACAGTCTTGCCTGAACCCACGTCTCCTTGAATGAGCCTGTGCATGGGATAAGGACTCCTCATGTCCTTTAATACTTCATTAAAAGCCCTTTTCTGTGCAGAAGTCAGGCTAAAGGGAAGCATCCGGAGGAGCTTTTCAACGAGTGTGCCTTTTGCATTGAACTCTATGCCTTTCTGCCGGCTCTTTCCTTTTTTAAGGATTGCAAGACCGAGTTCGAGCATAAAAAGCTCATCAAAGGAAAGCCTTCTCTGGTAATCCGTCCTCCAGTTGTTAAGACTGTCCACATCAATGTCTGCCTGCGGAAAATGCGAGTTCATGATGCTTTCTGCAAGTCCGGGAAGGTTGTTTCTCCTCAGGATATCCTCAGGAACAGGGTCGGTGACTTCATGCAGGTGTGTCTTAAGGACATTGAATATTATGTTTCTTAACTGTCTGCAACTGAGGTTTTCAGTTGCCCTGTATACAGGCACAATGCGTGCGGTGTGTATAAGGGCATCTTCGTCATCGCTGGCAAATTCATACTCCGGGTTGTCCATCTCAAGTCCTATACCGCGATACCCGTATTTGACAACCCCGCTCAGGACGACCTCCTGACCGATTTTAAACCTCTTCTTCATAAACGGCTGGTTGAACCACTTGCCTTTAATGAGTCCGCTTCCGTCGGAGACTGTGAGTTCAAAAATCTTATGCCTGCTGTGTGGCAGGTCTATAACCTCGGCAGCGATGACTTTGCCGACGACTGTTTGCAGAAACCCGGAGTTTATATCACGTATCTTTTTGATATTCCTTCTGTCTTCATACCTGTAGGGGAGATAAAACATGGCGTCTCTGACATTTCGTATATTAAGGCGTTTGAGGAGGGCTGCCCTGCGGGGTCCTACACCCTTTATGTATTGAATTTCGTAATCTGAGAGGTCTTTAACCATCCACTGATGGTGTGTCTTCTTCTTCCTGTGACTGTGACTGTGCCTGCACCGACTCGCCGAAGGTCTTTTCGGCCTCTTCCATCTTTATCTTGGAGTATTCGGACTCGCTGATTATATCTATATCCCACCCTGTAAGCTTCATAGCAAGCTTGACGTTTTGTCCTCTCTTGCCGATAGCAATGGACAACTGCTGGTCGCTTACGACTACCATTGCGGTCTTTTCTTCCTCATTGATACCCACTCTTTCGACAGTGGCAGGGCTCAATGCCCTTGCAATGAGCATTCTAAGGTCGTCAGTCCACGGAATAATATCTATCCTTTCGCCTTTAAGCTCACGGACGATAGACTGAACCCTTGTGCCTTTCATGCCCACGCATGCACCCACTGGATCAATAGAGGTATTAGTGGAATATACAGCAATCTTTGTCCTTTCCCCTGGCTCTCTGACAACGTTTTTAATCACAACGAGCCCTTCACTTATCTCAGGCACTTCCATTTTGAAAAGTGCTGCCACGAACTGGGGGTCTGTCCTCGATATGATTATGGCAGGTCCTTTTGAGGTAACCCTGATGTCCAGAATATATGCCTTAATCATGTCTCCCCTTTTAAGGTTTTCTCCGGGGAGTGTTTCTCTTTGCGGCAATATGGCCTCTGTCTTTCCGATGTTGACATAGTAGATGCCTTTTTCCTTTCTCATCACCGTGCCGCTGATAATCTGCCCTACCTTATCTTTATACTCGTTGTATATGACATCGCGCTCCGCTTCCCTGACACGCTGGAATATAACCTGTTTTGCAGTCTGTGCAGCAATCCTTCCGAAATCCTGGAAGTCAAGAGGAATGTCCACCTCGTCGCCAAGCCCTTTTTCAGGGTCTATAGCCTTTGCCTCTTCTACTGATATCTCCTCGTTTTTGTCTGTAACTTCTTCTACAATCTTTTTTGTTTCGTAGAGGGTTATGGCGTGCGCTTTTTCATCAATCTTCACATGCACGTTCGTCCTTCCGCCGTATCTTTTTCTTGCGGCTGAAAGCAGGGCAGACTCTATCGCCCCTATAAGCACATCCTTCGGGATGCCCTTTTCCCTGCTTATCTGCTCAATTGCATAAAAGATGTCTTTTGTCATTTTATCTCTATCTCAAGTTTTGCCTTTGATATATTATCAAAAAAAATCTCTATCTGCTTGTTTTTAAGCGAAAGTTTTACGTGGTCTTCTTCCACCCCGGCTATTCTTCCGATGAAAAAGCTCTGTCCGTCCACTTTTTCCTTTGTTACAACTCTTACGAGTTTTCCCATATGTTTCTTAAAATCCCTCAGGTTTTTCAGAGGTCTGTCCAAACCAGGGGATGAGACCTCAAGAGTATAAGAGCCCTCGATAGGGTCTTCAACGTCAAGTAATGCCTCGATGTCCTTGCTGAATGCCTCGCAGTCATCGAGGGTTATGCCTCCTTCCTTGTCAATAACAATCCTTAAGAGCGTTTTTCTGCCCCGACCTAAAAGTTCCACACCTTCAAGGTCAAACCCGAGATTACGGGCTACCTGAGCCGCCAGTTCATATACTTTATCTTCAACCCTATCCATAACAAAACAAAAGAGTGGGACAGCCCACTCTTCAAAACTCAACAAACTGAAGGAATAATAAACTCCTTTTTGAATCTTACCACTTTTTGGCGTCAAAAAGCAACAGAAACCTTAACTCTCTTTTAAAAATTTCAGGGGTTAATCGTCATCCCAGTCCCCTGATGCACCTGCACCGCCGGACTCTCCGCCACCGCCCTCCACCGAGCCCCCATGCTCTTCAGTCTCAACTGGAGTCGTAATACCAGTAGTCATCAGCCGAAGCACTGCCCCTGCCTTTTGCCTGCGAGCCAAACTTAATCAGCAGTCCGCCAACTGCCATGCCCAGTATTGCGTTCAGCCCCCTGTTATTCATGCCACCCTCCCATTGTTTTCACCCCTGCGGGGGTACAACTTACCTGTCAGGGGCGTTATTCATCAACCAGTCCAGAAGCTCCTTTCCTGTCTTGAATTTTCCCTTTCTTCTGCCCCTTATTTCCTCTACTGTTCCCACAAGGGTCTCACCTGGCTTTTTGCCCCTTCTGAATATCCTGAGAAGGTAAACCTCCTTCCCGTCTTCTTCCCTGAATCTATCCTCTCTCTGACTTGCGGGCATTTTATCGCACCACTGCCGGCATCTGCATGATGCAGGATGCACTAAAAGGCTTACTTATACACATTCGCATAGATACTGAGTGTTGAGCTTGAGCCTTCAAACTGCTGCCACACAGCCATTGCCCTTCCGTTTGCATTTATTGCCACCTGAGGATAGTCAGCATCCCCACTGCCTGTCTCGATAAGCTCCGCAGTTCCCCATGCTGTCCCGTTATACACATTTGCGTAGATGTTGTATGCCGTGCCGTCCCACTGCTGCCACACAGCCACTGCCTTTCCGTCTGCGTTCATTGCCACTTGAGGAGATGCAGCATCTCCAATGCCTGTCTCGATAAGCTCTTCAGTTCCCCATGATGTCCCGTTATACACATTTACATAGATGCTGTATGCTGAGCCGTCCCACTGCTGCCACACAGCCACAGCCTTTCCGTCTGCGCTCAGCGCCACCTGAGGAGATGCAGCACCTCCACTGCCTGTCTCGATAAGCTCCGCAGTTCCCCACGCTGCCCCGTCGTAAACATTTGCGTAGATGCTGTATACTGAGCCGTCATTCTGTCTCCACACAGCCACTGCTTTTCCGTCTGCGTTCATCGCCACCTGAGGCTGTCCAGCAGTTCCACTGCCTGCCTCGATAAGCTCTTCAGTTCCCCATGATGTCCCGTTATAGACATTTGCGTAGATGCTGCCTGTCGTGCCGTCCCACAGCTGCCACACTGCCACTGCCTTTCCGTCTGCATTTATTGCCACCTGAGGCGTGTAGGCATCTCCACTGCCTGTCTCGATAATCTCCGCAGTTCCCCACGCTGCCCCGTCGTAAACATTTGCGTAGATGCTGTATACTGAGCCGTCATTCTGTCTCCACACAGCCATTGCCTTTCCGTCTGCGTTCATTGCCACCTGAGGCGTGTAGGCATCTCCACTGCCTGCATCGATAATCTCCGCAGTTCCCCATGCTGCCCCGTCGTAAACATTTGCGTGGATGTTGTATGCCGTGCCGTCCCACTGATCCCACACAGCCACTGCCTTTCCGTTTGCATTTATCGCCACCTGAGGAGGATATGCAGCATCTCCACTGCCTGCATCGATAATCTCTTCAGTTCCCCATGCTGCCCCGTCGTAAACATTTGCGTAGATGCTGTATGCTAAGCCGTCCCACTGTTTCCACACAGCCGCTGCCTTTCCGTCTGCATTTATTGCTGCCTGAGGATATTCAGCACCTTCACTGCCTGTCTCGATAATCTCTTCAGTTCCCCAGATTCCATCCCTCACGGTAAAACTCCATGAGTAGTCAGCAGAAAGGGCATTGCCTGCTGTGTCCTTGATGCCGGTTGTAACCGTGGCAGTGTATTGAGTGGAAAAGGCAAGCTCACCTGACGGGGTGAATACAGCGGTATCGTTATTGCAGGTTACACTGCCTGAGACAGTGCTGCCGGCTTTCTTCAGGGTGAATGTTGAGGTGCTGACTGTTGCGCAGTCTATGTTTTCACTGAAGGTGGCTGTTACTGTGGTGTTGGGCTCGATGCCTGTTGCACCGTCAGCAGGGGATATAGAGCTGACTGCCGGTGCAGTGGTATCAGAGCTTCCTGTAGTCGTCCCTGTGGTGGTTGTGCCTCCGTCGTCGTCTCCGCATGCAGTAAGCATTAAGAAACATAATAATACAAAAACCAATAACCTGCCTGTCCTCATCGTTACCTCCTTTTTCAAATTTAATTAAGGTTAATCACTGAAGCCCTCTAGCTCTTTTACGCTTTTTCTATATCACACAGGAGGTTACAAAAAGGTAACAGGTTTGGTTACACAGTTGGGATTTTTTGCAGATTGTGCAGTTAGAACGGCAGAGGCAGGTTTATATCTTCATTCCAGCCTTTCGGGCAAGTGCCTGAAGTGCTGGACCAGGGGCAATATCCAGTTCCTTTTTCAGGATTTCCTCAGCCTGTTTGTAGGTCTGAATAGCTTTTGACGGATAACCAAGCTCCAAGTACAACTCCATCAAAACGGAATATATCTCTTCATCTAAAGGGTCACGCTCAACTGCACGATAAAGATAAGGCAGGGACTCATTGATATCACCGCTTTCCCTGCACAGTTCATAAAGAAGGATTGCCCCTTTTACAAAATCCTCCCTCAGGATCTCACGGTGTCTTATGATCCATGTCTCGCTCTGGTCTCTGGCAAGGAAGTCATCACGGTACAAATCGAGTGCCTTCATCAAAAGTGCAATGTCCTTTCTTTCTTTGAGTGCCCTGTCTACCGTCTCCTTGAAGATTATAGAATCCACTGCACACAGCGGTCGTGCCAGGGAAATCTTCCTCTGCTTGACAAGTATCCACTGTATGGGTTTTTCTCCCCGGCGGCAACCAATCCTCCTTAGCCTTGACACAGCCACCTTGAGGTTGTTTTCTGCGATATCACCCTCTGTGTCAGGCCAGAGGGTGTCAATAAGGAGGTTGTACGAGACCTTTGTGCCTCCGAACACAATAAGGGCTTTAAGGAGTGTCTTGGTGCGGCCGCCCCTCCACTTACGGTCATAAATTACTGATTCGCCTACCCTTATCTGGAGGTCTCCAAAAGTGGTAATGCAGACAGGCATTCTCTCAAGGTCTGTAATCACATCTATGTGTTTTTCAGAAGGATATAATGAACTCTCTATCTTCTTGAAAAATTCCTCAGAACGGTTCAGATGGGCAATCTTCTCACCCTCCGGCATTAGAGTTGATGCCTTTTTGAAGTACTCCCTTGCTTTGTCTATCATCCCCATTTTGAGATAAAGGCAGGCAATCTCAAAAGCTCCTGATGAGGCAAGGATAAAGAAGCCGCTCTTTTTCCACCGCTTAAGCCACTGAAGGAAATGCTCTAATGCCCTGTCGTTCTTGTTCATATCTGAAAGAGCCTGACCAAAGACAAGGGCAGGTATCTGCTCTGCAACGTGGCTTTTGCTTAAGCGCCCTCTCTCGAGTGCTTCGTTACCATGGACAAGAGCCTTGTGGGGCTCGCCAATCATCAGATAGGCTGTGCCAAGGTTGTAGTGAAGATAGGAGTAGTGGAAATAGTTCTGCTCAGGTATTGCACGGGCACGGAGTTTTTGTGCTATTGCCTCGATGGCTTGTTCCTTCCCCTTGTTTGCCACGGTAAGCAACAGGTGACCATAGCCCAGAAAGTAGGCAGGCGGGGGAAGCTCTTCAAAAAACGGCAGACTTACTACACCCTTAAGTATCTCCTCTGCCTTATCAGGCTTGCCTTTTACAAAGTAAAAAAGCCCGCGGGTTGTCTGAAAATAGATTCTTACCACAAGGTTTGTATCCGGAGTACTGCAGAGGACTTCGGCATCGGTCATTATCACTTCTGCCTCTGAAAGCCTTCCCATCCATATAAGGCAGTATGAGCAGGCAGCAGCAAAATAGACCATGAGTGAATGTGCTCCGGCTTTTTCAGCCCAGAGGCGCTGTTTCATATATGTCTCATATGCCTTCTTTATATCCCCTTCGCCTGTGAGTTCCACAAGAGCCTTAAACCCTAAAAGTGAGGATACTGCAAGGGGAGACAGGCGGTCTTTTGTCCTAAGAAGTTTGTTTATTCTCTCATACCAGAGGGCATATCTCTGAAATTCCCTTCCGCTGTCCCATACAGAGGCAGTGCCTGCACCTGCGGCAGCAGATGCCGCCTCAAAATCCCCCTTAGCCATAAAGAGTTTGAAGAAGGCATCCATCTTCTCAACAGGTATTGAGAGCTTGGCGGCTTCTGACAGAAATACCAGTCTCTCCGGCAGGGAGGTTTTCTCTACAGGGAATGACTCAACCGGGATTAGATGGGCAAGGATTGCCGGTGTATCCATGTTGAACCACCATTTGAGCCCGTCTTCACAGAGACTGCTCAGATACTCGTTCCAGCGCCCCTCATTAAGAAACGAGCTGTATGGCTCTCTTAGTTCTGCAAAAGGGAGTCCGTTCATTTTCTGTTAATGTAATAGTGTGTTTAGAGAACCATTTCTATTGTCCACACCGGACGTTAACTTAACACTGGCTACCGTGCCCCGTCAGGATGACAGTTATATAAGCATATATTAATTCAGTAAAAAATATCTATTTATAGATATTTTTTGTAAACAGGCAAACGTTAGGAGGGCATAATCCGGACGCAACTTCAGCCTTTCGCTTAAATGGTGCTTCAGAGGATAGCCGGTGGAATGTCATAAATTATTAATTTTAAATGGCGGGAGCGCGTGGGGAATGGAAGCTTGAGGACAAGATATTTACGTTAATTTGGAAGGCTTGTTGACGGGATGGTGACGAGGTTTGCAGTTCGTAAACTATATGTTGGCATGCAAGACCTGACTATTATTTCACACGATGCCCAAATTTTGGGACATGTTCTATTATGTTATAATTAAACAGCGACTGGTTGTGGCTTGCTCCTTTAGGCGAGCCTTTCTCATTTGAGAACTGGTCGCTCCTTTTTTACGGCCAATGCTGAATATAATAGTTTCCTTTTTTTATAGAATCCCACACTTCTTTTATCTTCTTATCATGCCATTTAGTTGGTTCTGAAGTAATATTTTCATATCGTCCGGCTAAAAAAACAATCATATCTGCAACTTGAAGAAAACGACTATGGTGGGAATGGGTAAAGTAGATGGTGTCAACTAAACGCCCCAATGGTCTTCCGAAATACATTGGCGTTTTCCCTCTTATCTTAAATTGTGAAAAATCAAGAACGGATTTAGCAATTTCATCTTTTTCATAATCACCGAAAACAATACCTATATCATTTACATGGTCTAAATAGTCACAAAAACGTTCAAGTATTAACATCAGCCCTAAATGATACTCCAGTTCTGGATATTTATATTTTGCTCTATGAGCCTCAACATCAATACAAACTAGTCTTAATGGCACTTTATTATCAATAAGGAAAGATGCTATATCTTGAAATAACTGAACTCTATCTTTTAAAGATCTTCTTTTGCAATTACCTTTCCCATGAAATATATCTTTACCATGCATTTCAGTATCCTTTGACAGAATGCGGGTACCAAAAAAATTATATTGAATTTGGCTGAGAGTATTTTCAAGCTCACTTATATTTTCATCATTTAAGAGAATACCACCAGCAATGAAATATGGATTATCATCTGTGTATTTGTTTTCGTCAAAATAAGCTAAATACATAAAATCACCTTTAAATATCTAATACTCAATGTTTATCAGGTTTTGTTTTCATGTTTTATACTTTTTTTGACAATATCTACAATTCCCCTTTTCTTCTACAACGATAGTCTAGAAACCTCAACACTCAAGCTCTTAACACTCTCATGTCCATAGCCCGCTCTGCCATCTTAATTGAGCTATACCCCGCAAGTAGAACTCATACAGCCATTTTGAGTTCCTTAAAGGGCTTAATCTCCTTCAGAACATCCTTACTTTTTTGTTTTGCCTTGTATAAGTCATATTGATCCTGAAGATTCAGCCAAAGCTCCTCGGACGTGCCAAAGAACCTGGAAAGTCTGACAGCCATGTCAGGAGAAATACCCCGCTTCTCATTCAGTATCTCGTTGACAGTCCTAAACGTGGTCTTAAGATACCTTGCCAGTTCTGTCTGCGAAAGCCCCAAGGGGATTAAGAAATCCTCTTTAAGGATTTTCCCGGGGTGCGTTGGTACCCTTTTTAAATCAAACATGTTTGCCTCCTCTTAATGGTAATCCGTAATCTCAACATCGTAAGCATCGGAATCAACAAACCTGAAAACTATCCTATATTGTTCATTAATCCTAATGCTGTATTTGCCTTTATACTTGCCTTTTAACGGCTCAAGCCTGTTTCCTGGTGGAGCCATAAGGTCTTCAAGACGAGTTGCCGCATTCAGATAATCCAGCTTCCTTAGCCCTACTTTACAGACCGGGGCAGGAAATTCCTTACTCCTGCCCGTAAGATACAACTCACGGGTCTTTTTATCTTTAAAAGACCGTATCATTTATTACACTATAACACATATCGTTATAATTTCCAATATTTAAGCATGGCTGGGCTAACACTTTCACGGTTTTTGAGGCTGTTTCCGAGGGCAAATTAAAGCTAACCCATTGATTTTAAAAGCGGGAGCGCGTGGGATTTGAACCCACCTTAACCCTTAAGACTCTAAGGCTCTTTCAGCCCTAGTAACGGTTTTAAATTTTGAATGGTCTATCCTTGAATTTTTACCTGTCCCAAGCAGACCGAGTATAGGGTTCTTTCTGCAAGTGATAATCAGGAAACCTGTTTCACAACAGCGGACTACAAATAGAAATCAATGTGCGGATTCATATTGAAACAGCGGATTCCATAAATCATACATTGACCTTCACCCGCAACCTGCGGTATATTTGGCTTATAGAAAATCCCATCGCAGAGAGCCTATTTATTAAGTACTAATGGTCAGACAGTGAATATTTCAGACTTTTTCAATTCCTACCCCGGTATGTACATTGCTCAGGCCTTCTGTCACTCGCTGATAGCTGCCGTTATCATAGACAGGGCATTAAAAATATGGGACATCACCAACCCGTTGATAAAACAAAGATTCCTCTTCATATCTGTTATATTCCCAACCTTCTCATTCCCTATGTACCAGATGATAAACCCTGAGAGAGGCTCTATTTCCTTCAGACTGGAGTCGGTCTTTGACACCAACAGATGGCTGAACCTGGAGCTGTTTGGAAAGGTTCCACTGAGCCTGTTCTTTGTCCTTATTTTATTCTTTACAGCTTTAGTCTTCTTTATTCAGGAGATGATTCCTATCTGGAAACATGCCTTCAAGTCCCAGAAAGTCCCGCCTGGAATAAAAGAGGACGACGATTACGCCGCTGTTGTCAACAAGGCATTGGCAGACCTGCCTGTAGAAAAACCCGATATCTTTATAATTGATGACGACAGATTTGTGCTGTTCTCCAGGACCGACAAAAATGCGGCAATCTTTCTGTCCACAGGGCTTATAAATGTGCTTAACACTGAGCAGATACAGGCAGCAATTGCCCATGAGATAGCACACATCGCAAGAAACAAAAAACCATTGCTTATGGTAGTATTTCTTTTCAGGACATTAATGTTCTTCAATCCTGTAGTTCTCCTGGAATTCAGAAGGATTGTCCATGAGGAAGAAAAGATATGCGATGATATTGCAGTGTCTATCACACAAAAACCCGATGCCCTGGCAGAAACCCTTAAAAACTTTTACCATGAGCACGAAGACTCTAACCTTGCACACATGAAGACCACTTCAACCATAGGCACAACAATCGAGGACAGCCATAACATGCTCTTAAAAAGCAGGGTTAAAAGGCTTCAAGGAGGACAGGTGCACAATAATTCAAATAGCGAGTGGCTTCCGTTTATAATAACACTTGCTGCGATTGTTTTAATAAACTACTTTGTTGTCTGAGGTAAAAAGTGCGTAAGAGGCTGCGCAGTTTCCTTTCGTTTGCGGTAATAATTGCAATCTTAATTGCAGCGCTGAAGATTATCAACTGGGTGCCAATGGCAATCCAGGAAGGCACTATAAGAAAATATGACAGCATCGAAGACGTCAGACTGAAGTTAAAGATAAGAGACCTCTATGTTCCATCCTATTTTCCGCAAAGTCTCTCCTGGCCTCCGGCAGAAATACTGGCACAGAGCAAACCTTTCACTGCAATAATAATGGAATTCAAACGTGTCAAAAAGGGAGATGTCGCACTCATAATATCCCAGGCTGACACATCCGGAGACTTCACCCCTGACATGAAAATAAAAGCAGCGCACATCAGGGAAACAATCCACTACCCTTTAAAAGGCAGGGAAGCCGTGCTTGAGGTCGGCATCTGTAAAAACGACGAGCCGTATAGCAAGATTTCATGGAACGAAGGAAAATACAAAATAACCGTTATCATGAAATCAATGCCCCAGGAGTTGATTAGGATTGCAGAAAGCATGATTCCCCACCCTGATGAAACCTAGAATCAACTGCCCTGAGTCCATTGCACACCGCAAATCAGCCCAGAGTCCACCCTTTTTTCAATTTCATAAAATTATCCCGCTAAATTAAGAAAAAATTCCTATAAAAATAGGAACTTCTACCGATTCACTCCGGACTGAATCATCTGATATCGTGTAATTGAGCAAAAAAGAAAGGAGGTGAAATAAATGGTGGCGTACTATGAAGACGATAAGGAGGAAAAGGGACTTCTTCTATTGCTCTTAGGACCGATTCTCGGACTGGTATACGTTATATTCCTGCCGTTCATCGCCATTGCAGCGATAATCACATTGATAGGAGTAAAGATTGGAGGTGGGACATTAAACCTTATAAGAAATGCCGTGTCCTTCGGATGGAGACCCAGAGAGGCATATCTAACAGGCAAGAAGAGGGGGAAAAAGGACAAGAGCTGACTTTTCAGGAAAAGGCTACAGGTTTTGTCTGAACTTACAAAATAAAGAATGGAGGTAAAAATGCACACAATGTTTGACTTTTTAACCCACGTAAAAAGCGTGGAGTACATAGTCTCGCTTCTGTTCATCGGAGCATACCTCCTTTACTGGGAAATACTGAAGCCGAAGCCTTTCAGGACGCTGATACACGAACTCAAGGAAGACACGCAGTACATCAAGGAAACAGGGTACAGGAATACCCTCAGGACTATCGGCATGGTGGTGGCTGCTCCATTCATCGGTCTGGCATACGTGATTATTCTGCCCTTCAGTTTCGTGTTCGTCCTTATCACTTCGGTTGTCAACGGTGTCCTGTCATTGGCAGGCAGCAGTGCATCCTTTGGATGGAGACCCACAGAGGCATATTTGGCCGGGAAAGAGAACAAGGAAGGAGAGACTAAGTCAGAGAAAGATGAACAGAAATAACCCTTTTAAATATCTGAGAAATGCAAGAAATCAACAATTCCTGGTGAATGAAATCTCAAGCCCCCCACATCTTTCACCAGGAATTGTTGAAATATGGAGGGGAGATAAATGAAAAGAACAGTAACCTTGGTCTTTTTAATCAGCTTCTGCACTCTTTTTATAGCATCCATCTGCACAGGAAAAGCTGAAAAGGCTCCAGCGGTTCTTAAACTGGACAGTCTGGCAGACAAATATGAACCGGTGACATTCAACCACACAAAACACATCTTTATGTCGCAAGGCTGCGGGACGTGTCACCACCAGCATGGCAGCAATGCATCCTCGTGCAAGGGTTGTCATTCAGTCAGCTCGTCTATTTTCAAAAAATCCGTGGTCAACACTTTCATGGCGTGTAGAACCTGTCATACCATCTATGACCCTGCAAATCCAAATATGCCAGGGCTAAAGGTTGCATACCACCGCACGTGCTTTCAGTGTCACAAGGGAATGAACGGTGTGGGCACTGACCCCAAGGGATGCACCGAGACCTGCCATGCCAAGCAAAAAATGAAAGCGAGGAAATAATTCGGAATAGTAAATAAGGAGGGTGGGTTATGGATAAAATTCTAAAAAACTCTCTCGGAGATGAAGGAACAACAGAAGAACCCCAGAACGAAAAAGACAACACCAGGAAAATCAGCCGCAGGAGATTTTTAGGAACCGTAGCAGCCATCGGAGGTATCTCCTTAATCGGAAGCTACAAGGATGCCTCTGCCTACAAGGAATTCACCGGATGGCCCAACCGCTACGGCTGTCTTACTGACTTAACAGAATGCGTGGGGTGTCGCAGTTGCGAGGAGGCATGCAACGAGGCGAACAATCTGCCCAAACCAGATGTTCCCTTTGACGACAAGTCTGTCTTTAATGAAAAAAGGCGGCCTACCGTACAAGCCTACACAGTAGTCAACCGGTATGAAAATCCAAAGGATGCAGGAAAGCCCATCTACCGCAAGATTCAGTGTAATCATTGCAACGAGCCTGCATGTGCCTCAGCCTGTCCGATACACGCCTATACGAAAACTCCTGAAGGTGCAGTCCTCTACGACCCGGAAAAATGCTTTGGCTGCCGCTACTGCATGATAGCGTGTCCTTTTTACGTTCCAGCATATGATTATGCAAGTCCTCTGGAACCCAAAATCGTAAAGTGCGTATTGTGCTACGGAAGAATCAAAAACGGCGACATGCCTGCATGTGCAGAGGCCTGTCCGGTAGGAGCTATAACCTTTGGCAAAAGAAGTGATTTAATCAAACTTGCAAGAGAAAAGATAATGAAGAACCCTGACAGGTACATCGACCATATTTACGGTGAGCATGAGGTCGGAGGAACAAGCTGGATGTATATCTCCGGAGTTCCGTTCGAGCAACTTGATTTCCCGGCAAACCTTCCCAAGAAACCACTCATAGAACAGACTAAAGGGTTTCTTTCTGCGGTTCCGGTGGTATTTACTGTCTGGCCGGCTCTCTTTGGAATGATCTATGCAGCCCTGCGTCACAGGGAAGAACTTGAAAAGGAAAAAAATCAAAAATAAAGAAAAAGGGGGGAGAAAATGGGCAACGATACCTTAACTAGGACAGAGAACTTCAGATCATGGTTCATGGACAAACTGCTTTTAGGAATGTCTTGGCCCGAATACAGCAGAAACCTCATTACTCCTTTCAATATCGCTGCAATGCTTATACTGAGCATTGGGATACCGGTTATTGCACTGCGTTTTATACATGGTCTTGCTGCGGTCACTCACGCATCAGACGAATATCCATGGGGACTTATACTTGGTTGGGGACTCTTCGGCGGCGTCCCGCTTTCAGCCACTGGATTTGTGATGGCCACAGCTTACTACATCTTCGGGTTTAAACGATATAAGCCCCTTGTGAGACTCGGAGTTCTTACAGGATTTATGGGCTACTTCTTTGCTGTGGTCTACCTTTTAACAGACATCGGCCGCCCCTGGCGAATATATTACCCAATGATAGTCGGGTTTGGCACGGCCTCTGTCCTGTTCCTTGTAGCATGGCATGTGGCTACTTACCTGACAGTGCAGTTCCTTGAATTCAGCCCAGCCATATTGGAATGGCTGAAGTCAAGAAGGGTACGCAAATGGGCAACGATGATAACCATTGCCATGACCATCGCCGGCATAATATTGTCAACTCTCCACCAGTCCGCACTCGGCGCCCTCTTCCTGCTTGCACCTGGAAAGCTCCACCCGCTTTGGTACTCCTCGTACATACCGGTATTCTTCCTAAGTTCGAGCATCTATGCCGCCCTCGCTATGGTAATCGTCGTGAGCACTCTTGCCGCTCGTTTCCTGAGAAAGGCAACTGATGACACCTTCCTCGGAAGCCTTGACAAACTGACCATTGGCCTTGGCAAAGGCACCTGTGTCGGTATATACGTTTATTTTGCACTGAAAGTAATCGGCATAGCCCACGACAATAACTGGGCGCTCCTGGGCACGCCCTACGGTGAGTGGTTCCTCGTGGAGATGCTGGGATTTGTTCTCCTTCCTGCGCTCGTCCTGACATACGGCGTCAAGAAGGAAAGCACCGGTATTGTCAGGTTTGGAGCTTTCTACGCTGTGCTTGGGATTCTGGTAAACAGGATAAATGTTTCAATAGTTGCGTTTAACTGGAATCTGCCGCACCACCTGAGCCATATCGTTCCGCCATGGCAGGAAGTCGTCATAGTTCTAACACTCGTCACCATTCACATTCTCATTTTCCGGTGGATTTTGAACAGAATGCCTGTTTTGCGTGAACACCCGGACTATAAAGAGTCTCATTAGCATGTTTGACTTTTTGTTATTCAGTCAAGGGGAGTGTTGGCCTCAGGCTGACATTCCCCGCTCTGGGTGTCAAAACCAGTTACCTTCATGGAGGAAGGGATGAAGGGAGATTTCGACCACCCGACAGAGATAAACAGACGGGATGAGATAAAACCTCTGGCACAGACATTTAATCCGGCGGCACAGGATATAAAAAGATACGGAGAGCACATGGAGGACTGGACAAAGGCGCAGGAACAGCTCATCGATGCAGAGAAACTGGCATCCCTCGGCAGGATGGCAGCAGGCATCGCCCATGAGCTGAACGGCCCTCTGACCGGCATCGTCACCTTTGCCCACCTCATGCGCAAGCGCATTCCGCCAGAGGACAAGCAGGATGCCGAGGCACTTGATGTCATCATCGAGCAGGCAAACAAATGCTCAAAGATAATCAAAGGACTGCTCGGATTCGCACGGAAAGGCACATCAGAGAAAATACAGATAAGCATTAATGACCTTCTTGAAAGCTCAATCGCCATGGTGAAGAATCAAGCAGAGTTTCACAACGTGCAACTTGTATTTAACCTTGCTGAAAACCTGCCCTCTGTGACCGTAGACCCGAATCAGATACAGCAGGTCTTCCTCAATATGCTTACGAATGCTGTGGACGCAATGAATGACGTCGGCACTATAAAAATAACAACCAGAATTGTAAAAGACGAAACAGACCCCAACAAGCAGTTCGTCGAGATAGAATTCGCAGACACAGGACCCGGAATTCCCCCTGAGCATATGAATAAGATATTCGAACCCTTCTTTACAACAAAGCCTGTGGGCAAAGGTACAGGGCTTGGTCTGCCTGTAAGCTACGGCATTATCAAAAAACACGGCGGGGATATCACTGTAAAAAGCGAAGTCGGCAAAGGTGCCACTTTCTTAATCAGACTGCCGGCAGAACAACCACAATGGAACAATACTCAGGAGGGCAGGTAATGGGCAAACAAAAAAACATCCTCGTCATCGATGATGAGGAAATCGTAAGGGTAAGCTGTCAGAAAAATATTCGTCTCTGTGTCCTGAGTTATTAAGATGATGACCATAACGGCAGGGGGGAAAATAATCTTCATATTAATGGCATTTCTTGTAACCTTCGCCTGCTTTGCCAGTGATGCCTTTTCAGGCGAAGTCCAGGAGTGCCTGAGATGTCACGCCAAACACGGAATAATCAAGAAGTTTGAAAACAATGAATCAATAGAAGCTTATGTGGATGCTAAAAAATTTATGGTCTCTGTTCACAACTCCCTGGCGTGCTCTGACTGCCATACCGACTTTTCCACAGAAAAACATCCGTCAAGACGATACAGGAGCAAAAAACAATACATCATAAAATCCTCCCTTGTATGTCGGCGCTGCCACTTGAACCTCAAAGCAACACCCATCCACGCCAAAGTATTAAGCGAAGAAGAGGAAGGTAAACCACACCCCTGCACCAACTGCCACGGCTCTCACTCAATAGTGCACGTGGGTAAAAGAACATTCAAGACCGAAGAGCAGCACTGCCTGAAATGCCATGCCTACGAGTTGAGCATGGAATTTAACAACGGTGAGACCTTATCCCTGAAAATAGATGCGTCATTACTGAAAGCCTCCGTACATAGAAAGCTCAGCTGTTCAGACTGCCACTTTGGTTTTTCCAGCACACGTCATCCCCAGAGAAATTTCAAGAGTCTTCGCGACTTCTCAATCGCTAATTCAGAGACATGCAGACGCTGTCACTTCGATAAATATACCAAGACCATGGAAAGCATCCATTACATAAAACTCAGTCAGGGAAACCTTAAAGCCCCTGTATGTACCGACTGCCATGGCTCTCATCTAACCCTGGATTTCGGCAAGGAAAGAACGCTTATAGCCCATAGATGTCAGAGATGCCATCCGAGAATATTTGATATATATGCAAAAAGTGTCCATGGCAAAGCACTGTTTGACATGCACAATCGTGATGTACCTGTATGTGTGGATTGTCACAAAGCCCACGATATAGCAGATGCGCTTGCATTAGATTATCGCGAGAAGATACCTGAGATATGCAGTAACTGTCATGCCAATGAAGCCATAGTAAGCAAATACGGGCTTTCAACAAATGTCGTAAAAACCTACCTGTCGGATTTTCACGGGGTTACCCTTATCTTCTACAAAAAACAGAGAGAGGAATTCAACAAACCTGCAAGACAGATAGCCGTTTGCACAGATTGCCACGGCAGCCACAACATAATCAGCACCAGAAATACAGACCCGGCTGTGGTAAAAGCCAACCTTTTGAAGAGATGCCAGCAGTGCCACAAGGATGCAACTAAAAACTTTCCAGCTGCCTGGCTCTCACACTACGAACCAACCCTGAAGAAGGCACCGCTGGTGTTTATCGTCAACTCGATATACCAGATATTCATACCCGGCTTGCTGATAGGACTCATTTTGCAAATCATATTGCATATCTGGAGATATGCAGTAAACAGATAAAAGAGGAGGATTGGGATGGCAAACATCGATAGGATAAAAGGAAATAAAATCAGAAGATTCAGCATCTTCCGTATCATCGAGCACTGGGCGGTCATGTTGACCTTCGGGGTTCTTGTTGTTACAGGACTTTCCCAGAAGTTCTATTCGCTTGACGTCTCCCAGTGGCTTATCTTCAAAATGGGAGGTATTGATTATGCAAGATTAGTCCATCGATTTACAGGGATAGTCTTCCTCTTGATTACCTCCATACACATTATAATCGGGATAATAGGCGTTGCATTTAAAAAGTGGCATCCCTCTATGATTATAAGTAAAAAAGACTTTACCGACGCAATACATAATATTAAATATTACCTCGGTATCGAAAGCCGCCCTGCAATCTGCGACCGCTACAACTACAAGCAAAAATTCGAATACTGGGGAATCCTCATCGGCGGGCTTTTGATGATTGTAACAGGGATTATACTCTGGTTTCCGACATTCATCACGCGGTTCCTGCCCGGAGAGATTATCCCTGCTGCAAAGGTCATGCACACAAACCAGGCACTGGTTATCTTTCTCATTATCGCTGTATGGCATATCTACAACTCCATATTCAGTCCGGACGTCTCCCCACTTGATACAAGCATATTCACAGGTTATATATCAAAGGAAAGGATGCTCACTGAACATCCTATTGAACTTGCAAGGCTCGAAGGCAAACCACTGGAAGAGATAATAACCGAACATCAGGACATACACTATGAAAATTTGGAAACCAGTTAGAACCTTAACCATCAATCAAAAGTTGCAATTTTCAACTCTTGTTTTATAATTTCTCTATGGGGGGGAGAAGAGGGAGTTTACGAAAAAGAATCACGCTGGCAATAACCCTAAGCATGTCGATTGTATTATTAAGCTTTGGAATCGTAAGCTACTACATCATCCAGAAAAGTATAGAAAGCTCACTGAATAAAAGACTTGCACTGGCTCGCCTCATCCGAAACAACATAGACAGTATAATAGAAGATAACATAAACCGTCTCTACGATATATCCCTCTCAGGCAGTGTTAATCTGGATGACAATGATTTTGGCCCGGAAAGAGAAGCCCTCACTACAGCATACAAGTACTCTATATTTACAGATGGGATCTTCCTTCTGGACAAGGGCGGAAATGTCCTTTTAACTTACCCTGAAAAGATAGAAGAGAAAAACCTCAACCTGCTGAGCATCGAACCTATAAGCAGGATAATTGCCACCGGCAAGCCGGTCGTATCGAACATTTACACCACCGAGACTACAAAAAGAAAGGTCTTATTCGTACTGGTGCCCTTAAAGGATAAAAACGGCAACTACGTTGGTGTTGCCGGAGGAGAAATCGACCCTACAAATCCCATCCTCACGCACATGCTCAAGTTAATTGACATAGGGGAAAACACCTTTATAGACATCATTGACTCCAACGGGGTAGTTATCTCATCATCAAAACCCGCCCGGTCGCTGACATACTGCGACTACAACAAATTTTTCAGCACAGTAATAAGTTCAAAAAAAGAATGCGTTGCGACATGCCATCAGTGCCATGATTCCGGAAAAAAGGAGAGGTCCACAAACGTACTTACATTTACACCCCTTGAACTGGCACCCTGGGGTGTATCAATACAGGAACCAAAGGAAGATATCTTTGCCCCTGCACTCCAGCTTAGAAAAACCTTTATTGCACTCGGCGTCATCTTTGTAGGAACTGCATTCCTGCTGGCTATGGGGATAAACCGTAGTATAGTGAACCCCATAAAAGAGCTGACAAAGGCAACCAACCAGATAGCTAAAGGCGAGCTGTCAAAGCCTATCGCCCAACACGGCACCGACGAAATCGGTATCCTCAGCCAGAGCTTCGACGTCATGAGAATAAAACTCGCAGAGTCTCTCGAAAACTTAAAGAGGTATAGTGCCGAGCTGGAAAAACGTGTTCTGGACAGAACAAAGAAGATACGACAGGCACAGCAAAAAGTCCAAACCCTGTTAAAACAGGTCATCACTTCGCAGGAAGACGAAAGGAAAAGAATAGCACGTGAACTCCATGACGAAATCCTTCAGGATATATCAGTGCTCCTGATTAAACTTGACATGTGCAAAATGTACCCCGAAAGAATCGATGACAACAGGATAGAAGAAATGAAACAGCTTGTAGAAAAAATTATAGACGACATACACGATATCATCAAAAACCTGAGACCTTCAATCCTTGACGACCTCGGACTTGACGCAGCCATCAAGTGGCTGCTCGACAAACACCTCTCTGAAAAAGGAATAAATTACTTCTTAAACATGAAAACCGTGCCTAATAAAAGATTTGACTCGCAGGTCGAGATAACACTGTTCAGAATAATACAGGAGTCAATCATAAATATTGCAAAACACGCAGAGGCCAATAATGTCTTCGTTGTGATAAAGACGACCGACACCTTAATCAACGTGGACATAGAAGACGATGGAAAGGGGTTTGATGTCCATTCAATACTGAAATCCACCTCAGGAAAAGAAAAAGGACTGGGTCTTCTGGGAATGAAAGAAAGAGCATCCATTCTTGACGGAAAGTTGCAAATATGCTCAATATTAGGTGTGGGCACAAGGGTGAACGTGAAGCTGCCATTAAAACCTGCAAGAAGCGAAAATGTCTAAAATAAGAGTGTTGATTGCTGATGATCATGCTCTGGTAAGAGAGGGCATCAGCGCATTCCTTAAACTTTGCGATGACATAGAGGTAGTTGCAGAGGCATCGGATGGCCTTGAGGCAATAGAACAGGCAAAAAAATTCGACCCTGATGTTATTTTGCTGGATATTGCAATGCCAAAGCTGGGTGGTCTGGAAGCAACAATCGAACTCGGAAAGACAACCCCCCGTGCAAAAATACTTGTGCTTACACAGTACGATGACACAGAGTATATATCACGCTTCCTGAAAGCAGGGGTCTCAGGGTACCTGCTCAAGCGGGCAGTAGGAAGTGAACTGGTCGCTGCGATAAGGGCAGTAAACAGAGGAGAATTCTATCTCTACCCCTCAATTGCATCAGAAGTGGTCGCCGGATACCTCGGCAAGGATAAACCTGCAATGGAAGACCCGTATGAAAAACTTACAGACAGGGAAAAACAGGTCTTGAAACTCATAGCCGAGGGCTATACACATAAGGAAATCGCTGACATGCTTAACATCAGTGTCAAAACCGTTATTGCACACCAGACTAATATCACTGAAAAACTCGGTATCAGCAGCCGCTCAGGCTTGATTAAGTTCGCCATTCAGAAGGGAATAATTAAAATAAACACATAAATGTGAATACTCCCAAACCCTAAATCTTTCAAATCCGCCTGTTCTTTCCTGGTACATATTAAGTACATTATATTGACATCATTTTTATAAAAATTTTATTCTAAAGGTAAGTAAGATAAAATTTTTATAAAAAGGTTGAGAACTTACAGTGAAATTCAATGGCCTCAGGAAAAAGACATTTATAACGATTCTAATCTTTTTGGTTTGTATCTTTGGTGCCCTCTTAATAGAGTATAGCCAGCATCCTGAGGTAGAGGCTGTAATAGGAGGGATAGGCAATCTTACAGACCCTAGCAATAAACACAACCTTTCTATCTCTGGCCCAGGCCCTATAAAAGCGCAAAGCGAAACACGGATATGTATATTTTGCCACACTCCCCATTATGCAATTACAGACACTACGCTTATAAATGCTCCGTTGTGGAACCATACACTATCGACAGCAACTATTGATTTCAGTAATACTTCTTCTTACCTTATTAATTCCACGACTATGCCCTCGCACTCTATAGATGGTGCCTCAAAGCTGTGTATGAGCTGTCATGATGGGACAGTAGCCGTAGGGGAGCTTGCTTCAGGGGCTGTTCTTATGACAGGCGCCTGCCTTGACAGTGAGGGACGTATGACCAGTGCCTGCCCTGGTTGGCTTGGCACTGCGCCTTCACACCATATATTTTCGGTGCCTATGAACGACGTACTTATAACAGACTCTATTGCCAATTGTACAGCTGGTATAACAAGCACCCGGCTAAAATATCCCTGGGAGAGCACAGCTACTGCGCCTGCTAACGATGAAGTGCTTCTTAGGCCTACCGCACAAGAGTATCGTGGAACCCCAGGCAAGGAGGGCTCTGAAATCACCCAACCAGGATATAAGGCAGGTTATAATTATGGGGTTCAGTGCTCCACTTGCCATGACCCACACCTTTATCATGAAAATGCCCTCGGGGATTCATGTGAGTTCCTCGTGGGAGGGGCATGCGTTGATAACTACGACCCCCTTTGCGTTGCTTGCCATAGCTCGGATTGTCCATAAAGTTTTGGCATGAAGCTTGCTTTCTCCCCATTAAGGATGAAACTGTGGATGATTATAAGGTGGCTGGTAGTCCTGTTTATAGTCTTTTCGGGAGGAATCTCCGAAGGGGCTGTAATGCCAACCGTCAAGACGCTGGGCTATTTCCCCCTACCACAAGCGGATATTGTGAGAATTGCCACAGATTCCAGTGGTAATGTCTATATCACCAATAGCTACTATGACAGGGTTCATATACTGTCAAACAACGGAATAGAGATAACCCATTTCCCTGTAAAGAGACCACTGGGAATAGCAGTCGATGAGACAGGAAGGGTATTCGTTGGCACCAAGCATGGAGATGTCTCAGTATATGACGTCCAGGGAAGGCTTCTTTACAAACTGGGCTCAGGGGATGGAGAGTTCGGGATGCCAAACGATATAGCAACAAGTAGCAGAGGCAGGGTATATGTTGTTGACAGCTCAAAAAAGACTGTTAAGGTCTACAATAGCATCACAGGACAATATCTCTTTTCTTTTGGAGCGTTTGGGTTTCCCACAGGCATAGTGGTAGATGAAGTCTCAGCCGAGGTTTATGTGGCTGACCATAACTATGCCCGCGTAAGGGTGTATGACCTTGACGGCAACTGGAGAAGGGATATAGGGGGCGGTGGAAGTCTCTGGAGCACGGGAGGCAACAAGCTTCTTCGTCCTCATGGGTTAGCTGTTGACTTAGACAGACTATATATAGCGGAGGCCTACCACTCAGTAGTTGCAGTTTACGACAAAAGGGATGGCACTTTCCTCGGTTATATTGGCAGTTTTGGTAGTGCAGAAGGCCAGTTTAAGGTTCCACTGGATGTAGCCTTTGACAAGGCTGGAAAACTATTTGTTTCAAACAATGGCAATCAGAGGGTTGAGGTTTTAGGCATAGGGTCTTATTCATGGCTTTCCATAACTCCTTCGGAGATTGTTTTCTCCTTATTTGAAGGAGGACAGCCTACATCTACCGATGTAACCCTTGACTCTGATACCCCTCTGTCCTGGACTGCTTCGGTTTCCGAAGACTGGATATCTGTTTCGCCCACACAAGGGCAGGCACCTCAGACCGTGCAGATTTCAGTAGACCCTGCAAATCTGCTACCAGGCACTTATACATCTTACATAAGATTCACTATGTCTTCCGGGATAGCTTCGGTTCTTAAGGTCTCTCTGGAGGTAAAGCCTTTACCATCCTCGCTTGTGGTCGCCCCGTCAGCAATAAGCTTTAAGTATCAAAAGGGAGCATTATCATATCCCTCTGAAAGTATTACCATTTCGTCCACGGGCAAGGCACTTCTCTGGAGTGCCTCGGCTTCTGTGCCCTGGTTGAGCATCCAGGAGCCTTCAGGAACTACTCCAAGCACTATAACGGCCTCATTAAATGAACATGTTGCCCCATTAGAGCCAGGGATATATACTGGAAAGATAACAATCAATGCAGTGGGTGCCAGTGCAGTGGAGATAGATGTTTATCTAAAGGTTATATATGCAGGGACAGTTATTGTAAAGAGCAATATTGACGAGGCCAATTTTGTGCTCAGTGGTCCTGTAGAATACTCAGGTGGTGGAAAGTTCTGGAGCTACGATGAGATTGTTCCTGGCACATATACAATCACATTCGGTCATGTATTAAGGTATTTGAAACCTTTAAGTCGAACCTTTACAATTGATTCAGGACAAGAAATAGAGATTAACGGTGAGTACTTGTCTCCAGAGGCGGCTACACATATAGTTGTAGCTCCGGAGACTCCTGTGAAGAAAAGGGCAATATTGAAATTCTTTGACATCCATGGAACGCCTGAGTGGAAACTAAAAGTGGTTTCCAAAAAGTACAGACTTGAGGACTTTGCTGTTGGAGATATAGATGGCGATGGTATGGATGAGATACTGGTGGCTGTACGCCTGAAGGGCTCTGAAAAGAGACAGGTTCACGGTTTTGAGGCAGATGGTACACCCATTGAGGGATTTAAGCTCAAGTTTAACGAAGGTAAATATCCTGTAAATCTTGCCTCAGGAGATGTGGACGGTGATGGAGTTGAGGAAATAGTGGTGGCAGTGACTCGTGGAAAGAGGGCTTCCCCTACGATTAAACTTTACAGATACGATGGCAAGGAGGTCATAGACACAGGGGTAGCCTTCAGCACATACGATGAGGTGCATGAAGCACAGGTAGTCATGGCAGACGTTGATGATGACGGCCTCTTTGAACTTGTTACCATGCATGCTGTGGACAATGATATCCTGGAGATAAGGTTCTGGAAGATAAATACCACATCGGCAGAGTGGAAGGTGGAGCACATTGGAGGCTTTGATGTCTCCACCAGAAAGGACAGAAGGGGTAAAAGGGTGCCACTGGTCAGGCAAAGGCCTGCTATTGGAGCTGGAGACCTCAACGGTGATGGCTCTGTGGAGGTCGTGCTGGCTATAAGCAGACATCCACGGACTGGACAGGCTGTTATAAAGACCTATACTTTAGATGGCAGCCTTCTGAAGAGTTTTACTGTTAACTCCTGGACAGGGATAAACCTTGCTGTGGGTGACATAGAGCATGATGGCAAAGCAGAGATTGTCATTGGCAGTGGTGCATCTCCTCGCAATCGTGGTATGGTCATGCTCTACAGTTATGATGGAGTCAAAAAAGGTGAGTTCAGGGCTTTCACCAAAGGTGGTGCAAAGATTTCTCTGGGACGTTTTCAATAATACGGAGGCATGATAAGTTTTGAGAGCTGCACTTAGTAGAGGATTTTGGATAGCACTTATAACAGTTGGGTTTATGTCTTTTGTGGGGCTGCTGAGTGCTCTGGCTATTGACCCTCCGCATAATGCCTCGTTTGGGGTTCGGTGCAACAGCTGTCATACAATTCATAATGCTCCTGGAGGAAGCCTTACCCGGGATGCCTCAAATGCCAATCTGTGCTTGAGCTGTCATACAAGCGGGGGGCTTGCAAATGCAGTGCCCTTTACAGACTCCATGCAGGCCTCTCCAGGGGTGGGAGGCACCTCACACGCCTGGAACGCAACCATGCCCACTCTGTCAGACCCATCGAATGCCTATGGCTTGAGAAATACCAATGACCTGTCAAATGTGGCACTGAAGGCGAAGCTTCAAAATTATAATAATGTCATTACCTGTTCTGTCTGTCATAACCAGCACTCTCAGCGTAAGGAGCCGTGGGACCCCTATTCTTCATCCACATACACTGCCGGCGAAACCAAGGACAGACATTTCCAGAGAATAGATGACCAGTACAACCAGATGTGTGAAGATTGCCATTACTACAGAGCGATGAGTTACAGCCAGGCAAGCGACCCCTCTCTGGCCAATGGGACTACCATCTTCAGCCATCCCATTGGAGAGATATTTAATGCCCAGGGGTATGACTCTACTGCCCCGCTGGATGCAAACGGTGTGGCACAGACAGACCCTCAGGGGAACAATCGATATGCCGGAGATGTGGATGGGAACCCGGCAAACAACATGGTGCTTGATAACTCAGCAGATGGCACAAGCAACCCCGGAAAGGTAAGGTGCCTCAGCTGCCATAGAATCCATTATGTTGATTCCAATTCATTAACCAACAGCACTGATATAAAATGAACAGCAGGGCAATGAATAAAGCATTGTTGTTCGTTGTCATTTATCTTG
>MTOV01000025.1 GCA_002011815.1 Nitrospirae bacterium JdFR-86 | reverse complement strand
ATGCCGGGAGATAATGTAAATATCTATGTAGAGATGATAGCCCCGATAGCCATGGAGAAGGAAGTCCGCTTTGCCATAAGGGAAGGCGGAAAGACCGTTGGTGCAGGGGTTGTTACGGAGATTATAGAGTAGGTTATGAATCAGAGGATAAGGATAAAACTCAGGGCATACGACCACAGGATACTTGACCAGTCCGTCAAGGAGATAGTGGAGACTGCGCACAGGACTGGTGCAAGGGTTGCAGGACCTGTTCCGCTTCCAACAAAGATAAGCAAGTACACGGTTTTAAGGTCGCCTCATGTGGACAAGAAGTCAAGAGAGCAGTTTGAGATAAGGACGCACAAAAGGCTCATTGACATATACGAGCCTACGCCTCAGACTGTGGATGCCCTGAAGAATCTTGAACTGGCTGCTGGTGTTGATGTGGAGATTAAGCAATGACAGGTATTGTCGGTAAGAAACTGGGCATGACTCAGATATACAAAGAGGACGGCACAGTGGTGCCTGTCACTGTAATAGAGGCACAGCCAGGCTGTGTTGTCCAGGTCAAGACTCCGGAAAAAGACGGCTATGAAGCCGTAAAGGTAGGGTTTTTTGAAGTAAGAAAGGAAAAAAGGCTTAACAAGCCTGAGCTTGGAGTATTCAAGAAGGCAGGAGTCAAGCCCTACAGGGTTTTAAAAGAATTTCCAATGGAAGGGCTTAATGTTGGAGACCTTATTACAGTAGAGAGGTTTTCTAAAGGCGATAAGGTTTCTGTAAGCGGTATTTCAAAGGGTAAAGGATTTCAGGGAGTCATGAAGAGGCACGGGTTCAAAGGCGGTCCTGGCTCACACGGCTCGATGTTCAACCGCGCACCCGGCTCTATAGGTGCAAGCTCGTTCCCGTCGAGGGTGTGGAAGAACCAGAGGATGCCAGGGCATATGGGCTCTGAGAAGGTAACCGTAAAGAACCTTGAGATTGTGGATGTAAGAGTAGATCAGAATTTATTATTGATAAAGGGTGCAGTTCCAGGTGCAAGAAATTCAATTGTCGAGATCAGGAAGGAAGACTGATATGCCTGAACTGAGTGTAAGGGATATAAACAATAACGTTACAGGCACGATGACTCTGCCGGATGAAAAGTTCGGCATTGAGGGCAAGGATGCATTGCTTCATGAAGCGGTAGTGAATTTTCTTGCGAATCAGAGGCAGGGCACTCACGCTACGAAGACCAGAGGGCTTGTAAGCGGCGGAGGCAAAAAGCCATGGAGGCAGAAGCACACCGGCAGGGCAAGGGCTGGAAGTATTCGTTCGCCGCTGTGGCGCGGAGGTGGCGTTGTATTTGGACCACAGCCGAGGGATTACTACTACAGCATGCCGAAAAAGGCAAGAAGGCTTGCATTGTATGCAGCATTGTCAAGAAAGATTGCGGATGATGAAGTCATCGTCCTGGACAAGCTTGAGATACAGGAACCGAAGACAAAGAAAATGGTTGAAATACTTAATAATTTAGGGGTAGCAGGCGAGAGTCTTCTTGTGGTGGTTAACGGTGTGGACAGGAATGTTATTTTATCTTCGAGGAACATACCTGCTGTAAGGGTAATGACAGCAGAGGACCTGCATGCATATGACGTGCTTTCAGCAAGCAGGGTTTTGATGACAAAAGCGGCACTGGAGGTTCTTAAGGCAGAATGAAAAGCTTATATTCGATAATAAAGAGACCGCTTTTTACAGAGAAAGGTGCGAATCTTAAAGAGCAGGAAAACAAGGTGCTTGTTGAGGTTGACATCAACGCAAACAAGCTTGAGATAAAGAAGGCTATGGAAGAGATATTCAAGGTTAAGGTAGAGAAGGTGGCTACTATAAGGGTTCCCGGCAAGTTAAAGAGTTTTGGAAGGTTTACAGGTAGAAGACCTGAGAGAAAAAAAGCAATTGTCACGCTTAAAAAAGGCGAAAAGCTTGACTTTATAGAAGGTGCGTAAATGGGTATAAGAAAGTATAATCCGACATCACCTGGCAGGAGATTTCAGTCAGGTTTTGACTTCAGCGAGATAACGACGGATGAGCCGTATGCTCCGCTTCTTAAGCCGCTGAAGAAGACAGGCGGCAGGAACAGTCTCGGACGCATAACTGTGCGTTACAGAGGCGGTGGGACGAAGCGTGCATACAGGATAATAGATTTCAAAAGGGACAAGGTTGGTATTCCTGCCACGGTTGAGACCATAGAGTATGACCCGAACAGGTCTGCGCGTATTGCGCTTGTCAAATACAGGGATGGTGAAAGGCGGTATATAGTAGCGCCGGATGGTCTTAAGGTAGGGGATGAGGTAATCTCCGGCAGTGGTGTTGAGATAAAGGCAGGCAATGCCATGCCTTTAAAAGACATGCCGCTTGGAACTTTCATACACAATATTGAGTTAAGGCCGGGCGGTGGCGCAAAGCTTGCAAGGAGTGCAGGCACATCTGCCCAGCTTGTTGCAAAAGAAGACAAGTATGTTCAGATAAAACTTCCTTCTGGCGAGGTGCGGCTCATTCAGTCTGAGTGTGTGGCGACGATTGGACAGGTCAGCAATCTTGACCATGAGAACATCACCTATGGAAAGGCTGGAAGGATAAGGTGGCTTGGCAGGAGACCGCATGTCAGAGGAGTTGCGATGAACCCGGTGGATCATCCTCTTGGCGGTGGCGAAGGCAAGAGTTCAGGCGGACGTCCTGCGTGCTCGCCATGGGGAAAGCCTGAAGGAGTTAAGACAAGGCGCAACAAGACTACAGATAAATTTATAGTCAGAAGACGGAAGTAAGAGGAGGAAAGTAAGTGCCGAGGTCGCTGAAAAAAGGTCCTTTTGTAGATGAAAAATTGATGAAGAAAGTAAGGAAGATGATGGAGTCCGGGGAGAAGAAGATTATAAAGACGTGGTCAAGGCGCTCGACGATAGTTCCGGAGTTCATAGGGTTTACCTTTGCAGTGCACAACGGCAGGAAGTTCATACCTGTGTATGTAACTGAGAACATGGTTGGGCACAAACTTGGTGAGTTTTCACCTACGAGGACATTCAAGGGCCATGCGGGCTCGGAGAAGAAGGGTAAATAAGGTATGCTGGCTAAAGCAGTATTAAGATATGCGAGGGTAACGCCGAGGAAGGCACGTAGGGTTGTAGACCTTATAAGGGGCAGAAGGGCAGGAGAAGCCCTTATCTCCCTGAGGTTTATGCCTTACAGGGCGGCGAGACTCGTGGAAAAGCTTCTTAAGTCTGCGATGTCCAATGCCCAGCAGAAAAATAACAATATTGACCCTGAAAACCTCAGGATTTCAGAGGTGTTTGTAGACCAGGGTCCTACGATGAAAAGGCTTGAGCCTAGGGCTATGGGCAGGGCGAATATTATCAAGAAAAGAACATCACATATAACCATACATTTATCTGAGGAGTAGAAGGAGGCGAGTTTGGGTCAGAAGACGTATCCTGTAGGAAACAGACTCGGCATAATAAGGACGTGGGAGTCAAGGTGGTTCGCGCAGAAGGACTATGCGGACAAGCTCATAGAAGACATAACCGTCAGGAAAGAGATAAAGAAGAGGCTTTTCCACGCAGGCGTTTCAAAGATAGATATAGAACGTGCCGGTCAGAAGATGAGGATTGCGATTTATACAGCAAGACCTGGTATTGTCATAGGCAAGAAGGGTGCGGAGGCAGAAAGGCTTAAGAAAGAGATGGAAGCACTTACCGGCAACGAGGTCTCGATAGACATAAAAGAAGTAAGAAAGCCTGAAATAGATGCCCAGCTTGTAGCTGAAAACATAGCGCTTCAGCTTGAAAAGCGAGTGGCATTCAGAAGGGCGATGAAGAAGGCAGTGGCCTCTGCGATGAGGTTTGGTGCTCTGGGTATAAAAGTGGCTTGTTCCGGAAGGCTTGCAGGAGCCGAAATAGCGAGGACTGAGTGGTACAGGGAAGGACGGGTGCCGCTTCATACATTCAGGGCAGACATAGATTACGGTTTTGCAGAGGCAAAGACTACTTATGGGGTAATAGGTGTAAAAGTGTGGATATACCACGGCGATATTCTGCCTGAGGCTCAGGGATAGAAAGGGTAGACGATTATGTTAATGCCTAAGAAAGTAAAATTCAGGAAGATGCAAAAGGGCAGGATGCACGGCACTGCTTACAGGGGCTCTACTGTGGCTTTTGGCGAGTATGGGCTTAAGGCGCTTGAGCCTGGCTGGATAACGAGCAGACAGATAGAGGCGGCAAGAATAGCCATAACCAGGCATGTAAAAAGAGGCTGCAAGGTCTGGATAAGGATATTCCCTGACAAGCCCATCACCAAGAAGCCTGCAGAGACAAGGATGGGCAAAGGCAAAGGAGCACCTGAGTACTGGGTTGCCGTGGTCAGGCCCGGAAGAATACTTTATGAGATGTCAGGAGTTCCTGAGGCGGTTGCAAGGGAGGCACTAAGGCTTGCTTCCCACAAGCTTCCTATTTCGACAAAGTTTGTCAAGAGGGAGGAGGCGGCGCTGTGAAAGCCTCAGAGCTGAGAGACCTTACAGTTGAAGAACTCAGGCAGAAAGAGCAGGACCTGAGAAAAGAGCTTTTTAATCTCAGGTTTCAGCTTGCTACTGGTGAGATAGAAAATCCAAGGCGCATAAGAACGGTGAAAAAAGATATAGCGAGAGTGCTTACTGTGATAACGGAAAAAACCAAGTTAAGTGAGACTGGAAGGTAAAGATGCCAAGGAAGATTTATACAGGCAAAGTTGTAAGTGACAAGATGGACAAGACCGTAGTGGTCGCTATTACAAGACTATTCCAGCACCCTGTGTACAAGAAGACAGTCAAGAAGGTCACGAAGTTCAAGGCGCACGACGAGGAGAACAAGTGCAGGGTGGGTGATACAGTTTCGATTATCGAGTCCAGACCGCTCAGTAAGGACAAGCGGTGGGTGGTGCTGGAAATACTGGAAAGGGCATAGCAGATGATTCAACACAGGAGCATGCTTGAAGTTGCTGACAACTCTGGAGCTAAAAAGGTGCAGTGCATCAAAGTGCTCGGCGGCTACCGGAAGAGGTATGCAAGGCTGGGCGACATAATAGTAGTCAGTGTCAAGGAGGCTTCGCCCGACGGCAATATAAAGAAGGGTTCTAAGGCAAAGGCTGTTGTTGTCCGGACGAAGAAGGAGCACAGAAGGAGCGACGGCTCTTACATCAGGTTTGACCAGAATGCAGTTGTTCTTATAAATGCTGAAGGCGAACCCATTGGCACAAGAATATTCGGACCTGTGGCAAGAGAGCTCAGGTGGAAAGAGTTCATGAAGATTATATCGCTTGCACCGGAGGTACTTTAGACAACGATGGGACTGTCAATTAAAAAAGAAGATACGGTAGTAGTTATAGCTGGAAAGGAAAAGGGCAAGAAGGGCAGAGTCATTGCCGTAATGCCCAAGAAGCAGAGGCTTCTTGTAGAGAGGGTTAACATTATAAAGAAGCATATGAAGCCGAGCAAGAAATATCAGCAGGGAGGAATAATAGAGAAGGAAGCTCCTCTGCATATATCCAATGTAATGCTCGTGTGCCCGAAGTGTGACAGACCCACAAGGTTTGGAAATCTGATACTTGAAGATGGCAGAAAAGTCAGGGTTTGCAAGAAATGCAAGGAGGTCATAGACAAGTAATGACGCCTCGGCTTAAGAAGAAATATATAAAAGAAGCAGTACCTGCACTGATGAAGGAGTTTTCCTACAAGAACGTGATGCAGGTGCCTAAGGTGGAAAAGGTTGTGCTAAATGTAGGTCTTGGTGAGGCTATACATAACATAAAGCTTCTGGATTCCGTGCAGAAAGAGCTTACGATGATTGCCGGGCAGAAGGCTGTTGTAACAAGGGCGAAGAAGGCAATAGCCGGGTTTAAGCTGAGAAAGGGTATGCCAATCGGCTGTATGGTTACTCTGCGCGGCAACAGGATGTATGAGTTTCTGGACAGGCTTATAAATCTTGCGCTTCCGAGGATAAGGGACTTCAGGGGAGTTTCCAAAAAGTCATTTGACGGCAAAGGAAACTATGCCCTTGGTATAAAAGAGCAGTTTATCTTTCCGGAAGTTGATTATGATAAAGTTGAGATAGTGCATGGTATGGACATTGTAATATGCACGACTGCAGAGACCGATGATGAAGCCAGAGCGCTTCTGAGTCATCTGGGGATGCCTTTCAGGAGGTAGAAGAAGGTTTATGGCGAAGAAATGCATGATAGAGAAGGTAAAGAGGCCGCCCAAGTTCAAAGTAAGGGCTTACAACAGGTGTCGGCTGTGCGGAAGACCAAGGGGATACATGAGAAAGTTCGGAATGTGCAGAATATGCTTCAGAACGCTTGCTCTTAAGGGGCATATCCCCGGAGTAACGAAGTCAAGCTGGTAGAGGTGGAAGGATGTTAACTGACCCTATAGCAGATATGCTGACAAGGATAAGAAATGCTGTCCGCATCAAGGCGGACAAGGTGGATATTCCTGCATCAAAAATGAAGCTTGAGATTGCAAAGATACTGAAGGAAGAAGGCTTCATAAGGGCGTATAAGATACTGAAATACAAAAAGCAAGGCATATTAAGGCTGAATCTTAAGTATATAGATAACGAGAGCATTATCACCGGACTTAAGAGGGTGAGCAAGCCCGGCAGAAGGGTTTATGTAGGCAGCCGGGAGATTCCAAAGGTTATGGGAGGCGTAGGCATTGCCATACTTACAACCTCCAAGGGGATAATGACTGACAAGGCGTGTCGCCGTAATAAAGTTGGAGGAGAGGTTATCTGTTATATCTGGTAAGGGAGTATAGAGGATGTCGAGAATAGGCAAGAAACCAGTAGAGATACCACAGGGTGTGAACATAAACATAAACGGCAGGGAGATAGTCGTCAAAGGTCCCAAAGGCGAGCTTAGATGGGTGCATCCTGACAGGGTGAAGGTGAATATAGAGGCAGGCAAGGCGCAGGTCGAAAGAGTTGATGATACAAAGCCGAGCAAGGCGATGCACGGACTGACGAGGAGTCTGCTTCAGAACATGGTGACCGGAGTATCTCAAGGGTATCAGAAGGTAATGGAGATTGTAGGAGTAGGCTACAGGGCACAGGTGCAGGGTGACAAGATTGTCTTCAGCATTGGTTATTCTCATCCGGTGGAGTTCAAGCTGCCTGAGGGTATAAAGGCAGAGGTGGACAAGAAGCAGACACAGCTTACCCTTTCAGGAATTGACAAGCAGAAATTAGGGCAGGTGGCAGCGAACATAAGGGCGATAAGACCGCCGGATGCTTATAAAGGCAAGGGTATAAGGTATGCCGGCGAAAGACTAAGGCTTAAAGCCGGAAAGGCTGCAAAGAAATAGTTGGAGGATTAGGTTTTGGCGTCAAGAGATGATAAAAGAAAGAGGCGTCATTTCAGGATAAGAAAGAAGGTTTCCGGCACTGCGGAAAGGCCAAGGCTCTGTGTATTCAGGAGTCACAACCATATATACGCGCAGATAATAGACGATATGCAGGGGCATACTCTTGTTTCGGCGTCGAGCCTGAACGGAGATTTTAAAGACTATGAAGGGCACAGAGGAAATATCCAGGCCGCACGTAAGGTCGGAGAGCTTGTTGCGAAGAAGGCGCTTGAAAAAGGTATCAGGAAGGTCGTCTTTGACCGAGGCGGCTATCTTTATCACGGCAGGGTTAAGGCGCTTGCTGAGGCTGCAAGAGAAGCCGGACTGGAGTTTTGATTCTTTTTAAGGAGGTATGGTGGGAAAGATCGATCCTGAAGGACTGAATCTCAAAGACAAAGTCGTTTACATAAACAGGGTTGCAAAGGTTGTCAAAGGTGGGCGAAGGTTTTCCTTCAGCGCACTCGTTGTAGTGGGAGACGGACAGGGCATAGTAGGCATGGGAAAAGGCAAGGCAGCTGAGGTTCCAGAGGCGATAAGAAAAGCCGTAGAGCATGCAAAGAAATCCCTGATAAAGTTTCCTTTGAAGGATGGCACTATACCTCACAGGATAATCGGGAAGTTTGGTTCAGGCACTGTGATAATGAATCCGGCTGTCAAGGGTACGGGTCTTATTGCAGGTGGTGCAGTAAGGTCTATACTTGAGGTTGGAGGGGTTCAGAACATAGTGGCGAAGTCTCTTGGTGGTCATAACCCTTACAATACTGTAAGGGCTACGCTTGACGGACTTATGAAGCTTAAAGACCCTGACGTTGTAATGAGGCTCAGGGGAAGAGCAGAAGAGAGCGAGCGATCTCAAGAGGAAGGGAATAAGGAGACAGTGAAGTGAAGATACATGAGCTTAAACCAGCTTCTGGCAGCAGGAAGAAGCCGAAGAGGGTAGGCAGAGGAGTAGGCTCCGGGCACGGCAAGACTTCGTGCAGGGGTCACAAAGGGCAGAAGTCGCGTTCAGGCGGAGGCAAAGGTGCAGGCTTTGAAGGCGGACAGATGCCGCTTCAGAGAAGGCTGCCAAAGCGCGGATTTAAAAACCTGTTCTCAAAAGAGTATGTGATTCTGAATGTCAGTGACATTGACAGGCTTGGTCTTGATACTGTCAGCCCTGAGGTGCTCCTCGAGCGGGGTGTGATAAAGTCTCTTAAGGACGGTTTAAAAATACTCGGTGACGGTGAGCTCAAACGGGCTGTGACCGTAAAGGCGAATGCCTTCAGTAATTCTGCCATCAAGAAGATAGAGAGCGCGGGCGGCACTGCCGAGGTAATCTGATTTGGGAGTCCTTTCGAGTTTCCAAAACATATTCAAGATAGCTGAACTAAAGAGCAGGGTGCTTTTCACCTTTGCCCTGCTGGCTGTCTACAGGATAGGGGCTCACATACCCACACCCGGGATAAACGGGGAAGAACTCAGCAAGTTCCTCACTGAAAAAGGCGGCGCCCTTATGGGGTTCTTTGATATGTTTTCAGGCGGGGCGCTCTCAAGGGTGACAATATTTGCCCTCGGTATAATGCCCTATATAAGTGCCTCGATTATATTCCAGCTTCTTACTGTTGTAATTCCAGCTATTGGCAAACTGGCTAAAGAGGGTGAAGAAGGCAGAAAGAAGATAATCAAATACACGAGGTATGGGACAATTGTAATCAGTGCAATACAGTCGTTTGGAATTGCGGTAGGTCTTGAGAGCATGGCAGATGGTGCTTTTATCCAGACACCTGGCTGGAGCTTCAGGCTCATGACCATGCTTACCCTGACCTCAGGCACTGCCTTTATCATGTGGCTTGGAGAGCAGATTACTGAAAGAGGGATAGGAAACGGTATATCGCTCATAATCTTTGCAGGTATAGTTGCAAGATTTCCGAATGCAGTCATAAGCACTATAAGGCTCATGAAGGCTGGAGAGCTTTCATTGTTTTTCGTGCTGTTCCTTACTGTCATGATGATTGCGGTTGTAGGCGTGATAATATTTATAGAGAGGGGACAAAGGAAGATACCTGTGCAGTACGCAAAGAGGGTTGTAGGCAGAAGGGTTTATGGCGGGCAGTCCACGCATCTGCCTCTGAAGATAAACACTGCAGGGGTTATTCCTCCGATATTTGCCTCCTCGATAATAATGTTTCCGGCAACGGTTGCAGGGTTCATAGCGATACCATGGGTTCAGGGCGTTGCCAGACAGCTCTCACCCGGCACGGTTATGTATACTGTGCTTTATATAGGAATGATAATCTTCTTCAGTTATTTTTATACTGCAGTTGTATTCAATCCGGTGGATGTGGCTGATAATCTCAAGAAATATGGTGGATTCATTCCCGGGATAAGACCAGGACAAAGGACATCGGAATACATATATCGTGTGCTTACGAGACTGACGTTTGTAGGTGCATTGTATCTTTCAGTCGTGTGTATCCTGCCTGAGGTGTTGATACAGAAGTTTGGAGTTCCGTTTTATTTTGGGGGCACGTCGCTTCTGATAGTGGTTGGTGTTGCGCTGGATACGGTTTCGCAGATAGAGTCTCATCTTGTAACGCGTTCGTATGAAGGTTTTCTGAGGAAAGGGAGACTCAGGGGCAGAAGAGGCTAAAAACAGCTCTTTGAAGATATAGGCTTGATGTGATTTTGATAAAATCCGAGGAGGAGATAAAAAGAATAGCCGAAGCGTGCCGGATAGTGGCTGAGACACTTGATGCCTTGAAGGGATTTGTGGCTGAAGGTGTTTCTACAAAGGAGATTGAGCGATTTGCCGAGGATTTAATCAAGAGCAAGGGGGGAACTCCTGCGTTTAAAGGTTACAAGGGGTTTCCTGCCAGCATCTGCACGTCGGTCAACAATCAGGTTGTTCACGGGATACCGTCGCGGGTGAAACTGAAGTCAGGCGATATAGTGAGCATAGACCTTGGGGTTTATTATAAAGGGTTTTACGGAGATGCAGCGATAACGCTTCCTGTAGGCAAAATCAGCGGCATTGCGCAGAAGCTTCTTAAGGTAACAGAGGATGCTCTTTACATAGGTGTGGAGACTGCAAAGGTAGGCAACCGGGTTTCGGATATTTCCAATGCGATACAACGTCATGTAGAGTCCAACGGATTTTCTGTTGTTCGGGCTTTTGTAGGTCATGGCATTGGTAAGCTTTTGCATGAGGAGCCGCAGATTCCGAATTTTGGTCCTCCTGGCCGGGGACCAAGGCTGAGAGAGGGAATGACATTGGCAATAGAGCCTATGGTCAATACAGGAGGGCATGATGTAGTAGTTCTGGAAGACGGCTGGACAGCTGTTACTGCTGATGGAAGCCTGTCGGCTCATTTTGAGCATACAGTTGCACTGACTGATGGAAATGTAAGGGTCTTGACTAAAAGCAGTTGAAAAAATTATAATATAAGGTTAAATGCCGAAAGAAGAAAGCATAGAGGTTCACGGTACGATAGTCGAGACACTGCCAAATGCTATGTTCAAGGTGAAACTTGAGAACGGTCAGGTTATACTTGCATATATATCAGGGAAGATGCGGATGCATTTTATAAAGATACTGCCCGGCGATAAGGTTCTGGTAGAACTTTCGCCGTATGACCTTACAAAAGGAAGGATAACTTACAGGTATAAGTAATAGAAGGGGAGTTGAAAGATGAAGGTTAGGTCGTCAGTAAAGCCTATATGTGCAAAGTGCAAGATAGTAAAGAGAAAAGGTGTAGTAAGGGTTATATGTGAGAACCCCCGTCACAAGCAGAGGCAGGGGTAACACAGAAGGGAGAGCTGAGGCATGGCGAGAATTGCAGGAGTTGATCTTCCGAAGAACGAGCGGATTGAGATAGGTCTTACGCGGATTTTTGGAATAGGCAGGACTACCTCGAGAAAGATACTTACTGAGACAGGTATTGACTTTAATACAAGAGTCAAAGACCTGAAGGATGATGAGATAGTCAAGATAAGGACTGTAATAGACCGGGACTACAAGGTTGAAGGAGACAAGAGGCGGGAGATAGCGTCCAATATAAAGAGACTGATGGACATCGGGTGTTATAGAGGGTTGAGGCATCGTGCTGGGCTTCCGGTAAGGGGGCAGAGGACGAAAACGAACGCAAGGACACGGAAAGGTCCGAGAAAAGCAGTTATGGGTAAGAGGAAGTAAACTATGGCAGTTAAGAGAAAAGGTGGCAAGAGAAAAGAAAAGAAGCACGTACCTGTTGGTGCTGCTCATATTCAGACCACGTTCAATAATACGATAGTTACGATAACGGATCCGCAGGGTAATGTTGTTGCGTGGGCGAGTGCCGGCAGTCTTGGATTCAAGGGTTCGAGGAAAGGCACTCTGTATGCAGCACAGGTAACTGCAGATGCAGCTGCGAAGAAAGCGGCTGAGGTTGGTATGAAGCAGGTGGATGTTTACATCAAAGGACCGGGTGCGGGAAGAGAGTCTGCTATCAGGGCGCTTCAGGCAGCCGGACTGGAGATAACCCTTATAAAGGATGTAACACCTGTGCCGCATAACGGATGCAGGCCACCGAAACGGAGAAGGGTGTAGTATGGCAAGGTACAGAGAAGCATTATGCAGACTGTGTCGTAGGGAAGGCGAAAAGCTTTTCCTGAAGGGGGACAGGTGTTATACGGAGAAGTGTTCTGTAGAAAGAAGAAAGTATCCACCTGGCCAGCACGGACAGAGAAGAGGAAAACTCTCTGATTATGGTATACAATTAAGAGAGAAGCAGAAGGTAAGGAACATGTACGGGCTTTTGGAGAGGCAGTTCAAGCGGTATTTCGAGTGGGCGGAAAGGCAGAAAGGTGTTACTGGAGAAGTGCTTTTGCAGTTTCTTGAAAGAAGATTGGACAACATTGTTTACAGAATGGGGTTTGCAGTAAACAGAAGGCAGGCAAGACAGCTTGTAAGTCATGGGTTCTTCCTTGTAAACGGAAGGGCTGTGAATATTCCTTCTTATCTTGTAAAGGCTGGCGATGTTGTTGAGGTAAAGGAAAAGGGCAGGAAAGTGCCTGCTATAGTAGAAAGCATGGAGAAAGCTCAGCACAGGGGCATCCCTAGCTGGATTGAGCTTGACAGTGCAAACTTCAGGGGTAAGGTCTCGCATATTCCGACAAGGGAAGAGATAGCTTTACCTGTCCAGGAGCAGCTCATAGTAGAGCTGTATTCAAAATAACCGTGGGGGAACGGCTACACTTTTTGACAAAGAATCGTTTTGTAATTGCCGACCCGGCAGACTGTTTTTTAATTTAAAGGCGCAGGAGGCCTTATGGATTTAAAGAAAAAAGGGTTTCATTTGCCGGAAAAGATAAGGTTTGAAGAGGATACCCTCAGTGATACTTATGGCAAGCTGATAGCAGAACCTCTGGAGCGTGGTTTCGGCACCACGATAGGGAATTCCTTACGAAGGGTATTGTTGTCTTCGATTGAAGGTGCTGCAGTCACCGGCGTAAAGATAGCAGGAGTGCTTCATGAGTTTTCCACGCTGGAGGGTGTAAAAGAGGATGTTGTCGACATAATTCTCAATATAAAGAAGCTCAGGTTCAGCATGGACGGCGACAGGAAAAAGACTGCTGTTATAAAAGTGAAGGGACCGAAGGAGGTCAAAGGCGGAGACCTGCAGGTAGACTCCAGTGTCAAGGTTTTGAACCCGGATCAACTGATTGCCACTTTAGATAAAGGGGCGACTTTTGAGGCAGAGTTGTATTTGAGAAAGGGAAAGGGATATGTTCCGTCCGAGTTGAACAAGGAAGAAGGAGCAGCTGTTGATGTCATTGCCATTGATTCGGTTTTCAGTCCGATAAAGAAGGTTAATTTCTGGGTTGAGAAGGCAAGGGTTGGAAGAGCAGCAGACTATGACAGGCTTGTGCTTGAGGTATGGACAGATGGAAGTGTAACTCCTTCAGGTGCAGTATCACAGGCAGCTTCAATACTGATGGAGCACGTCGGACTGTTTGTATTAGAGAAAGAGGAAGAGGTAGTAGAGCCAGAGCAGACGACATCTGATTCTGTAGAAGAGCCTGTGTTTAATGAGAATCTGCTGAAGAGCGTAGAGGAGCTTGAGCTCAGTGTCAGGGCACATAATTGTCTTAAGAATGCAAACATAAAGACGATTGCTGACCTTGTACAGAAGACCGAGCACGATATGCTCAGGACAAAGAACTTTGGAAGAAAGTCACTTAATGAGATTAAAGATATACTGCACTCTATGGGACTTCATCTCGGCATGAGGGTGGATATGGAAGCGCTGAAGAACATGAGGAGGGACACCGATGCGGCATAATGTAGCAGGCAGACTTTTTGGAAGAACGGCGAATCAGAGGAAGGCGCTTTTGAGAGGACTTGTTTGTTCTCTGATTGAGCATGAAAGAATAGAGACTACGCTTGCCAAAGCCAAGGAAGCACGGAGGATTGCAGAGAAGATGGTCACCTTGGGAATAAGGGGTGACCTTCATGCAAAGCGTCTTGTTCTGAGCAAGCTGCCGAACCGTGCAGTAGTGACAAAGCTGTTCAATGAGATAGCTCCGCGTTTTGCAGGCAGAAACGGTGGATACCTCAGAATAGTCCAGACAAGAAGAAGGGTAAACGACAGAGCGCAGATGGCAGTTCTTGAATTTGTGGACTACGAAGAGATTCAGAAGAAGAAGGCAGAAGACAAGAAGAGCAAGACGAAATGAGCGACTTCTTGGGCATTATGGCTATGATAGCAGGAGTGGTTGTGGTAGATTTTCTTCTGCGTCGGCTTGGAATTTCCACCTGAAGGGTTAATTACAAGGGGTCAGGGACTCCGAAGAAAAAGTGCTAATTTGTTATTGACATCTCTGAATGCTTTTAGTATCTTAATTTAAGAAGCTGAGAGGATGCTTCAGTAAGAACCCACCAAAGAAAAAATACCGGTTTGAAAAGACCGCCAGTGCATAAATCATAAAGGGGAGTATATCCATGGATAACATTTCTATTTCAGATCTTAAAGGTAAGACGATAGACGAACTTACCAAGGTAGCAAAAGAGCTTAGTGTTGAAGGTGCCTCTGGATTAAGGAAGCAGGANCTTATTTTTGCGATACTGCAGGCACAGGTAGAAAANACAGGTAATGTTTTTGGTGCAGGTGTTATTGAGATACTGCCTGACGGTTTTGGTTTTCTGAGATCACCTGATTACAGTTATCTTCCTGGTCCTGACGACATATATGTTTCACCTTCCCAGATAAGGAGGTTTAATCTTCGCACTGGCGACCTTGTGTCAGGACAGGTCAGGCCTCCGAAGGAGAACGAGAGGTATTTTGCGCTTCTTAAAGTAGAGGCTGTAAATCATGGTCCGCCTGAAGATTGCGTTACCAGACCGTTGTTTGACAATCTTACCCCTTACTATCCGACCGAGAAGATAAAACTCGAATACGACCCGAATGATTATTCCACGAGAGTTATGGAGCTTATGACGCCTGTTGGAAAGGGTCAGAGGGGGATGATAGTTGCAGCTCCGAGGACAGGCAAGACCATGCTTTTGCAGTCTATAGCAAAAGCCATAAAGAAGAATCACAGGGAAATACATCTCATAATTCTTCTCATAGATGAGAGGCCAGAGGAGGTTACAGACTGGAAGAGACAAGTTTCCTCTGCTGAGATAATCAGTTCGACATTTGACGAGCCGCCGCAGAGACATTGTCAGGTCTCAGAGATGGTGATTGAGAGGGCAAAGAGGCTTGTAGAGAGCAAGCGGGATGTGGTCATACTGCTTGACAGCATTACAAGACTTGCAAGGGCATACAATTCTGTTATACCTGCAAGCGGTAAGATACTTTCCGGCGGCCTTGACGCAAATGCTCTTCAGAAGCCCAAGAGGTTTTTCGGCACTGCAAGAAACATAGAAGGAGGCGGAAGCCTTACCATCATAGCCACTGCACTTGTGGACACCGGAAGCAGAATGGACGATGTTATATTCGAGGAATTCAAAGGCACAGGTAACATGGAGCTTCATCTTGACAGAAAACTCGTTGACAAGAGGATATTCCCTTCAATAGACATAAACGCCTCCGGCACAAGAAAAGAAGAGCTGCTTGTGGACAAGGACACACTCAACAAGATGTGGATACTGAGAAAAGTGCTTAATCCTTTGAGTCCAGTAGAAAGCATGGAGTTCCTTCTTGGAAAACTCATGGGCACGAAGAGCAATAAGGAATTCCTCGAGATGATGAACAGATAGCTTAATGGATGAGCAGAGGAAACTGAAGAGGATTATTTATCTAGGTGCAGCTATAGGTGCTGTCTTAAGTATTACTATCTCCCTTCTTCTGGACGTTCTTTATGCAGATGCTTTGCAGGGCACATGGCGGGATGCCATAGTTCATGACCTTGATACGTTCTTATCCCTGTCTGTAGGCAGAGACAGTTTTCTTGTAACTACAGTCTTTATTATTATCCTTTCGGTCTTAGGGCTTTTCGGCGCTTTCATGGGTATGATTTTTTCGTTTTTCGTTTACAAGTTCTTTTCCTTTCTTTTAAGAGATGATAAGGCTTGAAGATGACGGTTACTGTTTTGTCTGTGGGGGAAAAAATCCTGTTGGCCTTGGCTTGTCTTTTTCCGCTTCCAAGGAGGGGGTTAAGGCTGTATTCATTCCGGAGAAATCTCATCAGGGATACAAGGATATAGTGCACGGTGGAATAATCACGACGGTGCTTGATGAGGCAATGATAAAGGCGGCGATAGAAGCCGGGTTTATGCCTGTCACTGCAGAAATAAAAGTAAGGTTTAAGAATGCACTTTTAGTCGGGGATAAAACTGTTGTAGAGGCAAAGATAGACAGGGTAGACAGGATTATTGAAGCCTCTGCTGTTTTAAAGAAGGTTTCAGACGGAGCGCTTATAGCCACAGGCAGCGCCAAGCTTTTAAAAAATGAATAAGCTTATTGATTTTTGTGAAAGGTTTTTTGAAGAGAACAAGACAGGGATTATTTTACTTTTAATTCTTGTCTCAATAATAGGGGTACTTGCGGGATACAGGTATTACCGTCATACACAGGAAGACCCTCACTTCTGCGCCTCATGCCATATGATGCAGGAGTCTTTTCGTAGCTGGCAGCGGAGCAGGCACAGGGACATAATCTGCCAGAAGTGTCACAGGTTGAGCTTACTTGAACAAAACCGGCTGTTAATTACGTATGTAGTTAAAGGCTACACTGCACCTAGGGAACAGGCGCATGGAAGGATCGAGCCGTGGAAATCGTGCAGACAGTGTCACATAGAGGAGGTGCAGCAAGGCTCTGTTTCTTTGCGTTCTTCTTATGGTCATGCAAGACATGTATTCATGCAGAACATAAACTGCAGCAGGTGTCACTCGGCAGAGCTTCACAATTTTAGGGCTGACGAGAGGGCATGCTCTGGCTGTCATGCTGACAAACTTGTTCACGGCTTGGGCATGGAGGGGCTTTCGTGTCTCAGGTGTCACAGTTACGGAGAGGAAACTCCGAAGATGGTCTCTTCCGAAAGGTGTATTGGTTGTCACGAGGGAATTCCATCAGAAGGTCCAATGGCTAAGTTTATGTGTTTTCAGTGTCACAAGCCGCATGAAAAGATAAAGTTTAAAAGCAGTGACTGTCTTGGCAACTGTCACGGAAACGAGGCGATGGTTGGACAGCACGGACTTCATTTAGAAAAGGCGCAGGTTGAATGTCTTGACTGCCACAAGGCGCACACATGGGTGATTGGAATGAAACAGGCGAAGGGGCTTTGTGACCGCTGCCACCAGCTAAAAGACCCAAGGACTTTTATATATTAGCCACTGCTCTTTCCCCCCAAGAAAGGGCACCCCATGAAAATTTCCAGGCGCTCTGCTCGCTGAAATTTTCAGATGGGGACTTTCCTTGCTTGACTTTTCCTTTTGCATTGAATTTTAATATTTATCTCAGGTGCCCTTTTGGGCTTAATAGGGAATCCCGTGGGGTCGTTAGACCGAATCGGGAGCGGTCCCGCCGCTGTAACCGGGGACGAAACCTCTACAAAGCCACTGGTCGTAACGACTGGGAAGGCAGGGGGAGTAGGATGATCCGGGAGCCAGAAGACCTGCCTGGGGACGGTAGCCGCTCCGGCTAGCAAGCCGGGGAAGGCAGCGCCGGGAGTAGCGCGTTACAGGCTCTGTTAAAAAGGGTCTGTAACCCCCTCGCGAGGAAGAGGGAAAAGAGGATGAAGTAAATCAGGGTGCAATCCTCAGAGCTTATTGCTCTGGGGATTTTTTATTTTTAAGGAGATTTTAAGGAGATACAGATGACACAACTTGAAGCAGCGAAGAGTCAGCCGACTGAGGAGATCAGGACCGTCGCAGAGAGCGAGGGGCTGGACGTAGAGGTTATAAGGAGAAGGGTGGCCTCTGGAAAAATAGTCATACCTGCGAACAAGAACAGGAAGACAAGGACTGTTGGGATAGGCAAAGGGCTGAGGACAAAGGTCAATGCAAGCATCGGCACATCTACGGATATTGCAGACATCGATATGGAAGTGGAAAAGGCAAAGGTTGCGGAGATGTGCGGTGCAGACACCCTGATGGACCTCAGTGTCGGCGGTGATATAGCGAAGATAAGGGCTGCAGTGATGGACGCCGTGAGTCTCCCGGTCGGGACAGTACCGCTTTATGAGGCGTTCGCTCTCTCCATTGAAAAATACGGTTCTGCGGTAGATATGCCAGAGGAACTCCTCTGGGAGGTGATAGAGAGGCAGTGCGAGGAGGGGGTGTCCTTCATGGCAATCCACTGCGGCATTAACCGTATGACGATAGAGAGGCTTAAGCGGCAGAACTACCGTTATGGAGGCCTTGTGTCGAAGGGCGGCTCCTACCTGACGGCATGGATGCTCCACAACGGGAAGGAAAACCCGTTATATGAAAAGTTCGACAGGGTCGTAGACATTCTCAAGCGCTACGATGTGGTTCTGAGCCTCGGCAACGGGTTCAGGGCTGGAGCCATCCACGACTCAACAGACAGGGTACAGATACAGGAACTGATAATCAACTGTGAGCTCGCGGAAATCGGCAGGAACATGGGATGCCAGACGATGGTAGAGGGACCAGGGCACATCCCGATAGATGAGATAGAGACGAATGTAATTCTTGAAAAGAGGATGAGCGGAGAAGCGCCGTTCTATATGCTCGGCCCTGTTACCACTGATATCGCCCCGGGATATGACCATATAACATCAGCTATAGGTGCAGCCCTGTCCTCGGCATATGGAACGGACTTTATATGTTATGTAACGCCCTCTGAGCACCTTGGGCTGCCGTTTCCCGAGGATGTGAGAGAAGGGGTTATGGTCGCAAGGGTCGCTGCTTATGTAGGAGATATGATTAAACTCAAGAACAGGCAGCGCGACAAGGAGATGTCAAAGGCCAGGAGGGACCTTGACTGGCAGAGGCAGTTCAGGCTTGCAGTGGACCCAGAAAGGGCCAGAGAGGTAAAGGGCAGAAGAGGTGACGGGGATGAGCGTTCGTGCACGATGTGCGGGAAGTTTTGTGCATCAGACATCCTGGCAGGGATGTTTGAAAAATACCTGGAGGGTTCTGACAAAAAATAATGGCGAGGGTTGTCTTTATAACAGGCGGTGCAAGAAGCGGAAAAAGCTCATTTGCACTGAACGAGGCATCGAAATTAAAAGGCAAAAAAGCGTTTATTGCCACTCTCCAGCCCCTTGATGAGGAGATGAAGGCCAGAGTACAAAGGCACAAAGCCGAACGAAGCACTGAGTGGAACACCTTTGAGGAGCCACTCGATCTCAAAAAGCTTTTGAGTCAGCTTAACGATTACAGTGTTGTTCTCATAGACTGTCTTACCCTCTGGCTTTCGAACCTTATGCTCAAAGGCAGGGATATTGACTTAGAGATAGAAGAGTTAATCTCAGCGCTTAACAGCAAAAGAGAAACCCTGCGGGTCTTTATTGTTTCCAACGAGGTGGGCATGGGCATAGTGCCTGAAAACAAGATGGCAAGACAGTTCAGAGACGTGGCAGGAATGCTTAATCAAAAAATGGCACAGATTGCAGATGAGGTTTATTTTCTGGTATCCGGCATGCCTTTGAAAATAAAGTGAATGGAGGAGAGATGCTTAAAGAGACGATTGAAAGGATAACCCCTGTTAAGACGGAGTTTTTGGAAACAGCAAAAGAGCGTCTTGACAATCTTACAAAGCCGCAGGGAAGTCTTGGCAGGCTTGAAGAGTTTGCAATGAGGCTCGTGGCAATCACAGAAGAACTGATGCCTGATATGGACAAGAAAGTTGTCTTCACGTTTGCCGGAGACCATGGCGTAGCTGATGAAGGTGTCTCTGCCTTTCCAAAGGAAGTGACAGGGCAGATGGTCTTTAATTTTCTTCGTGGCGGTGCAGGCATAAACGTTCTTGCAAGGCATGCAGGAGCAGAGGTCGTTGTGGTTGACATAGGAGTGGATTACGAATTCAAGGACACTGACGGGCTTGTCGTAAAGAAGGTGGTTAAAGGCACAGGGAACATACTCAAAGGTCCTGCAATGACAAAAGAGGAGGCTATAAGGTGCATCGAGGTGGGAATAGAGCTTGCCAACGAATACAAAGCCAGAGGCTACAAGATATTCGGCACTGGCGAGATGGGCATCGGCAATACGACTCCTTCCAGTGCCATTGCAGCGGTAATTACCGGAAGACCGGTTAAAGAGGTGACAGGCAGGGGCACAGGCATAACGGATGAAGCCTTCTTTGCAAAGATAAAGACCATAGAGAAGGCAATAGAGGTTAACAAGCCGAATCCTTCAGATGCCATTGATGTGCTTGCAAAACTTGGAGGCGCTGAAATAGGCGGTATAGCAGGCATCTGTCTTGGTGCAGCAGCCAACAGGATTCCGGTAGTGGTGGACGGCTTTATATCCACTGCAGGTGCGCTCATCGCTTATTGTCTTGAGCCAAAGGTGAGGGACTATATGTTTTCGGCTCACAATTCAGTTGAGGTAGGGCATAAGGCAATGCTTGAGAAAATCGGCATTAAGCCCATCCTTGACCTTGATTTGAGACTCGGCGAGGGCACAGGTGCAGCTCTGGCAATGCTCGTGATTGAGGCAGGACTCAAGATATACAAAGAGATGGCTACGTTTGAAGAAGCAGGTGTAAGCAATAAATAAGCATATGAAGAGGATTCTGGTGGCACTTCAGTTTTTAACGATTATGCCTTTAGGCAAGAGGCTTGAGATTACAGAGGCTGACATGCAGAAGAGTATAACGGCTTTTCCGCTTGTCGGTTTTATACAGGGCGTACTGCTTGTCGGCACTGTGCGTCTTTCAGAGGGTGTGTTTCCAGCCGACCTGACTGCAGCTTTTGTCCTGCTTGTTTATGTGGTTTCCAACGGCGGCTTTCATCTCGACGGACTGTCAGACACATTCGATGCCATTGCCAAAAGAGGAGACAGAGAAGAAAAGCTTAAGGCAATGAAGGACAGCAGTTCCGGTGCCGCAGGTGTTACGGCTGTGGTGTTTTCCATACTCCTGAAATACCTTTCGTTAAAAGCACTGGCAGTGTCCTCTGTGTATTATCTCTCCGCACTTTTAATGCCGGTGGTTTCAAAATGGGCGATGCTTGTGGCAATGCATCACGGAAAAGCAGCAAGAAAAGAAGGTCTTGGAAAAATCTTCATTGAGGGCACAGGAACTAAAAAACTCATAGTGACCGCGCTAATGGTTTTCATCCTGACGACAGGCGCAACAATGGTTTTATCAGACTCACAGGGGTTTTCCAATCATGTGTTCAATGCAGTAGCAGTCATGGTGATTCTTTACATATTCGGTTTTCTGGCAACAGGGTTTTACAAGAGACGGTTCGGCGGATTAACAGGCGATACTCTGGGTGCAACAAGTGAACTCTCAGAGATTATTTTCTTACTGGTGGTGCTGTCATGGTCACGACTTTATATTTAGTCAGGCACGGAGAAACAGAAGGAAGCAAAGAGAAACGCTACAAGGGAAGCCTTGATGTCCCGCTTTCGGCAAACGGAATAGAACAGGTAAAAAGGGCGTCGAAGTTTATAAAAAAGACACTTACAAATCCAGGGTTAAAAGCAGTTTACTGTTCCAATCTTTCAAGGGCAGTCAAAAGCGCTGAGATTATAGCCAGCGAGCACGGTCTTAAGCCAATCGTGGTTTCTGAATTAAGGGAGAGGAATTTTGGTCTTTGGGAAGGGATGAGTTTTGATGAGATAAGGCAGAAGTATCCTGAAGAGTTTGATGCGTGGGTAAAAGACCCTTTAAGGTTCAGTCCTGTAGGCGGAGAAAGCACCACTGAGGTCAGGGACAGGGTCATAAAGGCACTTGAAGCGATACTGAGCCGACACAACGGAGATGCAATCTCGGTTGTTGCCCACGGCGGCGTAAACAGGATAATGCTCTGCCATTTTATGGGGGTTCCTCTGGAGAACATCTTCAGGATAGAGCAGGACTACGCTGCAGTAAATATCATCGAGGTTTGGGACGACTACCCAGTGGTTAAGCTCGTAAACGGAGGGGGTTTTTAATGTCAAGGGCGCTGATGGTGCAGGGGACGTGTTCAGGTGCAGGCAAGAGTCTTTTAGTTGCAGGGCTTTTGAGGATATTTAGAGACGCAGGAGTTAAGGTAGCGCCTTTTAAGGCACAGAACATGGCACTGAACTCTTATATCACAGAGGACGGCTGCGAGATAGGACGTGCACATGCCCTTCAGGCTGAGGCTGCCGGTGTTAAACCCTCTGCGGACATGAATCCCATATTGCTTAAGGCAGTAGGGGAAAAAGGTTGTCAGGTGATTGTAAACGGCAGGGTGCACTCAAACATGACGGCAAAGCAATACTATGCCTTTAAGAACGAAGCGTGGCAGGCTGTAACAGCAGCATATGAAAGGCTCAGCAGGCAATACGAACTCATCATTATCGAAGGTGCAGGAAGCCCTGCAGAGATAAACCTCATGGATGACGAAATAGTGAACATGAAGGTGGCAAGGTATACAAGGTCACCTGTCCTCCTGGTGGGAGACATAGACAGGGGTGGAGTCTTTGCATCCTTTTACGGCACTGTAGGTCTGCTTAATGGTGATGCCGAGCATATAAAAGGATTCGTGATAAACAAATTCCGTGGTGATAAAGACATTCTGCTGCCCGGCTTGCACATGATAAAGGAAAAGACAGGCATACCGGTGATAGGCGTAATACCGTATGTGAGGGGTATAGGGTTAAGTGAAGAGGACGGACTTAACCTTGAAACCTTCAGTGCCCGAAAACCACAGCACAATGCTATACGAATTGTGATAGTAAGACTTAACTATATCTCCAACTTCACAGATTTTGACCCTTTCTTCTATGAACCTGATGTAGAGGTGGTTTATTCGGTAAATAAGAGCGACATAGAAAACGCAGACCTCCTTATCATACCCGGCTCGAAAAACACCATAAAAGACCTTCTGTTTATAAGGGAAAGCGGTATCGAAGAAAGCATAAAGAGGGCAGCGAAAAAAGGAGTGGTTGTTGCAGGCATCTGTGGGGGCTATCAGATGCTCGGAAAGACAATAAAAGACCCGCTGGCAATAGAAGGAGACATAAAAGAGGCTAAAGGCATTGGGCTGCTTGATATCGAGACAGAGATCAAAAATACGAAGGTGACGTCTCAGGTGGAAGCAGAGCCATTATGCGGAGGATTTAAAGGGCTGGTCAGGGGTTACGAGATACACATGGGTGTTACAAAAGGTGAAGTAGGGCTTTTCAGGCTACACCGCTTCTCTGGGAATCAAACAGTCGCCGACGGTTCTTTAAACGGCAATGTATGGGGCACTTATATACACGGGATATTTGACAATGATGAATTCAGGCTGTGGCTTTTGAACTCCCTGAGGGAGAAGAAAGGCTTACCTGTTCAGAACAGACCTGTTGAATACTCGGAGATAAAAGAGCAGAAAATCGAAAGGTGGGCAGCGTTCGTCAGGGACAACCTCGACATGGAATTCATAAGGAGGCTTCTGTGGTAAGTCCTCTTGAGCTGGTGTTTGCTTTTGCCGTAGATGGTCTGATTGGAGACCCGCGGTGGCTTCCGCATCCTGTAAGAATGATGGGCAGTGCCATAACGAGAACGGAAAGTTTTCTTAGAAGACGCCTGAAAGACCGGCTGGGAGGCGTCTTGCTGGTCATAATCATTGTAGGTGTTTCATTTCTTGCAGCGCTTGGTTTTCATAAGGTATTGCGGTTGTCTACCCGTGGCGTATTAGCCCTGTTCAGTTCTGCTGCGATGGTATATCTCATTTCTACTACTGTTGCCCTGAGGGGGCTTGTAGATTCTGCAAAAGGGGTTCTTGAGGCAGTAAAAGAAGGTGATATTGGCGAGGCAAGGCTCAGGCTCAGTCATATTGTAGGCAGGGATACAGAGTCTTTGAATGAGGAAGATATACTCAGGGCAACGATAGAGACCCTTGCAGAGAACACTTCAGACGGGGTGATAGCGCCTCTTTTTTATCTTGCGACAGGCGGGTTGCCGCTTGCCATAGCCTACAAGGCTGTAAATACGCTGGATTCAATGGTCGGGTATAAGAACGACAGGTATAAAGACTTCGGCTGGGCAGCAGCAAGGCTTGATGACATTTTAAACTACATTCCTGCACGGGTAACCGGAGCACTTATTGCTGTCTCGTCTGCCTTTGTCTCCTGTTCGTTGTCAACGGCTTTCAGTTCGCTGAAGACAATGTTCCAGGACGGCAGGAAGCATCCTAGCCCGAACAGCGGTGTTCCTGAGGCAGCAATGGCAGGCGCTCTTGGCGTAAGGCTTGGAGGCGCTTCGACATACGGAGGAGTAACTGTAAAGAAGCCTTACATCGGTAAGGACAACGGCAAGAATCTCCTGGATGCAACCCGGCAGGCTATAAACATTACGATTGCTACTGCGTTGCTCGGACTTTTGGTTTCAGTCTCTGGTGTTTATCTCTGGTGGAGGATGTGATGCACGGCGGGAATATCTACAGGCTGGCAGAACAATTGGGCACAGGAGAAGAAAAGATTGTCGACTTCAGTGCATCCATAAACCCGCTTGGAGTCCCAAAGTCCGTGGAGAGGGAAATAAAGAAGCACCTTGCGTCCTTGCATAACTATCCAGACCCTGAGACAAAAAGGCTGAGAGAAAAAATCTCTGAACACTACGGCGTTGACCCTGAAACAGTAATCTGCGGAAACGGAAGCACAGAGCTGATTTATCTCATTCCAAGGGCATTGAAGCCAGGAAGGGTTCTCATACCCCAGCCTACATTTTCAGAGTATGAAAGAGCGTGCATGGCAGGGGAAGCCAGCATTAAGCACTTCATGCTGAAAAGAAAAGACGGCTTTAAGCTCAATCCCTCTGAGTTTATTTCTGCCATAAAGGGTATGGATATGGCTTTTCTCTGCAATCCGAACAATCCTACAGGGGATATTCTTAAAAAGGACTCTGTGCTTGAGATTGCAGAGGCGGCAAAGAGACATAAATGCGTGCTCGTTGTGGATGAGGCGTTTATGGACTTCTGTCCTGAAGAGTCGGTCATCAGCAGGGTTAAAGACAACCCGTATCTTATAGTCCTCAGGTCTATGACCAAGTTCTATGCCCTTTCCGGACTGCGGATTGGTTTTGGTGTTTTTCCTTCCCGGCTTGTAAGAAAGCTGAAGGCATATAAAGAGCCATGGACAGTAAACAGTCTTGCTGAGCAGGCAGCAATTACTGCAATCGATGATGAGGCTTTTAAGGAAAAGACACTTGCGCTTATCCCGAAAGAAAAGCAGTTTCTTGAAGGACAGTTTAAGAAATTCGGAATCAGGTTTTATCCCTCAAGTGCAAACTTTTATTTATTGGAGATTAAGAATGCAAAAAAACTCATAGACAGACTCCTGGAAAGACATATTGCCGTCAGGGATTGCTCGGATTTTAAAGGTCTCGGCAGCAGCCATATAAGGGTTGCTGTAAAGAGGCGCAGGGAAAACAAGATGCTTATCAGGGAGCTTTCAGATGAGTAGGCGGGCAGGCAGTTTAATCATCGTATTGTTCTTTGTTTCTCTGTGTTATGCAGCAGGGAAGGTGCCTGAGCGTATTGTCTCTTTAGCGCCGAGCATGACCGAAATACTCTATGCCCTCGGCTTGGAGGACAGAATTGTCGGTGTTACCACATTCTGCGACCATCCTTCCCGGGCAAAGGAAAAGCCGAAGATAGGCGGAATGTCAAATCCTTCGCTTGAGGCAGTTGTATCGCTAAAGCCGGATATCGTGGTGATGACAACAGATGGAAACCCGAAGGAATTCCAGATGAGATTAAACTCCCTGAACATCAAGACCTATGTTTTCAGGGCAAGAAGGATTTATGAACTTCCGGACGCAGTCAGGGAGATGGGCAGAGTGCTTGGTATTCAGGACAGTGCAGAGGAGCTTGCCCGGAGGATAGAACAGACAATAGAAAGATTCCGGAGGGCAAGGCGTCTGTCCGGGAAGAAAGTGCTTTTTATCATCTGGCCTGAACCATTGATAGTTGCTGGTCCAAATACGGCTATTAATGATGTTATAGAGCTTCTTGGCTATAAAAACATAGCGTCCGGCGCAGGCATGAGCTATCCAAAGTATTCCATTGAAGAGGTTATAAGACAGAAGCCGGACTTCATCATCATAGGCAGGGGCAGCGGTCATGAAAGCATAGAGAAGGTCTCCAAAAGGCTTTTGGACAGGCTCAGGAGCACCCCTGCGGTAAGGAATAACAGGGTCTTTTATATGAGCGACAGTCTCTACAGGCTCGGACCCCGTGTAATAGATGGCATGGAGGAGATGGCAAAGATACTTGCTGAGGGCGGTAAATGAAACTGAGGATGATGATTTTAGTTTTAAGTGCAGTGATTGTTTCTCTGGTTTCTCTTCTTATGGTGCCGAAGCTGATAAACCCTTTTGCGATGACCGGCATAGAAAAGGAGATTGTTTTATCCATAAGGTTTCCGAGGGTGATTATTGCAGCATTAATGGGTATGGCGCTTGGTGCTTCAGGCGCAGTGCTTCAGGGCATGCTCCGTAACCCTCTTGCCGACCCGTATATATTAGGGCTTTCAAGCGGGGCAACGCTTATGGCGGCAACCGGAATTGTATCAGGCATGGTTCTTTTCGGAGCATTTACAATCCCTGTGCTTGCATTCACTGGTGCGATGATAACAGGAGGGATAATCGGGGTTATGGGCTGGAGGCGGGGCGGTATCCTGCCTGAAAGACTTTTGCTTGCAGGCATAGGCGTGGGGTTTTTGTTTTCAGCAGTGCTTATGCTTCTTATGAGTGTGTCCACGAACGAGGGGCTCAGAAGGGCTGTGCTCTGGATGTTCGGAGACCTCGGCATGGCAGACTGGTCGTTAATCCCCTACGGTCTTGCGTTTATTGTTATTGGACTCTTTATAGCGCTGAAGAGAGCAAAGGCGTTAAACAGTCTCATGCTCGGTGATGACCTCTGCCACAGTCTTGGGTTTTCTCCAAGAAAGGAGACGACTTTGTTGTTCATCGCAGTCAGTCTTCTTACGGCTTCCTCTGTTTCTCTTGGAGGGATGGTGGGCTTTATAGGGCTTCTCATACCTCATATAATGAGGTTTTTCATAGGTTCGGACAGCAGGATATTGATACCTGCATCCGCACTTGGAGGAAGTATGCTCCTTGTTGTTTCTGACCTGATAGGCAGGGCGGTGCTTCAGCCGGTGGAAATTCCCTCAGGGATAATCACTGCAATGCTCGGTGCACCGTATTTTCTTTATCTCTTAAGGAGGCGGGATGTCCTCGGTACTTGAACTTAAAAACGTTTCGTTTTCCTATACAGGGGAGAAGTTCATAGAAGGGCTCAGCTTCTCGATAGGAGATGCTGAATTCGTAGGGCTCTTGGGTGCAAACGGTTCAGGCAAGTCAACGATACTTAAGCTTCTGAGTGGAATACTCAAGCCGGACAAAGGGGAAGTGATGCTCTGGGGGAAGACCATAAGCTCTTACCGGAATAAAGACAGGGCAAAGCTCCTGAGCTATCTTCCACAGGTGCTTGATATGAATGTGCCTTTCAGGGTTAAAGAGCTTGTCGAGATGGGACTTTATCCCTATGACATACCTCCTGCCTTGACTGTCGAGGACGCAGTAAGAATGGTTGGGCTTGGTGACAAAAAGGGCTCTCTTGTAACGAATTTGAGCGGTGGTGAAAGAAGAAGGGCGTTTATCGCAATGACGCTTCTTCAGGGAGCAGGCATACTTCTGCTTGATGAGCCATTGGCGAACCTCGACATAAGGTATCAGATAGAGATAATAAGGCTGCTTAAAGAGCTTAGGGAGGACAGAAGCATCTCCATAGTTATGGCGCTTCATGACATAAATCTGGCGTTTCAGTTCGAGAGGCTGATACTCGTAAAGGAAGGAAGGATTCTGGGTATCGGCTCTCCTGATGAAGTGCTGAGGGAGGATTATCTTCAGGAGGCGTTTGATGTTGGGATTAGAGTTCACAGGGTTAAGGAAGGTGCGTTCATCAGCTACTGACTGCTTTTGGCAGGGGCACGGATTGAGTTGCAACTGCCTGGCTGGTTCGGATATAAAGCTGCCTTTGGCAGGGGGCAACGGCCCCAGCGAGCTTAATTGCTCTGCGACAGGGGCAACGGGTTGAGTTGCAACTGCCTGGCTAGTTCGGATATAAAGCTGCCTTTGGCAGTTTAAAAAGAGGTATTTGAGGGGAATCCCGTGAAAATCGGGAACTGCCCCGCAACTGTGAAGGGAACGAAAGCCAAAAGCCACTGGCTGTAACAGCTGGGAAGGCTGGCGAGTAGGATGCCCTGAGTCAGGATACCCTCGATACCTCTAAACCACACCCTTCGAGGGAAGAAGGAGGTTTTTTTATGAGTCAGTTCAAAAAAACTTACAGGAGGAAAAATTTTATGCACAGATTATGGGTGTTGCTCTTGCCCTTTCTGATAATCTCGTCAGCATGGGCAGCGGAAACAGTAACGATTGAAGAGGTGGTTGTAACTGCATCAAGGCTTGCAGAGCCTCTTGAAGAGGCTACGAGTGATGTAATAGTCATAACCGAAGAGGAGATTAAAGAAGCGAATGTGGAGTTTGTAACGGATATTCTGAGGCAGGTTTCTGATTTAAATCTTGTTCAGAGCGGAGGCAAAGGAAAGTCCGCTACCGTGCTGCTGAGAGGCGGCAGTTCAAAGCAGACGCTTGTCATGATAGACGGGGTTAAGGTTAAAAGCACGACAACAGGCAGCTTTGATTTCTCAGGCATTCAGGTTGATGATATTGAAAGAATCGAAATAGTAAAAGGTCCTCAGAGCACGATATACGGCTCAGAGGCAATGGCTGGAGTCATAAATATCATTACCAAGAAAGGCAAGGGAAGATTAAAAACAGATTTTTCTTTTGAAGCAGGTTCGTTTAATACCTACAAGCCTGTTCTTACCATTTCAGGTGGAGAAAAAGGCTTTGACTACAGAATCACTGCTTCTTATTTAAAGACAGACGGCATATCCGTTGCAAAAGACGGCAGTGAAGAGGACGGCTATAAAAACGTTTCTGTGTCCGGAAAGTTCGGCTTTAAGGTTGCGGAAAACTCAGAACTCGAATTCACAGGCAGATATTACTACGCCCGCAATGAACTGGACTTTGGCACAACCTCGCCTGACGACCCGAATTATGTCCAGCACGGAAACCACTATGTTCTCTCAGGCAAGGGGAAGTTTTATCCAACGGATAACTGGGAGCACATCTTAACAGTCTCAACTGTTAAGGATATTCTCAAGACAAGAGACGCTGACGCTGCTGCATCTTCATGGTATAACTCTGACATCACTACACGCATGGACACTGTAGACTGGCAGCATAATTTTTATCTCTCAGACACTGAAATCGTTACTGTAGGAGTTGAATACAGAAATGAAAAAGGCGAGAACGAAGGGACATTTGACAAGGCTGTTGATAACAAGGCGGTTTATCTGAATACAAAGTTCAAAAAAGAAAACGTGACATTTAATATCGGCTTGAGATACGATGACCATGAGACCTTTGGCAGTAAGACTACTTACAGGCTTGGTGCAGTGCAGGATATAAAAGAAGCGAATGCCCGGTTCAGGGTAAGTTATGCAACAGGGTTCAGGGCACCGACATTTAACGAGCTTTTCTGGCCCGGATATGGAAACTCTGCTTTAAAACCTGAAGAGAGCACTTCGTGGGAAGTCGGCATAGACCAGGATCTTTCAAACAGGACATCTGTCTCAATAACGTATTTTGAACAGGAGTATGAAAACCTTATCCAGACAGACCCTGCCACATGGACTGCTGCAAACATTGCAGAGGCAGAGGTAAAGGGCATCGAGACAGATGCAACCTTCAAACTGACAAATGCCTTTAATCTAAAGGCAAGCTATACGTATCTCGACACAGAGGATAAGAGCACAGGTCAGAGGCTTACAAGAAGACCGATAGATAAATTCAATCTCACGGCAAGGTTTGCTGATAAAAACTCCTCTGTGCTTGCAGAGTTTATTTATGTAGGCAAAAGATATGATTCCTCTGCAGGCAGGGATCTGGCACCGTATAGTCTGGTCAACCTGAGCGGAAGCTACAAGATGAAGAGAAATCTGACTCTGTTTGCACGTGTTGAAAACCTCTTCGATGAGGATTATGAAGAGGCAGGCGGTTATGGAACTCCTGGAATATCATTCTATGGAGGGATAAAGACTGCTTTTTAAAAAAAGGGTTATAACAGGATGCCTTTCTTTTGAAAGGCATCCTGCAAACCCTTTCTAAAGACTATGGTATCCAGCAGGGTATTAAAAGTTTCATTGGCTGTTTCGGTCTTGATGCACGCACTTGTTTTGTGCCTTGCGGTTTCTCTTACCGGCAGTAAGATATCAGGAAAAGGGCGGGTGTTGCAGGTGCAGTTGCTAAAAAGCATTCAGCCGGTGAAAGAAACCGGCAAAACAAAATCCACTGTGGTAAAAACTCCGGATATAAAGAAAGCCGCATTCCATCCCAAAGCCGAAAAGACTCTTGAAAAGAGCACTGAAGTGAAAGAGCATCTTTCTGAAGTGCCTCCACCGGAAGAGGCTGAAGACATCAAAGACAATGAGACTGTGCCAGATGGTCTTTCCCGCACAGAGGAGCAACAACCACCTCAGACAACGGTAGCGCTTGTTGATGAAGAAACAGTTGTGGACTTGAACATAACGGCAGGCGGAGCAGGCGTATTGTCTTCAGTAGAAGGCGATTCAGAGGGAATGTCAAATGTTGATGAATCCGGACTTATCGAACAAATCAGGGCTGCCATCCAGAAGGCGGTTACCTATCCCCCTATTGCCCGGAAAAGAAGATTAGAAGGCACTGTGCTTGCAGAGTTTTCAATAAACGACAGCGGAGTGCCTGAAGAAATAAAGATTCTAAAAAGCTCCGGCTTCAGCATTCTTGACAGGGAAGTAATAAAGATAATCAAAAGGGCATCCCCTTATCCTGTCTTAAGTGAAAAGATTGAAGTGCCTATCAGCTTCAGGCTTGTGGAAGAGCCGTCATAGGTTTTGATTTATCCTTTCGATAATTGTTTCCCTTGCGGTTTTATCTACGAGTATTTCTGCGTGGTTTACGTGAAAGCTCAGGTGTTCGTCTGCAAAAGGAAGAATAGAGCTTCTTAATGAGACTAAGCCGTCACCCTTGCCTTTTATCATCTCTTCCGGAAGGACTCTTTCAGGCAGGAGTTTTTCAAAGCTGTCTGGTATGGAGAACTGACTGGTTATTTTTATCAAGGCGGGATTTGTTCCGCCTGTTGAAAGGCAGTATGTGTCTTCAAGTTGCGGGGTTTTAAGAGATTTGAGAAAATCGGAACCTGGAAGAAGCTCTTTTACTGCTTTACTTTCAAGAAAGCTCAACATCCTTTTGGTGGCTTTTGTAAGTGTGCCTCTTTGTGTCCTTGAGACGATTGGTCTAAGGAAGGAGGCGAGCGGGGAGAGATAGATTGCCCATTTTGCCATTGTGCTTCCGTGGTGGGGAGAGGCAAGGGTTATAAGCGCTTTTAAATCCGGCAGGAAGTTTTTCAGATAATCGGTTTGTGCCAGTGCCCTGCGGGCGATGAGTCCGCCTCTGCTGTGCCCTATAAGTATGATGCCTGAGTGGTTGATGCCTCTTGTAAATTCCACTACGGTTTTTAATTCTTTTACGGCTTCACCTGCAGGTCCGGCTGGTCTTGACTGGCTCCATGCAACCACTGTATAGCCCAAAGCCATGAAATCATGATAAAGGGTTTTCATCTCGCTGGAAGTTTTAATCAGCGAGCTAAAAGGGAAAAGTCCACCTAAGATGCGCACTTCTGATGGTGCTATCCAGATGTCTTTATTCATGCTCAGACCGTGTATGAAGATACAGGCAGGCAGGTCTTTTTTCCCTTTGTGTGCGGTTATATCGAGTTTCATCAGTTTTTAAGCAACCCCTGAATGCCAAGGCGAATCATCATGACAGCGATTGATGCCAGAAGAAGCGCCATAATTTTAGAAAGTGCCGTAATCCCGTTAGTGCCCAGAAACTTTACAACCCTCCGTGCGCTTGTCAGGGCGATGCTTACCAGAAGAAGGTTTAATAACAATGAAACGATGGTCACGAGCACTCCGTAATGGTCAACAAGAACGAGGATTGTCGTTAGGACTGCAGGTCCGACAATCAGCGGCACGCCTATCGGCACAACGCCTACTGTCTCCGGAAGACGCATCTTGCCTTTGTGTTCATGTCTTGTCAGGTCAAGCACTGCAAACACCAGAAGGACGAGACCGCCTGCTATCTTAAAGTCTTCAGGCGTGATTCTCAGGATGCTGAATATAAACTCACCGACTGCGGTAAAGACAAGGCTTACGGCAAGGGCAGTGATTGTAGATTGTCTGACAATGCGTTTTCTCCTCTGTATGGATATCCCTTCTGTAAGTGCTATGAATATCGGCAGCACTCCGAAGATGTCCATTGCAACGAAAAGGGGGATGAAAGTATGGGGGAGCATTTTAAAGAGTTCTTCCATAAGATGGATTATAGCAGGGTGCAAAGTCCCTTTTCTATCAGAAAACTGGTATCATTAATTCTACGGTGAAAGTTAAAGGCTTTATAGACCTGCACACACACGGCCTTGGCAGACACGACACAAGGACAAGCAGTCCTGAGGCCATACTTAAACTTGCGGAGATGCACAGGAAAGCCGGGGTCTCAAAAATCCTGCCCACCGTATATGCCGGACATATCGCTGAGATGAGACAAAACATGAATGCAGTCAAAGAGGCTATGAAGCTGAGTGATGCAATCCTCGGTGTTCATCTTGAAGGCCCGTTTCTTAATCCCGGCAGGTGCGGTGCACTGGACAAGGATGTTTTTATAAAGCCAACAGTCTCTAACCTGAAAAGGCTGATTGAGGGCTTTGAAGACATAGTGAGAATCATAACCATTGCACCTGAACTGCCTGGAGCTTTGAAGGTTATAGAAAAATGTGTTGAATCAGGCATAAGGGTGAACATGGGGCATTCAGATGCCACGCTTAAAGAGGCACTTAACGGGAAAAATGCAGGTGCTACTGGTATAACCCATCTTTTTAATGCCATGAGACCGTTCCATCATCGTGAGCCAGGACTTGCAGGAGCAGGGCTTCTGGATGATGACTTATATGTCGAGGTCATTGCCGATGGCGTTCATCTTCATCCAGAGACAATCAAGCTTGTATTTAAGATGAAAAGAAAAGACAGGATAATACTCGTGTCGGATTCAATAAAAGGTGCAATGTATAAAAAAGGAGTTTTACAGGGAAGTAAAATAACCATTCCTGAGGCTTTAGCGTTTTTGAGGAAGCTGGGGATACCTGAGGGATGGCTTATAAAAGCAGGCAGGGACAACCCAAAGAAGTATCTTTTAAACCCCGGGGTGCAGACAAGAACTTGATATGCTAAAATTACATTAGCCTGAAAAAGCGGGGGCGAGTATGGAGATAACACAACCCGGGATATACCAGCCTATGTTCTCCATGGCTTCAGCTTTTGGTGGGGGGAACGCCTCTGGTAAAGAGACTGACAGCGCAGAGAATGTAAATGAGAACACCAAGGACAGGCAGTCCAATTCTGAGGCTAAGGCTGAAAGAGCGAGGGAGCAGGAGATACAGCGTGAAGTCCAGAGGCTCAGGACAAAGGAGATGAAGGTTAAGGCGCATGAACTGGCGCATAAGGCTGTTGGCGGACAGTATGCAGGAGCTGTCCATTATCAATATAAAAAAGGACCTGACGGCAAGATGTATATAGTTGGCGGAGATGTCTCAATAGATGTATCCAGGGAGAAAGACCCTGAAGAGACCATAGCGAAGATGCGGCAGGTAAGGGCTGCGGCTCTTGCACCTGCTGACCCGTCACCGCAGGACTTGGCGGTTGCAGCACGCGCATCTGTGCTCGAAATGCAGGCAATACAGGAGCTTTACAGGGAAGCCTCTCGCGCAGATGAGCAGCACCAGCAGCCTGAATCAGAACGCTCTATTTCCGTTTATATTTAAAAGCCAGCCTTAGTGATATATCTCCTTTTAAGAAGTTTTTTCTGTGATATAATTGAGTCACGGGTTTCAGGGCAGTGTTTTTAACAATTGCCGGATGCAGGGAGGATACAATGAAAAAGCTAATAATTCTTTTAGTTTTTATTCTTCCTGTATATGCATGGGCAGGAGGAAAGGAGGTAAGGAAGATGACAAAGAACATTCACTGGCTTGGACATGACACATTCAAGATCGTAGGCGAAAAGACGATATACACAGACCCGTTCAAGCTCAGGAAAAAGGACAAAGCCGACATAATACTCATCACCCACGAACACTATGACCACTGCTCGCCAGAAGACGTAGAGAAGATACAGGGACCGGACACCGTGATAGTGGCTACACCGGACTGTGCAGGAAAGCTCTCAGGCAATGTGAAGACCGTAAAGCCAGGAGATAAGATTAATATTTCAGGCATAGACATAGAGGCAGTGCCTTCTTATAATACGAATAAGCCGTTTCACCCAAGGCATAACAACTGGGTTGGATATATATTCACTGTAGAAGGTCAGAGGATTTACATAGCAGGGGATACGGACTACATCCCTGAAATGAAGGACTTCAAATGCGATATCGCTCTTCTTCCTGTTTCCGGCACGTATGTGATGACTGCTGAAGAGGCAGTAAAGGCAGCACTTGATATAAAGCCAAAGGTTGCAATCCCTATGCACTACGGTTCTATAGTCGGCTCGAAAAAAGACGCAGAAAAATTCGCTGATGCACTGAAAGGAAAAATAGAGGTTATCATTCTCAAAGAAGAGGGATAACGGACTTATTCCCTCTTTGAATTTGCAGGGTGGATAAAAATTCGGCTAAAAAGAAGGGGATTCATCTCCTTGAACTTCTTTTAAAAAGAAAGAGCGGATTTCTTTCAGGCGCAGAGATGAGTGCCGCCTTGGGCATAACGAGGGCGGCACTCTGGAAAAGAATAAACGCATTAAGGGGAAAAGGCTTTGTAATAGAAGCCTCAAAAGGCAAAGGGTATAAACTTGTAAGCACTCCTGACCTTTCAGCCGAAGAAATCAAAACATCCGTAAAAGGCACGCTCGGAAAGGAAGTAATTTTTCTTAGAAGAGTCAACTCCACGAACGACCTTGCAATGAAACTTGCAGAAAAAGGAGCTCCGGAAGGCACTGTCGTCATAGCAGACAGCCAGAGGAAAGGCAAGGGAAGACTTGGAAGAAAATGGCATTCACCGCCAAATGCAAATATATACATGAGTGTAATCTTAAAACCAAACATCCTGCCCAAAGATGCAACCCTTCTTACGCTTGTCAGTGCTGTCTCATGTGCGTCGGCTTTAAAAGAACTTACAGGGGTGGATGTTCGCATAAAATGGCCTAATGACCTTGTAGTGTCGGATAAAAAACTTGGTGGCATACTGCTTGAGATGCGTTCCGAGCCGGACAGAATCCTCTTTGCAGTAATCGGCATAGGCATAAACGTGAACATGAAGCTCACGGATTTTCCTGCTGACATCCGCACGTTTGCAACCTCTATATTTAAGGAGACGAGGAAAAAGCACAAGAGAACGACACTCGTAGCCGGAATACTCAACGAGATGGACGGTAAGCTTAAGATTTTAAAGAAGACTCCAGAGGTTATTTTAAACGAGTGGAGACGCTTGTCTTCGACTCTTGGAAGAAATGTAAAAGTCACATCAGGCAAAGAGACCTTTATCGGTCTTGCAGTGGACATAGACGAGGAAGGAAGGCTCATTCTGAAGACCCCTGATGGTTCGGTAAGGACTATAAGCTCTGGGGACTTGACGGTGCTGAGAGAGCATACTGCTGTGCAATGAAAGAGACACAGGGAGAAAAATGCGCAAGGTGAACACAGGTTCTGGTGAGAAAAGGACTCTGTCCCTTCTTGCCATAGATATAGGCAACACGTCTATAAACGTCGGTCTTTTTGTAGACGGGCTTATTGTTCATAAGCTGAATACGCGTCCTTTGAGGTCTCCTCTGTGGTACAGGAACGAACTGGAAAGTATTTTAAAGATGGAAGGTATAGACAAAGCGCCTGAAGGGGTAGTAATATCTTCTGTTGTGCCAGGGCACACCGAGGTTGTGAAAGAAGGGGTGCGAAAGCTTTCAGGCAAAGAGCCTTTGGTTGTCAGCCCGCAGGTGGTTAAAGGTTTAAAGCTTGATATAAAATCTCCTGAGGAATTAGGTGCAGACAGGCTTACAGCGTCGTTCGCAGCTGTAAGGCTTTTTGGTGCGCCTGTTGCGGTTGTGGACTTCGGAACTGCCACAACAGTTAATTTTGTAGGAAGCGGCAATGTATACAAAGGGGGAGCGATACTGCCAGGGATAGGGCTTATGAGCCGCGCCCTTTGGTCAGAGACTGCAAAGCTGCCGAAGGTAGAGGTTACCAGAGCATCCTCTGCTCTTGGAAAGAATACAGCAGACTGTATACTTTCTGGTATCATATACGGCACAGCAGGTGCAGTCGAGCGGATTATATCCGAGGTTGAGGAGTTAGAGGGTGAGCAGTATAAGGTTGCGGCTACAGGCGGGTTTCTGGAGGTTGTCCTGCCGAATCTTAAAAGAGTTGACTTTGTAGAGCCAGCCCTTGTTTTAAAAGGGCTTAAAATCATATACGAAGCACAGGAATAATGCACGAACTCAGAAAAGACCCTTTGCTTGGAAGATGGGTGGCTGTCTTCAGCAACTCTTTGCCGCCGGATGCTCTAAATGTTTCCTCCGAAAGCATTGAGAACGAACCGTGTATTTTATGTTCTGGCAAGGAGGCAGAAACCCCTCCTGAGGTAGCAGCTATCAGGGCCGAAGGCACGGCTCCGGACACTGCAGGCTGGTGGACAAGGGCAATACCCAATATAAAACCCATCCTTGAAACAGAAGGCGAACTCGGAAGAAAAGGCATTGGCATGTATGACAGAATGAACAGCATCGGCGTAAACGAGCTGATTATCGAAAGTCCGGAACATGACAAAAACCCTGAAGACTTAGGAGCAGAGCAGTTCAGACGAGTGCTCGAGCTTTACAAGATGAGAATCACCGAGATTGAAAAAGATGCCAGAATAAGGTATGTGCTTATTTGCAAAAGCTCAGGCAGGCTGGCAGGAGCAACATATTCGCATCCTCACTCAGAACTTATTGCCACTCCTGTAATACCACGGCTCATAAAAGGAGAGCTTGACGGTGCAAAGCAGTACTATGCCTATAAGGAAAGGTGTATTTTTTGCGATATAATTGAGGAAGAGCTAAGGATGGCATCACGGCTGATAACAGAGACGGAGAATTTTGTCGCCTTCTGTCCTTATGCACCCAAATTTCCGTTTGAGTTCTGGGTGATGCCCAAGAGGCACGGATGCGCATTTGAAGAGGCAAGCCCTGAGGAAATGGAAGACCTTAGTCAGGTGATGACCTCGCTTATAAAGAAGATGAGGGTAATGCTTAAAGAGCCTGCATATAATTATGTTATTCATACTGCGCCTAACAGGATACCGCGAAGAAACCACTGGCATACGCTGGGTGATGATTTTCACTGGCACATAGAGGTGGCACCACGGCTTATGAGAGAGTCCGGAATTCAATGGGGTGCAGGGTTTTATATATTGACTACATCCCCTGAGGATGCTGCAAAATACTACAAGGAGGCTTAGATATGGAAATTAAAAGGATTCTGTTTCCAACGGATTTTTCAGAGGGGGCAGCGGTTGCAATCCCGTATGTAGCTGATATGGTGAAGCGGTATAATGCAAAACTCTACATAGTGCATGTGATTTACGACATTATGCAATCGGTTGGCTGGTATGTGCCGCACATAAATATGGATGAACTTTACAAGGACATGCACAAGGGCGCAGAAAAAGAGCTCGACAGGTGTTGTGTTGAAGAACTCAGGGGACATAAGGACATCGAGCGTGTTGTTCTGAGAGGCGTGCCGTATGAAGAAATTATACAGTTTGCCGAGGAAAATAAAATAGACCTTATAATAATGAGCACGCACAGCAGAAAGGGGCTTGACAGAGTTTTCTTCGGCTCTACAGCCGCAAAAGTTGTAAGAAACGCTTTGTGTCCGGTAATGACTGTGAGGATTCCGCCCGAAAGGTAAACATTGCTTTTTAAAAATGAGGGTATATCTGTCGGAAAACGCCTTTTTGGCGCTCCTTTTAGGGTCGGCAGAGGTTTATAAGAAAGAGTGTCTTGGTTTTCTCCTCGGATATAAACTTGAGGACAGGTTTATAGTGGAACATGCGTTCAGTTTTCAGGCGGCAAGCAGAAGGCATAAAGGTGTTGTATATCACAAAAAAAATCATAAGAAGATAGAGCCTATTCTTGAAAAATTCGACAAGCTTCAGATAATCGGTGATTTTCACTCACATACACAGTTTGGAGCAACGAAAGGACTTCCGATACCGAGCAAAGAGGACATACAGAGCATGAGACCTGAGCATATATACCTGATAATAGCCGTAAACAATAACCAGAAGACCCTTGCATGGGGAGAAAACAGAGACGGTACGGTTTCAGGCTCAGTGGGAGATTTCTTTTTTAAGATTTCGGCTTATTTTCTGGAGGGGCATTCAGGAGTAAAGAGGGCGCACATACACTGTCCCTTTCCTCCAGGGTTTTAAAGAGGACACAGACTTCCTCTTTCTTTTGGTATGGTTTAGATGGTTACAAATTCTGGAGTAAAAAGGAGCAGTGCTTCTCTCAGGACAAAGGTGCTTGTCATAGGCGGCGGGCCTGCAGGCTCTACTGCTGCAAGAGTGCTTGCTGAAAACAATGTAGATACTGTTCTTGTCGAAAAAGACTTTTCTTTTGTCAAGCCATGCGGGGGAGGTATACCTTCTGGCGCCTTTGAAGAGCTTGACCTTCCGTACGCTCCGGTTAAAAAACAGATAAGGAAGATCAAAATGGTCTCCCCCTCAGGCAGAACAGTCGAGGTGAACCTCAAAGGCGGCTTTATCGCCATGGTGGAGAGAGGGCAGTTTGATTCAATACTCAGGCAGAAGGCAGAGGACGCAGGTGCGGAGTTGCTGCAAGGACGCTTCAGAAGATTTCTTGAAATCGGAAGGCAGATTATATCCGAGGTAATCGTAGGGGACAGCCCTGTGAGGATAACGTCTGATTATGTTATTGCAGCGGACGGCATAAACTCGAGGGCTCTGGTGTCGGCAGGGGTGACCCCTCCGATGGCCTGCTATGTGATTACCCAGAGACTTGAATCCCCTCTTACCGATTCCTGTGAGTTCTGGTTCGGCTCAGAGCATGCGCCAGGGTTTTATTCATGGGTCTTTCCGCATGGAGAGTACGTTTCCACAGGCACAGGCGGCTTCCGGATAAAAGGGCTCAGGGCGCTTCATGAAAACTTCCTTAAGCGAAGACAACTGCCTGCAGGCGATTCTCTGAGGGGATACAAGGTGCCCCTGTGGGGCAGCAACGTGTTCAATAAAGGCAGGATACTCTTTGCAGGCGATGCAGCAGGACAGGTGATGCCCCTGACATTTGAGGGAATATACTATGCAATGAAGGCTGCACAGTTTGCTGCCGAGGCTGTAATCCGTGACAAGCCCTCGGAGTATAAAAAACTCTGGAAGAAAAGATTTCATACAAGGTTTTCCCTTATGAAAAGACTCTGGAGATATTTCCTTAAAGATGACGCCTCGATGGAAAAGTTCGTCTCCATATGCGAGCGTCCTTATGTGCAGGAGGCTTCCATGAGGCTCTGGCTGAACAAAAAGGCAGACAAAGGAGCACTCCTCTCTTATATAAACATCTTCAGAAAATTCATAGTTTGACCCTCCATCCGCTCCAATATACTAAACTATAAGTAGGATGTTGACTCTTAGAAGGTTCCTCTGGTTATCCCTTACCGCGCATTTTCTTGTGTTGGTTATGCTTTACTCTATCCCTTTGAATGAACATCAAAAGGCCATAAGCAAACCCTACTTTATAAGGATTATAAGAGAGCAGACTGCCTTAGTCCCAAGGACAAAGACCATCAAGCCCAAGGAGTATGCTCGCCCGCAGAAGACAAAACCAGTTAAGGAGCTGCCGCCTCCTGAAGCCTCAAGTGAAGTAAAGACAATAACTGAGGCAAAGAAAGAATCAGGGCTGGTGAAGTTGCCTCCGGCAGTATCGGCTGAGGCTGAAAAGCCCTCTGCTGAAGAGAAAGCGCCGGAGATAGCCTCGAAGGGGAAAGCAGAAGCAGGAAGGCACGCCTTTCCAGGCGGGCAACTGCAAAAGCTCTTTGACCGTGAGGTTATAGGAATGCTTGCAAAAAAGCATATGCCTCCGGTTGAAGATGGTGTTACATTCAGCACAAGGGAGTTTAAATATTATGGCTATATGATGAGACTGAAGGAGAAGATAGAAGGCGTATGGAGGTATCCTGAGGAAGCAGCATCAAAGGGGATTTACGGAGACCTTTACATAAGGTTTGTGATAAATAAAGACGGTTCTCTTGGAGATGTAGAGCTTTTAAGGACATCAGGAAAAAGCATACTTGATGAGGCAGCGCTTCAGGCTCTTCAGGACGCTGCACCTTACTGGCCCCTGCCTGAAAGCTGGCAGGAGGACACCCTTACAATAACAGGACACTTTGTCTACAGTCTGTATGGAATTTATATTAGGTAGAAACTCTGCTAAAATATTTAAATGCATGCAGTCGTCATCTTAGACAAGCCAAAGGGCATTACCTCTCAGGAAGCCGTCAATGTAGTAAAAAAGCATTTTGGGGTTGGAAAGGCAGGTCATGCAGGTGCACTTGACCCTATTGCCACCGGAGTCCTTTTAGTCTGTGTCGGTGAGGCGACCAAGATAACCCGCTTTCTCTCAGACCTTGACAAAGAATACCTCGCGACTTTGAAACTCGGCGAACGCACTGATACATATGACGCAGAGGGCAAGATTATCGAGAAAAAAGAAGATTTCTCTGTCACAGAGGCACAGATAAACAGTGTGCTTGAGAGGTTCAAAGGCACGATTAAACAAATGCCGCCGATGTATTCAGCGGTAAAGGTCTCGGGAAAGCCTCTTTACAAGTTGGCAAGAAGAGGAATTGTGGTTGAAAGAAAAGAAAGGACGGTTCAGATATATGAGCTGTCTGTGACGAAGCTGGAGCTTCCGTTTCTTCAGTTTCGGGTGTCTTGCTCAAAAGGCACTTATATAAGAAGCCTGTGCGATGATATAGGCTCTGCCCTTGGCACAGGTGCTCATATGACAGAGTTAAGAAGGATAAAAATAGGGAAATTCAGAATCGAAGACGCTGCAACACCAGAGGAGCTTGCCCAGAAAAAAAACGCTATCTGCTCTATAGATGCGGCTTTGGAGCACCTCAAAGACATTATTCTGACATCTAAGGACTTCTCATTAATATCCAACGGCACTACTGTTATATACAAAGGTGCAGAGAAATTCTCTTATGGCGAGTATCTGAGATTAAAAGACCCGGAGGGAAGACTCTTCGGTATTGGTGTTGTCTCCGACAACCGAATAAAACCGGAGAGGCTTTTTCATCTGCCCAAAACCTTAAACTAATATTTTAAGATTTGTCTAAAAATAATGAATTTAACGAAAAAAATGCTTGACAAGCCATGAAAATTTCGGTATTAATAACGTAATGATTTTCGGTGGAAAAGGCACGATAGGGCTGGATATTGGCTCAAGTTATCTTAAGGTTGTTCAGCTTAAGGAGAAGAAGGCAGGTTATGAGCTCGAGTTGTTCGACATGCTTCCTCTTCCACCTGAGCTTATTGTTGAAGGCTCCATAATAGACTCCCTGAGGCTTGTAGAATCCATAAAAGAGCTTTTAAAGAAGGCACGGGTGCGTGCAAAGAATGCAGCCATAGGGATTGCCGGCCATGCGTCGGTTATCATAAGGCGAATATCTTTGCCAGAGATGTCAGAAGAGGAATTAAGCGAGTCTATAAAGTTCGAGGCAGAGCAGTATGTGCCTTTTGATGTAGAAGATGTAAACATTGATTTCCAGATACTTGGTCCTAAGGAAGAGCCAGGGCAGATGGATGTTATGCTGGTGGCTGTCAAAAAGGACATTATCAATGAGTATACTGCGGTTGTCAAAGAGGCAGGACTTAATCCTGTAGTGGTTGATGTGAACGCATTTGCATTGGGTAATATGTATGAGATTAACTATGAGATTGAGCCTGACAAGAATGTGGCTTTAGTCAACATAGGTGCAAGCACGATAAATCTAAATGTTCTAAAGGGAGGAATGTCTGTTTTTACAAGGGACAGTTCCATAGGAAGCAGCACGCAGACCGAGGTGCTTCAGAAAGAATTCAATATAAGTTATGAGAATGCTGAGCGGCTTAAAAAAGGCGAGGCTGTAGAAGGTGTTTCTGAAGAGGATGTGCAGGCGGTTTTGATCTCTGCCTCTGAGGAAATAGTTGGTGAGATAACCCGTTCCCTTGATTATTTCAGAAGCACGACGTTGCAGGAGGAAGTCCACGAGATAGTTCTCAGCGGCGGCGGTGCTCTTATAAAGGATTTTCCCGCTCTCCTTGCTGAAAGAATGGGAGTAGAGGTGAAAATTGCAGAGCCGTTTAGGAATATAAGCATACCGAGTAAGTTCGATACTACATATATTGAGGATGTAGGCTGTATGGCAGCGGTCGCTGTTGGTCTTGCCATAAGAAGGCTGGGGGATAGATGATAAAAGTCAACCTACTGCCGGTTAAACGAAAGAAAAAACCTAAACCAGTGCCAACTTTTGTTATGGTTGGGGCATTGTTCCTGACCATCTCTCTAGTCATATCCTTCTATGTCTTTTATTCCTTGAAGTCAAAGATAACCACTCTTGAAGAACAAAAGGCTGCAAATGCCAAAAAGCTCGCTGCACTTCAGGAAAGGATAAAAGAGGTAAAGGATTTTGAGAGGCTCAACAAGAAGTTCATGCAGAGGAAGGAGATAATAGAGAAGCTTGCAAAAAACCAGAGCATGCCTGCCAAGATACTCGATGAGATGAGCAAGCGTCTTTCTGAAGGTGTGTGGCTTAGGTCAATGATTATAACTGGTGAGAACATGAGTATTAGCGGGGTTGGGTTTTCAAATTTTGACATTGTCAACTATGTGCAGAACCTGAAAGGTTCAGAGCTTTTTGAAGAAGTAATTCTTCGTGAAACCCGACAGACTCAGGAACAAGGCATAGATGTATATTCATTTAAAATTACTTTAAAGATCAGGATATAGAATGGCAAAGATAGACATAAGGAATCTTCCAAAGCCTGCTCGCATAGCGATAGCTATAGTTCCGACGATAGTGTTCGTCGTGGCATTTGTGTTTCTGGCTGTTATACCCAAGAATAAACAGATAGAGAGTCTCAGACAGGAGATAGCGAAGCAGGAAAACGACATTGCAAAAAGTCAGAGCATGGCTGGTAAGCTCGAGACACTTAAGGTGGAAAATGAAAAGCTCAGAAAGAGGCTTAAAGAGCTGGAAGAGCATCTGCCAGAGGAAAAAGAGATATCGCCTTTGCTGAAACAGGTCTCTGACCTTGGAATAAAAGCTGGACTTCAGATAATTTCCTGGAAGCCGGCTGATCGAAGAAAGCATAAAAGCGGCATAGTATATGAGGTGCCGGTAGCGGTAAGTCTTATCGGAAGTTATCACAAGCTTGGAAAATTCTTCAGCAGTTTGACAGAACTCGACAGAATAGTGAATATATCCAATATTAAGCTTACCAATCCAGTGCTGAAAAGGGATGAAGTAATTCTGCGTGTAAGCTTTTCTGCAGTTACTTTTACGGCAGCCGAAGAAGAAGAAAAAGCGAAGGGCAAGCCAAGAGGTAGGGCAAGATGAAAAAGTTAGCAGTTGTCCTCGTGTTTTTGAGTATTGGTTTTCTGCCTGTGCAAGTTCAGGCAGAAGAAAAGCTTGAGGTCAAAAAAGAGGTTTATATATATACTTCTGAAGGAAGACGAGACCCGTTTCTTTCGATAATAGCAGCAGCAAAGAAAGCTAAAGAAGAGAGAAAGGTAAAACGGCTGATACCGGTTGAAGACTATGATGTCAGTCAGTTTAAGCTGATTGCCATAATGTGGGATGAAAAGCAATATTATGCACTTGTGGGATTACCTGACGGAAAATACTATACATTAAAAGAAGACATGCCTGTTGGAATTCATGGGGGAAAGGTAAAGCGCATTACAGAGAATGCAGTTATAGTAAGGGAGTTCATACGTGACTACAAGGGGCGATTAAGACCACAAGACACTGTGTTAAAACTCCGTGAAGAGGAGGTAGAATGAGCAAAAAAGCCATTTATATTCTTTTATTTTTATTAAGTCTTAGCCTGATAGGCTGTGCCACCGCCGGCGGTGTAAAAGGGCAGGCGGTTGCTCAGGAGCAGGTAATCACAGGTATTGAGGTGACAGACAATGCTGTTGAGGTAAAGCTAAGCGGTGTCAGTGTTCCTTCTTATACCATTTACAAGCCTATGGACCCTTACATCGTAGTTGTTGATCTGCCGGGTATTGGAGTCGGTTCAGCAGAAGGAAAGATTGTTTCTGACAAGGCAGGCATCTCGGAAGTAAGGGTTATGAAGGTGGATACTCCTGTGTCCGGCACAAAGATAGAGATACTGCTTGATTCGCCTTCCAATATAGAGCCGCAATTTACAGACGGCTCTCTTATACTTGCAGTGAAGAAAGGGATAGAAGAAGACGTTTTACCGGTCGTGGAGGAAGCAGAAGAGGTTGAGGAGCTGGAGGCTGTTGAGCAAGAGGTGGAGGTAGCCGAAGAGGCGGAAGCTGAGGAGGCAACAAAGATAAGCGATGTCAGGTTCGATTATTCAGACGGCACTGTGAAGCTGATAATTGAGGGTGATGGTTTGTTTTCACCGAATGTATTTACGCTCAAAGACCGTATTGTGATAGATGTTCCGGATGTATCCATGGAAGCATCCCTGCCGGATACTGTTATTTATCCTGTAAAGGCTCTCAGGTATGGAATGCATGAGGGCAAGGTAAGGCTTGTGGTGGATCTTAAAGAGGAAGTGGAGTTTTCCGCTTCTGCAGAGGCTGACTCCATTGTAATCGCCTTTTCTGTGGAAGAGGAGCAGGTTGTTGCAGAAATAGCTGAGGCAGAAGTTGCTGAAGAGGAAGTTCCAGAGCCGGTGAGTAAGTATAAAGGTAAAAAGATATCTCTTGATTTTCAGGATGCAGACATTGTTCCGATATTCAGGTTCCTTGGAGAGGTAAGCGGCTACAATGTTGTGATTCACCCTCAGGTAAAAGGCAGGATAACGCTCAAGCTCATGAATGTTCCATGGGATCAGGCTCTGGAGATTATACTTCAGACGTTCAATCTCGGTATGTCCATAGAAGGCAATATTCTGACGATTGCTCCTGCCAGTGTGTTTGCGAAATGGCAGCAGGAGGAAGTAAGACTTAAAGAAGCACGGATGAAGGCAGCAGAGCTTGTGCAAGAGGACATACCCATAAATTATGCAGATGCAAGTGACATACTGAACTCCATTAAGAGCGCAAAGCTTTTGAGTCCAAGAGGCAGCATTACTCTGCTTAAATGGAAGAACACCCTCAGTATAAACGATACAGCGGAAAATATAGCGAAGATAAAGGAGCGTATTAAGGGATGGGATACTCCACCCAAGCAGGTGCTGATAGAAGCGAAGATAGTCGAGGTCAACAGCGATTACACGAGCACACTGGGTATAAGATGGGGTGGCACATTTACTGGCCGGCAGGAGGGCACTCCTATCAGCGGCGACTTTTCTGTAAATACTCCTGTGACCTCTTTCGGAGCAACTGCAGGCTCAGAGGCTGCGCGTAAGACAGGAATCGGCATGACTATCGGCTCTGGTAACACGGTTCAGGTGGCTCTTTCGCTTGAAGCTCTGGAGACAGTCGGCAAGTCGAGAAAGCTTGCCAATCCGAGAGTCCTTACGATGGATAATCAGCCGGCTGAGATAGTGCAGGGCAAGAGCATACCGGTTCAGACTACGACTGCCGAAGGAACAAAGACAGAATTCGTGGATGCAAATTTGAACCTTAAGGTGACCCCGCAGATTACGCCTGACGGCTATATAAAGCTGAAAATAGACGCTGCCAAGGACTCACCTGTTGTGCTTGAAGGCGGCGAAACAGGAATAGACAAAAAGAGTATAAGGACTCAAGCGCTTGTCAAAGACGGAGAAACACTTGTGCTCGGCGGCATTTATACAAGCGAGGACAGTAAGAGCGATACAGGGATTCCGCTTCTAAGCAGAATCCCGATCTTAGGCTGGCTGTTTAAAACAAGGACTGTGCAGAAACCTCAAACTGAGCTTCTTATACTTATAACACCGAAGATTGTCGAAAGGGCGGAAGAGACTTTTTAAATATCTCATAGCTACGTGGAGTTTTCTGCACAAACAGACGGTGCTCCTCCAATTGCAAGCGGAACATATTATGAAAGCCGCGCCCTTTATGTGTATTCTGATAATGCCTCTATTATTGCAAGCCCGGGCGCACTCGGCAAAGGCATTACATCCTTTACAATAGACCCTGATGTGGTTGCATCAGAAACTACGGTTGAGGATTCAGTCGGTGCAACCGCAATTGCAAACGTAACTGTAAATCCGTAGAGAGCTTTGCCCATTTGAAAATTCCGCGTATACCACATATAATACCTGCGGGTAATTTCAGGCTATGAGAACTATTAGATTTCTTACTGCAGGAGAATCGCACGGAAGAGCGCTTACCGGAGTGCTTGAAGGCATTCCATCAGGTCTTCCTCTTTGTTCTGATGACATAGACAGGGAGCTTAAAAGAAGGCAGACCGGTTACGGAAGAGGCGGACGCATGAAGATAGAGTCCGACCGTGTGGAGATTCTCTCAGGCGTAAGATGGGGCAGGACAATCGGCAGTCCAATAACACTTGTTATCGAGAACAAGGACTGGCAGAACTGGCACGAAGCAATGTCAGTTGATAAACAATACAATGGGTGTATAGAGCCGGTGACAAGACCTCGCCCCGGACATGCAGACCTTGCAGGTGCACTGAAATACGGAGTGCACGACATAAGAAATATCCTTGAGCGTTCAAGCGCCAGAGAAACGGCTATGAGGGTCGCCCTTGGTGCAGTCTGCAGAAGATTCCTTCTTGAATTCGATATAACCGTCGGAAGCTATGTAACTAGCATAGGGAGTGTCAGCATCAATCCTCAAGCAAAGGACTTGATGTCTTTATTTAAGAAAGCTGAGGCATCACCTGTAAGGTGCCCTGACAGAGAAGCATCTAAAAGGATGATTGAGCTTATTGACAGGGCATTAAAAGAGGGGGATTCCCTTGGAGGCGTGTTTGAGGTTTTTGCCCTCGGTGTTCCACCAGGGCTTGGAAGCCACATCCAGTGGGACAGGCGCCTTGACGGACGGCTTTCGCAGGCTCTGATGTCCATTCAGGCTATAAAAGGAGTGGAGGTAGGTCTGGGGTTTAAGATGGCTGAAAGATTTGGCTCAGAAGTTATGGATGAAATCTCCTACAGGCATGCTGAAAAGTCTTTTTCCAGAAAGGGCAATAACGCAGGTGGGATAGAAGGCGGAATGACCAATGGAATGCCTGTAATCATAAGGGCAGCGATGAAGCCTATTCCCACATTGAAAAGACCTCTTAAGTCCGTGGATATAATCACGAAGAAATCGGTTAGGGCGGCTTATGAGCGCTCTGATGTGTGTGCTGTTCCTGCAGCATCGGTCATTGGCGAGGCAATGATGTGTCTTGTTCTTGCCGATGCCTTCCTTGAAAAATTCGGAGGGGACAGCATCAAAGAGACAAAACAAAACTATAAGTCGTATCTTAAATCCCTGAGGGGTTTTTAAGAGGGCAGAATGAAGAACATCGTTCTTACCGGATTTATGGGAACAGGCAAGACTGCTGTAAGCAGGGAATTGGCACGGCTTACCGGGTTTAATCAGGTGGACGTGGATGCAGAGATAGAGAAAACCGCAGGCATGACTATAACTGAGATTTTTGCACAGTTCGGAGAGCCGTATTTCAGAGACCTTGAGACAGCGGAGATAAAGAAGGTTTCACAGGGCAGAAATCTCATAATCTCGACAGGCGGCGGCGCAGTCCTCAGACAGGAAAACATGGATGCACTCAGAGCCAATGGGGTTATCATCTGCCTGACTGCAACTCCTGAAACCATATTCGAAAGAACAAAGGACAACAACGAAAGACCTTTGCTTCAGGTCGAAGACCCGATTAAAAAAATAAAAGAGCTTCTAAGCTTCAGAAAGCCGTATTATGAAAAGGCAGACATAATGATAGACACCGAAGGTAAGACCCCGCATGAGATAGCAGAGGAAATACTCGCCAGAATAAAAGAAGAAACCCCGGCCTCATAGGGAATAAAATGGAGAAAGTAAAAGTAGAACTCGGACAAAGAAGCTACGATATAGTAATCGAAAGCGGAATACTCGATGGCATAGGCGAGGCTCTTAAAGGGTTTAAGTTCAGCCCGAATATTGCGGTCATAAGCAATCCCACGGTTTATGAGCTTTATGGCGAAAAGGTTACAGATTCGCTGAAGGCTTCCGGGTTTAATCCAATTGTGGTAACCATACCTGACGGAGAAGAATACAAGAGCCTGCTCTGGGTGGAATATATCTACGGGGAGCTTCTCAAGCACAGACTTGACAGGAAGTCTGTTATTGTTGCCCTGGGCGGTGGAGTAATAGGCGACATAGCAGGGTTTGCCGCATCCACTTATATGAGGGGGATTGCGTTTGTGCAGGTTCCTACCACGCTTCTTGCACAGGTTGACAGTTCAGTAGGCGGAAAGACAGGTGTAAACCATGCCCTTGGCAAAAACATGATAGGCACATTCTGGCAGCCCTCACTCGTGTGGATAGACGTTGACACACTTAAAACCCTGCCCAGAAAAGAATTCCTCGCAGGGCTTTCCGAAGTCATAAAATACGGTGTCATCTGGGATGAAGAGTTTTTCAGCTTCCTTGAGAAGAACAAGCAGGAAATTCTGAACCTGAACAAAGAGGCGCTTACGCACATTATTAGACGTTCATGCGAGATAAAGGCAGAGGTTGTTTCAAAGGATGAGCGGGAGGCAGGACTCAGGTCTATATTGAATTATGGGCATACCATAGGGCATGCTGTGGAGACTGTGACAGGCTATACTGACTATCTTCACGGTGAGGCAGTGGCAATCGGCATGCACCTGGAGGCAAAGCTGTCAGAGGCACTGGGCATTATGGATGAAGCTCAGGTCTTGAGGATAAAAGCCATCATAGAAGACTATGGTCTTCCTTACGCACTGCCTGCGGACATAGACAAGGACGGTATGCTCAGGGCAATGGAGCTGGACAAAAAAGCCCTTGCAGGCACACTAAGGTTTACGCTTCCTGAAAAAATAGGCTCTGTGAGACTTCACCAGACAGTGGATAAGGAGAGTGTTAAGAAAATTGCTTGAGGGCTAATCCCCTATTCCGAGTTTCTTCATCTTTCTGTAAAGTGTTGCGAGGTCTATTCCAAGGGCACGGGCAGTCGCCTCTTTATTCCGGTTGTTTGCTTCGTATGTCGTAAGGATTATATTTTTCTCGTATTCGTTCATCTTTTCCTTCAAGGACTGGGCGGCTTGCTCCTGAAAGGTGATTTTCGGCGGAAGGCTTTTCACATCAATCATCTCACCGGTTGAAATGACTACAGCCCTTTCTATCACGTTTGAAAGTTCTCTTACATTGCCAGGCCATGAATATTTCATAAGAACCTGCATTGCTTCTTCTGTTATGCCTTTTATGTTTTTCTGGTTCTGGGCAGAGAATTTTTTTATGAAGTGGTCTACGAGAAGAGGTATGTCTTCTTTTCTCTGTCTCAGTGGAGGTATTGTTACTTCTATTACGTTTATTCTGTAGTAGAGGTCTTCCCTGAAAGTGCCGTTTTTAATTTTTTCTTCTATGTTCTGGTTTGTTGCGGATATAAGCCTGATGTCTGAATGTTTCGGTTTTGTATCTCCAAGTGGGAGGACTTCGCCTGATTCAAGCACCTTAAGGAGTTTTGCCTGAAGTGCAGGAGGCATGTCTCCGATTTCATCAAGGAAGAGTGTGCCTCCGTCTGCCATGAGTATGAGTCCTTTTTTGTCAGAGACTGCACCTGTGAATGCGCCTTTTCTGTAGCCGAAGAGTTCTGATTCAAGCAAGGTCTCAGGTATTGCAGAGCAGTTTACAGAGATAAAAGCCTTGTCTCTTCTTGGACTGTTACAGTGTATGGTCTCGGCTATAAGACTTTTGCCAGTGCCGGATTCCCCAAGCAGAAGGATATTACTCTTTGTAGGAGTTACATTATCAAGCAGGTCAAATATCCGGTGCATGGACTCGGAGTTAAAGACTATCTCTTTGCATCTTCCCCGGCGTTGACTGAGTTCTCTTTTAAGGGCGATGTTTTCTGACTGAAGACGCATCTGTTCAAGCACCCGTTTTATTGTCAGCCGTATCTCTTCGTTTATAAAGGGCTTGACTATGTAATCCGATGCGCCTTTTTTCATTGCATCAACAGCAGACTCCACAGAGGCATATGCAGTCATTAGAATAACTGCTGTTTCAGGGTTGAGTCTTTTTGCCTCCTCCAGCACGGCTATGCCGTCCACCTTATCCATCTTGAGGTCTGTGAGCACGACATCAAAATCTGTTTTCTTAAGCAGTTCTATGGCTTCTTCTCCGCTCAGCGCTGTCGTGACAGAGTATCCCTCGCCTGAAAGCAGAAACTCTAAAGCCCTGCAGATGTCTTTTTCGTCGTCTACAACAAGTATCTTATTCATGTTTTTTCTTCGGAATGGTTACGGTAAATGTAGTGCCTTTGTTTTCCTCGCTTTCGACAGATATGTCTCCGCCAAGCCTCTTTAAGATATTATAGCTTACAGAGAGTCCAAGCCCTGTGCCTTTGTCTTTTGTGGTAAAGAAGGGGTCAAAGACTTTTTTGAGGTTTTCTCTTGGTATTCCCATCCCTGTGTCTTCGAAGTCTACCACTATGTTTTCTTCGGTCTCTCTGGTTCTTATTGTAAGTGTTCCGCCTTCTGGCATTGCATCCACAGCGTTAAGTATCAGGTTAACGAAGACCTGTGTCAACTGGTTTGCGTCTGTAACCACCGGAGGTAAGGGTGAAAGCTCTTTCTTGACTGATATGGCTTTTGCCCTCTTGTCATATTGCATGAGCAGGAGGGAGGATTCAATGAGGTCATTGATTTGTGCCTCTTTGAATTCGGTCGGAGGAAGTTTTGACATGCCTGAGAGCTGTCTTACAATCTCTGCAATTCTGTTTATATGAAAGAGGATTGTGTCAAGGCTTTCCTTTTTAAAGTCGTCGGTTTCTCTTTCTCTGAGTATCTGCAGGAAGGAGAATACGGATGTCAGCGGGTTTCCTATTTCGTGTGCGATGCCTGCGGTGAGGCGTCCAAGAGAGGCAAGTTTTTCCGAATGTGCCATCTGTTCCTCAAATCGCTTTATCTCTGTTATGTCATGTATAAGCCCGAGAAGCTGCATATTACCGTCTGGTCCAACAAGAGGGGTTGATGTTATCTGAAAATATCCTTTTCTTTTACCAAGTGTGTGGTAGACGACTTCCTGAATCATTTTATTGTTGACAGTGGAGCTAACCTCTGCGCCTCCGTAGATGTCTTCAAGGTTTAGATCATTAATCCTGTCTTCGCCAAACCAGTCCTTTAGTGTTCTGTTGACCCAGATAATCTTTTTATTGTGGTCTGCAAGGAAGATTCCCACATCAAGAGTGCTGACTATGGTATCGAGCTTTTCCTTTTCGCTTATAAGCTCAAGTGTTCGTTTTTCTACGGCTCTTTCAAGTTCAGCAGCATATCGTTCGAGTTCTGCCTCGTGTTTTGCTCTTTCTTCTGCCTTTATCCTCTTTCTGTTTATCACTACTATTGTGAATGCAGCGATTGCAGTAGTGCCGAATATGGCAAGGACAAGTATTGAATGCAGTTTCATGCTTTTTCTTATACTTGCAGTTACCTCGGTGTAGGGTATGGACACACATGCTATCCAGAAGTCTGTAGGTGACAGCTGTATTCTTGAGAATGCGATGATTTTGTCCTCGCCGAAAGGTGCGATGTAGCTTTGCACGCCTGTGCCTCCGCTGTCCAGTATCTTTTTTTCCACCTCAAAAGAAGTATGGCATTTAAAGCAAGAGGCATCAGCCCTGTAAAGGTTTTTGCCTATCATTTCCGGCTGTGTCGGATGATAAAGAAGTGTTCCGCTTGCATCCATCATCCATGCGTAGCCTTTACTTCCTGACTTTATAGGTTCAATGAATTTTCTGTTTATGGAGTTAAGGCAGAGGTTAAGCACTATTACCCCCTGCAACCCTTCGTCATTGTAAATTGGTGTGGCAAAGCGGATTTCCTGCAAGTCGGCTCTGTTAAGCACTACTGTATTTCCTGCCTGAAGTTTCTTCGCTTTCTCTATTAACACGTGGTCGCTGATGTCCATAGGCTGTGACAGACTGCTGTATTTTAAAGCACCGTTTTTGTCGAAAATTCTAAGGTCAAGCCTGATATCTGTTCCTACGTCTGCAAATGCGTCTGAGACGAAGTCAGCAAGGTCTGCTCTTTCCAGAGAGGTATTTCCAAGTAGTCTGGCAAGGGTCACGGACATTGCCTTCAGGTGTTCGAGGCTGCGCTGTATGTTTCCGGAGATGGTCTCTGCAAGAAGCAACTGCTGTTTATTGAACTGCTGTGCCATTTCCGCCTGATAATTCTGCTGAAAGAAAAGATTGAGCGTTATTATTACAGAAATGATGAATATTGCTGCTGCAATGAGAAGGATGTTACTTTTCATTTTTTCTTAGCCATATTTTCAAGTGCACTGAGTTTTGATACTTCGCCTATGGCAACGATGGTGTCGCCTGAAACTATTGATGTCGTGTACGTCGGGTTTATCTCCATCTGACCGGTTTGCTTTTTTATAGCGACTACAAGTATACCGAGTTCTCTGCCTATGCCGCACTGGTCAAGCGTCTGTCCTGCGATTGGCGAACCTTCCTCCACGCGTATTTCTTCCATTCGTATGTCTATATTTCCTGCCCGCGTTGTGAATTCTATGAAGTCCACGACTGCGGGTTTAAGCACTGTATGTGCGATTCTTTGTCCGCCTATATAATAAGGGGACAAGGCCCTGTCTGCACCTGCCCTGATAAGTTTTTGCTCTGAGCCTTCTTCCACTGCCCTTGCTACAATGTTCAGAGAAGGGTTTAGTCCTCTTGCGCTCAGAACCACATAGAGGTTTTCAGCATCAGTGGAAAGCACAGAAATGAGTCCTTTTGCCTTCGCAATGCCTGCTTCCCTTAGTGTCTCATCCAGTGTTGCATCGCCTTGCACAAAAAGAAGGTCGTTTTCCATTGCTTCCGGTATATGCCCTTTCTCTATGATGACGAAATCAACACCTGTGTTCTTCAGTTCTTTACAGATGATCTTGCCCATTCTGCCGTAGCCGCATACAATGTAATGCCCTTTTAAGCGTTTGATCTTGTTCTTCACTTTTCTCCTCCCGAAGATATCTCTTAACTCTCCCTCAATCAGTATTCTTGCTGCATTGTTCAGGCTGTAGAAGACAGCCCCTACACTGAAAAATATCAGCACTACTGTGAATGCCCTGCCGGTTGCAGACAACTCGTGCACCTCTTTGAAGCCTATAGTGGTTATGGTGATGACCGTCATGTAAAGTGAGTCGAACAGTCCCCATCCTTCGAATATGCTGTAGCCCACGGTGCCTAGGGCTATGACCACGAATATCAGGAATATGGAGATAATGAGCTGTCTTCTCATCGGTTTCAATTTTCACTCCGAGCGGAATGTTTCAAAAACTCCTGCACTTTCTGCCTGAGCCTTTGATAATGAGAACCCTCCCAGTAAACATTACCGCAGCCTTGGCATCTCTGGAAGTGTGTGAAGTTCAGGTATACGTATTCTGGCACAGAGTCAGCTATTTCTTTTTTCTTTACGGTTTCGAGAACACCGTTACAGTTTGCGCACCTGCTTTTATCCGGCAGTCTGAGGTGGAGGTCTGTGATTACCTGAAAGACCTGCCTGTCAATGTCGTCCGAATTTATGAACAGGCAGGTCTCGATATCTTTCCTCTGAAAGTGTGAATCTCTGGTCAATATAAATCTTTCTTCCTGCCGTGCGAGTTTCAGAAGTCTCTGGTCAGTGATATCCGGGTAATAGAGCGTGTCGAATCCCAACAGCCTCAGCCATCTTGCGAGGCGCCCAAGCATTGCATCTGCAATGAACCTCATTAACCCCTTTCTTCAGAGGGCAGAAGAATCAGTTAGTGCTCTCCTGTGAGTCTTCGATTGCAAACTCAGACAGCAAAGGCAACTCTCTCTTGACATGGGTATTTCTGTATCTCGCCATACCTGTTCCAGCAGGAATAATCCTCCCCATGATTACATTCTCTTTAAGACCCCTTAACTCGTCTATCTGACCGTTTATGGCTGCCTCTGTAAGAACCCTTGTGGTCTCCTGGAAGGATGCAGCGGACACAAAGCTTTCAGTTGTCAGAGACGCCTTTGTTATGCCCAGAAGCAGTGGCTTGCCCTGTGCCGGCTTACCGCCTTCCTTTTTGACCTTCTCGTTCGTTTCCTGGAAGACCATTCTGTCGACCTGTTCACCAATGAGGAAGTTAGTGTCTCCAGGGTCTTCTATCAATACCTTCCGCATCATCTGTCTTACGATGACTTCAATGTGCTTGTCGTTTATAGAAACGCCCTGAAGCCTATAGACTTTCTGCACCTCGTCCACAAGGTAGCGCTGAAGCTCGTTAGGGCCGAGTATGTCCAGTATGCTGTGCGGGTTGACTGAGCCGTCCATCAGAGGTTCTCCTGCCCTGACCCAGTCGCCTTCGTGGACACTCACGTGCTTACCCTTTGGGATAAGGTATTCTCTCTGTTCTGTTCCGCCTTTGACCACAACCACACGCATGCCTTTATGCACACCCTTGAACTCCACCATGCCGTCTATTTCCGCAACGATAGCCTGCTCTTTGGGCCTTCTTGCCTCGAACAGCTCAGCGACTCTTGGGAGACCTCCGGTTATGTCCTTTGTCTTTGTGGTCTCTCTTGGTATCTTTGCAAGGACATCACCAGGATATACGATGTCGTTCTTCTCAACAAGTATGTGAGCACCAGCAGGCAGCAGGTAGCGCGCTGGAGTATTTGTCCCTGGTATCTTCTGCGTTGCCTTGCCGTGCGGGTCTTTTATAGAGATTCTCGGACGCATGTTCGCAGGGTAGTCTATGATAACCTTGTGGGAAAGTCCGGTGGTCTCGTCAACCTCTTCCTTGACAGTTACACCTTCGATGATATCTCCGAGTGCAACTCTTCCTCCAACCTCTGTGAGTATCGGGCTTGAATACGGATCCCACTCAAGGAGTCTCTGTCCTGCTTCTACCTTTTCACCGTCTTTAACCCTGAGTTTTGCTCCATAGACAACAGAGTATTTCTCCTTTTCCCTGCCCTTTGAATCCACAACTGCAATACTGCCGTTACGGTTCATCACCACGAGCAGACCTTCCCTGTTTTTGACTGTGTTTATATTGATAAACTTTACAGTGCCGGAGTTTTTCGCCTCAAGCACGGTCTGCTCTACGACCTTTGAAACCGCACCACCGATGTGGAATGTTCTCATCGTAAGCTGGGTGCCAGGCTCTCCAATGGACTGTGCTGCTATTATTCCGATTGCCTCTCCTATCTCTACAGGCTCGCCTCTGGCAAGGTCGCGACCGTAGCATTTTGCACATATGCCGAACTTTGAATGGCATGTCAGCACAGACCTTATCCTTACCTTGTCAATACCTGCATCAATTATCTTCTGCACGAGTTCGTCATTTATCTCTTCGTTCTTTTTGACAATGCGTTCTTTGGTTATAGGGTCTTTTATGTCCTCAGCGGCATATCTGCCTAAGATACGTTCCTCAAGCGGCTGTATTATCTCACCGCCTTCTACAAGCGCTGTGATTGTTATACCGTCAGTGGTCTTACAGTCTTCCTCTATGACTATGACATCTTGTGCCACGTCCACAAGTCTGCGCGTAAGGTATCCGGAGTTTGCCGTCTTAAGTGCAGTGTCTGCAAGTCCTTTTCTTGCGCCGTGTGTGGAGATGAAGTACTGAAGCGGTGAAAGCCCTTCCCTGAAGTTTGCAGTAATCGGTGTCTCTATGATTTCTCCTGACGGCTTTGCCATGAGTCCTCTCATACCTGCAAGCTGTCTGAGCTGGGCAGTAGAGCCTCTTGCGCCAGAGTCAGCCATCATGAAGATGCTGTTGAAAGACCTCTTCTCTTCAAGCTCTTCTTCAGATAGTGTCTTTCCGTCTTCTGCACCAAGTTCTTTCATCATCTCGTCAGCAACCTTCTCGGTGACATTCGCCCAGATGTCTATTGCCTTGTTGTATCTTTCACCGTAGGTTATGAGTCCCTCTGCATACTGCCTCTGTATCTCGATAATCTCCTGCTCTGCTGCATGTATGAGCTCTGCTTTTTTTGAGGGGATATGCATATCTGACATGCAGATTGATATGCCGGATTCTGTAGCGTAGTGGAAACCGAGTTTCTCAAGGTTGTCCAGAAAGATAACGGTTTCTCTCTTGCCTGCCTTCTTGAACGAGTAGTCTATTATCTTTACAAGTTCTTTCTTTGTTATATCCCTGTTGACCATGGAGTAGGGCACGACTTTAGGAAGTATCTCGCTGAAGATTACCCTTCCGCATGTGGTATCTACGAGTTCGCCGTTAATCCTGACCTTTATTTTTGCATGTTCCTCAAGCACGCCGGCATCGTAAGCTGCCCTGACCTCTTCCGGTCCACTGAAAATCTTGCCTTCTCCTTTTGCACCTTTCTTTTCTTTAGTCAGGTAGTAGATGCCCAGGACCATATCCTGCGTCGGCGTGACAATAGGCTTTCCGTTTGCAGGAGAAAGCAGATTGTTAACGGACATCATAAGCACTCTGGCTTCTATCTGCGCCTCTATTGAAAGCGGCACGTGCACTGCCATCTGGTCACCATCAAAGTCAGCGTTGAAAGCCGTGCAGACCAGCGGATGAAGTTTAATCGCCTTGCCTTCTACAAGCACCGGGTCGAATGCCTGGATGCCAAGCCTGTGAAGTGTAGGTGCACGGTTAAGAAGCACCGGATGCTCGGATATCACTTCCTCAAGCAGGTCCCAGACCTCAGGTCTTTCCTTTTCCACAAGTTTCTTTGCCTGCTTTATTGTTGTAGCCAGTCCTTTTTCTTCAAGCTTGTTGAACAAAAACGGCTTGAAAAGCTCAAGAGCCATCTTCTTGGGCAGTCCGCACTGGTGCAGTTTGAGTTCAGGACCGACCACTATGACGGAACGGCCTGAGTAGTCAACCCTCTTTCCAAGCAGGTTCTGCCTGAAGCGACCCTGTTTGCCTTTTATCATATCGCTTAGAGACTTAAGCGGTCTCTTTGTTGCAGCCTTAAGAACCCTGCTTCTTCTTCCGTTGTCAAACAGTGCGTCAACCGATTCCTGAAGCATTCTCTTTTCGTTCTTTATGATTACGCTTGGCGCTTTGAGCTCCATCAGTCTCTTGAGCCTGTTGTTCCTGTTTATGACTCTTCTGTAAAGGTCATTAAGGTCGCTTGTAGCGAATCTGCCGCCTTCAAGCGGCACAAGCGGTCTCAGGTCAGGCGGAAGCACAGGAATAACGTCCATTATCATCCATTCCGGCTTGTTGCCTGAAAGCCTGAACGCTTCAACAACCTTAAGTCTCTTGGTGAGTTTTTTCTTTATGCCTAAGGATTGGGCTTCCTTAATCTGCTGTTTAAGCGTTGCGCTGAGTTCTTCAAGATTGACCTTTCTTAAGAGTTCTCTGATGGCTTCTGCGCCCATGCCTGCCTTGAATTTCGAGCCATACTCAGCGGTCATCTTTTTGTATTCCTCCTCAGTGAGGAGGTCTTTTTCCTTAAGAGGCGTATCTCCGGGGTCGATGACAATGTAGTTTTCGAAGTAAAGGACTCTTTCGAGCTGTCTCATGGTCATGTCAAGGAGCGTTCCTATTCTGCTTGGAACACCTTTCAGGAACCAGATGTGCGCCACCGGAGTAGCAAGCTCTATATGGCCGAGCCTCTGGCGTCTGACCTTGGACTGTATGACCTCAACGCCGCACTTGTCACAGACAACGCCTCTGTGCTTCATGCGCTTGTATTTCCCGCATATACATTCCCAGTCCTTTATAGGACCGAATATCTTTGCGCAGAAAAGACCGTCCCTTTCAGGTTTAAATGTACGGTAGTTGATGGTCTCTGGTTTTTTGACCTCGCCGAAAGACCATTCCCTTATCTTTTCGGGCGAGGCAAGCTTTATTCTTATTGCCTCAAAGTCTGTCGGGTTCTTTGGTTTTTGAAAAAGCGAATATAGATTTTCTGTCAAAGTTTATTCCCCCTTAACTTTTTTCTCCAAGAGTTCTACATCGAGTCCAAGACTCTGGAGTTCTTTTATAAGCACATGGAAGGATTCAGGAATACCCGGCTCGAACGTAGGCTCTCCTTTGACTATAGCGCCATATGTTCTTGCCCTTCCTGCAATGTCGTCGCTTTTGACAGTGAGAAATTCCTGTAGTGTATGCGCCGCACCGTATGCCTCCAGTGCCCAGACTTCCATTTCTCCAAGTCTCTGACCGCCAAACTGCGCTTTTCCGCCAAGAGGCTGTTGCGTTACAAGCGAGTATGGACCAATTGAACGAGCGTGTATCTTGTCATCTACAAGATGATGCAGTTTCATCATGTACATATAGCCTACTGTAACCGGTCTTTTGAAAGGCTCGCCGGTTCTGCCGTCGTAAAGGGTAATCTGGCCGTTTTCCGGAAGTTTTGCCTTCTTCAGAAGCTCTTTTATCTCTGTTTCCTTTGCGCCTTCAAAGACCGGGGTTGCCACGTAAATTCCCAGTGTCCTTGCTGCCCATCCAAGATGAGCCTCAAGTATCTGACCAACGTTCATTCTCGAAGGCACGCCAAGCGGGTTGAGCACTATGTCAACTGGTGTGCCGTCCGGCAGGTAGGGCATGTCCTCCTCAGGAAGAACTACGGATACTACGCCTTTGTTTCCGTGCCTGCCTGCCATCTTGTCACCCGGCTGAAGTTTGCGCTTCATTGCAATGTAGACTTTTACAACTTTGTTGACGCCGGGCGGAAGTTCATCTCCTTTTTTGAGACTGTCAATTCTTTCATCGTATCTCTTTTCAAGATACTGGATGTATTCGTCAACCTTGGTTCTCTTCTTGTCTTCCTTGGTCAGTCTGATTTCTTCTTCGAGGTCGCGCTGAAGTCTCAGTATATCGTCTTCCTCTATGCTTTTTGCCCGCTTGTCCTTTTCCATGCCCTTTCTGGTCAGCACGCGTGCGTCGATTACAGTGCCTTCAATTCCAGGCGGAACATAGAGGCAGCTTTCCTTGACTTCTTCTGCCTTTTCTCCAAAGATTGCCCTCAGGAGTTTTTCCTCAGGTGTAAGCTGGGTCTCTCCCTTGGGAGTAACCTTGCCTACGAGAATATCCCCTGGTTTGACTTCAGCACCGATTCTTATGATTCCGCTTTCATCAAGGTTTTTAAGTGCTTCTTCTCCAACATTCGGTATATCCCTTGTTATCTCTTCAGGACCGAGCTTTGTCTCCCTTGCTTCTATCTCGAATTCCTCTATGTGAATGGAAGTGTATACGTCATCCTTAACAAGTCTTTCGCTTATAAGTATGGCGTCTTCGAAGTTATAGCCTCCCCACGGCATAAACGCCACAAGGACGTTTTTGCCCAATGCAAGCTCGCCTTTGTCCGTTGATGAGCCATCTGCCAGTATGTCTCCTTTTTGCACCTTGTCGCCCACGGAGACTATGGGTTTCTGGTTTATGTTTGTTGCCTGGTTTGACCTCTGGAACTTGACGAGCCTGTAAATATCTACGCCTCCGTCTTTGGCACTGACGACAATCCTTGTGGCATCTACTGATTCGACGACTCCTGCCCTCTTTGCAATAACAGTTGAGCCAGAGTCTCTTGCCACTGCATGCTCAATACCTGTGCCGACTACCGGAGCTTCAGCCTGCAACAGAGGCACTGCCTGCCTCTGCATGTTAGAGCCCATCAGTGCCCTGTTTGCGTCGTCGTTTTCAAGAAACGGAATGAGCGAGGCAGACACACCGACTATCTGCTTGGGGGAGACATCCATATACTGCACTTCCTCCGGAGTTACAATCCTGAAGTCTCCGCCCACACGGGCAGGAACAGTGTCACCTATGAGGTAGCCTTTCTTATCTACAGGTGCTGTCGCCTCTGCTATGACGAAGTTTTCGCCCTCTATCGCTGAGAAATACTCTATCTTATCGGTGACCCTTCCGTTTTCAACCTTCTTGTAAGGGACCTCGATAAACCCGTATTCATTTACCCTTGCGTATACGGCAAGAGAGGTTATGAGTCCGATGTTCGGACCTTCAGGTGTTTCAACCGGACAGATTCTTCCATAGTGAGTTGGATGTACGTCCCTGACTTCAAAGCCGGCTCTTTCCCTTGTAAGACCACCAGGTCCAAGAGCAGAAAGCCTTCTTTTATGTGTAATCTCCGAAAGCGGGTTGGTCTGGTCCATGAACTGACTCAACTGGCTTGAGCCGAAAAACTCTTTTACAGCCGCCATCACAGGCTTTGCATTGACAAGGTCATGAGGCATTGCATCTTCCAGCTCAGTAAGGGTCATCTTTTCCTTTATTGCGCGCTCCATTCTCACAAGCCCTATCCTGAACTGGTTTTCAAGCAGCTCGCCTACTGCCCTTACGCGCCTGTTTCCAAGATGGTCGATATCGTCCACTTCTCCCTTGCCTGTCCTTAAAGACAGAAGATAGCGGACTATCTCGATTATGTCCTTGTCAGTAAGAACCTTTGTATCCAGTGGGATATCAAGGTTCAGTCTCTTGTTAATCTTAAGCCTGCCCACAGGTGAAAGGTCGTATCTCTTCGGGTCGAAGAACAGCCCGTCGAACAGTTCTTTTGCAGCGCTGATGGTGGGCGGCTCGCCTGGTCTTAGTTTCTTGTAAATCTCTACAAGTGCATCTTCCTGCGTGGTAACCTTGTCTGTAAGGAGCGTATCCCTGAGGGAAGGCAAATAGTGCACGTTGTCGATGAAGAGCAGTTCGAGCGCGTCTATCTTCAGGGCTAATATCTTGTTAAGAATATCTTCGGTTATAGCCTCGTTGCTTTCAACTATCACCTCTCCTGTTTCAGGGTCTATTACGTCTTTGATGGTAATCCTGCCGATTATCTCGTCTCTTGATATCGGTATCTCAGTGATTCCCGCGGCTTCCATCTTTTTTATCGCCGCACGTGTGATCTTACTGCCTTCTTTTGCAATGACTTCCTTTGAGTCAGGCTCTGTTATGGCTTCTCTGGTTCTTGTGCCTATGAGGATGTCGCTTACTGGACGCTTGAAGCCGTCGGCTGTTATTTTTATCTTCTCAACAGGATAGAAGATTTTCAGCAGGTCTTCGTTTGAATATCCGAGTGCTTTGAGCACTATGGTCGCCGGAAGTTTCTTCCTCCTGTCTATTCTCACGTAGAGGATGTCTTTTGAATCGAATTCAAAATCCAGCCATGAGCCTCTTGCAGGTATTACTCTTGCGGAATAAAGGAGTCTTCCGCTTGTATGGGTTTTGCCTTTGTCATGGCTGAAGAACACCCCTGGGGAACGATGAAGCTGGCTTACAACGACTCTTTCCGTGCCGTTGATAATGAAAGTGCCAGTTTCAGTCATAAGAGGCATTTCGCCGATATAAACTTCCTGCTCCTTTGAGTCCTTGAGCCGCTTTTTGTTGTCAGATGTCGGTTCCCACAGGTTGAGCCTGACCTTTATCTTCAGAGGAGCTGAATACGTCAACCCCTTCTGAAGGCATTCCCTGACTGTGAACTTCGGCTCTCCAATAGTGTATTCAATGAATTCAATCGAAGCGGTTTCATTGTAATCCACTATCGGAAAAACACTCTTAAGTGCGCCCTGAAGTCCTATATCCTGCCTTTTTTCCGGACTTACGTTCCTCTGCAGGAACGATTCGTAGGATTTTATCTGCACCTCTATGAGGTTAGGCACCTCAAGGATTGGCGGCACCTTGCCAAAATTTACTCTTTCTCTTAAAGCTCTTGCCATATATCTCCCTATCTAAGTGAATAGTTTTTAGTATTTAGTGAATAGCATTTGTCACTATTCACTGCCGACTATTCACCGTTGACTACTTTACTTCTACTACAGCTCCCTGCTCTTCGAGCTTTGCCTTTATCTGGTCAGCCTCTTCTTTCGAGACTCCGCTCTTTACTGGTTTTGGTGCACTGTCTACAAGCTCTTTTGCTTCTTTCAGTCCAAGACCGGTAATTTCTCTTACGACCTTGATGACCTGTATTTTCTTGTCGCCTGCGGCAGACAGTATTACGTCAAAGCTTGTCTTTTCTTCTGCGGCTTCAGCAGCTCCTGCTGCGGCTGCTGCTCCTGGTGCAGCTGCTGCCACTGCTACCGGTGCAGCTGCCGTCACGCCGTATCTTTCCTCAAACTCCTTGATGAACTCGGACATCTCCATGATTGTCATATTGTCTATAAACTCAAAAACTTGTTCCTTGGTAATTGCCATTGTTTGACCTCCTGATAATTTTTTAATCAAAGCGGCTTAAGCTACTGACCGCTGGATTTTTTGTCTTTTAAAGCGTTCAATGCATATGCGAACCTGTTTAAGGTTTCAGAAAGCAGACGCGCCAGCTTTCCAAGAGGCGCCTGCATTGTGCCTGCGAGCATACTAAGAAGCACATCACGCGGTGGCAGTTCAGCTATGGCCCTCAGTTCTTCCGGTGTGCAGAGCCTTCCGTCGATTACACTACTGCTTATCTTGAGTTTCTGGTTCTTCTTTACAAACTCAAGTATGCTTTTGGCTACAACAGTAGGGTCGTCATAACCCAGAGCTATACCCACAGGTCCCTTAAAAAAGTCTTTAGCAACAGCTATCGGCGTATCTTCAGCTGCTATTCGTGCGAGTGTGTTCTTTACAACTCTGTACTCTGTTGTGGGACTTCTGAGCGCATCTCTGAGTTCAGACATCTCGGCAACGGTCATGCCCTTGTAATCAGTAATGACCATAGCCTTTGCCTTTTGAAACTTCTCTTTCAGTCCTGCTACTACCTGTTGTTTTTCTTCCCTATTCAGTTCTCCCCTCCTTTCCCAGAGACAAGGGAAAGCGTCTCGGTAGGCAGTCCAAACGGACAATTAAGATTGCTCACCTACTGTCTCTGACCTGGGATAATAACGGACAAAGCCCGTTTGTATACATGTACATGAAGAGTTTGCTCACTTAATTGCAAGTGCTCCGAGATCAATTTTGACCCCAGGACCCATCGTTGATGACAACGAAACCTTTTTTAGATATCTTCCCTTGCTTGTAGCCGGCTTCGCCTTCAGTAGTGACTTTATAGCTGCCTTTGCATTTTCAACGATGGCATCCTCAGGGAATGATACCTTTCCAATAGGCATATGCACTATTCCTGCCTTTTCGACCCTGTATTCGACCTTTCCAGCTTTCAGTTCTTTGACTGCCTTTGCAATGTCGAACGTTACAGTACCGAGCTTGGGGTTTGGCATCAGCCCTCTTGGTCCGAGTATCTTTCCGATTTTTCCGACTGTGCCCATCATGTCAGGGGTAGCCACTGCCTTGTCAAAGTCAAGCCAACCCTGCTTTATCTTTTCAACGAGCTCTTCAGCTCCTATGAAGTCTGCTCCTGCCTCTTCTGCCTCCTTTACTTTTTCGCCTTTTGCAAAGACGAGCACACGCACTTTTTTGCCTGTGCCGTGAGGCAGAAGCACAGAGCCTCTTACCATCTGGTCTGATTTTCTCGGGTCTACTCCAAGGTTTGCCGCAAGGTCTATTGTCTCGTCAAACTTTGCATAAGCAGTCTTTTTGATGAGCGATACGGCTTCCTCCAGCGTATATTCCTTTGTCTTGTCTATCTGTTCTTTTGCTTTTGCTAATTTTTTGCCCATTTTAACCTCCGGTTCAGTCCGTGACTTCAACGCCCATGCTTTTTGCAGTGCCTTTTATGATCTTAATTGCCGCCTCAAGACTCTTTGTATTGAGGTCAGGCAGTTTTGTCTCTGCTATGGACTTTACCTGCTCAGCCGTTATCTTGCCGACGGTCTCTTTGTTTGGAGTGCTTGAGCCCTTGAGTATTCCCGCCGCCTTCTTTATGAGTTCAGAAGCCGGAGGAGTCTTCGTTATGAATGTAAAAGACCTGTCTGCATACACGGTCAGAACGACCGGCACAATGGTGTCACCCAGCGACTGGGTCTGAGCGTTGAACGCCTTGCAGAACTCCATGATATTGACTCCGTGAGGTCCAAGTGCCGGACCCACAGGCGGTGCAGGGTTCGCTTTGCCTGCCGGTATCTGAAGCTTTACCTGCGCTATTACCTCCTTTTTAGCCATCGTCTCCTCCTAATTTATGCCTTTTCCACCTGAAAGAAATTAAGTTCCACAGGCGTCTGTCTGCCAAATATGCTTACCATTACACGAAGCTTTCCGTGATCCATGTCAACCTCTTCCACAGAGCCCGTGAAGTTAGAGAACGGACCATCTATTATCCTTACCTGGTCTCCGCTCTGATACTGCGTCTTTACTGCTGTAGTCGGTCCTTTTTCAAGCTGCTGAAGTATCAGTGCAATTTCCTCCTCAGGTATCGGCACGGGTTTTGCCCCGCCGACAAAACCAGACACCCGAGGCGTGCTCCTTATGAGATGCCATGTCTCGTCATCAAGTTCCATTTCCACGAGTATATACCCGGGGTAGAACTTCTTGTCCGCTTCTTTCTTCTTCCCTGCCCTCATCTCGAGGACTTTTTCAGAGGGTATGAGTATCCGCGTAATCTTGTCCTCAAGGTGCTTCCTCTGTATCTTTTCCTCGAGCGAAAGCTTTACCTTTTCCTCAAACCCCGAATATGTGTGCACTACATACCAGTTCTTTGCCACGATTACCTCAATAATGCTTTTACAAGTTTTGAAAGACCAAGATCCACAAGACCGAGATAAAACGACACAATCAGCACCGCTATGATGACTACCCACGTGGAACCGATAAGTTCCTCTTTTGACGGGTAGACCACCTTCTTGGTCTCGATCTTAACTTCCCTTAAAAACTGCTTTATCTTCTGCCACATAGTTTTCAAAAATGGCAGGCCAGGAGGGATTCGAACCCCCAACCCTCGGATTTGGAGTCCGATGCTCTAGCCGTTAGAGCTACTGGCCTTATATTTATGCTTTTGTCTCCTTATGCAGGGTGTGCTTTCGGCAATGCCTGCAGTATTTTTTTAACTGAAGTTTATCAGGCGTATTCTTCTTGTTCTTCATCGTCGAGTAGTTTCTGTTTTTACACTCTGTGCACTGGAAAAGTATTATGATCCTCATTCTATAATCTCCGTAACAACCCCTGCGCCAACGGTCTTTCCGCCTTCCCTTATGGCAAAGCGGACTTCCTTCTCCATGGCTATCGGGGCTATCATCTCTACATAGATATTTACATTATCTCCCGGCAT
>MTOV01000001.1 GCA_002011815.1 Nitrospirae bacterium JdFR-86 | reverse complement strand
TCTGAAAATTTCAGGCTTACGAGGTCTGCCGGAGGGTTAAAAATTTCAGCGTGTTTGAGGTCGATCCGACCGAGTTTGCTGAAATTTACCGGAGGCAGACCGAGTAAGCCGCCCGGAAACTTTCCTAGGGCGCCCTTTTTGCGCTACTTTTTGGGCGGGCAAAAAGTAGCAAGAGGGTTTGGGGCAGAGCCCTATATCAATTTTTCCGATAAAGATATAGGATTTAACCCCATTGGAAAGTTTCAGTGAAGCGAGGGAGGTCGGAGCGACTCTGCGCGAAGACTCGCTTCGAGTCGAAGCGTTAAGAATTAATTCGTGTCTGAGGCGGAGCCGAGTTTGAATTAATTCAGCGGAGACCGACCGAGCGTAACGCCCGGAAACTTTCCTAGGGCGCCCTTCTTTTGGTTCTTTTCTTGGGCGAACAAGAAAAGAACCGGGGTTTGGGGCAGAGCCCCATTTGAATCGCCCTTAAAAAGTGGCTGTGCCACCGAGCAAAAAAGTGCAAAGGGTTTTAAGCCGGAAACGGCTTTTATGATGCGCCGTTGCTTAAGAGTTCTATAGCCTCTTCGACTTTTTTCAGGTCAACCCTTGTATTAAGGCACGGACCAAAGGGTCTTTCGTTGGGTATGCCAAAAACAGGCAGGGGATAGGTGTCTGCAATACCGCTTGAAAGGTCGTTTTCGCATGCGACTGCAACGACTGCCTCAGGGTTTACTTCACTGACTATCCGTCTTGCAAGGTTGCCGCCTGTTGCAACGAAAAGCTCAAGTTTATTCCTGTCAGCTATGTTTATTAAATCTTTTATCTCGCACTTGCCGCATCTTTCGCAATTATATATGTTGTGCGTCAGTCTTATCTTGCACTCGTCAACCTGAAGACAGTGAGGCAGCAGAACAAGAAGCCTCCTGGTGCGAGGTCTTTCCTTTACAACGAGCTTGTTGTTAAGTCTTATTACAAGACCCTGAAGGGCTTCCTTCTTTTTCTTGACAAACGCCCCTATGAACATAAACAGAGGATACAGCACCTTAAGAAGAAATCCCCTCTGCCACTTGTAACTTATCATGTAATAAGTGTCCCTTTCTTTATCTTTCTGCCCTGAAGGAATGCCTTAACAGACATAGGCTTTTTACCCTCAGGCTGAAGCTCGATTATAGAGACAAGTCCCTTACCTGTTCCCACCAAAAGAGACTCATTTGTTACCTCTTCTATGACTCCGGGCTTGCCGGCTCCTTCCACAGGCTTAACCCTGAGAAGCTTTATTCTCTCATTACCGAGATAGCAATAAGCACTAGGCCAGGGATACATGCCCCTTACAAAATTATAAAGTTCACCAGCTGTCTTTGACCAGTTGATCCTGCCGTCTTCTTTCTTCAACAAAGGGGCAAAACTCGGCTCGCCTGTCTGGGGTCTCGGCTTTAAAGAGCCGTCCCTCAAGCCCTTAAGCGTCTTTACGAGAAGAGGCCCTCCGATATCTGAAAGCCTTTTGCCAAGGGTCTCTGCTGTATCCTCAGCATCAATCCTAACGGTCTCCTGAAGCAGTATATCGCCTTCGTCAAGCCCTTCGGACATAAACATCGTGGTTACTCCGGTTTCGGTCTCACCGTTTACTATTGCCCATGTTATAGGAGAAGCCCCCCTGTATTTCGGAAGAAGCGAGGCATGAAGGTTTATCGCCCCTCTTGACGGGATATCAAGAACACTTCTGGGAAGTATCTTTCCGTAAGCCACCACGATGATAAACTCCGGTGCAAGAGCAGAAAGCTCTTTTATAAAACCTTCATCTTTCATAGTAGCTGGTTGAAGCACATTTATACCATGTGAGAGGGCAAACTCTTTTACTGGCGAAGGAAGCAGGGCGCGCCCTCTTCCTCTTTTCTTGTCCATCTGTGTAACAACTGCTTTTACCTTCTCGCCGGCTTCAATCAGCGCCTTAAGGGAAGGGACGGAAAACATAGGAGTGCCGAAAAATACTATTGACATCCTGATTAACCGGTTTTCGAAAGACTTTTCTGAAGACGCTTTTTAAAGAATTCCCTCTTTATAAGGCTTGCTCTGTCCAGAATAAGCGTTCCGTTAAGGTGGTCTATCTCGTGCTGAAGCGCCATTGAAAGAAGTCCTTCTGCGGATACAGTTATTTTCTTGCCATGCCTGTCAAGACCCTCAACTACTACCTTTTCGGCTCTCTTGACCGTTGTTATAAAGCCTGGCAGACTGAGACAGCCTTCTTCACTGTCAACCGTACCCTCTGTCTCCTTTATCTCAGGATTGACAAGCACAATAAGCGGGATATTCTCGCCTTCCTTTACGCTGACATCAACTACAATCAGCCTTTTTGAGACACCCACTTGAGGAGCGGCAAGCCCAATGCCTGAAGCAGCATACATCGTCTCTACCATGTCGTCTATGAGACGCTGAAGACCGTCATCTATCTTCTCAACAGGCTCTGCTTTTTGTTTAAGCACTGTATCAGGGTATTTTCTTATCTCAAGAACCGCCATGTTTTATTATAACTTCTTTTTCTTCTTTATAAAATAAAACTTCGGGGATTTGTCCCTGAAATTGCCTTCGCCTCCAAGAAACTTACGCATCCTGATGTCAAATCTTATAACTGCCTCTTCATACTCTTCTTCAGCCGTAAAGAAAGCGGCATCGTAGTCCCAGTCATAAGCAAGCACAAGGGCTTCTGTATATGACTCCCCGAGTTTTCTTCCGGTTCTGTCATACACATAAACAGCTCCACAACCACAGGAGCCGCCCTCTATGGTGTCACCAAAAGGCGTATCTATTTCGGACATCGGCTCCGGGACTTCTCCGCAAAAAGGACATTTTAATATGACTTCTCTGTAATCCGACTCGTTAAACCCCATTGTCTTAATTCACCCCCGTTAAGGTTGACACACAGTTTACTTCAATAAGGAGGCTGCGACCCTTCAGGTCGTGTATTCGGCATTGAACCGGACAAATTCTTCTGTCAGGTCAGAGGTAAGCACTTTTGTCTTTGCCCTGCCTGAGTGAAGCTCCACGGCTATCCTTACTTCTTTCTTTTTAAGCTCCTTTCGTGCCTCCTTTTGCCTGTCTGTCGAAACCCCTTTATTTATAACCTTAACCTTCCCGATATACACATCGGTCTTTTCCTCTTTTACATCCACACCTGAATAACCCAGTGCCGCCATGATACGGCCTACATTAGGGTCAGAGCCGTAAACAGCCGTCTTTACAAGAACAGAGTTCGCAATGGCAAATGCGCATTTTCTGGCTTCAGACTCTGTCCTTGCACCCTTGACTTCTATCTCAATGAATTTTGTTGCACCCTCGGCGTCTTTTATTATCAGTCTTGAAAGCTCGTATGTCACCTCTGACAGTGCCTTCTTAAACAAACCGTAATGCCTTGCGCCTGTGGTTATCGCAGGGTTTCCGAGCATGCCGTTTGCCATCGCAAGCACGGTGTCGTTTGTGGACATGTCGCCCTCTACTGTGATTCTGTTAAACGAGTTTTCAACCGCCTCTTTAAGAGCCTTTCCAAGAGCATCTTTTTCAACTGCAATGTCAGTAAGGATAAAGGCAAGCATGGTAGCCATATTCGGTCTTATCATGCCTGCACCTTTGCATATGCCTGAGATTACGCCCTCCCTGCCTCCTATCTTCAACTTCCTGCTTACGAGCTTCGGAAAAGTATCAGTCGTCATTATCGCTTCTGCCACATCTTTAATACCTGCATTTCCAACATCCTTAACAAGAGCTTTTATCTTTGGTTTTATTTTTTTCATCGGCAGTAAAACGCCTATGACACCGGTTGAGCATGCATAAACAAGGCTTTCAGGTATATTGAGATAAGATGCCACAAGCGATGTCATCTCCTGTGCATCAGACATTCCCTTTTTGCCTGTGCATGCATTGGCGTTGCCGCTGTTTATGATTACCGCCCTGCCCTTCCCTGATTTAACTCTCTTCATACTGAGTTTGACAGGAGCGGCTTTCACCCTGTTTGCAGTGAAGGTGCCTGCCATAACGGCATCAGTCTCGGAATATATAAGGGCAAGGTCTTTTCTGCCAGGGGTTTTAATGGCGGCTTCTACTGCAGAGAAAAGAAATCCTTTTGGATGCATGACTACGGCAGTAAGGCAGGGACATCAAGGGCAGTTGCCTCGTCAAATCCCATCATGATATTCATGTTATGCACTGCCTGTCCTGATGCACCCTTTACAAGGTTGTCTATCGCTGTAATAACTATCAGCGTATTGGTTGTTTTATTCACAGCCAGCCCTATCTCACAAAGATTCGTGCCTTTTACGTTTCTCACATCAGGATACTTACCCTCATCGAGAACTCTTACAAAAGGCTCATTGGAATACGTTCTCTTGTAAATATTAACCAGCCGTTTGAGCTCTGCACGGCAGTTGAGTCTGGCATAGATTGTAGTGAGTATCCCCCTGCTTACCGGCAGGAGATGCGGCGTGAAGTTAACCGACACCGGTTTTTTCGACAGCAGGGAAATTTCCTGCTCCATTTCAGGCGTGTGCCTGTGCGTGGTAACGCCGTAAGCCCTGAAACTCTCGTTTACCTCACAAAAAGACAACGCAACATCAGATTTTCTGCCTGCGCCTGATGTGCCGGATTTGGAATCTATAACAATAGAGCTGACATCTATCAGCTTGCCTTTGATAGCAGGGTAAAGACCGAGTATGGCGCCTGTGGGATAACAGCCCGGGTTTGCAACAAGACTCGTCTTTGAAATCTTCTTTCTGTAAACCTCTGGAAGACCATAGACAGCCGCCTTCAGCGTGGATTCATACCTGTGAGGGGTCTTATACCACTGCTCATACACCATGGGGTTCTTAAGTCTGAAATCAGCAGACAGGTCTATGACCTTCTTTCCGTTTCTGAAGAAGAAGTCCACTGCCTCCTGCGATGCACCATGCGGAAGCGCCATAAAAAACAGGTCGGCTTTCTTAAGAAGCCTCTCCTTTTTTAGAGGTTCAAATACAAGGTCTGAATACTCGTAAAGATGTCTGTAGAGTTCAGTTACAGGCTTGCCTGCGGACCTCTCAGAGGTGACTGCGACAACCCGCACTTTGGGATGCCTTAACAGAATGCGAAGCAGTTCAGCACCAGTATAACCGCTTCCGCCACATATGGCGACTTTTAACATACGGGTAGCCGGGTTACCTCTTGGAGAACTGGAATCTCTTTCTTGCGCCCTTCTGACCGTATTTCTTTCTTTCCTTTTCTCTTGGGTCTCTGGTAAGAAAACCCTCTTTTTTCAGTCTTGGCCTAAGCTCACTGTCTATTTGCACGAGTGCTCTTGCAATACCGTGTCTTAAAGCACCTGCCTGTCCTGTAAGCCCGCCTCCTGAGACTTTTGCGGTTACATTATACTTATCCGACATGCCGGTGAATTCAAGGGGCTGCCTGATCATCATTCTGAGGGTCGGCCTTGGGAAATACAGGTCAAGAGGCTTTTTATTTACAACAATCTCGCCTTTACCCGGCGTCATGACAACCCTTGCCACCGACGTCTTCCTTCTGCCTGTTGCACTATATACTATCTCTGCCATTGCAACTCCTTTACTGCAAAACTTCAGGCTTTTGTGCGCTGTGCGGGTGCTCTGCTCCCCTGTATACCTTCAGCTTCTTAAGCATCGCTCTACCCAACCTGTTCTTCGGGAGCATCCCCCAAACAGCATCCTTGATGACTGCCTCTGGCTTTCTCTTTAACCTGTCTTTTGCAGTCTCTGCCTTCAGCCCTCCAGGATAGCCTGAATGCCTGTAATAAATCTTCTGCTCAAGCTTATTGCCCGTAAGCTTTACCTTCTCGGCATTGACCACAATAATAAAGTCTCCGGTGTCTACGTTCGGCGTAAAAACCGGCTTGTTCTTGCCCCTTAGATATGTGGCTATCTTCGTGGCAAGCCTGCCGAGCACCTGGTCGGTTGCGTCCACAACATACCATTTACGCTCTACTTCGTCTTTCTTCGCAAACTGAGTCCTCATTCTCCAACCATCCTGATTATTATTAGAATCAATACAGTTTAATAGACTAATAAAAAAGGGCTTTAATTGTCAATATCCTATACCAAAATGGGACTCCTTGCCAGCCAGTTTAGCCCCTTTGAAAACTGACCTGTTACTCTATCTTCTCGAACTCTCTTTTGAAATGTCCGAGGGTCTCGTCGTCGAAAATGCAGAACTCCACAACCTCAAGACTGCCGGGGTTTTCTTTTAAAAACTTATAAGACTCGCCAACGAGTATCTTTGCGCAACGGTCTTTTGGAAAACCGAATATGCCGGAGCTTATGGCAGGCAGGGATATGCTTTTTAAACCCTTCTGTACAGCCAGCCTCAGACTGCTAAGCACTGCGTTCTTAAGTTTGTTGTCTTCGTCCCCTTCACCCATTCTCGGACCTACAGCGTGTATCACATACTTTGCAGGAAGTTTTCCGGCAGTGGTTGCAGCCGCATTACCAACAGGGACAAATCCTATCTTGTCGCTCTCTTCCTGTATGACCATACCACCTTTTCTGACAATAGCACCGGCAACACCACCGCCGTGCTTGAGATGACTGTTAGCGGCATTCACAATTACATCAACATCCCTTTCGGTTATGTCACCCTGCAGAAGCCTTAATACCCTGCCGTTTACCTTCTTCTCAACTACCATCCCCATCAAACCACCTCCTTATATAAAAAAGGTCTCTGAGCCTTAGCCTTTTACAACGCCTATGGGTCTTAGTCTTGCAACCTTTTTTGATATACCGGCATTATGCACGACATCAACCACGCTGGATATATCCTTGTACGCCTCTGACATTTCTTCAGCCAGAGTTCCCCTGCCGGCAGACCTGACTATTATACCTCTGTCCTCAAGTTCCCGGCTTATAGCCCTTCCTTTTGCCTGACGTATAGCCTGATGCCTTGACATCACCCTTCCTGCACCATGGCACGTAGAGCCCCATGTCTCCTGCATGGCTTTCTCAGTGCCCAGAAGCACATAAGATGCCCTGCCCATGTCTCCGGGAATAAGCACAGGCTGACCTATATGGCGATATATCTGAGGCAGTTCCGGATGTCCGGGCGGGAAAGCCCTTGTAGCACCCTTTCTGTGCACGATGAGCTTTACTTTCTTGCCGTTTACTTCGTGTGTTTCCACCTTTGCTATGTTGTGCGCCACATCGTATATAAGAGACAGTCCCAGCTCACGAGGAGAAATCTTCATAGCCGCCATGATTGCCTCTCTTGCCCAGTGCATTATGCACTGCCTGTTTGCCCATGCATAGTTAGCCGCCGCCCTCATTGCCCCAAGATAGTCCTGTGCCTCAGGACTGTCATAAGGGGCGCAGGCAAGCTCTTTGTCAGGAAGCTCTATCTTGTATTTGCTTACAGCCCTTTCCATCACCTGAAGGAAATCCGTACACACCTGATGCCCGAAGCCTCTTGAGCCGGTGTGTATCATGATAGTAACCTGCCCTTTAAAAAGCCCAAGTGCGTCTGCTGCCTTTTCATCGTATATCTCATCCACGTGCTGTATCTCAAGGAAGTGGTTTCCTGAGCCTAATGTGCCCTGCTGTGCCCTGCCTCTTTCATATGCCTTGTCACTTATAAGCGAAGGGTCTGCACCTTCTATTGCACCTCCGGATTCTATTTTCTCAAGGTCAGAGGCTTCACCCATGCCCTGCTCTACAGCCCACCTTGCACCCTTAAGAAGAAGTTTTCTCTCGTCCTCGCGGCTAAGACGCAGCTTTCCCTTTGAACCCACACCTGACGGTATCTCATTGTAAAGGACCCCGACGAGGTCCTTAAGCCTCGGAACAACCTCTTCTTTCGTGAGATTGCTCCTGAGGAGCCTAACCCCTCAATTTATGTCATACCCTACGCCACCTGGTGATATTATCCCTTCCTTGATGTCAAAAGCAGCGACACCGCCAATAGCAAACCCGTAACCGGTATGTATGTCAGGCATTGCAAGCGAAGCACCGACTATTCCGGGCAACATCGCTACATTAGCCACCTGCACTACGGATTTTTCATCAAGCACATCTTCAAGGGTCTCATCCACATAGATGATGCCTTTTACCCGCATGCCCGGCTTGTAACTCTGAGGGATTTCAAGACTCGTGGCGTCACGTCTTTTAAGTCCTTCTACTGCCATAAAATCACCCCCTTTATATATCGAATATAACCTCTATCTGCCATTTGCCGTCTCCTTTCTCTATCTTTAAATCATGATACGTTGCCGCTTTTATAAGCAGCCTCTGCTCGTGTCTTTCAGGGTCAAAGTCCTCGCCTGACAGAACAGCGACTATCTTTGTATCGCTCAGCTCTTCTATATTTATTTTCTTTCCTATAAAACCGTATGTGTCAAACTGAAATACCAGCTCATTAAGCCACGCTACAAGAAGCGACTCTTGTGAATGGCTTTCGGCTGAAGTCCTGAGTTGTTTTCCCTCCCCTACTTTGTCAAGGTCGGTAATCAGGCTGTACATGCCTAAAGCCGCATTGACAAACGCCTCGGCAAGAGTATCGCCAGATGCCCTTACCCCTGCGTCTCCGGAAATGTCTATATACTCAAAGCCCACACAAAAGCCTAACACGCAGGGAATAGACAGTCAAGAAGAACGGTTAATCCCGGAATCACTGCTAAAAAACAGACAAGCAAGATAGTATTGGTGCAACTTTTTAAATCCTGATAAACCCCATTGGAAAGTTTCAGTGGAGCGAGGGCAGTCGGAGCGTTAAGAATTAATTCGTGTTTGAGGCGGAGCCGAGTTGGAATTAATTCAGCGGAGACCGACCGAGCGGAACGCCTGGAAACTTTCCTGGGGCGCCCTTTTTGCGCTACTTTTTGGGCGAGCAAAAAGTAGCAGGAGATTTGGGGCAGAGCCCATACCAATTTTCCTGATAAAGGCAGGATTTAACCCCATTAGAAAAGTTTCAGCGAGGCGAGGGAGGAATACTGCCAGCCATTACAAAAGTTCTATCGGCAAATCCAGACTAATGGTATAATATTATGAAATCCATCCATCGGAGGAACCAATGGCTGAGGGCAACATACTGAAAGACAGAAAAGGATTCACACTCGTGGAACTGCTTGTCGTGATGGTTATAATCGGGCTTCTTGCCGCACTGGTAGGACCAAGGCTTTTCCCAAAGGTCGGAAAAGGCAAGCAGTCCGCTGCAAAAGCCCAGATAGAGCTTTTAGGTCAGGCGCTTGACCAGTTCAGTCTTGACACAGGAAGATACCCTACAACACAGGAAGGACTGAACGCCCTTATGGTAAACCCAGGGATAGAAGGCTGGGACGGTCCTTATCTTAAAAAAGCAATACCCAAGGACCCGTGGGGCAGACCTTATAACTACAAGTCACCAGGCGTACACGGAGACTACGACCTGTTCTCATACGGAAGAGACGGAGTCCCAGGCGGGGAAAAAGAAGACAAAGACATCGTAAGCTGGGAATAAACATCATATTCAAAATCCTAAATCCAAAACCTTATATCCCCATTGGAAAATCTCAGTGAAGCGAAGGATGTCGAAGCGACTCTGCGCGAAGACTCGCTTCGAGCCGGAGCATTAAGAATTAATTCGTGTTTGAGGTCGTTTCGACCGAGTTTGAATTAATTCAGCGGAGGCAGACTGAGCGAAACGCCCGGAGGGGGTCACAGACCCTTTTTATATACGCTTGAAGCACTCTTTAAAAGTGGCAAAGCCCCATGTTATTACGCCCGTTTCCATCTTCTGTGAATCCACAGCCATTCTGAAGGATTCTCTTTTATATAGTCTTCTATAAAACCGGAAAGCCTTTTTGTGTCTTCAACTTCGTCTCCTGTGAGTTCTGCCTCAGGATGTACAGTTATCTCATGCCCGTTTTTGGTTCTTCTTATAAATACAGGGAGCACTGCTGCCTGTGTCCTTTTTGCTATTGCTGCAGGCATGCGTGTAGTCCATGCCGGAGCACCAAGAAAATCCACGACTACTCCTTCATCAGGCACAACAGCCTGATCCATTAATATCCCCACTGCACCGCCTTCCTTAAGCGAAGACAATATAGCCTTTAATGCGCCTCTCTTGTAAATGACCCTGTTGCCGAATCTCTCCCTTACCCGCTCAACCCGGCTGTTAAGATAACGGTTGTCAAGCGGTCTTGCCACAACACCAAGACTTTCAACCTTTGATGAAAAGGCAAGTGCCAGAAGCTCCCAGTTGCCGCAGTGACCGGTTATGAAGATTACTCCTTTACCCTTGTCCTTTGCCTTTCTGAAATTTTCCTCGCCTTTAACTAACACGCTTCTGACAATATTATCCCCAAGACCATAGTAAATCTTTATTACCTCTGCAAGAGAATAGCCTAAGTTTTTGAAGTTTTCTTTAATCAATGCTTCAGGGGGGGTAGAAATAGCAAGCGCATTTCTTTCAAGAGCTGCTCTGAGGTTTTCTACGGCTATTTGTCTTCTTTTACCCCAGAGAGAATAAACCAGCACACCGATAAGCCCCCCTGCTTTCTTCGCAAGAGTGTGCGGAAGTATCGCAAGGGGAAAAGACAGAATGAAAAAAATCAGCAATTCAAGAGCATTTCTCAATCGTTGTTATTTTCCTGTTTCTTTTCTTTTTCTTCTTTTTCCTCTTTCCTGGCTTTTAGCGCCTCGGATATCTCTTCAAGACGCTTCATGACAAGATAGTTTACCGTTCCTTCAGGATATGTGCCGTCTTCTCTGAGTTCGCCGGCAGGCATGCCGGTAAGAATCTCAAGACCTTCCTCCATCCACTCTATAGGATAGATGCTGAACTTGCCCTCTTTGACTGCATTCACCACATCCTTTTTCAACATTAAATGCCTGAGATTCCTCTTTGGGATTATCACACCGTGAGTTCCGTCCAGCCCCCTGAGCCTGCAAAGGTCAAAGAAACCTTCTATTTTTTCATTCACGCCCCCAACAGGCTGAACCTCTCCGTTCTGGTCCATAGAGCCTGTTACGGCTATGCTCTGCTTAAGAGGCACACCGCTTATACTGCTTAAGAGCGCATAAAGCTCTGCACAGGTCGCACTGTCGCCTTCGACCAGCTCGTAAAGCTGCTCAAAGGTTATAGAGGCTGAAAGGCTTATAGGATTCTTTATTGCATACTTGCTTCCAAGATAATTACTGATAATAAGAATTGCCTTCTCGTGTATCTTGCCGCTCATCTTTGTCTCGCGTTCAATATTGACCACACCTGCTTTGCCGATATATGTTCTGGCTGTTATCCTCGAAGGCTTGCCAAAACTGTAATCACCGAGACCCAATACAGCAAGTCCGTTAACCTGTCCCACTTTCTCACCTGAAGTCTCCACGATAAGCGTGCCTTCAGCCATCATCTCCCTTAAGTGCTCCTCTATCCTCGAATGCCTGTAAACCCTCTCATCCAGAGCCTTCTCGACATGCTGAACGCTGACTACATCCTTATTGTCCTTCTTCGCCCAGTAGTGAGCCTCCCTTACAAGGTCTGATATGTCGCTGAACTTCGAGGAGAGTTTGTCCTGATGCCCTGCAAGCCTCGAACCGTACTCTATCACCTTGGCAACACCAGAACGGTCAAACGGAAGAAGCCCTTCCTCAGAACACTTCGAGGCAACAAACTCAGCATACCTTCTTATCGTAGCCTCGTTCCTGTCCATCCTGCTGTCAAAATCAGCCTTGACCTTGAAAAGCTCTTTGTACTCTTCATCAAGGTTATACAGGAGATAGTAAAGAAAAGGATTTCCGATGAGTATAACCTTTACATTAAGAGGTATGGCTTCAGGCTTGAGGGTCGTTGTCGAGATAAGCCTGTATTGCTCCCACACATCCTCTATCTTTAACTCCTTGTTCCTTATGGCGCGCTTTAATGCATCATATACAAAGAGATTTCTCAGGAGGTCAAGCGCGTCTATGACGATATACCCTCCGTTTGCCCTGTGAAGAGAACCAGCCTTTATCATCGAAAAGTCCGTCACCGCCACACCATACTGAAACTTATGCTCTATCCTGCCAAAGAGATTGTAATACGTCGGGTTGCTTTCGAAAACGCAGGGAGCGCCTTTTGTTTCTTTATTGTTTACAAGGACATTGACGGCATACCTTGTGAACGTCGGCTCTGCCTTCGGCGGCTTCATAAACGGCAAAGGCGTCTGCTGTTCCTCAGGAGCCTTGAAATCATCCAGATGAGCAAGTATATCTTCTCTGACCTCTTCAAGATAACTCGTCACCTTTTCATAATCTTTATACTTGTTTTTAAGCTCATCCATCAGATGACCGACAGCAGCAAGCGCAGCCTCTCTTTCAAGTCTTCCTAGAAGTTCCTTTACGAGTTTTTCACCTTCCCTTACAGCCCTGACTACATCATCCAGCTTCTCCTGAAGCATCCTGCCTATTTCTTCCACCTTCTTCTTGCTCTTTTCATCCAGGGCTTCAAACTCTTCTTCAGTAAGCGGCTCACCGGACTTCTTCACAGGCACTATTAAAAGACCGCTTACAGTCTTTCTTATCGAGAAACCCTTTGCCTGCGCCTCCTCTTCAAGACTGCCAAAGAGATCCCTCTGCTTCTTCTGAAACTCCTCCATCACCTTGTTTCTCTGCTTCTCATACTCCTTTGACTCAAAAACCTTCGGGATCTCCATCTTCAGTATCTTTATCAGCTCTTCCATATCCTTCTGCAGCATTTCACCCATGCCGGGTGCCAAAGATATAGCGCGTGGAACATCAGGGTCTTTAAAGTTGTAAACATAGCACCAGTCAGAAGGGACAGGCTCTTTCTCCGCCTTCTTCTTAAGCAGAGACTTTATAGACGTCATTTTCCCTGTGCCGCTTTCCCCCAGAATGAATATATTGAACCCTTTACTGTCAAGCTCCAGACCGAAATCAAGAGCCTTCATCGCTCTTTCCTGACCAATCGTGCCTTCAAGCGGTTTAATATCCGCCGTGGTCTCAAAATCCAGCATCTTCAGATCACAGCACTTATAAAGCTCCTCAGGACTCAACTTCTTAGGCATAAATACCTCCGATGTATTAATTCAACTGCCTTAAAGGAAATCTCAACTGTTATGGAGTTAAACTTATTATATTAGCTTACGGTGTATTGTCAACCCTTAAGCTCTTGGATGGTGCTGACTGTAGATTCTTTTGGCTCTGTCCATGGAGACTTTTGTATAAACCTGTGTGGTAGATATATCAGAGTGTCCGAGCATTTTTTGCAAAGACCTGAGGTCTGCCCCGCCTTCAAGCATGTGCGTGGCAAAGGAATGTCTCAGGGTGTGCGGTGTAAGCTTAATTCCTGCAAGCCTCCCATACAATTTCAACGCCTGCCAGAATCGTTGCCTTGTCATTGGCCTGCCCCTGGAGGTAACAAAAAGATACTCTGAGTGCCTTCCTTTAAGAAGTTTTGGTCTTAATTCAGTGATATATTTTTTCACCTTTCCAAGCGCCCTCGGATTAGTAGGTACAACCCTTTCCTTCGAACCCTTGCCCATAACCCTCAGAAACCCAGCCTCAAAGTTCACATCTGATATACGCAGAGACAAAAGCTCGCTCACCCTTAAACCAGATGAATAAAGAAGCTCAAGCATTGCAAAATCCCTGAGCGCAAGAGAACCCCTGCCGTCTTCTTTAAGCAACTTGCTTACCTCTTCACGGCTTAATGCCTTTGGTAATGTATCCCATTTCTTCGGCGAGGGGAAATTCTCACACGGGTCTTCATTCATAACACCGTTTAACAGAAAATACCTGCAAAGCCCTCTTATCGAAGATAAAACCCTGCAAATACTCGATGCTGAAATCCCTTCGCTTCTCAAAGCATCCAGAAAATCCACTATGTCCTGCTTTTTAAATGAAGTCAGCTTCTTTTTTTTCGACAAAAGAAAATCATGGAATTTGCTAAGGTCCATAGAGTAGGATTCAACTGTGTTCCTGGAAAGCCCTTTTTCCACTGCAAGATACGCCCTGAATCCCTCAAGCACAGGTGGTAAAGAACCTCCTGATACTTTTCGATTCTCAGCTGGATTTAATTTCCTGGTTGAAACACTCACCGCCAACCCTATCTACTGTAAATACTCCTGTATCCCTGTAGACGCCCGCAACTGCTCATAAACATTTCTTGCAATATCCATCAGGTTTACAGTGTCTTCCTTGTTATACATTACAAGCAACTGTAATGCTTCGGTACTGCCTTTTTTCGCTTGCCTCCACAGCAAAACCGCATCATAACCGTTCATTCCTTTTATGGCTTCGTCTCTTTCAATCCCAAACAATGTCTCAAGCTTCTTGAGTCCACCGTTGAGTCCAAGCCTGCGCGCACCAAAACAAATATCAAAATGTGGAATGCCAAACTTAACCCCCAGAGACCTCTCAAGAAACGGAACATCAAAAACAGAACCGAAAAACGTTATTAAATACTTGTAGCCTGAAAGTTCTTGCATCAGATTCTCAGCTGTCAGATTCTCCCCTTTTATAAAACACCTGTAATCGAATCCGTCATAAAGTCCAACCACAGTCGGATAGCCACCGTTGCCAGGCATAAAACCATTGGTCTCTATGTCAAGACATACAGCATCCCCTTTAAAAACATCAAAAAGCCTCCAGTGCTCCCTGCGGCGAAGAACATTTCTAAAATACCCTGAATTTCCATCAACAAGATGTCTTGAAGCTATAAAAAGATTGTAGTCAAAAAGTTTTTTCTTGTCAGGGGATATGAAATCCAAATCAGATGCATTTATGAAATCATCCCATGTGAGTATTCCATTCCGCCAAAGCCTTCTTTCGAGCTTTTCGCCAATACCGTTTAAAATGCTGAACGTGTTTCTTATCACTGTGTCTTATTATAAACAAAATGTCTGCATACGATTCATCCGTATATCTTTTTCATCTCATCCGTGTAGCTTCCGTCTTCATTGTAAACGAACAACGGGGGTTCTATCTTAATCCCTGCCCTTCCGTGCTTGACTGCCTCAAGAAGCACCATCTTTGCCTCTGAGGCGCTCCTCCCATGAACAAACCTGAGTCTTTTGGGCTCAAGCTGAACCTTCTTAAGCTCGTTCATAAGCTCGTAAAGCCTGAGCGGATGATAGACGAGCAAAAACCGCCCTTTGCTCTTCAGCAGCCTTGAAGCCGCACCTACAAGTTCTCCTAAAGAAAGCTTTATCTCATGCCTTGCTATGGCTTTCTCCTCCTCAATATTAAGACGGCCTGAAAACGGCTTCCTGAACGGAGGATTAGAAACCACAAGGTCAAACCCGCCAAGACCCTCAGGCAGTTTTCTTATATCACACTTAAGTGAACTAACCCTGTCCTGAAGGTTATTAATAACAATGTTCTTTTCCAAAAGCTTAAAAAGACTTTCCTGTAGCTCAACAAGCATGACTTCAGCCTTGGAATACCTCTTTGCAAGCAGAAGACCAACAATACCAGAGCCTGCACCAAGATCGGCAATCTTTTTTACAACTTTTAGATTAACGAATGAGTAAAGAAGCAGGGCATCTACAGAAAACCGGTAGCCGCTCTTGCTCTGGTAAAGCTTTATATCCCTGATGCTGTCAAGTGTGGTCTGCATTGCTACTTCAGAACCATGACATTAATACTGCCTGTCCTCTTTGTCACCTCCACGCTGACATCCTGCTTATGCCTTCTGAGGATAACATCTATGCTGCCGTTGCCGAACATTAAATCCCTTATATAAACCTCTCTTAAGAAGACAGGCAATACCGGCCGCCGGAATATTATCTTATCAGGCTGCTCAAAAGACAAGCCGATACACGCCTCAAGCAACATAAACACAGCACCTGACGCCCACGCCTGAGGCAGACACGCTACCGGATAAAGCGTAGGACTGTCCATCGGTCTTCTGTGAAAACCGCAGAAAAGCTCAGGAAGGCGATACTGACCAACAGCCACCGCACTGTCGAACAGCCCCTCGAAAATCTTAAGGACCTTATCACTTATAGCGTAACGGGCAAACCCTTTGGCAATGACAGCATTGTCATGAGGCCAGACAGAACCATTATGATACGACATGGGATTATACCTTGCCTCAGAGACCGCAAGAGTCCGAATGCCCCAGCCACTGTAAAAATCAGCAGACATAAGAGTCTCAGCCACTCTGCGCGCACGCTCTTCCGAAACAATGCCTGCAAAAAGACAGTGCCCTGCGTTCGACGCCCTTACCCTGCACGGCTTCTTCATTCCATCAAGTGCCAGTGCATATGTCCCAAGGTCTTCAAGCCAGAAAAACTGCTCGAACTTCTCCTTAAGACTCCTCGCCTCCCTGGACAGCTTCTCGGAAAATTCCCTCTCACCAAGAACCTCTGCAAGCAAGGCCGCTTCCATCTTCGCAGCATATACATAACCCTGCACTTCACAAAGTGCAATAGGTCCTTCAGGCAAACTCCCGTCTTCATGAAACACGGCATCCGCAGAGTCCTTCCAGCCCTGATTCGTCAAGCCTTTCTCAGAACGGCTCTTATACTCTACAAAGCCATCACCGTCACTGTCACCATAGACGTCTATCCACTGAATCGCCAGCTTCAGACTGTCCCAGAGCCCTCTGATGAAATCTACATCCCCTGTCCTCCGGTAATACTGTCCTGCCAGGAACACAAACAAAGGCGTAGCATCCACACTGCCGTAATACATCCCAAAAGGGACTTCGCCTGTCGCCGACATCTCGCCCTGCCGTCTTTCATGAAGTATCTTACCCGGCTCTGCATCCCTCTCAGGGTCTTCTGTCTTCGCCTGGGTGGCTGAAAGATAAGACAGCACTCCCTTTGCTATCTCAGGCTCAAACCACAAAGACTGAAGCGCAGTAATAATGCCGTCACGCCCGAAGGGTGTGTTATACCAGGGCACCCCTGCATAGGGATAAAGACCGTGCTCTGTCCTCGTAAGCAGCAAATGGATATCATCTAAAGACGTATCACACCATGCATTAAACCGTTCATTAGAGGTGTGTATCTTGCATCCCCTCGCCTTCCTTTCACTCATATACCTGCTTGCCATCATAAAGGCAGACTTCCATTCAGGAACCGGTCGCTCCTCACCTGCTGCTGCACACTGCACTGTTATATGCAAGACCTCACGCTGCCTCGGCATAAGACGGAATTCAAAAGACGCTGATTCATGAGTAATCGAAACAGGCGCGGGGAAAAACATCAGTTTCGTCGTGCGCTTTACACCATCAAGCCCTATATAGCCGAATATAACCTCTTTTTCATTCTTGCAGACCGGTAAAAACCGTCCCCTCTGCTGTCGCTTGACACCTCTTACCTCAAATATGTCTGCAAAATCAGCACTAAACAGTAATTTTATACGAATGTCAATCGGCTCGAGACTGAAATTCGTAAGATAAATGCATTCAAAACAGTTCCCCTCCCATATAAACTTGGAGCGAAGGATGTGCACGGAATCCCTCTGCAGGACGACCTCTCCGCCCTCCTGAATGTCAGGATTGGTCAAATCCACAGAAAGAAATACATTGTCTTCCTTTATGCCGGAGCTCAGAAGGAGAGGCTTTCTGTCCTGCACGAGGAATTCGAGCCGGCTTAGATAGCGTGTTCCCTTGTGGTAAATGCCCAGTTCAGCCGTGCCCGCACTGACGATGTCACCGAAACGGTCAAATACACCAAAGGTCTCATCGTGCTTAAGGCTGAGAGACCGCACATCAGCCCTCGGTGAAGTGGCAAGTATGTAGTGTCCTGCCTGCAGGCGGATAATATCATCTGGATGCATGTTTGTATTTTAAATAAAATTATGCGGCGCGAGGCAATACCTTGTTCAGAAGACTGGTGTAAATCGACACGTAATTCAGTGCCATCTGCCTTGAGGAAAACCGCCTTTCAAATACCCTGCGCACAACCTGCCTGTTGAGCCTGCCAGCCGCCTCCACAGCCTTTACACCGCCTGCAACGTCATCAAAGACCAGACCAGTGACTCCATGCTCAACAACCTCAGGCACACTGCCCCTGCGGCGGGCAATCACAGGAGTGCCGCACGCCATCGCCTCTATCATCGCAAGACCAAAAGGCTCAGGCCAGTCTATCGGAAAAATGAACGCATAAGCCTTGCCAAGAAGCTCGCACTTCTCACTGTCGCTGACCTCGCCTATAAACTCCACAAGCGGATGCTTCAAAAGAGGCTTTATCACTTCCTTGAAATATTCTTCATCAACCTTATCCACCTTGGCAGCTATCTTCAAAGGCACACCTGCCCTCACTGCTATATCTATCGCTGTGTCAACACGCTTCTCAGGGGATATACGGCCCACAAACACAAGATAGCCGCCGGAGCCGTCACCCGGTTTGTAAAGGTCAAGGGGCAGACCATGATAGACCGTTCCCTGCCAGTTAGCCCATTGCAGCGGCTGACGCTGGGCATCAGATATGGACACCACAGGGATATCCCTGAATTCCCTATACAGAGGAACAAGCTCCGGCAAGTCAAGACGCCCATGAAGCGTAGTAACCGTGATGCTCTGAGTCCTGCGCACAAGAGGAAAATGCAGGTTGTCTATGTGAAAATGGATTATATCGAACTCCGAAGCGCGACTGAAAACCCGCTCCAGCATCAGAATGTGATAAGCCAGTGCCTCTGAACTACCTGCCATACGCAGGGACTTGTCGCATACAGGCACAAGCTCGGCAGCAGTCAACGACTCTCCGTTTGCAAAAAGAGTTACATCATGCCCGAGCTTGACAAGTTCCTCTGTAAGGTAAGACACTACACGCTCGGTTCCTCCATAACATGCAGGTGGAACCGACTCGTAAAGAGGTGAAACCTGAGCAATTCTCATCTGTCAACCTCCCTCCAAAACCGTATAGATGCAATAACCCTATAAGAATATAAATAGCACGATTTATGGGGGCTGTTAACAGAATAATAAGGGGGCATGAAAACGCCCCCTTATTTTTTGCGTGATACGGAATTTTAGTACATTCCGCCCATTCCACCGCCCATTTCAGGCATCTTCTTTTCCTCTTCAGGGATGTCTGTAACCATAACAGCGGTGGTGAGCATCAGAGATGCCACAGATGCAGCGTTCTGAAGAGCACACCTGGTGACCTTCGTCGGGTCTATTATACCCGCCTTCATCATGTCAACATACTCTTCGTTCTGCGCATCGAAGCCGTAGTTGACATCCTTGGAAACCATTACCTTCTCGACTACAACAGAGCCTTCCAGCCCAGCATTGTTCACAATCTGCTTTATCGGCTCCTGCAACGCATTCTTTACAATGCTAAGACCTATCCTCTGGTCGTCATTGTCAACTTTTACCTTGTCAATGGCAGGTATGCACCTTAAGAGGGCAACACCGCCTCCTGGAACAATACCTTCTTCAACAGCCGCTCTTGTTGCATGCAGAGCATCCTCTACCCTTGCCTTCTTCTCCTTCATCTCGGTCTCTGTCGCTGCACCAACATTGATTACTGCAACACCGCCTACTATCTTGGCAAGACGCTCCTGAAGCTTCTCCCTGTCATAGTCAGACGTGGTCTCCTCTATCTGCGCCTTTATCTGCTTCACCCTTGCCTGAATCTTTGCCTGGTCGCCTGCACCCTCTACGATGGTCGTGTTCTCCTTGTCAACAGTAATCTTCTTTGCCCTGCCAAGGTCTGAAATCTTTACGTTCTCAAGCTTGATGCCGAGGTCTTCAGATATCATCTGACCACCGGTAAGAATCGCTATGTCCTCAAGCATCGCCTTTCTTCTTTCTCCAAAACCAGGCGCCTTGACAGCGCACACCTGAAGCGTTCCCCTCAGCTTGTTGACAACAAGCGTGGCAAGGGCTTCACCCTCGACATCCTCAGCTATGATAAGTAAAGGCTTGCCCATCTTTGCAATCTGCTCAAGAATAGGGAGCAGATCCTTCATGTTCGATATCTTCTTCTCGTGTATCAAAATGAAAACATCCTCGAGATTGCACTCCATCCTCTCTGCATCAGTTACGAAATAAGGGGAGATGTAACCTCTGTCAAACTGCATGCCCTCAACCACATCAAGAGTGGTAGCCATGCCCTTCGCTTCTTCAACAGTGATAACACCGTCCTTGCCCACCTTATCCATTGCATCAGCTATGAGCTCGCCAATAGACGGGTCGTTGTTCGCAGAGATAGTTCCGACCTGAGCAATCTCTTTCTTGTCACCCACTGACTTGCTGAGCTTCTTAAGCTCCTCGACTACGGTATCAACCGCTTTCTCAATACCCCTCTTAAGGTCCATGGGGTTTGCACCTGCAACTACATTCTTCATGCCGCTTTTATAGATAGCATGGGCAAGCACAGTAGCAGTGGTAGTTCCGTCACCTGCTATATCAGAAGTCTTGGAGGCAACCTCCCTGACAAGCTGCGCACCCATGTTCTCCCACGGGTCCTTAAGCTCTATCTCCTTCGCCACGGTAACACCGTCCTTTGTTATCGTCGGTGCACCGTATTTTTTGTCGAGGATGGCATTCCTTCCCTTTGGTCCAAGCGTAGCTTTGACCGCATCCGTAAGAATGCTCACCCCTCTAAGAATCGCGTTTCTTGCCGCCTCATCAAATATAAGCTGTTTTGCCATTTTCCGCCCTCCTTATTCCTCAACTATTCCAAGAATGTCTTCTTCTTTGATTATCAGATGCTCTTTGTCATTCACCTTTACCTTTGAGCCGGAATACTTGTCAAACAACACAGTATCGCCGACCTTAACCTCCTTTACCTCAGGACCTACTGCCTCTACCTTGCCCTGCTGCGGTTTCTCCCTCGCCGTCTCCGGCACATAAAGTCCACCCGCCGTCTTCTCGACTTCCTCCGTATAGCTGACAAACACCCTGTCCTTCAAAGGCTTAAACTTCATCTAAACACCTCTCCTTTCTATATAATTTTTGTTAGCACTCTCGCCTGACGAGTGCTAATTTATCATTGTTTGCCGGTCAAAGGCAAGAGTCAAAGCAGGGAATTTTTGCATTGAATCTCCAAAAAAAGGCTTGTTTTCTCCAGATTTCTCTTATTTTCTGATATTATCGGCTTTTTTTAAGAAAATGCTCCTAATTAAAAATATATTAAAATTCAAGGGGTTTTAAAGAATGCCAAGGGCCTTCCTCTTCTTGTTTACAAAGTCATTGACTGCCTCGTTAAAGAAGTCCCCTTTTTCCCTGACGTCCTGCGGAATTCTTCTCTCGTAGTGTTTGAGTCCTTCTTTTAACTCAGAGGCAAAAACCTTATGAAAATTATTATTTTTTATAGCGTCTGCCACTTTCTGAGGGTTATAAAGCTCTATGTCAGACAGTATGGTTCTGGCAAGTCTTTTTGCCCTTTCGATTCTCTCGTCCACCTCTGGCTCCGGTGGTGGAAGCTCTGGCTCCGGGGCTCTCACTGCCTCTTCGGCAGGCTCCTTTCTGATACCAAACATGGCATCAATTACAGAGAGCAGTCTGGTACTTATCTCGTGGTCGTCTATGTAGTCGTACGCACCGTACATGGAAGCCGGCTGTCTCCTCTGTCTTTTCTCATCCTGTGCAGAGCTTATGAGCAGTATCTTCATACCTTTTGCCTCAGGTCTCTTGCTCAGCCGTTTTGAGACCTCAAAGCCGTGTATCTTGGGTAATGCCACATCCAGTATTGCAAGAAACGGGCGTTCCCTCATTGCCTTAATCATGGCGCTTACACCGTCAAACGCGCCAAGCACATTATAGTTTCTGGATAAAAGCACTGTTCTTGCTATGTTTACGACCTCAGGGTTTGCATGTGCCACAAGTATCTTGTTCCGGTCAAGAACCTTAGCCGCAGGCTTTCTGACTACAAGCACTGACGCACACTTCGGACACTTAAACTTCGAACCCTCAGGCTTTATCTTCTCGTCAGCGACCTTAAGTTTTGCCTTACACTTCGGACACCCTATAACCACCTCATCCGCCTCCTTTTAGGCATAAACATTTTTATCGTAAGCACTCCGAATACAAAACCACCTATATGCGCAAACCATGCGACTCCGCCCTGTCCCATTATCCCCTTCGTAAGTATTCCATTGACGAGTTGTATAATAGCCCAAAATCCAATAACTATCAAGGCAGGCAAACGCACCACCTGAATAAAAAAGCCAAAGAATATCAGCGTATATACCGACGCACGGGGAAACAGCAAAAGATACGCACCAAGAATCCCTGAGACAGCACCGCTTGCCCCTATCATCGGCACTACGGAATTCGGCTCTGTTACAGCATGGGCATAAGCAGCGAAAATGCCCCCAAGAAGATAAAATATTACAAACCTTATATGACCAAGCCTGTCCTCTATGTTATTGCCGAATATCCATAAATAAAGCATATTACCGCCAAGATGAAAAAGCCCTCCGTGCAAAAACATCGAAGTAAACAAGGTAAGGGCAGGATGTAAGGGCTGGGCACTTTCAAACGTCACCAATGCATAAGGCACTGCACCATAGGCGTAAACTATCCGGTCGGGACCCGAGGGGGAAAGAAGCATCCAGAAATACGCAAGGATGTTCAGTGCTATAAAAAGTATAGTAAAGAACGGAAACGTAGTAGTAGGATTGTCGTCTTTATAAGGAATCAACGGTCTTCACCTTTATGCCGTTTCTTCTAAGCATTTCGGCTGTGACTCCTCTGCCTGGAATCCTCACACCCTCGGAATACACATAAGTGACACCGCAGGAAGGACTACCGTCCTTAAGCACTGCCTCTTTTATGCCATATAGTTTGGCTATCCGCAAAGACTCCTCTGCTCCTCTTATAAGCACTGAAGAATAATCAGCACTGTCTGCTCCAACAGCTTTTGTCTTTCCCTCAAGAAGACTTTTACCGTCGCCGCCTCTGAACTCTATCGGCGTTCTTGGAGTGCTCAGTCCAGCAAGCTGTTCAGGGCAAACAGGTATCGCCCTGCCCTCAAAAATAAGTCTTCTGATTCGTTCATCAATGCTGTTTGTTCCGTCATATCTTGTGTTAAACCCTGCAAGGCATGCACTGACAAGATACATCTGAAAAAAATTATATCACAAAGTGGACTGTCCGCGTTTCATCCAGCCTCAGAGAAAAAATTCACATCCCCCTTGACCATCAGAAAATTTGTCTTTATACTTTAGACTTCTAAATAACATAGGTCTATTTTCTAAACCTGGGGGGAATATGTCCGACTTCTACCAGACAGGCGTTATAGCCACATTACACAGACTGGGAAAAGCCAACACCGAAAGAATAGAGAAAGAACTCGTATTATATTCGCGGGAAAGACCAATTGCGCTTGTGCTCCCCTCCCTTTATTCCGAACTTGAAGGAGAGGCTTTTAAAGGAATCATTAACGAACTGAAAAACGTTGAATACGTCAAAGAGATTGTGGTCACACTTGGTCCTGCCACAGAAGAGGAATTCAAATATGCAAAAGAGTTCTTTTCTGTCTTGCCGCAGAAGACAAGGATTATCTGGAACACAGGCCCCCGTATGGAGGCGATTTACAAAGACATCGAGGCAGCCGACCTGCCAACAGGTGAAGAAGGAAAAGGTAAAGCTGCATGGATGGCTTACGGATATGTGCTTTCCCAGCAGAACCTTAGAGTTATAGCACTTCATGACTGTGATATCCTCACATACAGCAGGGAAATGCTCTCAAGGCTCTGCTACCCTGTCACAAACCCCAACCTCGACTACGACTTCTGCAAAGGTTACTACAGCAGAGTCACAGACAGAATGCACGGCAGGGTGACAAGACTGCTTATAACCCCGCTCATAAGGTCGCTGCAGAAGATAATAGGCTATCACCCGCTGCTTATGTTCTTCGACAGCTTCAGGTATCCACTTGCAGGGGAATTCTCCATGGATGCAGACCTCGCAAGAGTAAACAGAATACCCGGCGACTGGGGACTTGAAATAGGTATGCTCGCCGAGGTCTACAGAAACACTGCAGTAAGAAGAGTATGTCAGGTGGACATCGCAGAAAACTACGAACATAAACACCAGCGGCTTTCCCCTGAGGATGCTTCAAAAGGGCTTCACAAGATGTGCATAGACATATGCAAGTCACTCTTCAGGACACTGGCTTCAGAAGGAATCATCTTCTCGGAAGGACTCTCCAAAACCCTTCTCGCCACATATGTAAGAACCGCACAGGACTTCCTCAAGCGCTACGAAGACGATGCTGCAATAAACGGGCTTTACTTCGACAGGCACGAAGAAAGCCTTGCCATGGAGACCTTCACACACGGAATAAAAACAGCAACAGAATTAATAATGGAAAACCCTATTGGCGTTCCCCTGATACCAAGCTGGGACAGAGTAACATCAGCAATACCGGATATACTTAACAGAATCAAAAACGCAGTAGAGGAAGACAACAAATAACCTTCACCTGTTGTAATCCGAAATACACTCCTTAACCAGCGCTTCAAGCCCTTCGTCCTGATACCTGAAACCAGCTATAATGTCCCGCAAGCTGTCAGGCAGTCTTCTGCAGCCCCAGAGACATCTCCTCCTGGTCTCTTCCCTGCTGTTTCTGCTGTAATAATAAGGCAGGTTTACATCAAAAAACGATATGCAGTCTGCGTCCCTTAACACATCTGCCCTTTTGTCGCCGCCTGTCTCGTGTCTTAAGACCAGAGAATAAACATCATCTATCAGCTCTTTACTCACCCCGCAGTCTTTCATTATCTCTGCAAGAATCTCTGCGCTGTTTAAGGCATGGGCTTTCTTGAACTCGTCGTAACTTTCGTAATCATTCCGCCTTACCTTCCGTTCCTCGATAGCACGCTCTATNTCATGCCCCAGAGCAGCTATCTTTAAGGCGTCATCAGCATCAGGCTCTAATTTAAGCAGCCACTGCAAGGTATTCTTCGAATGAACCGGATCTTCAGGAACCGAAGACTTCTCTATGATTTCTTCTATCTTCTTTTTTACGCAGTCAATGCCGTGCATCTTTATAAAGAACAATTATCCTTCTGATATTTTCTGTGTTCATCAACAAGGCAATCACGACAAGAACCAAGAGCGGCTGATTTAATAACGCCCCAACAAACAGGATAAACACGCGGACATCACGACCGATTCTGAAGTAGTGTCTTCCTGAACCAAGTCTCCTCTTCATCAGTCCGTCGTATTTGTCCGCTGTATAACTGTTCATAAAAGAGCCTATGATTGCCAGAAACCCGATGAAGAAGGACAGGATGCTGCCGCTTTCAATATAGACATAATAAGTCAGACCAAGGAGTAAAAAAGCATCTGCGTATCTGTCAAGGACTGCATCAAACCAGCCGCCGAAGTCAGTAGACAGAAACTTCAGTCTTGCCACCTCTCCGTCGCAGCCGTCGATAACCGAAGATACCTGTGCCAGCACTGCTCCAGTCACCAGATTCGGATATCCACCCAGAAAGAAAAACAAAGTTCCGAGCATGGAAAGAACAAAAGAAAAGAGCGAAATCATGTTAGGCGTAATGCGTGTATTTAACAGCTTCTTTGTAATCCACAGGGAAAGAGGTCTGTTCAGATACCTTGAGACAGGACCATCAGAGGTCTTTTTCAGGGAAGCCAAAAGCCGTTTCTCAGCCTTCTCAACCCTCTCTTCGTCATCAACATCAATCCAGAAGGCATCCTTAATATCAAAAGCCGATACCTTCCCTTTGGCAGCCAAAACCTTTATCCCGCCTGAAAGAGAACTATCTCCATTACGAGCGCTCTGCTCAATAGCACTGAATATTACCGGAGAGCAAAAGAAAATTCCTGTATCAAAAGCATTATATTCGCTGAGGTCCTTACCTATATCAGCGACTTTTCCATCCTTCACAAGAACCTTTGTTGCATCACCAACATCCACAAGCCCATTGTCCCGGACATTGTAATCCACTGCAAGAATGACCTCGCCTTCGGACAAAGGCTCATCCTTAAGCCTCCTCAGTATCGAGCCGTCAATGACATGGTCTCCCATAAGGAGAACAAATTTTTCACTTAGAAACTCTTTTGCCTTAAGGACTGATATACCGTTATCCTTTTGCCACTCGTTATTTATGATATGGGTTATTTTTATGTTTCTTTTATGTGCGAGTGCATCAAGAAAGTGTCTTACTTTTTCGCCGTTGTAGCCAGTCACCACATAGAAATCAGTCAAGCCGGCTTCTCTTGCAGTTAATATTACACGTTCTATGAGGGAAAGGCCTAAAAATGAAATGAGGGGTTTTGAGTCACCCCTCATCGAAAGTCTGCTGCCCCTGCCGGCAGCTATAATCAAACATTTCATTTCTTAGTCTTATCTTCCCCCCTTATATGAGATCTTCATACTTGTGAATGCATCCTTCTCTCCGAAATCATTCAAGTATTTCACATATAAGGGAAATTACTCAGGTAACTTATCTCTTCACTTTGCTTACAGTATCTCTATTGCTGTCCCCCCGAATTTGAACTATCTTTATGCTTTAGAACAAGCAGAAAATTCTCGTCAAACCATTCGACTTTGTCAGTATTATCGAAATTGTTGATGATGTTTTTACGGAACCCTTCAATAGAACTTTTCAGCTCGTCTTCTGTATAAAAGGAAAACGTAGAGTAATGCTTGCCTCTTGCTTTGTCCACAAGCTGGTCAAGAGAAAGAGTTCTTTTAAACCTGAAGCTTTCGGCAGACTCCACGACCATCGAAGTGGAATTTACCATACTCTCCATTTCATCCTGTTCGTAAAGCCGGGTTTCCTTCTCCAGAAACGAGGGGAAATACTTTCCCCAGATGTTATTTGCGTTCTGACTTCTAAGGCGAGTGTAGATAAAAACCAGACCTGATTTTTTAGTGACTCTTGCCGCGTTGTCCACGAACTTTACAAAATCGAAATGGTGAATGGCATTGAAGGTAAAAATACAGTCCATGGAGTCGTCTTCAAGAGGTATGTCATTGGCATCGGACTTTACCGTCTTGAAGTTTTTTATCCCGTTGTTCTTCAGAAGCTCAGCCGCCTTCTCGAGCATCGGTTCGTTTATGTCAATACAGGTCAGGTGCAGGTCATTCAGGTGCTTAAAAAGCAAGAGGTCGTATCGTCCTGCACCGCAGCCGACGTCTGCTGCACGTATGCTTTCCCTGTCTTTCAGCTTCTCACTGATATACAGGATAGGTTCAATATCCGTAGTTCTTAAAACGTTGTATTCCGAGGCAATCTCGGAAAAATGGCTATACATCGTTTGCTGTATGTCTGACATTATGCCTTAATCCTCCCTTTCCCCTGCAATAAACTCTTCTGTAAACCTGTATGCCTCATCATCGGTAAACTGTTTAGGCGGGTGCTTCATAAAATACGCAGACGGTGAATACAGGACTCCGCCCTTGCCTCTTTCCAGCGCAAGCTTGCAGCACCTTATGGCATCTATAGCCACACCTGCGGAGTTGGGTGAGTCCTCCACTGAAAGCCTGAGTTCCAGATTCATCGGCACGTCACCAAAAAGTTTACCTTCCATTCTGATGAAGCAGATTTTATTATCCTTTTGCCATGCTACGTAATCGCTCGGTCCGATATGAATGTTCTCGTCAATCAGCCGCTCGGCTGTGACTGCCTGCACTGCCTCTGTCTTGGACTTCTTTTTCGATGCAAGACGACTGCGATTCAGCATGTTAAGAAAGTCTGTATTGCCACCGGTGTTGAGCTGATATGTGCGCTCCAGCTTAACACCTCTTTTCTTGAATAAATCAGTCAGCGTTCTGTGTGTGATGGTTGCACCAAGCTGAGCCTTAATATCATCACCTATGATAGGAATATTGTGCTCCTTGAAGCGCTGTGCCCATACAGGGTCGCTGGCGATAAAAACTGGCATATTATTGATAAAAGCAATGCCTGCCTGCAGTGCACATTCAGCATAAAACCGCGTAGCTTCTTCAGAGCCTACAGGAAGATAATTCATCAAGATCTCAGCACCAGACTCCTTGAGTATGCCGACAATTTCTTCCTCTGTAGGCTCAGATTCGTCAGCTAGAACAAAGGTAAATTTATCAGGATAATTTTTCATGTGCTCAGAGAAGCCATCCAGAACCTTTCCCATATGTACTATTGCACCGCTCTTCGGAATACTGCTACAGAAAACCGTAGTGCAGTTAGGCTCTGCAAAAATCGCCTCAGACACGTCCTTGCCTACTTTCCGCTTGTCAATGTCGAACGCAGCTACGACTTCAATATCGTATGGCTTGTAACCACCGATATCCCAGTGCATCAAGCCAATAGCATCACTACCGCTCTTGCTCTTATAGTATTCAATTCCTTGAAGTAACGAGCTGGCACAATTACCAACTCCTACAATCGCAATCTTTATCTTGCCCATAAACAACCCTCCATTCCAATTATATTGTCTTGTCTATATGAGAATCCAGTGACAGAACTAACAAGTAGTCAAGGCGATAAAAGATACCACAAAAAATGTTGAAGCTCAAGTCGGTTTTTTGCCATACCCATTACTATAACCATTAATTTCAGCCTCTTGTCAAGAGACCTTCTTGAATCCTACCCCAAAATACCCTATATTTCCAGAACTATTGTCGCCACCTCAAGTAGTGCCCGGTGCCAAAATAAAGCCTTATTGACCTGCCCGGTTGTAACCTCTATAATGTCTTAAAGTTAGAATTTTAAATAATAAAGAAGGAGGAGAACATCATGGGCTTGTGGGAGAAAATCAGAAAAGATGTGCAGAAAAGTGTAATGGAAGGCATCACTACCCTCAGAGAAAAAGCCGAAGAACTTACCGAGGAAGGCAAGAAAAAATACAAACTGCTTGAACTGAAAAACAAGGTTCACAAAGAAATGGCTGAACTCGGCGGAAAAGTCTATGGCTTAAGTTCAAAGGTTAAAAACCCGATGCTCGATGCCAAGGTGAAATCCATCATCGAAAGAATCAAAAAATTAGAGGCACAGATTAAAAAGCTCGAAGCGAAACCAAAAAAGGCAGTAAAAAAGACAGTTCGGAAAATCACAAGGAGAAAAAAGAAATAGACCTGAAAGTCACCACACACATCAGAAAACCGCAGTTCGCAGACAAGACCTGCAAAAAGGGCTTGATTATGCCACTCCGGCTTGCCTGAACCTCGATTTTAATATAAAATAAACAGACTTTAAAGGCACGGAGGGCTTATGAAAAAAACCCTGCTGGCAGTTATAACGCTGGCTGTTCTTGCCCTGTTCGCCGTAAAAAGCGGCGCTCTGTTCAGAACAGGAGAAAACATTACTCCGGAAAAAGAAAAACCACAGAAAGAAAACCTTTATGAAATAAAAGGCACCATCAAACCCGGAGAGACTTTATTCGACATCTTCAAAAAATATAACCTCGATATAGAAGAACTCCTCTCCATAAAAAAGGCATCCTCTGATGTATACAACCTTGGGAAACTCTACCTCGGACGGCAATACCGTATTCAAGTCGATGACAGCAACCGTGTCCGGTCACTTACATACTGCATCAATGACGACTGTATCCTGTCCATTACACGCAAAGGCGATGACTACTTTGTCGAAAAACTGCCCATAGAATACGAAAAAAGAATCGCCCACATAGGAGGCGTCATAAAAGACAATCTTGTCTCGGCACTGGACAGTCTTCCTCTGGCACTTGAGCTGTCTGACATATTCGCATGGGATATAGACTTCACCACAGACCTGAGACGAGGCGATACGTTCAAGGTCGTAGTAGAGGAACTCTGGCTTGACGGCGAGTTCAAAAAATACGGCAATATTCTCTCCGCAGAATTTCACAACAACGGTAGAACATATTATGCCTACAGATTTGAATATAACGGACAGGCAGATTACTATGACAGCGAGGGCAAATCACTACGCAGGGCATTCCTTAAAGCTCCGCTCAGTTACAGACGGATAAGCTCAGGCTTTACCAAAAGAAGATTCCATCCGATACTTAAGGTCTACAGACCTCATCTTGGTGTTGATTATGCTGCGCCCAGAGGCACTCCGGTGTCAGCAGTAGGAGACGGCACTGTGCTCTTTGCAGGATATAAGAGATACGACGGCAAACAGGTGATTATAAAACACCCCGGAGGCTATAAAACCTACTACGGTCATCTGTCGCGCATCCGGAAAGGCATAAGAAAAGGGGTTAAGGTAAAACAAGGACAGATTATAGGCTATGTAGGAAAGACCGGTCTTGCAACAGGACCACATCTTGACTACAGAATAAAAAAGAACGGAAGGTTCATAAACCCGCTTACGCTCAGGCTTCCACGCGGTAAATCCATTCCGCCGTCTCTTATGACTGAATTCGAAAACTTCAAAAACCAGATGAATACAAGACTCGCTTCGATAAAACCACAGACAATCGCACCTCCGGAGAAAACGGAAAGACGAAGCTGATGGAACGAATCGTCAGTTATCTGAATATCACAGACTCCAAAGCACTGAATGCCCTGCTTATCTTTGCCGCCTTTGTCATCCTTGCCAGGATTGTGGACTTCCTTGTGGATAAACCTTTCAGGCGACTGGCAAGGTTTACAAAATCCGAACTCGACGACCGGATAATAGACGTTGTTCACCGTCCTGTGTTCTTCACGATAATAATAATAGGTGCCTTACAGTCAGTGCATTTTGTCAAACCTTCAGAGAAGACCCTGTTCTATGCAAACGGGATACTCTATACACTGCTTGTACTTATATGGGGTGTTGCTGTCGCCAGGGTCAGCAATCTTTTTATAGAGAACGCCCTCCAGAAGGTGGCAGACATCACGGGTCTGAGAAAGGATGTCATCCCGCTTATTGAAAACGTCTGGAAGGTAGTCATAGTGGTTGCAGGACTCATGATTGCATTCTCCGTATGGAATATCAACATCACCCCGCTTTTAGCCTCTGCAGGCATCGTGGGTGTGGCAGTGGCACTTGCTGCAAAAGACACGCTATCAAATTTCTTCGGCGGAATAAGCGTGTTCGTAGACAGACCGTATAAAATAGGCGACTACATTGTGCTTGAAACAGGCGAAAGAGGAGAAGTCATTGACATAGGCATCCGGAGCACAAGAATAAAAACAAGAGACGATATATTGATAAGCATTCCAAACTCTATTATTGCCAACACAAAGATAATAAATGAAAGCGCACCTGTCCCGAACTTCAGGGTAAGGATTCCAATAGGTGTAGCCTACGGAAGCGACATAGACCTTGTTGAAAAATTACTAATCGAGATTGCCCTGAAAAACGACAACGTCCTCAATGATCCGCCGCCAAGAGTAAGGTTCAGACAGTTCGGAGCTTCATCCCTGAATTTTGAACTCCTGTGCTGGGCTAAAGAACCGGCACTCAGAGGACGAACCATACACGAACTGAACACAGCCATTTACAAGACATTCAACAGCGAGGGCATAAAGATACCGTTTCCGCAGATGGATGTGCACTTTTACAAGGAGGCTTAACACATGGAAACCTTTCTCAATAAACTGTTAATGCCTGCAGGGATTGCAGTCCTCACGACAGCAGCAATCTTTGCACTCAGAAGCGTCGTATTCCGCCTCCTTCACAAATGGGCAGAAAGCACCGATGCAAAACTCGACGATGTGATAATCAAATCCCTTAGAGCGCCCTCGCTTTACTGGTGCATCGCTATCGGCCTATACACAGGAATCGTCGTATCCGACATACCACCCAAGTATGCATCATACTTTACGAAAGCAATCTATGTAATTATAATCCTTTCCGTAACTGTCGCCCTCTCAAATCTTACAGGAAAAATCTTCAGGTATTATATCCAGAAATCCGCCTTGCCGATACCTACAACCGGTCTTACACACGGACTGCTGAAAGCCACAATACTGATAATCGGTTTTCTCATCGTATTACACAGTCTTGGCATATCAATAACACCCCTGATAACCGCACTTGGCGTCGGCGGACTTGCAGTTGCCCTTGCACTTCAGGACACGCTCGCAAACCTGTTTGCAGGCACGCACATACTCGTGGAAAAATCCATAAGGGTCGGAGACTTCATAAGGCTTGAATCAGGGCAGGAAGGTTATGTTGAAGACATCGGCTGGAGAACAACCAAGATAAGAATGCTTCCAAATAACATCGTCATCATTCCAAACAGCAAACTTGCACAGAGTATCATAACCAATTACTATCTGCCTGAAAAAAGAATGTCACTTCTTCTGCCGATATCGGTAAGCTATAGCTCAGACCCTGACCACGTGGAAAGAGTCCTTCTTGAGGAGGCAAAAAAAGGTGCAGAGAAAATCCCAGGTCTTCTTAAAGAGCCGGAACCCTTCGTGAGGTTCATCCCTGGCTACGGAGACAGTTCTCTGGACTTTACACTTATATGTCAGGTCAAAGAGTTTGTTGACCAGTATCTTGTACAGCACGAACTCAGAAAAAGAATATTCAAAAGGTTTAAGGAAGAGGGCATTGAAATACCTTTCCCTCATAGAACAATCTATTTAAGGGAGGAGAAAAATTGGAACAACAGGTAGAACATATAGAAGTAGAAGAGCAGGTTGACACATCTTTTGAGTTTATGGACATGGTAACCATTCTTAAGTCCACAGGCAGAAAAGCAGCCAATCTGAGGCAGTTGAGGGACAACCTTGCAGAGGTGAGCGAAGAGTGCATCTTCCACCACACCTATCAGTACTTCTCAAAAGGGCATATTCAGGAATACACAAATGATTTTGCCCATTGGGCAGGAGAAGGACTTGAGGAGAGAGCACTCGCAGAACACCTCTCGAACATAGACCCGTATTCGTTCAACTCAGTCGAAGAATTAAGAGAAGAGCTCCTTCATGTCCTCGATTACTACATCGAGAATTTTCCGGAGACCAGAGCAGTTCTGCCGGGTAATGAGTTCTTCTTCAATGAGGCGATAACATTTGTATTCCCTGTGGGCTTAAGGGCAAGAAACCTCGCAGAGTTCCTCATCGCACTGAAATACGTAGACGCAAGCTCCATATACTATCATTTCTACGAGGCAAGAATACGCCTTGGTAGAGGAATCGATGATTTCTCAAAGTGGCTGGATGAGGTCATCGGGGCAAAAGAAGTAGCTGATAAAATAAGGGCTATAGACCCGTTCATGCACAACATGGAAGGAATAAGAGAACACATCATAGAAATAATTGACGGGGCACTTAGAAAAGAAATGGAGGTTAGTTTAGAATGATTTCACAATACGCAGGCATCAGCCCGAAACGCGACCTTCTGCTTCTGAACACACTGGGCAAGGCATTCAAGGGGAAGACCTTTCTGCACGTAAACTCCACACGGGCAGGCGGCGGAGTCGCTGAAATACTGCACAGAATGATTCCGCTTCTGAATTCGCTCGGTATTGATGCAAGATGGGAGGTCATAGAAGGAGACCAGAAGTTCTTCGATATCACAAAGAAAATACACAATGCACTTCAGGGCAATATGGAAAACATCACAGAGGAGATGTGGGAATACTACTATGAAGTAAACAAACGTAATGCAAAGAACATAAATCTTGAGGCCGACGGAGTGCTCATACACGACCCACAGCCTGCACCCCTTATCAACTTCAAGAAAAACGGTAAATGGATATGGAGATGCCATATAGACCTGTCAAAGCCCTCACCTGAGGTCTCAAACCATCTGGAGCCGTTCTGTAAAAAATACGATGCAATCATCTTTTCCGTGCCGAAATTCGCAAGGGCAATGGCTACTGACGAATTCATAGTGCCGCCTTCAATAGACCCGTTGAGCGAAAAAAATATGGAACTCACTGAAGAGGAAATAAAGGGAGTCGCCGAGAAGTTTCAGATACCGCTTGACAGACCAATACTGCTTCAGGTCTCAAGATTCGACAGGTTTAAAGACCCGATAGGCGTAATACAAACCTACAGAAAAGTCAAGAAATACAACGACTGTGTGCTCGTACTGGCAGGAAGCCCTGCAACCGATGACCCTGAAGGCGAAGCAGTGCTCGAAGAAGTAAGAGAATACGCTGCAAACGACCCGGACATACATATACTCCTGCTGCCGCCGTTTAGTGACAAGGACATCAACGCACTTCAGAGAATGGCAACCGTCGTATTCCAGAAATCCCTTAAGGAGGGCTTCGGACTTACAGTCTCTGAGGCAATGTGGAAGGGGAAACCCGTAATAGGCGGAGCAGTCGGAGGAATCCCCCTGCAGATAGTGCACGGTATCACAGGCTTTCTCATCCACTCGGTTGACGGAGCCGCCTTCAGAACAAGGCAGTTCCTTAATAACCCGCTTATGGCAAAAAGAATGGGTGAGACAGGTAGAGAATACGTAAGAAGAAACTTCTTGATTACCAGACAGATGAGAGATTATCTCTCACTCTGGTATGCAGTGGAGAATAAGGACAAAGGGATAGTTTTTGAATTGTAAACCATAGCAAAGGGCTGAGGAGTCAAGATGCAGGCACGAACTCTTGACTCCCCAAACCCTTTTCTCTATCAACCTTTTAACTCTCTTTCAGAGACCTTTATATGCTAAAAGAACTGGGAGCAAATTACATCGGAGACAACAGTTTCGGATTTTTTGTCTGGGCGCCTTTGAGAAAAAGCGTCCAGCTGAAAATCGTCTCTCCATCTGAAAAAATAATTCAGATGGAAAAACTTGAAAACGGCTACTTCGGCACTGTCGTAAAAGATATTGAAGAAGACGCCAGATATGTCTATATCCTTGATGAAGAGATTGAACGACCTGACCCTGCCTCCAGGTTTCAGCCTGACGGGGTTCACAAACCATCACAGATAATCAGGCACGACACCTTCCGGTGGGAAGACTCTGATTTCGAGCTCCCGCTTGAAGACTACATAATCTACGAACTTCACGTAGGCACATTTACTCCTGAGGGAACATTCAAGGCGATAATTCCAAAACTTCCATATCTGAAAGAACTGGGTGTCACAGCACTGGAACTGATGCCTGTGGCGCAATTCCCCGGTGCAAGAAACTGGGGATACGACGGGGTGTATCCCTTTGCAGTGCAGAATACCTACGGCGGACCTGATGCCCTGAAATCCCTTGTCAATGAATGCCATAAAAACGGGCTGGCAGTAATCCTTGATGTCGTTTACAACCACCTTGGACCAGAGGGCAACTACCTTGGTGACTTTGCCCCTTATTTTACAGACAGATATAAAGCACCGTGGGGACAGGCTATAAACTTCGACGGTCCTCTAAGTGACGAAGTAAGAAGGTATTTCATAGAAAACGCTCTTTACTGGGTGGAGAAATTCCATATAGACGCCCTGAGAATCGATGCTGTGCACGGCATCTTCGACTTCAGTGCCAAGCACTTCCTGAGCGAACTAAGAGAAACAGTAAAAGAGCGTGCCAGCCGGAAAGTCTATCTTATTGCAGAAAGCGACCTGAACGACGTACGGCTCATAAACCCGCCTGACAAAGGCGGTTATGGTCTGGATGCACAATGGAACGATGATTTCCACCACGCCCTTCATACACTGCTTACAGGCGAACAGCAGGGGTATTATAAAGACTTCGGAAAGCTCTGGCATATGACAAAAGCCCTGAAAGAAGGCTTTGTCTATTCCGGACAGTATTCAGAATTCAGAAAGCGAAGACACGGCAGCTCTTCTTCAGACAGACCCGCACGCCAGTTCGTAGTATTCTGTCAAAATCATGATCAGGTCGGAAACAGAATGGCAGGCGACAGGCTCTCTGAAAGCCAGCCTCTTGAAAAAATCAAACTTGCAGCAGCTATGGTCATCCTCTCACCTTACATACCGCTTTTATTCATGGGTGAGGAATACGGCGAGACCGCACCATTTCAGTATTTCACAAGCCATTCGGACAAAGCACTGGCAGAAGCCGTAACCAGAGGGAGAAAAGAAGAGTTCGCCGCCTTTAAATGGCAGCGCGAAATACCAGACCCGCAGAGCGAATCCACTTTCCTGAGATCAAAAATCAACACAGAACTGCATAACACAGGAAATCACAGAATACTTTTTGATTTTTATAAAACACTCATTCGCATGAGAAAAGAGCTTCCTCCGCTCAAAAACCTTAGCAAAGACAACATGGAGGTAAAAGACTACGAACCTCAAAAGGTCATACTTATAAAACGCTGGCATGGAAACGAACAACTGCTCCTTGCTGTAAATTTCAATGAGACCACTGTTCAGATAGATAATCCGTTCGACGGCACATGGCAAAAGGTATTTGATTCCTCATCCGATAAATGGGCTGGCACAGGAAATGATTTTTTTGTTAAGATAGACAGGCTACTTCAGTTAAATCCTTATAGTCTTTCCCTTTACAGGATGGAGATGTAATGGAACGTTTCCTGTGTGTTCATGGTCACTTCTATCAGCCTCCGAGAGAAAACCCGTGGCTGGAAGCCGTTGAGATTGAAGATGGAGCCTACCCTTATCACGACTGGAACGAGCGGATAACAGCCGAATGCTATGCTACCAACTCTGCATCAAGGATTCTGGACAACAAGATGCGCATAATGGACATCGTCAGCAATTATGCAAAAATAAGCTTTGACATGGGACCTACCCTGCTTTCATGGCTCGAGAAAAACTCCCCTGAGATATACAATGCCATTGTCGAATCCGACAGGCTGAGCATTAAATGGCGTTCCGGGCATGGTGCTGCCATTGCACAGGCATACAACCATATCATCATGCCCCTTGCAAACAGCAGGGATAAAAAAACCCAGGTTATATGGGGTATAAAGGATTTTGAATACAGGTTCAAAAGAAGCCCTGAAGGCATGTGGCTTCCTGAGACAGCAGTTGACCTTGAAACACTCGACATCCTCGCATCCATGGGCATTCGTTTTACAATCCTTGCGCCTCATCAGGCAAACAGAACAAGAAAAATCGGAAGCAGACACTGGGAAGACGCTTCAAACGGCAATATAGACACTACAATGCCTTACATCTGTAACCTCCCTTCCGGACAGAAAATAACCATCTTCTTTTATGATTCCAACGTATCTCATGCAGTTGCGTTCGAGAGACTTCTGGATAACGGCGAAGAGTTTGCCCGCAGGCTTCTTAGCGGGTTTTCCGAGCAGAAACAAACACCTCAGCTTATGCACATAGCCACTGACGGTGAGTCCTACGGACATCATCACAGATTCGGAGATATGGCTCTGGCATACGCACTTCACTATATCGAAAGCAACGGGTTTGCACGTATAACAAACTACGGAGAGTATCTTGAAAAACNCCCGCCAACACATGAGGTTGAGATATTTGAAAATACTTCATGGAGCTGCGTGCACGGAGTCGAAAGATGGAAAAGCAACTGCGGATGTAATACAGGAGCATACCCTCACTGGAATCAACAATGGAGAACACCATTAAGGGAAACCTTCGACTGGCTCAGGGATAAACTCTCACTGAGATATGAAAAGACAGCATCAAAATATTTTAAGGATCCATGGGCGGCAAGAGATGATTATATAAATGTCATACTCGACCGTTCGGAAAAAAATCTCGCCAAGTTCTTTAAAAAACACACTGTAAAACCTCTCAGCCATGATGAACAGGTAGCAGCAATCAAGCTTCTTGAAATGCAAAGACACGCCATGCTCATGTATACAAGCTGCGGATGGTTCTTTGAGGAACTGTCAGGCATCGAGACCGTACAGGTCATGAAATACGCAGGCAGGGCTGTGCAGCTTGCAGAAGAACTCTTCGGAAACTTCCTTGAAAAAGACTTCATAAAACGGCTAAAAGCAGCCAAAAGCAACATACCCGAACACAAAGACGGAGCACTTATATATGAAAAATTCGTCAAACCCTGCATCGTAAACCTGAAAAAGGTCGGCGTGCATTACGCGGTAAGCTCCCTGTTCAATGAATACCCTGAAAAAACTACGATTTATTGTTATGAGGTCGAAAATCAGAGCTATCAAAAAACCGAGGCAGGAAGAGCACAGATAGTCACGGGAAGATGCCTTATCACTTCAGAGATTACAAGGGAATCAGAAGTCGTCTGCTTCAGTGTGCTGCACCTTGGAAACCACGACTTTAACTGCGGTGTACACCGCTATATCGGAGAAGAAGCATGCAACCTCGCAATGAACGAACTGCATAATGCATTTGAAAACGGTGCATTTGCAGACGTGGTCAGACTGATGGATACACACTTCGGCATGCACAATTACTCCCTGAAAGACTTATTTAAAGACGAACAGCGCAACATCCTCGAAACACTCCTCAGAGAAACGATGGATAACTTCGAAGCAGCCTACCGCCGACTGTATGAAGAAAACCGGATTCTCATGAGCTTCCTCCAAGAAACAGGCATACCCATACCAAAAGCTTTTTACACAGCAGCAGAGTTCATCCTGAACCTCGACATGAAAAGACAACTGCAGGCAGAAGTAGATACAGAAAAGACCCAGAACATTCTGAAGGAGTTCCAGAAATGGAAGGTCTCTCCAAACGCAGTGGAACTTGAATTCATTCTGAGACATACGCTCGCTGAAGAGATGAAAAAACTCCTTGAAAACCCCTTCGAGCTTTCCATACTCGAAAACGTCGAAAGAATCATAACAATAGCATCCAGCCTTCCCTTCGAGACAAACTTCTGGACTGTGCAGAACATCTACTACAGGATGGCAAAGACCATTTACGCTGATTTCGTCTCAAGGGCAGCAGAAAACACAGAGGCACTTGCATGGGTCGAAAGATTCAGGTCTATCGGACAGAAACTGAACTTCAACCTTGATTCTGTGCTCTCAACAAGTTAAAAAATTATATGCCAAAGGAAAATCTTATTTCTGACGAAAGAATAAAAGAAATATTTGAGCAGGTAGCCAGCAACCTGCCGCCAAGACTGCCTGTATCTACTTACAGGGTGCAGTTCAATAACCAATTCAGATTCTCCGATGCAAAAGCAATCATCCCGTATCTTCATGCGCTCGGCATAACCGATATTTATGCCTCTCCATACTTCGCCGCACAGAAAGGAAGCATGCACGGCTACGACATTACAGACCACAACCGCCTGAACCCAGAGCTGGGCACAAATCAGGACTATGAAGACTTCACAGCCGAACTTAAACAACACGGAATGGGACAAATACTTGATATAGTGCCCAATCACATGAGCATCGAAGGCAATGAAAACAAATGGTGGACAGATGTGCTTGAAAACGGTCCGAGTTCACCATACGCATCTTTCTTTGACATAGACTGGAAACCGGTCAAAGAAGAACTGGAAAACACTGTGATTCTTCCGATACTCGGAGACCAATACGGCCGAGTGCTTGAAAATCAGGAGCTGAAACTTGTATTCGAGAAAGGCTCTTTTTTCATCGACTACTACAGCCACAGGCTGCCTGTTGACCCTACGACTTACACGCATGTGCTGACGCACCGTGTCGATGACCTTGAAGCCTCACTTGGCAATAAAAACCAGCATTTTCAGGAACTCCTGAGCATATTAACCGCACTCAAGCACCTGCCCGGCCGCACAGAAACAGACCATGAGAAAATAACCGAAAGACAGCGTGAAAAAGAAATCATAAAGAAGCGACTCTGGAATCTCTACAACGAATGCCCTGAATTCAAAACCTTTATTGACAAAAACGTAAGGATATTCAATGGAGAAAAAAACGTACCAGAGAGTTTTGAACTGCTTGATGCCCTTCTGAGTGCACAGGTCTACAGGCTTGCCTTCTGGCAGGTCGCTACAGAAGAGATAAACTACAGAAGATTTTTCGACATCAATAACCTTGCTGCAATAAGAATGGAAGACCCTGAAGTCTTCAGAAAAACCCACAGATTGATATTCAGACTCATACGTGAAGGAAAAGTCACAGGGCTGAGAATAGACCACCCGGACGGACTATATAATCCCACAGAATACTTCAGAAGACTTGAAGAAGGCTGTTTCATACAGATGTGCATGGGCATGCTCAACACAGCTGAAGCTACAGAAGACTTGGAGGAGAAATTCCGACAGCTATACAGGAGAAATCTTGCCAAAGACCAGAGATTGAAAATACCTTTTTACACCGTCGGAGAGAAAATCCTCATTGATGACGAATGCATACCTGAAAACTGGCCTATATTCGGCACAACAGGCTACGTCTTCATGAACTCTGTAAACGGTGTGTTCGTAAATCCGGCAAACGTTAAGGCACTGGACAACATATATTCAAGATTCATCGGGTCGAAGATGAGTTTTTCCAGCCTTCTGTATGAGAAGAAAAAACTAATAATGAAGACGTCAATGTCCAGTGAGATAAATGTCCTTGGGCACAGCCTCAACCGTATTTCAGAAAAAGACCGTCACTACCGCGACTTTACCCTTAACAATCTTATAGATGCCATAGTGGAGGTCATAGCGTTCTTTCCCGTATACAGGACTTACATAGACGGCTCTGCTGTAAACGACAGAGACCGCCATTACATAGAAACAGCTGTAGCCAGAGCCAAACGGCACAACCGTGCCCTAAGCTCATCCATATTCGACTTCCTCAGGGATATCCTCCTGCTTCAGTATTCTGACAAACTCGACGAAGAGGGCAAAAAAGAGTGTCTTGCCTTTACCATGAAATTTCAGCAACTGACCGGTCCGGTCATGGCAAAAGGGCTTGAAGACACGGTCTTTTACGTCTACAACCGGCTCGTCTCACTCAATGAAGTCGGCGGCAATCCGGACAGGTTCGGCACAACAGTAGAAACCTTCCATAAACAAAACAAGGAAAGAGGCAAGCGCTGGCCATATACCATCATCGCCACTTCCACACATGACTCCAAACGGAGCGAAGACGTAAGGGCAAGAATCAATGTGCTGTCAGAACTGCCCTCTGAATGGAAAGAAAACCTCATGAAATGGAGCAGAATCAACAAGAAAAAGAAATCTATTCTTGACGGTCAGCACGTGCCTGACAAAAACGAAGAATACCTTTTCTACCAGACACTCATCGGTGCATGGCCTGTCCATCCCATGGACAAGGCAGAATACGAAACATTCAAACAGAGAATCAAACAGTACATGCTTAAAGCCGTAAGGGAGGCAAAAGTCAACACAAACTGGATAAACCCTAACCTTGATTACGAAAACGCCCTTATTAAATTCATAGAAGCTGTTATGGACTCAGAGTACTTCCTCGAAGAGTTTACACCATTTCAAAGAAAGGTCTCACATTATGGAATGTTCAACTCTCTTTCCCAGACATTGCTTAAGATTACTTCTCCCGGTATTCCTGACTTTTATCAGGGCACTGAACTCTGGAATCTAAGCCTTGTTGACCCTGACAACAGAAGCCCTGTAGATTACTCCATAAGAGCAAAAATGCTCGAAGAGCTTAAAAAGCTTGAGTCTGAAACAGAACCTGAAAAGCTTTCATTCGAACTTACCAGAAACAAAGAAGACGGAAGAATAAAACTTTATCTGACTTATAAGGCACTAAACTTCAGAAAAGCCAATAGAGAACTGTTTCACAACGGTGAATATATACCGCTTCAAGCCACAGGAAACAACAGCGCACATATACTTGCCTTTGCAAGAGCCAAAGGGGCATCCACAGCCCTTACAATAGTGCCGAGACTCCTTACAGGATGTCTGAAATCCTATGAACTGCCTCTTGGAGACATCTGGAAGGACACATACCTGCTGCTTCCGGAAGAAATGGCAGGCTCAGCATACCGAAATATATTCACCGGACAGACAATCACCCCCATAGAACACGAAGGCAAAAACGTCATCACTCTTTCAGATGTGTTCTCGAGTTTCCCTGTTGCCTTACTTGAAAACTCTTAAATGAATAATCCAGCCAGTATGATACAATAGACCAGTATAAAAGCAGATAATAAGAAGTAATGAAGAAAACCGTTGTTAGCACTATAGACAAAATCCCGAGATTCAGGATAGGAGAACATCCCGCTTTAATAATACTGTCTTTCATCATAGGTATACTCGCCAGTGCAGCAAACATAATGTTCCGTTCTGCAATGCACTTTGTCCATGACGTTGTCTTCGTCGGCGGCTCTGAATTGCTCCACATAAACGAAGGCGGAATTTATAAAGTTTTTTTGCCTCTGCTCCCGATGTTTGGCGCACTCTTGCTTATCCCGTTTTCACTGAAGTTTCCGGGCGAAGTCAATGGATACGGCTTTTACAAGTTTCTTGAAATAGTAAATGTAAAAGGCGGTATTTTAAAACTCAGGAACATATTTCTTAAGACCATAGGTCCGGCACTCACTATCGGCTCAGGCGGCTCTGCCGGAGTGGAAGGTCCGATTGCAATAATCGGGGGCACTGTAGGTTCAAATATAGGGCAGACATTCGGAGTCTCAGGCGCACGTATGAAAGTCCTTGTAGCCGCAGGTTCAGCAGGCGCTATTGCCGCTACATTTAATGCACCTATCGCAGGTGTGATGTTTGCCATGGAAATCGTATTGCTCGGAGACTACGAACTTACCTCATTTGCAGCAATAGTAATCTCCTCCGGAATCGCCACTATCGTCTCCAGAGTGTATTACGGTGAAAACCCGGCCTTTATCGTCCCCCAGTATGACCTCAAAAGCATATACGAAATACCTTTTTATATAGTCCTCGGACTTATCGTAGGTGTAATGGCAGTCCTTTATATCCGCACATTTTACAGCATAAAAGACAAATTCGACTCAAGCAAGCTTCCTGAACAGTTTAAACCCGTAGTCGGAGCATTCATGGTCGGAGTAATAGGAATATTCCTGCCCCAGATTATGAGCGACGGCTATAGATTTATAGAAGACGCCCTCGATGGAAAGATTATCTTTCCAATCATAGTTCTCCTTGCTTTTTTCAAAATACTGGCGACCTCGATAACCCTTGGTTCAGGAGGAGCAGGCGGGGTATTCGCACCGGCTCTTTTTATAGGAGCAATGATAGGCGGAAGTTTTGGATACGTCGTGCATCATCTCTTCCCTGAAATCACAGCCTCTTCTGGAGCATATGCAACAGTCGGCATCGGCTCTTTCCTTGCAGCTACAACACACGCACCACTGACAGGCATATTCCTGCTCTTTGAAATGACAGGAAATTACAAGATAATTGTACCTGTAATGTTTGCAGCCATAATCGGAACCTCCATAGCAAAAATACTCTATCAAGACTCCATAGACACCGTGGAATTGACAAGGAAAGGTATAAACATTCATGTAGGCAGGGAAATCTCCGTGATGAGCAGAATAAAAGTGAAAGACGTAATGACGAAAGACTTCGTCACCGTCAAGGAAAACACTACACTCAGAAAACTGGTGAATATCATGATAAACAGAGAGAAGTTTTACATACCAGTAGTCGACGACTCCAAATTAATGGTAGGCATCATATCCATTCAGGACGTAAGACCCGTACTGTTTGAAGAGTATGTCAAGGACGTGGTAACCGCAGGAGAACTGGCTACCGAAAACGTTATAACGCTCACCCCGGATGACGACCTTAACACTGCAATGGAATATTTTTCCATGAAAGACATAGAGGAAATTCCAGTCGTCGACAAAGAAAAGCCGAGAAAAGTCATCGGAATGCTCAGACGCATGGACGTAATAGCCGCATACAAGAAAGAAGTGCTAAAGAAGGAAATGAGCTGACCCCTGTAAAGCAAATCAAATCCTTTTCAGAGGTCAGCTTGAAGTGAAAACAAACCCTATGTGCCCATCTCCCAGCTTGCCAGATATTTTTTCTGCTCCGGGGTAAGGGTATCTATCTTTATGCCCTTTGCCTTTAGCTTAAGAGCCGCTACTTTTCTGTCTATCTCCTTCGGAACGCTGTAGACCTTGTTTTCAAACTTCTTATAATTCTTCACTATGTACTCAACACAGAGTGCCTGATTTGCAAAACTCATGTCCATTACCTGTGAAGGATGCCCTTCGGCAGCGGCAAGATTTATGAGCCTTCCTTCGCCAAGGAGATATATCCTCCTTCCGTTCTTAAGCGTAAACTCCTCCACAAAATCTCTTATGAGCCTTCTTTTCTTTGACATCTTTGTGAGTGCAGGAATGTCTACCTCGACATTAAAGTGTCCTGAGTTCGCTACTATTGCACCGTCTTTCATCTTTGCAAAGCATTCCTTTGAGATTACATTTATATCGCCGGTAACCGTGACGAATATATCACCAAGCTTTGCTGCTTCTTTTATAGGCATGACTTCAAAGCCGTCCATTGTGGCTTCCAGCGCCCTGAGCGGATCTACCTCTGTAACAATGACCCTTGCACCCATGCCTTTAGCCTTCGTTGCAACGCCTTTTCCGCACCAGCCATAGCCTGACACAACAAAAACAGAGCCTGCAATCAGCCTGTTCGTTGCACGCATTATTCCGTCTATGGTGGACTGCCCTGTGCCGTACCGGTTGTCAAACAGATACTTTGTATATGCATCATTAACAGCTATAATCGGATACTTCAGGACTCCTTTTTCAGCCATTGCCCTGAGCCTGATTACGCCGGTTGTGGTCTCCTCTGTGCCGCCTATCACGTTCTGGATAAGTGACTTTTTCGCTGTATGAAGAGTGGAGACAAGGTCTGCACCGTCATCAAGCGTGATATGCGGTTTCAGCGCCAGTGCGCTGTTTATATGCTTGTAGTAAGTCTTATGGTCTTCTCCCTTAATGGCAAAGACAGGCACTTTGAAATACTTCACCACTGCTGCAGCTACATCGTCCTGCGTGCTCAGTGGATTGGAGGCGCAAAGATGCACTTCCGCCCCGCCTGCCTTAAGGGTCTCCATAAGGGTTGCAGTCTCTGTCGTGACATGAAGACATGCAGCAATCCTTATTCCGCGCAGAGGCCTCTCCTTTGAAAACCTCTTCTTGATGCCTTCAAGAACAGGCATATCTTTCGCCGCCCATTCAATCCTGAGTCTGCCTTTCTTCGCAAGGTTGATGTCTTTGATATCGTAGTTCGCCATATTACTCCTTCCTGTACTTAAAAATTTTTTATTTTATAGAATTAAATTCCGGCTTGCTTTTTTAATTCTTCTGCCTTGTCCGTCTTCTCCCATGTAAAATCAGGATCACTTCTTCCGAAATGACCGTATGCTGCTGTCTTTTTGAATATCGGTCTTCTGAGGTTAAGGGCATCTATTATTCCTTTTGGGGTCAGCGGGAAGTTTTTCCTTATAAGAGAGACAATCTCCTCAGAAGGGAGTTTTCCTGTATCGTATGTATCCACGAGTATCGAGACCGGCTCAGGTATGCCTATGGCATAAGCTATCTGCACTTCCACTCTGTCGGCAAGTCCTGCAGCCACGATATTCTTTGCGATATACCTTGCCATGTAAGCACCAGAGCGGTCGACTTTCGTAGGGTCTTTTCCTGAGAAACNCCCGCCGCCATGTCTTCCAACACCGCCGTAGCTGTCCACTATTATCTTCCTTCCGGTAAGTCCTGTATCACCCATCGGACCACCGGTAACAAATCTGCCTGTAGGGTTTATATGATAAGTAACATTCTCTTCGTCAAGAAGCTCAGAAGGGGCAACCGGCTTTATTACCTTCTCGATTATATCCTCTTTCATCTCCTTCAGGGTTATATCAGGACTGTGCTGTGAAGATATAACAATCGTATCTATTCTTACGGGACGACCCTCCTTGTATTCGATAGTCACCTGAGTTTTTCCATCCGGTCTCAGGTAACCGAGTATGTCCTTTTTCCTTACCTCAGTAAGCCTCATTGCAAGCTTATGAGCAAGTATAATAGGAAGCGGCATAAGCTCCGGAGTCTCGTTACATGCATACCCGAACATAAGACCCTGGTCACCTGCACCGCCTACATCAACACCTATCGCTATGTCAGAAGACTGCTCATGTATGGCAGTTATTACTGAGCAGGTCTCATAATCAAACCCGTATTTCGCCCTTGTGTAGCCTATGTCTCTTATAGTGTCCCTTACAATATTCGGTATCTCGACATAGCAATTCGTAGTTATTTCTCCAGCCACAAAAGCCAGTCCTGTGGTTACAAGTGTTTCGCATGCAACCCTTGCAACCGGGTCTTTCTCTATAATTGCATCCAGAATGGCATCAGATATCTGGTCTGCTATCTTATCCGGATGCCCTTCTGTCACAGACTCAGAGGTAAAATAATAGTTCAGCTTTGTCATAATGTCCCCCTGTCTTGTAATACTATGAACACATTCAAACGAAACATCTACCTACAAGTATAGTTAATCATTTTACTACAGTATAGTTAAAATTGGAAGTATCAGGGCAGTCTTTTTCTTCCCAGAAAGTCTCTTGGTTTTCCTGCACCCTTTGGAGGACCTACAAGACCGTCTTCTTCCATCAGCTCCATTATTCTTGCAGCTCTGTTATACCCGACTTTCAGCCTTCTCTGAATGGATGAAATAGAAATCTCTCCGATAGACTCTGCATACTCAAGTGCTTTCTGGTATAGTTCATCGCGTTCTTCAGTAGAGTTCGCTTCTTCTGCTGCTGCCACCTCTGTCTCGATTTTCTCTATTATGCTGTAATCAGGTGTGCCCTGTTGCTTTATGAAATCAGCGACTGCCCTTACTTCTTCCTCTGTAACAAGAGCGCCGTGCACACGGATTATCCTCATGCCAGGAAGCATGAAAAGCATGTCTCCTCTTCCAATGAGCTGCTCTGCACCCTGAGAGTCAATAATCGTTCTTGAATCTATTTTTGAAGTGACCTGGAATGCAATACGGGCAGGGAAATTCGCTTTTATGACACCTGTTATAACATCCACCGAGGGCCTTTGCGTGGCAAGCACCAGATGTATTCCTGACGCCCTTGCCATCTGCGCAAGCCTTGCTATGGAGTCTTCAACCTGACTGGCAGCAGCAAACATCAGGTCTGCAAGCTCGTCTATGAATATGACTATGTAAGGAAGCCTTTCTTCATCCGGAACAGTAGCATTAAAGCTTTCGATATTCCTGGCTCCTCTTTCTGCAATCAGCCGGTATCTTCTTTCCATCTCAAACACCATCTTGCGGAGCATCTCGGCAGCCTCTTTTGGATTCGTTATCACAGGGGATATGAGATGCGGTATACCGTCATAGGAAGACAGTTCAAGCAGTTTCGGGTCTATCATCAGCATCTTGACCTCTTCAGGCGATGCCTTATAAAGAATGCTTACCACCATTGAATTAAGGGAAACGCTTTTTCCAGANCCTGTCGAGCCTGCCACAAGCAGGTGCGGCATCTTTGTAAGGTCTGCCACCACCGGATTGCCGAATATATCCTTGCCAAGGGCAAGAGTGAGTTTAGAAGCACTCCTCATAAAGCCTTCAGAGGAGATTATCTCTCTAAGGGAGACTGTCTCCCTCTGCCGGTTGGGGATTTCTATACCGATAGTCGACTTACCAGGCACAGGCGAGATTCTTACGCTCAACGCCTTCAGGGCAAGTGCCAGATCATCAGAAAGGGAGACTACACGGTTTATTTTTACGCCCGGAGCAGGCTCAAACTCATACATCGTGACCACAGGTCCTGCATGCACATTGGTTACCCTTCCCTGCACGGAAAAATCAGCAAGCTTCCTCTGAAGCAATGAAGAATTTAACTCCAGCTCCTCCTTCGACTGCTTCGCCGTAGCTGTATCATAAAGCCTCAGGAGTTCTACACCCGGCAATTCATACCTGCCGGCTGCTTCTGTCTTCTCATCCCTGTCAGAAGAATACTCTGTCTCTATAGCAAGCGGGTCATCAACGCCTATGGGCAGGGCAATTTCATCCTTTTCCGGCTCGAACACCTCAGGTTCAAACACTACAGTCTCCGGGGTCTCTTTTCGTGAAGGTTCTGCCTTTGGTCTTCTCGGCTTCGTTAAAAAATATATAAGCGATACAGGACTAAGAAGTATAAGCGACGAAAGAAACAGGGCAAGAGCCAGTATATATGCACCAACTGTTGAAAGCCCCTTTACAAGTAGCTTGCCTACAGCCTTACCTATAATCCCGCCTGCATCAAATCCTATTTGAAAAGAAGACGCTATCAGGGCAGAAAGCACTGTCAATGAAAAAACAAAAAGCACTGCGCCCAGAAGATGCACTCTATGTGTTTCCCTTAAGAGTATGCTCTTAATCCCGTAAGCCAGCAGAAACAAAGGCAAGGCATAAGAAGAGATTCCTAAAAACGTAATAAGGGTATCGGATATGTATGCGCCGACAATACCACCGTAATTTTTCACCGGCGCTGTGGTAAACGTAAAAAACGAAGGATCCCACTTCCAGTAACTCAGGAGGCTAAGCCCTAAATAAAGGCTTCCGAGTATTGAACATACCCCGATAATCTCTGCCTTTATCCTCTGAGCCATAGCCACCCTACTATCATTCCGGCAAGTACAAATCTATACACTACAAAAGCATTCAATGTATGCCGCTTTAGATATTTTAGCAGAAACTTTATGGCTATCACTCCTGTAATCATCGAGGTGATAAACCCAACTGCAAAAAGAACGAGATTATATTCCTGAGGCGCACCAAACAGCTTTCTGCCCTCAAGAACCGTTGCTCCTGCAATAACAGGTATGGAAAGCAGAAAAGAAAACCGTGCAGCCTCATGCCTTTTAACACCCCTCATAAGACCAGCGGATATTGTAATGCCTGAACGGGACACCCCGGGCACAAGTGCCACTGCCTGTGCAAGACCAATGAATACCGCATCAATGAAAGACAGCCCTTTCAGATTTTTTCCATCTCTGAACCTCTCGGCAAAGAGCATAACAAAGCCGAAGACTACAAGCATCGCCGCTATTGTCTTTGGTCCTCTCAACACACCCTCTACATAGTCATGGAGATAAAAACCTGCCAGCCCTGCCGGCACTGTGCCTATGACAATGAGGAAAAGAAGTCTCCGGCTCTTTTTGACCATGTCTTTCAGGTCATTCCAAAAACAGACAAGAAGACTCGTCAGAGTCCCTGCATGAAGCGCCACATCGAATGTTAGCGTATTGACGTCTCCGCTCCATTCAAACAACCACGGCAGAATCACAAGGTGTGCAGTAGAGCTTATGGGAAAGAACTCTGTGATGCCCTGTATGATGCCTAATACGATGGCTTCAAACATTTTAGGATTATATCAGGGATGCAACACCTTTTTCATCAATCCCTGTTAAAAGTGCCTGATGTTATGATGAGTAAAGCAGATTGTCTTCAGCGAATGAGAAATACTTCCCTTCGCCTATGATTATATGGTCTGTAAGCTCAATATTAAAGGCTTCACAGGCTGCCATGACATCCGCTGTGAGTATCATGTCCTGAAGGCTTGGTTTTGTTTCTCCGGAAGGATGATTGTGAACAAGTATTATTGAAGCTGCATTGGTAAGCAGGGCGGTTTTCACCACCTCCTGCGGATAAACAACAGTCTCGCTTACCGTGCCCTTTGCTATCTCCTCATATGCGACAATTCTCTTTTGTGCATCAAGAAATAAGACTATGAAAATCTCCCGCGATTCGCAGGAAAGACGATGTCCAAAAAGTTCATAGACCAATTTCGAATTCGTCACCTTCTCTTCATAAGGAATCGTCCTTTCCTTAATATAAGATACCTTTACCCTCTTTAAATGCTGTTTTATACTCCTGGAGGTCTTCTCAGCACCGAGGACTCCACGGATTTTTCGTGCAAGTTCATTCAGTGTGTAAGGCTTGGATATAACCTCAATATCAGGAGCGATCCTGTCCGGAAGCTGTCCCTCAGTTCCACTGCTTATAATTATCTTTGCATCAGAATCTATTTGTTTTACCCTTCTTAATACTTCAGCGCCTGACAACCCGGGCATTATCATATCCAGCACTATAAGGTCTATAGAGCCGGCTTCTTCCCTATAGATTTGCAGTGCATCTTCTCCTGAATATGCAAGCAGCACAGTATAGCCGAGACATTCGAGCATCTCCTTCGCAGCATCTGCTATGTATTGCTCATCATCAACAAGAAGAATAGTCTCAGACCCGCCTAAAGGCTCTTCAGGAATCTCGGCTTCCTCTACGGTACTGTCGCCCTTCCAACGCGGCAGATAAACGCGAAAAGTCGTCCCTGTATTCGGCTCGCTCTTAACATCTATCCATCCGCCGTGCTGATTTACAATTTCATAAACAGTGGAAAGCCCTATGCCGCTGCCCTTGTCCCCTTTTGTAGTAAAAAACAGGTCAAAGGCATGTGAAACGGTTTCTTCATCCATTCCACAGCCGTTGTCCGTAACCGTAAGCCTGACAAACTCCCCTCTGGAGACCTGAAGATTACTGTCTGTATACCTGTCAGAAACCTCCACGTTGTCAACGGTCAAACATATAAAATATTCCCTGCTGGTTTCCCCTTTCTCCATAAGGCTCACTATTGCATCCCTTGCATTAAGATAGAGATTCATCACAACCTCTTGCAATTGCACAGGATTTGCATAGACACTCCAAAGACCGGGCATTACATCCACCCTGACTTTTATTTTTTTATCAACATCTCTGTCCAGCAGTCTCACGGTCTCTTTTACAATCCAGCCTAAGTTTAAAGGTTTTGAATTAGCCGGTATTCCCCGATATGACTGCAAAAGGTTTTTAACCATGCCTTTGCCCCGCTCCACCGCGGTAAGCACTCTTTCTACATACTCTGAAATGCTTTCAGCAGCCCTCATTCTGGCAAGCTCTACATTGCTGAGAATCACCGTTAAAATGTTATTGAAGTCATGAGCTATACCGCCTGCAAGCCTGCCAAGAGCCTCAATCTTCTGAGCCTGATAATACATACGTTCCAGTTTCCTTTTTTCCTTCTCTGCTTTCTGCTGTTCGACTTCCCTTTTTTTAATCGCTTCAGCCATGTTATTGAAGGTAGCGGCAAGCTCTGCTATCTCGGCATCTCCTTCAAGCGGCACTTTTTTAATCCCGTCACGCTCCATAGCCCGGATCTCGCTTATAAGGCTTCTTAGAGGAGTCGTTACCTTTGCAGCTACATAATAGGCAATAACTCCTCCGACAAAAATGAACACAACCGTTACTACAACAGTACCGAATATAATACTCTTAGTCCCTTCAATCAGATTCTTTCTGCTAAGAGAGAGTTTTACAAATCCGAGCAGAACTTTTTCTCCTGTAGGCGTGGGGAAAAAACCGCTGTCGTTGGATATACGACTCCTGTAATAAAAAACCGGAGACCAGAACTCTGAATACTGCGTTCCATTGAAATAGACAGGCGATTTGACTTCCCTTATTTTAGCTACAACCTGAGCAGGGTCTTCAAGGTCTGCAATATCTGTCCTTCCTTCCCTCTTGAGCAGTCTCCCGTCAGAGGTGTAAACAGCAGCCTGCAGAATCTCCTCTTGCTCAAGTATCTTGTAAACCGGCTCCATAAGAAATATATCGCTTTCTGAATAAAGCCCCAGCCTTAGATTACTGGCGAACACAGCCGCCATAGTCGTGCCGTGCCGGATCAGTTCCTCTTCGAGAAGCTTTCTCTGCCTGCCTGCATACAAGAATGCAAACGAGCATGACACTACAAGAACAAGTAAAACAATATTCCTGAATACCCTTGCTTTGAACGTTCCTTTCATAAAGCGCTCGTCAATACACTTTACCAGCCGTCTTTACCACCTCGTAAGGGATAACCAGTCCGAATTTTTCAGCAGCCGAAAGATTAACAGAAAGCCTCCCTTTTCTGGCACGAACAACAGGGATCTCTCTCGCATCTTTTCCTGCAAGTATCTCGTTGGCTATCTCTCCAGCCTGTTTGCCGATATCATAAGCATCAATGTTTAACGCCATGAGTGCACCGTTCTGCACATAAGCATCAGAAATCGCATATACAGGAATTCCGTTTTCATATGAGAACAGCATCATGTATTCTACGGATTCGAAATTTATCACTGTCACATCAGGAAACATCCAGAGGACATCTATCTCCCCGCGAAGGCTGTCTATAGCAGGTATAACCTCTTCAGGGCTTTTGACAGCCCTGCCCACAAGCACAAGCCCCATCTTTTTGGCTTCTGATTCCGCCTTCCTGAACAAATATCCGGTCTCATTCGGGTCATAAACCACCCCTATCCGCCTTGCCCACGGCAAAAATATCTTAAACTTCTCCAGATGATGTTTTGCTGGAAGCGTAATGTCCACACCGGTTATGGGACTGCCCGGAGGAATCACCTTATGGGGAGCTAATACCATCGCAAATACAACAGGAATACCCTTTATATCCTTTACGGCTTCAAGTGCATCATAACCTATCGCCAGAATAAGCTCAGGCTTCGCCCTAAGAATGTCTTTAACTACAGATGCACCAAGTTTGAATTCCTTTGTCCGCACCTCGCAAACAGACTCAAAGCCACGCTGAGCCTCTTTATATACCTTGAAGTCACCGGCTCTGACTACTGCAACTTCTTCGCCGTAGACATTAGGAACGGAAAAACATATCTTCAGCAGCAGGAACAAAAAAACTACTGACCGGACACTTATACCCTGCCTGCTTCGGGATTGCATTATAATCATATTTGCAAGTAAGATATAAACCCATTTATTTGTTTATTTATCTTAAATAGTCTTTATTTTAAATAATCTTTTTTACTTTACTTAGGGGAGAGTATGGGACTTAAGTTTGTCTTCATATTATGCATTTTTTCATTAATACTTTTTTCTCCCTCCGTAGTTTACTCTATATCCGCAAGAGAATACAAAACACTCGCCATGTTCTTCAAGGAGGAAGACTTAGTTGTCTCTCCCACGCGTTATGCCAAGCCTGTTTCACAGACAGCAGAAAACATAACGATTATAACCGCCGAAGACATAGAAGCAATGAACGCTCACACACTAACAGATATACTTAACACCATACCGGGCATCCAGATAGACATTAAAGGCGGTCCTGGCATTCCCGCCAACCCCTATATACAGGGCTCTGATTTCAGGCATGTGCTTGTCCTGATAGACGGGGTTACGCTGAACAATCTGTCCGATAACATTGCAGACCTCGGAGCCATACCTGTCCAGCATATAAAACGGATTGAAGTGATAAAAGGACCTGCTTCATCTGCATGGGGCTCGTCATTAGGCGGTGTAATAAACATAATAACCAAATCGCCTACCGAAATACAGGAAGGCACTTTCTCAGCTTCATACGGTGAAAAAGATACCGGGGATTTCAGAGCCGAGACATCAGGCAGAAAAGGAAAACTCGGATACTACCTATCGGCAGGCAACCTCCATTCAGACGGACTGAAACCCAACATGGCAGTGTCAATCAATAACTTCTACACTAAAATGGAATTCCGACTCTCAGACAGGGCAGACATCCACCTTACCTTTGGTTACAACAAAGGCTCAAGAGGTTTCGGGGAGTTCCCTGACTTCGACCTTTTGTTCAACAATTCCTACGAATACATCTTCTCAACTTTAAGCCTTAATGCCCGGATATCCGACAACAGCGCGTTTAATATCTCGTTCAGAACACTCCGGCAGGATGCAGACTATGACATGAAGCAGTTAAGCACCGGAGCAGAACTCAGCAAAAGCACACACAATGATGAGACAAACGGAATCAGTGCAAAACTTACCTTTAAGCCGCAATCACACACCATAGTAATCGGCACAGACTTTGACAGAGGAACACTCAAGTCCAATCAGATAACCGGAGGACAACACAGCATTGAAAAGCAGGCTGTCTATATCAACGACACTATAATCCTGGATAAATGGTCTTTCGCTGCTGGTCTGAGATACGACTACACGAGCACAAACGGAAAGTTCTTAAGCCCGAGCTTCGGCACAACCTATAAACTCGATGAAAATACCATCCTGCGGGCAACCATAGCAAGAGGATTCAGCATCCCACCCCTTTCAACCACCTTTGGAACAGGCTTCTTTTTCAGACCAAACCCTGAACTTGATATGGAAAAGGTCTGGTCATATCAGGCAGGAGTAGAAACGGATGCCCTTAAATACCTCTGGCTCAAGGCTACGGTTTTCAGGCATGACGTAAAGGACGCAATAGCCGATAAAAGACTGCCTGGGAGGCTTTTTACAAAGGTCAATAGCGATAAAATCAGAAGACAGGGCTTTGAAATCGAGACAAGAACACTGCCTGTCTATAACACATCGCTTTTTGCAGGGTTTGCATTCGTTGATGCAGAAGACCGCAAAACCGGCGAAACAATTAAAGACGTGCCTCGATACACAATTGATATCGGTGCAAATTATAAAACTGATAATTTAAAAGGCACTATTAGAGGTCATTACATATGGTGGAATTCCGAATCATTCCGTGAGGGCAAATACAACTGTTTTATATGGGATCTGAATCTCATAAAAACCTTTCACAGAAACAAGAAGACCTTAGAAACATTCCTCACTGCCCATAACCTGTTCAATGCCTCCCAATACCGTGCCAGCATCTACAAAAATCCTAAAAGATGGATAGAAGCAGGATTGAGACTAAAGTATTAAAGACTCAACCCTATCCTATTTCCTGCGCTTCTTCAGGTTTTTCACGTGCGCATTGAACTTCTTAAGAAGTCTCCTTGCCCATATGAATTCCCCTGCAAGTATGGCAAGAGCAACAGGGATTACCAGCATTGCAGGTCCCGGCAGCACAATAAGGACAATACCGATAAGAAGCAGGGTAAACCCTATAACAATCTTTATAGCCCTTATCGCCTGCGGAAGGCTCTCAATTGCCAAACGACTTAAAAGAGACAGCATTGTAACCTCATATTATAAAGAGTGATCTAAAAAAATTACCAATACCATTCTGTTTATCCTCTCAAAATAGGATAAATTTTTATCACAAATTAAGGTATTACCTACTAACGGAGGTAACCGCCACTTATTAACTCCGCTATGCTTTGGGTGTTGAGCGGCTTAATTCGCATATGCGCATGGTGTGAAAAGATATGGGATGAAAACGGCTTCTGGAAGCCAGCGGATACCAACATGCGGGAGCATCCAGAAGCCGAGTTCACCCACGGCATATGTCCAGACTGTGCAAAAGAGGTTTACCCTTTGTTATACGGAGAAGAAGCCCAAAACAGCAAATAAACCCAAGGCATCACACATTAAATCTAAAGTTTATTATATCTCCGTCTTTGACCTCATATGTTTTGCCTTCAAGCCTTAAAAGCCCTTTATCCCTTGCCTCTGCCATACTGCCGGCTTTTATAAAATCATCATAGGCTATAACCTCCGCCCTTATAAATCCTTTTTGAATATCAGTGTGTATCTTTCCAGCAGCAGTAAGGGCATCCGTGCCCTTCCGCACTGCCCACGCCCTTACCTCATTTCCAACAACAGTGAAAAACGATATAAGCCCCAAAAGCCCATATGAGACTTTAATTAACTTATCAAGAGCAGGCTCTTTTATTCCAAGCTCATCCAAAAACGCCTTTCTTTCATCCGGAGGAAGCTCTCCTATCTCCATCTCGACCTTTCCGCTCATGGTAAGCACAGAGACTGATGATTTCCCTCTGTAAAACTTCTCAACCTCCTCTTGAAGACTGCCTGCCCTGCCAGTGTTTAAGTCCTTTTCGTCTATATTAAGAAGAACGACCTCTGGCTTGATTGAAAGAAACTGAAGATGTCTCAGCGCCCTGAGTTCATCATCCGTAAATGCAACATCCCTGAGGGCGGTCTCTTCCTCCAACGCCTCTTTGCACTTAATAAGCGCTTTGTTTTCTTTTTCATCAGGTTTTTTGCCTTTTTTTGCCGCCTGCTCCATTGCCTCAAGCCGTCGTTCCACAAGTTCAAGGTCTCCAAACAGGAGTTCTGCCTCTACTGTTGCAACATCCCTCAAAGGGTCAATGCTGCCAAGTGGATGAACCACGGCATCATCATGAAACGCCCTTACTACATGAACCAGAGCATCAGAGTCTTTTATGAACTCAAATACACTCCTGTTCTGCTTCATATCGCCTTTTGTAAGACCAATGTAGTCTATGTATTCTATTGTCGAATAGGTTGTCTTCTTGGGTTTGAATATTTCAGAGAGCCTGTCCAGCCTTGCATCAGGCACTTTTACAACGCCCACATGAGGCTCACCTGTTGTCGTAGGGTATATTGTAGTCTCCATACCAAGACCCGTAAGGGCATTGAATACTGTCGTCTTCCCTGAATTTGAAAGTCCGGTAAGTGCTATCTTCATAGATACTCCTTTAAATACCTTCCAGTATAGGAATGCTTCACTTTCACGATCTCTTCAGGAGTTCCTTCAAATATAATCTGTCCTCCTTTGTCGCCTCCTTCAGGTCCAAGGTCAATAATCCAGTCAGCGGACTTGACGACATCAAGATTGTGCTCAATTACAACTACAGTATTGCCTGCATCCACGAGCCTGTGAAGCACACGGAGCAGTGCGTTTATGTCCCTGAAATGAAGCCCTACTGTAGGCTCATCAAGTATGTAAAGTATACTGTTGCTTCTTCTGCTGTTGCCGAGTTCAGCACATATTTTAAGTCTCTGCGCCTCCCCGCCTGAAAGCGTGGTCGCAGGCTGCCCAAGTCTCAGATAGCCAAGCCCTATATCTCTCATAAGGGCAAGTTTGGATTTTATTTGAGGAATGTCCGAAAACAACTCCTCAGCTTCATCAACAGTCATGTTGAGAACATCGTGTATGTTTCTTCCACGGTATTTAATCCTTAACACTTCATGTCCGTATCTTTTGCCCCCGCAGTCCTCGCATCTTATATACAAATCTTCGAAGAAATACATCTCCACTTTTTGATATCCTTCGCCCTTACAGGTCTCGCATCTTCCACCAGGGACATTAAAAGAGAAAAACCTCGGACTGTATCCGCGCGCCCTGGATTCCGCCTGCCTTGCAAAAACCTTTCTTATCGGATCAAAGATCTTTAAATAAGTGACAGGATTTGAACGCGGGCTTCTTCCAATCGGCGTCTGGTCTATAAGCTTTACTGATTTTAAATCCTCCGCCCCTTCAAGTTTTTTATAAGGCAGGGGGGATTCATGCCCGAGCCTCAGCTTTTCAACCAGTGCCTTATAAAGAGTCTCTACAGTCAAACTGCTCTTGCCAGAGCCTGAAACACCGGTTATTACAGTAAGCGTCTTAAGCGGAATCTCAACATCTACATTCTTCAGATTGTTACCCTTTGCACCTGAAAGCCTGAGCCTCTTTTCCGGTTTCCTCCTTTTCTTCGGAATCTCAATCCGGTCAATGCCTTTTATATATCTCGACGTGAGAGTATCAGCATTCAGAAACTCTTCCTTTGTGCCTGAAAACACAACCTCGCCGCCTCTGTGCCCGCCGCCAGGACCAAGCTCTACAATCCAATCGGCAGACTCTATGATGCCCTTGTCGTGCTCGACAACAACAATCGTATTCCCCATATCCGCCAGCTCCGTCATTATAGTGGATATTCTGTCCGTGTCCCTTTTATGAAGCCCTACTGTAGGCTCGTCAAGAACATAAAGTGTTCCTGTCAGGCGGGAGGCAAGCTGGTTCGAAAGGTTAACCCTCTGATACTCACCGCCGGAAAGCGTCCTTCCCTGCCTTGAAAGCGTCAGATAATCAAGACCAACCCGCTTAAGAAATCCAACCTTCAGGTTTATCTGCCTCAGAATCTCCCTGGCGATATCCCTTTGAAAAGGCGAAATATCAATATCCTTGAAAAACCGGACAAGTTCGGATATAGACAGCTCCGAAAGCTCTGATATGTCACGCCCTGAAAGTTTATAGGAAAGAGCCTCTGGCTTCAGCCTCTTGCCTTTGCATAAAGGACACGTCACACCTTTTCTGTATCTTGAAAGAAAGACCCTGACATGCAGTTTATACCTCTTTGTCTCAAGTTCTTCGAAAAAGTCGTTAATGCCGTAAAAGCTCCGTCCTCCTTTAAAAAGCATCTCTTTTTGTTTTGAGGAAAGCTCCCTGTATGGAATGCGAACATTGATTCCGTCTTTTTCCGCTCCTTCAAGCATCTGTTCTTTCCACCAGCTATAAGCTGGTTTCTCCCACGGCTCAACCGCACCTTCCTCAAGCGAAAGATATTTATCAGGGATTACAAGCTCCTCTGTGTATTTCAGGACATTGCCAAAGCCTTTACATTCCGGGCATGCACCTACAGGATGATTAAAAGAAAACAGAAGCGGTGAGGCATCAGGCAGTGCCGTACCGCAAATGTCACATGCATTCTTCTCGGTAAACACCAGCGTAGGACCATCTATCATGATTACTTTTACCTTTCCCTGTCCTTCCTTAAACGCCATCTCAATGGAATCAGAAAGTCTCGGCTCATCCCTGATTACAAGCCGGTCAAGCACAACCTCATACGGAGGCAATGCATCCACTTCGTCTATGTCCTTTATTTCTTTCCCTGTCCAGAGCTTGAGAAACCCTCTTTTCTTAAGCTCATCTGCCTTTTCGTCCGTCCCGAAAACAATCAGAGCCTTCTTCCCCTGATAATTTTCAATAAGCTCTGCCATGATGCCTGATGTATCCCACTTTCTTATCTCCACATTACATTTCGGACAGAAAGGAGTAGAAACCTTTGAATAAAGAAGCCTTAGAAAGTCGTAGATTTCCGTGAGCGTGCCGACTGTAGAGCGGGAGCCTCTTACCGGATTTCTCTGCTCAAGAGCAATGGCAGGCCTTATGTTTTCTATGGCATCAACATCCGGTCTGTCCAGTTTCTCAAGGAACAGTCTTGCATACGTGGAAAGAGACTCGATAAAACGCCACTGACCTTCCGCAAAAATCGTCTCGAATGCAAGGGAAGACTTGCCTGAGCCGGATACGCCTGTTATCGCAATCACCTTGTCGTGAGGAAGCCTGAGACTGATGCCTTTCAGGTTGTTCTGTCTCGCCCCTTCGATTATGAGTTCCTCTCCGGACATCTCGATATTTTAACACGTAGGTGCACTGCCTTACCGCAATCCTAAAACGCTATAATATCCGGTGCACTCATTCTCTGCAATCAAAGACCAAGGAGCAACACAATGAGCATCTTTGAGATTATCATGCTGATTTGTTTCGGTGCTGCATGGCCAGCATCAATATACAAATCCTACACATCCAAATCCGTTGCAGGCAAAAGCGTAATCTTTCTGGTTATAGTCTTCATAGGGTATATTGCAGGCATAATGCACAAGGTGTTCTATAACTTTGACTTTGTAATATGGTTATACGTGCTTAATGCCGTAATGGTGTTCGTGGATATCCTCTTGTACATACGTAATAAGACAGCAACTAACCCCTGAGATTTAAACGCTTTTATGCTATACTTAAGACTTAAATACTACCGACAGGTTGGACGGTTTTGCCAAGAGTTCCTGTAGATAAGCTTAAGCCAGGAATGAAATTAGCCAAACCTGTTACGAATCCAAGCGGCATGACGCTTCTTGGAGAAGGAACAGAACTGACTGATGAGCTTATAGAACGACTTAATAATATGAATATCACCAGTGTGCATATCGAAGGAGCATCAAAACCCCAAAAACCAAAAGAAGAACTGCTGGCTGAACTCGATGCACGGTTTGAAAAAACAAAAGACAAGCCGTATATGAGCACACTGAAAAAATTAGTCAGAGAGCATATAGAAGACCTTTATAAATAGCCATGGATGCAGTAACCTTACGTGAAGAGATTGAAAGAATAGACACACTTCCAACAATCCCAAGTATCCTGCAGAAACTCCTGAAAGTCATCGGAAACCCGAAAGTGCCGCTTAGCGAGATAAGCGATTGCATACTCGGTGACCCTGCCCTTACTTCAAGAGTCCTTAAGATGGTCAACTCGCCGATTTACGGATTCCCAGGCAGAATATCCTCCGTCACCCAGGCGCTGATACTCCTCGGGCTTAACGTTGTAAGAGGCATGCTCCTCGGCGTCTCTGTCTTTGAGGCAATGGAAAAGGCAATGGTCGGTCTGTGGAAACACTCCCTGGGCTGTGCAGTCACGGCAAGGATAATCGCAAAAAAGAAAAATCTGAGAGAACCAGAGGAAATCTCTGTTGCTGCCCTGCTTCATGATATAGGTAAAGTTGTCTTAAGTCTTAAATTCCCAAAGGAATATAAAAAAGCCAGAGCCGATACGGAACAACAGGGCCTCTTTATCTTCGAGGCTGAAAAGAATCACTTCAATATAACCCATGCGGACGCCGGAGCCTGGATTGCACAGAGATGGAACTTCCCCAAAAACCTGATCGAAACGATTAAGTATCACCATAAACCGCATCTGTCGAAGTATTTCCCTGTTGAGGCAGCTACAGTGCACCTGTCGGACATCCTCGTAAGGGCAATAGGCTTTGGGTTTGCAGGCGACAACTTCGTGCCGCCAATAAACCCATCTGCATGGGAAATCCTTAAAATGAATAACTCTACTATAAAAGAGATATTAAAAGAAATGGAAGAATCTCTGGAAGAGGCAGAAGATATACTTGTTATCCCGAATGAATAACTCAAAGACCATTGTAATTATCACAAAAGACAACACTTTAGCAGATATAATAAATAGGACACTCAGCGACACCTATAGTGTTTCCTTTTTTCAGAACATCCAGTCTTCCTTCGATTTCATATACAATTCAATGGCAAACCTGCTGATTCTCGATATCAACCCGGATGACACACTCACAAACAACCTGCTGAAAGGCATGAAGAGCGACCCGATATTCTGCCAGCTGCCTGTCCTCGCTGTAGTCGATGAAAACTCTGCACCTCCTGAATGGCAGCACCTGCCCATCGAAGACTATATATGGAAATCAACCCTTGAAAAAGAGATACTCATCAAAGCCAACTTATGTATTCTGAGGTCAGAACGGGTCGTTGATATCAATCCCCTGACAAGACTTCCCGGAAACGTAACAATAATCAAGCAGATACAACAGAGACTGGATAACAACGAGGTATTCGCCCTTGCATACACTGATGTAGACCACTTTAAGCCATTTAATGACAAATACGGCTTCAGTCGAGGTGACGAAATCCTGAAAATGCTCGGACGACTTATACTAAACAACGTCAAGGAGGCACAGCCTCACAGCAGTTTCGTCGGACACATAGGCGGTGATGACTTCGTATTCATAATGGACGTAAACCTTATTGAGGATACGGCAAAAACCATCATAAGCTATTTCGATAAAATCGTGCCTACATTTTACGACGCAGAAGACAAAATAAAAGGCTATATAGAATCCACCGACAGAGAAGGTAATAAAAAGGCTTTTCCCATAGTAACCCTTTCCATAGGAATAGCACATAATAAATACAGGAAATTTTCACACTACGGCGAGATGGCAGAAGTCGCTTCGGAAATGAAAAAATACGCAAAAACCTTTAAAGAAAGCTCATACACTATTGACCTTAGAAAGACAACCGATGAGTCAACATAAATGACTCAGCCCTGACCGTCTTGCTCTAAGTCTGAATCTCTGTGCCGATTCCCTTACGCGTGAATATCTCAAGCAGGAGGCAATGAGGAATACGCCCGTCTATTATATGGGTCTTCTTCACCCCGCCTTTCAGTGCATTAATTGACGCCTGAACCTTGGGAAGCATTCCGCCTGTTATCACACCTGAGGTCATTAATCTTTTAATCTGAGTGCTTGTAAGCGTTGGAAGCACTTCGCCCTTCTTATCCTTTATGCCGGAGACATCAGTAAGAAATATAAGCTTTTCTGCTTTTAAAGCAGAGGCAATGGAAGCAGACATATCATCTGCATTTATATTAAGAGATTCGCCTTTGGCTCCTACCCCAATCGGAGATATCACAGGTATAAACCCCTCTTTTTCGAGACTTAAAATGACACTGGGCTCTACAGCAGTCACCTCGCCCACCAGACCGATGTCTATGGTCTCATCGTCCTCTGCTCGGGAAGCACTGCGCCTGATGGTCTTCTTTTTAGCCTTTATAAGACCTCCGTCTTTTCCGCTTAAGCCAACAGCACGCCCTCCCTGACTGTTTATCAGTGACACTATCTGTTTGTTTACAAGTCCGCCGAGAACCATCTCCACGATGTCCATCGTCTCTTCGTCCGTAACACGATGCCCTTGCACAAAGCTCGGCTTCTTCCCCATTTTTTCCATCGTGGCATTTATCTTCGGTCCTCCGCCGTGAACAATCACAGGGCGAATGCCTATGAAGCTTAAAAGCACGACGTCCTGCGCAAATGCTTTTTTCAGGTCTTCGTCCTTCTGTGCCGCCCCCCCATACTTTATAACAAAGGTCTTTCCGTAAAAACTCCTTATATAAGGCAGTGCCTCTATAAGAACATTCGCCTTCTCAATGAGTTCCTTCATCACCCTACTCCTTTCTACAGCTCAGCAGGGGCTGCACTCCCCTTGAAGCACGGGATACATATCACCTTTCCATCCTTAATCCTTGTCTTCGGCTCCATAACCTTTTCACCGCATATTGCACATCTGGCAGATGGATATATTTTTGTCTCTTTTGGCACATGCATCTTCAGCCTGGTTACATCAAAAAGTTCTTCATCACGTGCTTTGAGTATTGCCTCTGTCTTTTTCGACTTTCTGCTGTGCACAATCCTGAGTATAGCCTCTGAATGGTCGCCTTCCATATATCTCTCCCATGCGGCTTTTTCTTCCTCGGTTTCATCTGGTGACACCCACTTTACCGAGACCCTTACCGCCTCCCCTGTCTGCCTCTTTACGAACGTATAGACCTGCTTGCCATAATCCCTGAATATAAGATTGCCCTTTCCGAAAGTGCATCCAAGCATCACCTGCACGGCATCTACCGCACATGAGTCGTTTTCCACTATGGCAACAACCTCTTCATCCTCTGCCCGCTCCCCTAGCTCCTTCAGCGCAAACATGGAAACCCTGTAGCCCATAGCCAGCCCTGGACACACATGCCCGTGAAACTCAATAACATCATCCAGCGTCTTCACATCATAGATTTTATACAAAAACCAGATTTTTTTCATAACCCTGACGTATATAGCCGCATTCCGCCCCGAAAACGGTTGCAAATCTTCAAATTATTGACACTTCCTTGCAATTTATGATACTTTCATAAATACATGCTGGATAAGGCTTCGATAGTAAAAGAGGCGCAGAAGTACCTTTCCAAAGGGCAAATCGATAAAGCGATTGTCGAATGGGAGAAACTGGTAAATGCATACCCTGAAGGCAATACCTTTAACTTTATAGGAGACCTCTACCTTAGAAAAGGCGACAAAGCGTCGGCACTAAACACATTTCACAAGGCTGCAAAAGCCTTCAGAGACGAGGGTTTTTCACTAAAGGCACTCGCTATATACAAAAAAATACTCAATCTCAACCCCTTTGATGCAGATGCCCTTTACTCTCTCGGTGAACTAAACGAAGAAAAGAGCATAATTACAGACGCAATAAAATACTATCTTGCAGCAGCAGACATCCTGTCAAAGGAAAACCGGAAGGACGAACTTCTTAAGGTCTACGACAGAATACTACAGCTTGCTCCCACAAACATAGGACTGAGAATCAGAATCTCAGAACTGTTCTCAAAAGAAGGCTTTGTGCAAGAGGCTTCAAAAGAATACTACCAGATAGGCCTGCTTTATGAAGAACAGAACGATATAGACAAAGCACAGGAATTTCTCCTGAAATCAATAGAGATTCAGCCGAACAACAAAGAAGCCCTGCTCGCACTGAGCAGGATAGCGCAGAACAGAGGCAATCTCGAACAGGCAGCAAACTACCTGGAAATTGCAGTTGAAAGAACAGGCGAAGACAGCGAACTGTTGCTGAGAAAAGCGCAACTTCTTGTTGAAACAAACTCCCTTGAGGAAGCCCTTAACAGTGTATCAAGGGCTCTGGAACTCGACCCGTCGAATCTGGATGCCAGAATGCTGCTTGCAGACCTATACCATAAAAAAGGAGATATGGACAGGGCATGGCAGGAATACAGTACTGCCCTCGATAGCATCATAACCGCAGAGAGATTCGACGAAGCCATAAACATCCTGAACACATTCAAGGATTTTGATCCTGTTGAGTCCAGAAAAAAACTTGTCTCGCTATACACACAGACAGGAAATGAGGAATCCGCATTCAATGAGCTCATGGAACTTGCAGGAATATATGAGGAAAAAAACATGCAGCAGGAGCTCCTTGAATGCCTGAAAGAAGCTTCAGCCATACAGCCTTATAACACCGAATTAAAGCAGCGCATAGAAGATATTGAAAAACAAATGGCNCCTGCGGCACCTGAAGTGCCGCCCGAAGTACCACCTGAAATGCCGCCTGAAGTGCCGCCTGAAGTGCCGCCTGAAATGCCACCTGAAGAAATGGTTATCGAACCCACCGCAGTTCCCCGCGAGAAAACCGTGGAGGAGGCACTAACTGAAGCAGACATCCTGCTGAGATACGGACTTCATACAGAAGCAAGAAACCTTCTTGAAAGCCTGAAAGTAAGAGCGCCTGAAAATATAGATGTTCATCTCAAGCTCAAATCCCTATACATAGACATAGACGAAAAAGAGCAGGCTGTAACAGAATGCCTTATACTGGCAGAGCTTTACAGCAGGGCAGGTGACGAACAAACCAAAAAGGCATTTCTTAAAGAGGCATACGACATCAATCCTGAAGACCCACGGCTTGCTGCAAGACTCGAAGAAATAAAAGAAGCAATCCCCACGATGGAGATACCGCAACCAGAGCCTACAGAAGCAGTCTTAGAGGCACCTGCCGAAGGCGTTCCGGAAGAACAGCCCCCTGCAGTGGAAGAGCGTGTTCCGGAAGAACCGCAACCTCCTGCTCCAGAGGAAGCCCCTGCACAGCCTGTGGAAGAACGTCCTGAAGAACAGCCGCCTTCTGAAGAACTGCCGGAAGAGCCAGAGCCCCTCTCGCTTGATGAACTTCTGCCGCCTGAGGCAGAGACAGTCGAGGCACAGGAAATCAAAGAGCCTACCCTCGAAAGCGATGTCCTTGAAGTGTTTGAAGAATTCAAAAAAGGACTTGAAAAAGAAATCGAAGCCGAAGACTCGGAAACCCACTACAACCTCGGTATCGCCTACAAGGAAATGGGACTTTTAGACGACGCCATAAACTCCTTCCAGACAGCCAAACACGACCCGAAATTATTCGTACAGTCAACAACTCTGCTCGGAGCATGCTATATGCAGAAAGGGCTCTACGACCTCGCCATAGAGTCCTTTAGCAGTGCCCTTATGAAAATAGACCCGAAAGATGAATCCGCATGGAGCGTAAAATACGAACTCGCAGAGGCATACGAAAAAAAAGGAAACATCAAAGAAGCACTGAAACTCTACACCGAGGTCTACGGCTGGAATTCCAAATTTAGAGAAGTTTCAGAAAAGATAAACAGCCTCAAAAAATCAGAAGAGGCGCAGAGAATACAAAAAGAGAGGAAAAGCAGAGTTTCATATCTATAAGAAAATAAAATATAATATAGCCCATGGATTACCTCGAATACTATAAGCTTAGAGAACATCCATTCTCGAATATCGTTGACAACAGGTTTTACTACAACAGTCCTCAGCATGCAAACGCACTGATAAAACTAAAGCACGCCATAGACACAAAAAGAGGACTTGCAGTAGTCATTGGAGACATAGGTACAGGCAAGACCACTCTGGCAAGAAGACTTCTCGAAGAACTTGACGAGGAACTCTACGAAGCTGCACTGCTCGTAATAATACATTCATCCATAAGCTCTGAATGGCTTCTTAAAAAGTTCGCCTTACAGCTCGGATTGACCGACGTAAAAGACGAAAAAGTCGAAATCTTGGGCCAGCTGTACAGAAGACTTCACGATATAAACGAACAGGGCAAGACCGCAGTCGTGCTTATGGATGAAGTGCAGATGCTTAAATCACGGGAGATAATGGAAGAGTTTAGAGGACTTCTCAATATGGAGATGTCCGGCGGAAAAATGATAAACCTTATATTCTTCGGACTGAACGACCTCGAAGACGTTCTGAGCCTCGATGAGCCTTTAAAGCAAAGGGTCGCAGTCAAGGTCAGGCTCACGGCATTCTCAGAAGAGGATACAAAAGACTACATCAGGCACAGGCTTAGAATCGTAGGGAAAGAAGAGGAAATATTCACCGAGACTGCCATAAGAGACATCTATCTTTACTCAAAAGGTCTTCCGAGACTTATAAACACCATCTGTGACAACGCACTGCTTGAAGGGTTTTTGATGAAGACCCACATCATAGACGAAAACATCATAAAGACCGTAGCCGTAGACCTTGGTCTTAACTCCAACAAAGACTAAACGCCTGCTGCATCAAGAGCACCTGAAATATTCGTTACGCCTGAGATATCAAGACCAAAAGACTCTCTGAGCCTTTCTGCATTACTTCTTGGAATCACCGCACGCTTAAACCCTATCTTTGCCGCCTCCTTGAGCCTGAGTTCAGCCTGACTGACAGCCCTTATCTCCCCTGAAAGCCCTACTTCTCCGAATACAAACACATCTGAACCAATGGGTATCTCCCTCAGCGACGACGTTACTGCAAAGACAATCGCAAGGTCTACTGCAGGCTCAACCAGCTTTAATCCACCAACAACGTTAGTAAACACATCCATTCCGCCGAGATTTAATCCTGCAATCTTTTCAAGCACTGCAAGCAGAAGATTCACCCTCTGAAAGTCAAGCCCTATTGACGTCCTTCTCGGCACTCCAAATGTAGTTGGTGAGACAAGCGCCTGAATCTCCACAAGCAGGGGTCTTGTGCCCTCAATGCTTGCAACGACCACAGAGCCTGAAACATCCGACGGTCTTTCAGAGAGAAACAACTCCGAAGGGTTTTCTATCTCCTTGAGTCCTGCGTCAGTCATCTCAAACACACCTATCTCATTTGTTGAGCCAAAGCGGTTCTTGACTGTTCTTAATATCCTGTATGGATGTCCCCTGTCTCCCTCGAAATAAAGCACGGTATCCACAATATGTTCAAGCACTCTTGGTCCTGCTATCGTGCCTTCTTTTGTCACATGCCCTATGATAAACACAGGTATGCCGGATTTCTTTGCGTAAAACATCAGTCTTGCAGCGCACTCCCTGACCTGTCCTACAGAGCCTGGTGCGGAATTAAACTCCTCTGTATACATCGTTTGTATTGAGTCAATAACAACTGCATCAGGCTTTATATCGTTTAGTGTAGTGATGACGTGTTCAAGAGCAGTCTCAGGAAGAAGTATTATGGAGTCTGAATGCATGGAAAGCCTTTCTGCCCTGAGCTTAATCTGCTCCGGCGACTCCTCGCCTGAAACATAAAGCACTTTTCCACTAAGATTTGAGACCACTTGAAGGAGCAGTGTTGACTTGCCTATTCCCGGGTCTCCGCCGATAAGCACAACAGAGCCTGCCACGATACCGCCTCCGAGCACCCTGTCAAACTCCTTTATCCGTGTGGAGACTCTTTCGCCGGTCTCTGCCTCGACCATACTCAGCGGCGTCGGCTGAACCCTGCCTTGTGTCTCTATTTTTTTACCCCTTGATTTCTCCTCCACAAGGGTATTCCACTGACCGCAGTCCGGACACCTCCCAAGCCATTTCGGACTTACATATCCACACGCCTGACATTGATAAAAAGTCTTCAGCTTAGACATAACCGTTGAGTCTTAAAAACCTAGAATCTGACACGCCTGCATTTTTATAAATTAAGCAGCCCCATCCCCCTGCCAGGATAATATGCACGCCTTATTGCATTCTGTATATAATCCTTTGCCCTTCTTACAGCCTCAAGCGGAATATGCCCAAGACAAAGCATTGCAGTAATAGCAGCTGAAAACGCACACCCTGTGCCGTGATACTCTCCCTCTATCTTGTCGCTTTCCAGTTTGTGAAATCCGCCCCCGTCGTAATACAAGTCCATGGTCAACCCTTCAAGATGCCCGCCTGTAATAACGATGACCTCTGGTCCCATCTCTTTCAGCAGCTCTGCTGCCTTCTCCATGTCCTCACCGCTTTCTACTCTCATGCCTGTAAAAATCGCCGCTTCATATATGTTCGGGGTTATGACTTTCGACACAGGGAAAAGCTTATTTCTTATTGCATCAAGAGTGCCTTCCTCAACAAGAAGCGCACCGGATGAAGATACTGCAACCGGATCAACAACAAGATTGCCAAGCGAGTAGTTTTTTATTGCATCCGCTACCAGATCCACTGCATATGTCGTATAGAGCATGCCGGTCTTCAGTGCACCAGGCTTTATGTCTTCAAGTAAAAACTCAAGCTGCCTTCTCAGAAGGACACTGTCAACACCGGCTATGTAGTCTATCCCTTTTGTGTTCTGTGCAGTCAGGGCAGAAGGGATACCGAGTCCATGCACACCAAACGCCTTAAAAACCCTCAAATCAGCCTGAAGTCCGGCACCACCTGTCGGGTCAGAACCGGCTATCGTAAGAGCAATCTTCATAAGGCATTATAACATCTCTAAATCCTAATATCTAAACCCTAAACAAATAATCCCATCTGAAAATTTCAGGGGGTCACAGACCCTTTTTAATTACGCTTGAAGTGCTCTTAAAAGTGGCTGTGCCACCAAGCAAAAAAGTAACAAGGGGTCGTGTGATAGAACCCCCATCTGAAAATTTCAGGCTTGCGAGGTCTGCCGGAGGGTTAAAAAATTTTTTGTGTCTGAAACCCGAAGGGTTGAGTTTAAAAAATTTTACCGGAGGCAGACCGAGTAAGCCGCCCGGAAATTTTCA
>MTOV01000005.1 GCA_002011815.1 Nitrospirae bacterium JdFR-86 | reverse complement strand
GGTCTGCCTCCGGTAAAATTTTTTAAACTCAACCCTTCGGGTTTCAGACACAAAAAATTTTTTAACCCTCCGGCAGACCTCGTAAGCCTGAAATTTTCAGAGGGGGTATATAAGATTTTGGGTTTTAGGATTTTGTCTTTCAGGTGTGACCTGAGCTTCTATATATGTTAAAATTATAATTACAAAGCGCTTCTTGTCGAATTCTCAGGCGTTAGAGTTGAACCCAATGGATAAAGGCTGTGCGATTAGATAAGTTTCGCGAGGAGTGCGGGGTATTCGGCGTTTACGGACACCCTGAGGCGGCAAACCTCGTGTATCTGGGTCTTTATGCCCTTCAGCACAGGGGGCAGGAAGGCGCAGGCATCACGGCGTCTGACGGAAAGCAGTTCTACACAGAAAAAGGCATGGGGCTTGTCGCTGACATCTTCACTGAAAAAAGACTCAAAAGACTCCCCGGACATATCGCCATAGGACATAACAGGTATTCCACTACAGGGGCAAGTGCTCTAAAGAATGTCCAGCCAATAGTCGCAAACTTCGCCCTCGGCTCTCTGGCAATTGCGCATAACGGCAACCTTGTAAACGCCGCAGAACTCAGAGAAGAGCTTGAAGAAGAAGGTGCGATATTCCAGAGCTCTTCGGACAGCGAGGTGATGATTCACCTCATGGCTCATGCAAGGTGTGAGGACTTCCACGGAAGAGTGATAGATGCACTGAAGAAAGTCAGTGGTGCATACAGCCTCCTCCTTCTGAAAGAGAAAGAGCTGATTGCAGTCAGAGACCCATACGGCGTAAGACCCCTCTGCCTGGGCATGATAGACGGTGCATACGCAGTTGCCTCAGAGACCTGTGCGTTCGACCTCATAGGTGCAAAATACATAAGAGACATAGAACCCGGTGAGATGGTCTTCATCTCAGAAAGCGGGATTAACTCTGTTAAGGCGCTGACAAGCACTGAAAGAGCTTCCTGCATATTCGAGTTTATATACTTTGCAAGGCCTGACAGCTGCATATTCGGCGGACATAACGTCAATGAAATAAGAAAAGAATTCGGCAGACAGCTTGCCAGAGAATCAAATATTGATGCTGATATCGTCATCCCTGTGCCTGACTCAGGCGTGCCTGCTGCCATCGGGTTTTCAGAAGAAAGCGGAATAGCCTTTGACTTCGGACTCATAAGAAACCACTACATAGGCAGAACATTCATAGAGCCAAAACAGAGCATAAGGCATTTCGGAGTGAAGATAAAACTCAACCCTGTAAGAAATCTGCTTGAGGGGAAGAAGGTCGTGGTGGTTGACGACTCCATAGTCAGAGGCACGACAAGCAAAAAGATAGTGAAGATGATAAAAGAAGGCGGTGGGGCAAAAGAAGTGCACATGAGGATAAGCTCTCCTCCGTGTGTCGGTCCGTGTTTTTACGGTATTGACACTCCTACAAGACAGGAGCTCATCGCCACTACACACTCAGTGGAAGAAATAAGAAAATACATCACCGCAGACAGCCTTGCTTACCTGAGCCTCGAAGGGCTTAAAAGCATCGTTCCTAACCCGGATGACTACTGTACCGCTTGCTTTGACAATAAATACCCTATAAGTTTCCCCGGCGAACATATGCAACAGATGGAATTAATCTTTTAGGGGCAGTGAGACCCCGGAAGGAGGTAGAAATTGGCTGAAGAAACCGACGCCTTGGAAAAGTCTCTTGAAGGATACAAGGAAAAGATAAACCCTATAAACAAACTAACCCTTGAACTCGACAAGGATTTAATATTCGCCGCAAGAACCCAGCGCGGCTATGTAATAGACTTTGATGCAAAAGTGGAATGGGGCTGCATGCCCACAGAATCATTGCTTGCAAGCGTGGCTGGATGTCTTGCAATAGACGTGGTCTCTTTCTTAAGAAAGATGAGGGCTGAGATAACAGACTTCAGAATAGACGTTACAGGCGAGCGAAACCCTACACCACCTCAGTATTACAAGGCTATAGATATGCTGATACGCATAAAAGGCAAGGGCATAACCCCGAAGAAAATGGACAGGGTCATCTCCCTTTCACAGGAAAAATACTGCTCGGTCTACCACAGTCTGAGAAAAGACATGAAGGTGACCGTGAGGTATGAGATAACCAGCGAGGACTGATTTCTAAATTATGGGGCTCTGCCCCAAACTCCTTGCTGCTTTACCCTTGGCACTTTTTTGCTTGCTACTTTTTGCTCGCCCAAAAAGTAGCGCAAAAAGGGCGCCCCAAGAAAATTTCTATACGGCTTACTCGGTCTGCCTCCGGTAAAATTTTTTAAACTCAACCCTTCGGGTTTCAGACACAAAAAATTTTTTAACCCTCTGGCAGACCTCATAAGCCTGAAATTTTCAGGGGGGGTTAAAAGGTTTTGGATTTAGATATTTTTTACCTGTTAAGGCTGTCTTTTATCTTGTCTTGTCAGGCAAGCGCTGCTTTTAAACAGGCGGCAAGTGTTTTTATCTCTTCGTTCTTGATTGTTCGTGCGTCAATAATAAGGGCATCTTCCTTGATTCTTGCGATGACCGGAGGCGTGCCCTCTCTCAGCCGCTCTTCAAGCCTGTTAGGGGTAAGCTTTTTGGGTTTTATTGAGACCACAAATGTTTTCAGAGCTATCTCAGGGAGTGCGCCTCCGCCTGCAAAGGTATAATCCTCTGTTACTTTTATCTCTGCGTTTTTTACATCTTTAACAAGAAGACCGGCGATCTTCCTTGCCCGCTTCTTTACTTCATCCGGCTCCTCAAGCAGCATCCTCAGGGTGGGGATGTTTTCCTTTGCCCTGTCCAAATCTATGTATTCCATGAAAGTAGCCTCAAGTGCAGAGAGCGTAAGCTTGTCTATTCTTACTGCCCTTAAGAGAGGGTTTTTCTGTATCACCTCGATGATGTCTTTTCTGCCGATGATGATGCCTGCCTGCGGGCCTCCGAGGAGCTTGTCTCCGCTGAAGGTCATAATGTCAATACCGCTTTTTACTATTTCCTGAACCACAGGCTCTTGCGGTATCCCGTAGGGCTTGAGGTCAATCAGGCATCCGCTTCCAAGGTCATACATAACCGGGATGTTGAATTTTCTGCCGAGCGTTACAAGGTCATCTATAGACACATCAGACGTAAACCCTGTAATCCTGTAGTTTGACTGGTGGACTTTCAGTATAAGCGCTGTGTTTTCGTTCAGGGCGTTTTCATAGTCGTGAAGATGGGTCTTGTTCGTTGTGCCGACTTCCCTGAGCACTGCACCGCTTGATGCCATGACATCAGGCACTCTGAACGAGCCGCCTATCTCAACGAGTTCTCCCCTTGAGACTATCACTTCTTTGCCTTTTGCAAGAGTGTTAAGGCAAAGGAGCACTGCTGCTGCATTGTTGTTTACTGCTATGCCGTCTTCAGCGCCTGTGACCTCACGAAGAAGCCTTTTTATGTGCGTGTATCTTTTTCCGCGTTTTCCTCCGGCAATGTCATATTCAAGGTTTGAATAGCCAGAGGAAATCTTTCCTACGTTTTCGAGCACTTTTTCCGAAAGCACTGCCCTCCCCAAGTTTGTATGCACCACTATCCCGGTTGCGTTTATAACAGGCTTTAGACTGAAGGAAGAGAGGGTCTTTGCCGTGGAGTCTATCTCTGCTGTCATGGATTCGATAGAAACCTCTGCCTTAGCGCCTTTTCTGAGAAGTTTTCTCCTTTTGTCAATCGTCTGTCTTATTGCTTCAAGGACGTATCTGCGGGGGTATTGTCCGAGCCATTCTCTGGCGTATTGGCTTTTCAGCACCTCATCCACAGAGGGCAGGTCTTTAAGTGAGGCTTTGTTGCTCATAGGCACTTTTCTATCACAATACAGGTGTTTTGGTCAACTGTCCGGGTTGCCTGCATTGACCCCTTGCAAATATCAGAGGTATAATTTTTTATGCCGAGAAGAAGGCGGAGAAAGAAATCGAGGATGACGCTCGGAAAGAAAATAAGACTTTTTGTCTTTCTTTTTATTGTGCCTTTGATGCTCGGCGCAGGAGCAGGAGGCTATCTTGCACTTGAAAGAGGCGTGCCTTCCCTTGATGAACTCAAGCACTACAGGACAGCACCAAGCACAAAGATATACGCTGATGACGATGTCCTTATCGGTGAGCTTAAGCTTCAGAAAGGCAAGTATGTGCCCCTTGAGAAAGTGCCTGAACATCTGATAAACGCGGTTGTGGCTGTGGAAGATTCAAATTTCTGGAAGCACAGTGGGATAGACTATCTGGCAATTGCAAGAGCCGCATTTAAAGACATTCTTTCCCGCCATTTAAAGGAAGGCGGAAGCACAATAACGCAACAGCTTGCAAAAATAACCTTTCTTACACCGGAAAAAACCCTTAAGCGCAAACTGAGAGAGATTGTCCTTGCCATGAAAATAGAGAAAAACCTCACAAAGCAGGAGATACTCGAACTCTATCTGAACAGGGTTTATTTCGGGCACGGAGCTTATGGCGTGGAGATGGCATCAAGGGTGTATTTCGGGAAGTCGGTCTCGGAGATAACCCTGCCTGAAGCCGCATTGCTTGCCGGATTACTGAAAGCACCTTCAACTTATTCACCGTTTAATGACATTAAAAGGGCAAAGGACAGACAGAAAATAGTCCTCAGAAGAATGGAAGAAGAAGGATACATAAGCAGGAAGCTTAGGCTCGAGGCTGAAAAGACATCAATCTATCTTTCAAGGGCAAGAAGGAACAAAGGAGAATACAATTATTTTATCGGGTATGTAAGGAAATATCTTGAAGAGAAATACGGAGCCGACGCTATTTATAAAGGCGGGCTCAGGGTATATACGACACTTGACAGGCACGCCCAGATGGAAGCCCAGCGGGCACTGAGGGAGGGACTCAGGGCAATTGACAAAAGGCGGGGCTTCAGAGGGCCAATCGGACACAGAAATCTTGACGAAGAAAAAGCACACGACGAAGGAGCATTCAGGAGTATGCCGCCGAATGTAGGCGATATAGTCACAGGGGTCGTCCTGTCAGTTAAAAAACGTGTTGCAGAAATCAAGACGAACGGTATCAAAGGCACGCTTTCTCTGGAGGATGCAGCATGGGCAAGCAATGTCTTTGACACCAAGACACAGACGACAAAGAAGATAAAATGGTTTAATCTCAAAAAGATACTAAAGCCAGGCGATGTAATAAAAGTAAAGGTTAAGTCTATTGAGGGAGGCAAGGCAGAGTTTGCACTTGAACAAGAGCCAGAGGTGCAGGGTGCACTTGTCGCAGTAGACCCGAATTCAGGATTTATAAGAGCGCTCGTAGGCGGATATGACTACTCGAAGAGTGAATATAACAGGGCTCTTTATGCAAAGCGTCAGGTGGGTTCTGCGTTCAAGCCGATTATCTACGCCGTGGCACTGAAAAACGGATTTACACCTGCAAGCATTATAGTGGATGAGCCGGTTACTTACGAAAACGGACCTGATAATATCTGGACTCCAAAAAACTACGACGAGGAGTTTCATGGTCCTACAAGACTAAGAGATGCACTTGCGTATTCAAGAAACGTGGTTACTGTTAAAATCGTGGATGAAATAGGAATCGGCAGGGTCATTGATTTTGCGACTGCGATAGGCATAAACAGAAAGGACATACCACGGAATTTGTCAATTGCACTTGGCTCTTTGAGCATAACCCCTCTGGAGTTGACCATGTGCTACACTGTATTTGCAAACGGTGGAATGAAGATGAAGCCAATAGGCGTTAAGTATGTTACAGACCGCAGGGGCAGGGTTCTTGAGAACAATGCACCAGAAGGCATCCGGGTTTTAGACCCGCAAACTGCATTTCTTATAACTTCCATGATGAAAGACGTTGTAAACTACGGCACTGGCTGGAGGGTCAGGGCTCTTGGAAGACCTGTGGCAGGCAAAACAGGCACGACTAATGATTACAGGGATGCATGGTTTTTAGGCTATACAACAGATCTGGTAGCTGGCGTCTGGGTAGGTTTTGATGATCCAAGACCGCTTGGAGAAGAAGAGACCGGCTCGCGGGCAGCCTCCCCTATATGGCTGGATTTTATGAGGGCAGTGTCTGATAACACCGAGCCGCGGGACTTTCCAGTGCCAGAAGGTATTGTAACCCGCCTCATAGACCCGGAAACCGGACTGCTTGCCAACCGGTGGACAGTAAACGCAGTCCTTGAGTATTTCAAGGCAGGAACAGAGCCCAGGGAGTCTTCACCAACTATCTGGGAAATAAGAGAACCGGAAAACATTTTGTTTTATTAGAACGGAGGTGTTTATGCTGAGATTTTTCCTCATAGTCATGTGCATTGCTTTGTTTGCCACGTCTTATGCGCTTGCTGCAGAAACAGACTATCAAAAAGCAGTGACCGCTTATGTCAAAGGAGACTACAGCAGTGCCGTGCAGTATCTAAAAGACTATGTTTCAGAGACCCCTGAGGCAAAGGCATACTACCTGCTCGGATATGCAAGTTATGCGCTTTGTAAGAAAAAAGAGGCTGCCGGTTACTTCAGGCAGGCGTACCTTATAGACCCTGATTTCAGTCCAAAGTCAATAGGCTTTGAGGTAAAGTAGTTTCAGCATCTGGAAGGAGGTTTAATGGCTGATCCAAAAATATTCAGGCAGTACGACATAAGAGGCGTATGGCAGAAAGACCTTACAGAAGAGGTGGTGAGTGCCGTTGGAAAGGCATTCGCTTTTTATCTGAAAGACAATCTTAAAAAAGATGACATTACGGTAACCGTAGGCAGGGATGCAAGAAAAAGTTCCCCTTTAATGTTTGAAGCTCTTTCAGATGCACTCACCTCAAGCGGAATAAATGTTATTGATATAGGGATGTGCCCTACTCCACTTCAGTATTTCTCTCTGTTTCATCTTGATGTTGACGGCGGTATCATGATAACCGGAAGCCACAACCCGCCAGAGTTCAACGGCATGAAACTTTCTCTGGGCAGAGAGACCCTTTACGGAGACAAAATACAGGAGATAAAAAGAATCGTTGACAGCAAAGCCGCACTAAGCGGCTCAGGAAAGCTTACAAAGCACGAAATCATACCGGATTATATCGAGTATGTAAAAGGCAGGTTTGAAAGGCTCGACGGCTTAAAGGCAGTCGTTGATGCAGGAAACGGCACAGGAGGACTCGTCGCTCCTGTCATTATGAAGGCACTCGGTGTGGAAGTGATAGAGCTTTACTGCGAGCCTGACGGAGACTTTCCGAATCATCATCCTGACCCAGTAGTTCTTGAGAACATAAAAGACCTTATAAATAAGGTTAAGACAGAGAAGGCGCACATCGGCATAGGCTACGATGGAGATGCCGATAGAATCGGCGTTGTGGATGAAGAAGGCAATGTAGTCTGGGGCGACAGGCTGATGATTATATTCTCAAGGGATATATTAAAAGACAATCCCGGGGCAACCGTAATCGGCGAGGTTAAGTGTTCCCAGACGCTTTATGATGATGTAAAAGCGCACGGTGGAAACCCCATCATGTGGAAAACAGGCCATTCGCTTATAAAAAAGAAGATGAAAGAGACAGGCGCACTCCTTGCAGGAGAAATGAGCGGACATATCTTCTTTGCCGACAGATACTTCGGCTATGATGACGCTGTGTATGCAAGCCTGAGACTGCTTGAAATACTGGCTAAGGCAGGCATGCCGTATTCAGTTAAGAAGCTTCTTGAGGGTGTCCCTGCCACTGTGTCTACGCCAGAGATAAGGATTGACTGTCCGGATGAGGTAAAGTTCAAGGTGGTGGAGAAGGTAAAAGAGGCATTCAAAGGATACGATGTTATAGACATAGACGGCGTGAGGGTTAATTTTGATGACGGATGGGGACTTATCAGGGCATCCAATACCCAGCCTGCTCTCGTTACAAGGTTTGAGGCAAAAAACCCTGATGCCCTGAATAGAATAAGGGAATTTGTCGAAGGCGAGCTGAAAAAACTGCTTTAGGAACCTATGACTTTTTCTTCTCGGACTTCAGTTTTTGCGACAGGTAGACGACGCAGTCCTCGCAGATCTTTCCGCTTTCCCTGTTACAGATGAGCCTGTTGAGTTCCCAGCAGGGTTTGGTTCTGTCTATGTAAGCAGAGCACTTGCTTCTTCTTTCCTCAGAGCATTCCGTGATTTCCCAGCACGGAGCATAATCCAGAAGCTTCTTTATACCCTGTATGCTTATTTTTTTATGGTGGATTAGTTCCCTGATACAGCGAAGCCACTTTATGTCGTTTTCCGAGTAGAACCTGTTTTTGTTACGTCTTGCTGGTTTGATAAGTCCGTGCTTTTCGTAAAGTCTGAGGGTCTGGTCGGTAGTGCCTATCAATTCAGCCACTATCCCAATGGGGTATAGCGGCCTGTTCATCTTTTCCTGTTCGCTTATCTCTTTTTTAAGTTTTCCCATTCTGATAATCTAATAATTGTAATTATTAAAACTGTTTTAAGTGAAAAATGCAAGCCCTTACAGACAGGTTGTCACAAATATCTTTTTAGGAGTATACTATCTGAGCATTTCCTGATAGGGGCATAGCAATCCAGACATGCGTGTTGAGAAAATCGAACTCATAGGTTTTAAGTCCTTTAGCGAGAGGACTGTGTTTAATCTTCATCCGGGGATTACCTGTATAGTAGGGCCGAACGGCTGCGGCAAGAGCAATATTGTGGATTCCTTTAAATGGGTCCTCGGCGAGCAGAGCGCAAAGAGCCTGAGAGGCGAAAAGATGGAGGAAGTTATATTTTCAGGCTCTCAGACGAAGAAGCCAAAAGGCATGGCAGAAGTAACGCTTTTCGTCTCAGGGCTTAATGGCTCAGAGGATGGAAAAGATTCCATTACCACCGTAACAAGAAGGCTTTACCGCTCAGGCGACAGCGACTACATGATTAACAGAACCCCCTGCCGCTTAAGAGACATAAGGGACATATTCCTTGATACAGGACTCGAACTGAAAAGCTACTCCATACTCGAACAGGACAGAATCGCTGCAATACTCAGTGCAAAACCCGAGGAAAGAAGGTTTCTCATCGAGGAGGTCGCAGGGGTTGTCAAATACAAGGTAAGACGCTCTGAAGCACAGTCTAAACTCGACTCATCAAGGCTCAACCTCCAGAGGGTAAACGACATAATAGCCGAAGTAAAGCGCCAGATGAACTACCTTGACAGGCAGGTCAAAAAGGCAGAGCGATACAAGAAACTGATGGCTGAGCTGCGCACAATCGAGCTGAAGATAGCAAAACGGGAATACACCTCTTTAAGCAAGGCACTGGAGGAAGTCCTCAGCCAGTATGCCAGCCTGAAAGAGGAAGACGCACTCCAAAGGGCAGAGCTTACACAGATCGAAAACCAGCTTGAGACCAGACGCATCGGGCTTGTGGAGAAAGAAAAGCATCTCGATGCCCTTCAGCAGTCGCTTCAGGGCACGGAAAAAGACATAGCAGAGCTTGAACGCTCTATAGCAGTCTCAAGAACAGAAAGGGACAACCTCAAGGAATACGCTGTAAAACTCCAGCTTCAGGACGAAGAAAACAAAAACAAGATAAAGACAGCCGGCGAAAGAAAACAGGAGATTGAAGCCCAGCTAAGAGACCTTCAGGTGGAAATCGACGCCTTAAAAGCAGAAATGTTCGAGAAGACAGAATCCCTGACTGCAAGCGAGGAGGAGATATCGCAGAAGGAACAGCTCCTTGAGTCCAAGCGTAAGGACGCCTTCAGGGTTTCAGAGACCCTGAGCCACTTCAAGAACGAGCGCCACAGATACCTTGCATCCCTCGACAGCCTTAAGAGGAAAGAAGAAGGCATCCATAAGGAATCAAGTGACCTCAAAGACTATCTCAATAAGATAGAGTCTTCTGCAAGAGAGATGGAGTCCTTGCTCCTTAGCAAGAAGAACGATATCCTCATCCTTAGTGAAGAAAAAAGACTTCTTGAAGGAGAGATAGCCGAATACAGGCAAAGGCTTGATACCCTGAGAGCAGATGTAGCCAGGGTAAGAGAAGAGCTTGCCTCGGCTTCTTCACGTCTTGAGTCCCTCAAAGAGATGGTTTCTGCCGAATCCACAGAGCTTGAAGACCTCAGGGTCATAGCCTCGATATCCGATGTCATAGAAGTTCCGGAGCAATACGAAAAAGCAATAGAAAGTGCCCTTAGAGAAGTAATCAATGGTTTTATACTGCCTGCCTATGAGGATGTAAAACAGGCTGTGAATACCCTCAAGGCAAAAGGCGCAGGAAGAACAGCATTCATTCCGCTTAATAATACAAACAGTCGCGGTGGGGAAAGTACACTGCCTGAAGGCGCAATCGCATGGGCAGCAGACCTCGTAAAAGTCAACGGTGAGTTTTCATCAATCATAAGAAACCTCCTGAATGATGTAGTTGTGGTCAATGACCTTGAAACAGCCCTTAACATCACAAAACCCCATTATGTGTCTGTTACCCTTGACGGCGAGACAGTAGAACCCTCAGGCGCTGTGATAGCCGGTAAAAGCAAGGGCATACTCACCCTGAAAAGACAAATAAGAGAGCTTACCACGGAGATTGAAGCCAAAAGGGCTAAAGTAGAGTCAATACAGAAAGAAATCGACGAAAGCCTTGCCTCTCTTAAAGAAAAAGAAAATTCCCTTGAACAGACAACCGCAAAAAGCATAGAGACGGAAAAGGAACTCTCACTCTTGAAACTCAAGGTGGAAAAGCACGCTGAGGACAAAGACCGCACGAACAAAAAACTCGCATATCTTAAGCTCGAAGAGGAAGAAATACAAAGGGAAAGAGATTCACTAAACAGCCTGCTTTCAGAAAAAGACACTGAGATAAGCCGTCTTGAAGAAGAAAAGAGGCTTATAGAGGCAGCCATATCAGAGATTCAGGAGGAGATTTCAGGCAAGAAAGCCGCTTATGAGCAGAAAAGGTCAGAGTCTGTGGATATAAGGCTGTCACTGAATTCCTGCAAGGAAAGAATGAGCGCCCTTAAGAACGAAGAGGAGTCCATCGAAAGACTCATTTCTGAATTGTCCGGCAAGGAAGAGTTCATACAGAAAGAGCTTGCCCTTACAGAGTCCCGTATAAAAGAACGGGAGAAAGAAGCCGAAGAGAAGGAACATGTTCTTAGAGAGCTTGTCAAGAAAGCAGGTGACCTTGCTACAAGGATATCCAATCAAAAGGAGATTCTCTCTGCTGAATCAGAGGAGCTCCTGAAGATAGAACAGGGGCTTAAGACACTGAGAAATAAAATAGAGCTTTCTTCGCAGAGACTTTCAGAACTTGACGTCCAGAGGGCGGAATACAAGCTTAGGATACAAAATCTGAAAGACAATATAGGGAACACCTATAGCGTTGACCTCGAGAGCCTTGAAACAGAGCCGGTTACACCGGAAGAAGAGGAAGCCCTTCCGACGATAAAAAAGAAACTTGAAGCCCTTGGCACTGTAAGTCTCGGCTCAATAGAGGAGTACGAGGAGCTTAAAAACAGATACGACTTTCTTACAAAACAGCGTGAAGACCTCGAAAAGTCCATAGCCGAGCTTGAGGAGGCTATAAGACGGATAAACAGCACAACGAGGAAGAGGCTCAGGGAGGCATACGACGCACTGAATGAAAAGTTCTCGGAAGTGTTCACAACCCTGTTCGGCGGCGGAAGAGCAGAGCTTGTGCTGACGGATGAAAGTAACATCCTTGAGACAGGCATTGATATAGTCGCACAACCGCCGGGGAAGAGACTGCAGAATATAAACCTTCTTTCCGGCGGGGAAAAAGCCCTTACTGCACTTGCACTGCTTTTTTCGAGCTTTCTGATAAAGCCCACACCGCTGTGCATTCTGGACGAGGCGGATGCAGCACTGGATGAGTCCAATACGGAGAAGTTCTCCCAGATGCTTAAAGACCTCTCACGCGACATACAGTTTGTAGTGGTTACGCACAACAGGGTTACTATGGAAGCCGCAGACTACATTTACGGCATCACGATGGAAGAGCCCGGAGTCTCAAAAGTCATATCCCTGGAACTGACCGAGGCGCAAGAGCCAGTATATGAACATCCGCAGGCAGACTGAAGAGATAGAGGCAAGGACACTTCATCCGAAGGCGTGCCTCAGTTCGCAGAGCAAAGGCAGGCAGAGACCTGAAAGAGAAGGCGAGATAAGGACATGCTTTCAGCGGGACAGGGACAGGATTATCCACTCAAAGGCATTCAGAAGACTTAAACACAAGACACAGGTCTTTTTAGCGCCAAGAGGAGACCACTACAGAACCCGCCTTACCCATGTGCTCGAGGTAAGCCAGATTGCAAGGACTATATCGAGAGCGCTCAGGCTCAATGAAGACCTCACCGAGGCAATAGCACTGGGACATGACCTCGGACACACTCCGTTCGGGCATGCCGGTGAGGCAGTGCTGAGCAGGATACACAAAGAAGGGTTCAAACACTACGAGCAGAGCCTTCGCGTGGTGGATTTCCTTGAAAATCAGGGCAAAGGACTTAACCTCACGCACGAGGTAAGAGACGGAATACTGAAGCATTCAAAAGGCAAAGGGTTGATAATCCCTGTTTCAAAGTCCGACAGAGCAGAAACGCTCGAAGGACAGGTCGTCAGGGTCTCGGACATAATCGCCTACCTTAACCATGACCTTGATGATGCACTAAGGGCAGGCGTGATTAAAAAATCAGACATTCCGGAAGAGGTGCTCAAAACCCTGGGAGAGACCCATTCAAAACGCATTGATACAATGGTCAAGGACTTCATCTACTGCTCCATTCAGACAGACCTCGAAGAGCTCAGAATGAGTGATGAAGTCTATGATGCAGTGAACAGACTGAGAGACTTCCTCTACGACCGCGTCTATGAAAGCGAAAACACAAAACAGGAGTTCAGAAAGGCTGAAAAGATACTCAGCGACCTTTATGGGTATTACCTTGAACATATAGACGAGGTCTTCAGAGACATTCCTGCTGAAAAGAAACTGAACAAACAGAGAATGGTGTGCGATTTCATAGCTGGCATGACCGACAGGTTTGCACTTGCGACATATGAGAGACTGTTTCTGCCCAGGGAATGGGCGGTGTATTAGTCTTTCTCTGCGACTTTTCCGATGCTTACCACTCTGTCTTCGGCTTCCACATCTATCAATCTTACGCCCTGTGTGTTTCTTCCAAGCAGGGAGATGTTTCCTGCGTTCGTCCTTATGAGCTTTCCTGCGTTTGTTATCAGCATGACTTCGTCCTCGTCCCTGACCTGCATAAGTCCTACGGCTTTACCGCCTCTTTCAGTCACCTTTATGGATATAACGCCTTTTCCTCCCCTGCCCTGAACAGGGTAGTCCTCGATTCTGGACCTCTTGCCCAGTCCTTTTTCAGTGACGGTGAGGAGTGTTGTGTTTTCCTGAACGACTTCTGCTGAGACGACCTCGTCCCCGCTTGTAAGCCTTATGCCGATTACCCCTCTTGCTGTTCTTCCCATTGGTCTTACGTCTTCTTCGTTGAATCTTATGGAGAGTCCTTTCTTTGTGCCGATAATAAGGTCGCTCTGCCCGTCTGTTCTTCTTACTGCAATGAGTTCGTCGTCTTTATCAAGGGTAATGGCGATTATGCCTTTGCCCCGTGGGTTCGAGTATTCGCTAAGTGCAGTCTTCTTTACAATGCCCTTCTTCGTGAACATGACGAGGAAGCCTTCCTTGAACTCCCTGACAGGAAGCGCTGTGGTTATGCGTTCTCCTTCAGAAAGCGCAAGGAGATTGACTATTGCCTTTCCCCGTGCGGCGCGCCCTGCCTCAGGTATCTGATAAATCTTGAGCCAGTAGAGGCGTCCGAGATTGGAGAAAAAGAGCATGTAGTCGTGCGTGGAGCCTATGAAGAGCTGTTCTACGAAATCCTCTTCCCGTGTCTCCATTCCTTTTAAGCCTTTTCCACCCCTGCGCTGGCTTCTGTAGGCTGAAAGCGGGTTTCTCTTTATATAACCGTTATGCGAGATGGTAATAACCATCTCTTCCTCGGTTATCAGGTCTTCGATGGTTATTTCTTTTGTCTCCTCTGTGATTTCGGTTCTTCTTTCGTCAGCGTATTTTGCTTTTATGTCGAGGAGTTCGTCCTTGATGATCTGTTTAAGCAGGGCGTCGCTTGCGAGTATTGCCTTGAGTCTTTCTATTTCTTTTATAATCTCTTTGTATTCGTTTGTTATTTTTTGTCTTTCAAGGCCTGTCAGGCGCTGCAGTTTCATATCCAGTATTGCCTGCGCCTGCACCTCTGTAAGCCCGTATTTGCTTACGAGTCCATTCTTTGCCTCTTCAGGATTCTTTGAACGTTTTATAAGTGCAATTATCTCATCAAGGTGTTCGATGGCTATCTTGAGCCCTTCGAGGATGTGTGCTCTTTCTTCTGCCTTTCTCAGCTCATATCTGGTTCTTCTCGTGACGACTTCGCGTCTGTGCAAGAGGAAGTGATTGAGGAGTCTTTTGAGAGTCAGTATGCGGGGCTGGCTTCCGACGAGCGCGAGCATGATGATTCCGAATGTGCTTTCCATCTGGGTGTGCTTGTAGAGGTTGTTCAGGACGACCTGAGCCACCTCGCCTCTTTTCAGCTCGATTACGACTCTGATTCCGTCGCGGTCTGATTCGTCTCTGAGTTCGGCTATACCTTCTATCTTTTTGTCTCTTGCGAGCTCTGCGATTTTCTTTATAAGTGCTGCCTTATTGACCTGATAGGGGAGTTCAGTCAGGATGATGCTTTCTCCGCCTTTGTGGTCGCGTTCTATGCGTGCCTTTGCCCTTACTTTTATAAGTCCTCTTCCGTGGGTGTATGCATCAACGATGCCTTTTGTGCCGTGTATGACTCCGCCTGTAGGAAAGTCAGGACCTTTTATGACCTGCATGAGGTCTGTGATAGTTGAGTCAGGGTTTTCAAGGAGCATCACGAGTCCGTCTATCACTTCGCCGAGATTGTGAGGCGGGATGTTGGTTGCCATTCCCACGGCTATGCCTGAAGAGCCGTTTACGAGAAGGTTCGGGACTTTTGATGGAAGGACTACCGGCTCTTGGGATGTGCCGTCAAAGTTCGGCATGAAGTCCACGGTCTCTTTATCTATATCCGAGAGGAATTCCTCGGCTAATTTTGTAAGCCTTGCCTCGGTATATCTGTAAGCTGCCGGTGGGTCTCCGTCGATAGAGCCGAAGTTACCCTGTCCGTCAACCAGAGGGTGTCTCATATTGAAGTCCTGAGCGAGCCTTACAAGTGCGTCATATACCGCGGAGTCACCGTGCGGATGGTATTTCTTTAATACTTCACCTACTACGCCTGCACACTTTGAGTATTTTTTCCCTGCGGTAAGCCCCTCTCTGAACATGGCGTAGAGGATTCTTCTGTGCACAGGCTTGAGTCCGTCTCTTACCTCAGGAAGTGCCCTACCTATGATTACGCTCATTGCGTAATCAAGGTAGGAGACCTTCATCTCCTCTTCTATGTTTACGGGCACTTTAGCCATTGATTAACTCCTTGCAAAAAGCCTTGAAAAATCTTAATATTTTACCATATTTAAGGGGGGTATTTCCATGCCATATAACGGCATTTTTTCAGTGTATTTTCCAGAGGTTATGCCTTCAGCCACTCTGGTGACGGCTGGGGCTTAAGGTCGGGTGAAGTTCGCTATCTTCCTCTTTGCCAGTTCTACAAGGCCGTAGATTTTTATGTCTATGTAATCGCCGTTTTTTGCATATTTCTCCAAGGTGTCGTAGACGTCGGTAATGGGTGCTTTGATTACGTCTATGTTTTCGGTCTCGTCAGGCGGGTATTGTTTTAATAACTCTGGAGTCGCTTCCTTTGCATCCTTTGCTAAAAGCACTGTCCATTTTTCAGAGTTTATGCCTGTGGATAGAACGCCTTCAGTGAGGGGGATAAAGGTATCAGAGTCGTGCTTTGTCTCTTCAATCAGTTCTCTTTTCCCGGCTGTCAAAATGTCTTCGCCGGTGTTTACAAGCCCTGCTGGAAATTCGATGACGTGTTTTTTCACAACAGGTCTGAACTGCCTTATAAGAAGCAGGTTATTGTCAACCGTTACAGGGATTATTACCACTACGCCGTCGCAGTTTACCCTGCTTACGGCTTCCCACTGTCTTATAACCCCTTTGTGGTCTTTAAAGGTGATTGAGATTGTCTTAAGGAATTTGCCTTCCCATAATGTTTTCTGGCCGAGAACTTCCATATATTCACCTGTTGAAAGGAAAAGGTTAAGAAGCCTTGCGGCGGGNTTTCTTTAGAAACACCTTGAATCTCTCATCGAACTCCGCCCTTTTTTCAATTCCCAGTGTTTTATTTATAAAAGCGTTTGCCTCTTCAAGCCATTGAAGTCTTGCTTTTGCAGACATATGCTCAAACTCCTTCAGCCTTTCCGGTGAAAGTGCATGCACAAATTCAACAAGTCTCTTTTTAGCCTTTCCCACGTTTTTTAATCTCCTTAAGCATAGCTATATCAGTAATGTCCTGTGGTCTTCCTGAGATTCTCTTAAGCCTTATCAGGTCTTCAATAGAAACTACTGGAATACCCAAGGCACCTGATTTTATCTTAACCGAGTGTCTCTTAATCTCTTTGTATCTTATAGGCTGGTGTATAAGGACGTCAATCAGTCCGATAGGAAGCGCAGGATTATAAAAACTCAGGACTTTCATATTTTTCTCTTTTATCCACTTCTGTCTGATGGAAGGGTCAAGAATTTCACTGGTTTTAACAGGGATTTTCGGTTTGTATCCGAGGGCTTCTATGGTCTTAATGAATCTTAAAAAGTTTTTTTCTTCAAGATTGACAATGAGGTCGAGGTCTGCAGTCAATCTGACAACCCCGTGCAGAACGAGTGCTACCCCGCCTGCCACAACATAGTCAACCCGTTTCTTATTAAGCTCTCTAAAGACATCTTCATAGAACATTCACAGCTTCCCCTTGGTCGAAGGCACTCCTTTTACTCTGGGGTCTATCTCCACTGCTTCTTTCAGTGCCCTGCCGAGGGCTTTAAAAACTGCCTCTATTATGTGGTGGGTGTTTCTTCCGTAAGGGACGTTTACATGCAGGGTAATTCCGCTGTTGGACACAAGCGCCTGAAGAAAATCCTCGATTAAGTCTGCATCAAAGTTCTTTATCTTGGACCTTCTGTTAAGCGCCACTTTATAGACAAGATAAGGTCTTCCGCTTATGTCAAGGCTTACAGATGCAAGGGCTTCATCCATTGGCACAGTCGCACTGCCATATCTCTTGATGCCTTTCATGTCCTTAAGGGCGTCTTTTATGCCCTTGCCCATGACTATTCCTACATCCTCGACCGTGTGATGAAAGTCTATATCTATGTCGCCTTTTGCCTTGAGTTTCATATCCATAAGCCCGTGCTTGCACATCAAAGAAAGCATATGGTCAAGAAACGGAATGGAGGTGTCTATTGAATAGCTGCCTTTGCCGTCAAGGTTAAGCTCAAAGGCTATGTCTGTCTCTTTTGTCTTCCGCTTGATTTTTGCCTTTCTCATAACACCTCCCTGAGTGCTCTAAGAAATATGTCGTTTTCTTTTTTCGATCCCACGGTGACTCTCAGACAGCCGTTTATTACACCTTTCATGTTTCTTATCAGCACGCCTTTTTTAAGAAGCCCTGCATAGACCTTCTCCGGATTTTTTACTTTAAACAATATAAAATTGGCTTCTGATGGATATGCCATTACGCCTTTAATCTCTGCAAGCTCTTTGCTTAACCTTTCCCTTTCCGAGACTATGGAGCTTATAGCCGAACGCATCTGTTTTTTGTCCTTCAATGCCCTTACTGCCAGTGCCTGCGAGATGGAATTTAGATTAAACGGAAGCCTTACCTTGTTTACCTCGTTTATTACCTCTTCGTCTCCTATGAGGAAGCCCACCCTCAGTGCTGCAAGCCCAATCTTGCTGAGCGTCCGCATTATCAGGAGGTTTTTGTAGTCTTTAAGAAACGGGATAAAGCCCCTTTCGCTTGAGAAAGGCTGGTATGCCTCATCCACAACCACGATGCCTTTTGACTTTTCAATCAGCATGAGGATTCTCTCTGTCGAGAAGCAATTCCCTGTAGGGTTGTTCGGAGAGCTTAAAAACAGGAGTTTCGGTTTGTGTTTTTTAATTGCATCGAGGATTTTTTTCATATTGAGGTCAAAGGAAGGGTCAAGCGGAATCTCTATGGTTTTTTCTCCGAGAGCCTTTGAGATTATTCCGTACATGGAGAATGTGGGCGTTGGATAAAGCACCGCTCCGCCGAATGTGGTTACAAGATAATAGATGAGTTCGTCAGAGCCGTTTCCGACGAGGATGTTCTTGCTCTTTAACTTCAGTTGTTTTGCAAGAGTGGTTTTGAGTTCTTTTGCCTCAGGGTCAGGGTATCTGTTTGTGGGAATGTTTTTAAAGAATGAAAACCCGTAAGGGCTTTCGTTTGCATCGAGTTTTACCCTGCAAGGTATCTCCTTTGCCTCGTAGGCTGAAAGCCTGCGGACATTTGGCTTTACAAGTGCCCTGATGTTCACAGCAGAGATTATACCACAGGATGCTTCTTAACAGTGCTTACTGACTTTACCGACTAAGCCAAGCTGTAAAGACCTTCGGTCTCTTTAAGGTATGACCTTATTGAGCTGGTATTCGACTATACCTGTAGCACCTGCTTTTTTGAGTTTTGGAATCAGGTCTCTTACGGTCTTTTCGTTTATTACCACATCAAGGTCGAACCAGCCCTCTTCGGTAAGCGTGGATATTGTAGGCGAGTGCATGGAAGGCAGCAGGCTCAGGACTTTCTTAAGCGCTTTTTCAGGGACGTTCATTTTAAGCCCTACGGTTTCTTCCGCAGCCAGTGCTCCCTTAAGGAGCATGACGATGTTTTCCATCTTCTGTCTTTTCCATTTGTCTTTCCATGCCTTCTTGTTCGCTATGAACCTTGTGCTGGACTCAAGTATTGTTTCAACAATACGCAGGTTGTTTGCCCTGAGTGAAGTGCCTGTCTCTGTAAGCTCCACAATGGCGTCTGCAAGGTGCGGTGGCTTGACCTCTGTTGCCCCCCATGAGAAATCCACCTCTGCTTTTACCCCTTTTGATTTAAGATATTTTTTTGTAAAGCCTACGAGTTCTGTGGCAATGCGTTTTCCATTAAGGTCTTTGACTGTTTTTATCTTTGAATCATTGGGCACTGCTATTACCCATCTTACAGGTCTTAAGCCTTCTTTTGCATATATGAGTTCCGTAACTTCGTGAACATCAGCGCCCTGCTCGAGTATCCAGTCCTTGCCTGTAAGACCGCAGTCAAGTATGCCTTTTTCAATATATCCTGCCATTTCCTGCGCCCTGATGAGCATGGCGTCTATCTCAGGGTCGTCGAATTCAGGATAGTAAGAGCGGCTTGATACAGAGATGTGGTATCCTGCTTTTCTGAAAAGTTTCAGTGTTGATTCCTGCAGGCTTCCCTTTGGTAATCCGAGTTTAAGAGTCTTAGGCATGTTTTAAATTAACAGAACCGTGCTGATGTTTTCAATAACGCTTTACTCTCAGCACTCCTTCTGTCTGTGCAATCTTCCGGATAATGCTGTTGAATTGTGTTCTGTCCCTGACATCAAGGATGAACATTATGCGTGCTCTTTTGTCCTGAGTTGTGGTTGCCTCAAGATGGCTGATGTTGACATCTGCGGAAGATATGGTTGCACTCAGGGTTGCCAGTATGCCTGGTCTGTCCACAGTGTCTACCATGAGTCTTCCGTAGGCTGTGGCTTCCTGGTCTGGTTTCCATTCGACTTCCACTAATCTTGCCTCGTCTACGGCAAGCCGTTCGAGATTAGGACAATCTCTGCGATGCACGGCAACGCCCTTGCCCCTTGTAACAAACCCTACAAGGTTGTCCCCGGGTATGGGAAAACAGCACTTTGCCGTGTGGTAAAGAACATTGTCTATGCCTTTTATCGTTATGCCTTTTTGTTCTTTTATCCGCCTTGTAGGTTTCGGCTGAGGCTCAGGGGCTGCACGTTCAGGCAAAAGCCTGTTTACTGCCTGATGAGGAGAAATCTTTCCATAGCCCACGGATACATAAAGGTCTTCGAGTGACTGCAGATTATAGGTTTTTGCAACTGCCTCCATCTCTTCTGACCTGACGAGCGAGGGAGACAGGTTGTGCCTTCTGAGTTCTCCCTCAAGGAGTTTTATACCAAGGTCTATGCTCTGCTTTCTCTCCTCTGCTTTCAGCCACTGTTTTATCCTTGATTTTGCCCTCTGCGTGACGACGAATTTCAGCCAGTCTCTGCTTGGATGCTGCGACTGTGAAGTGATTATCTCCACAGTGTTTCCGCTTTCGAGCTGATACCTCAGCGGAACCATTCTTCCGTTGACTCTTGCTCCGATGCACCTGTGACCTACCTCGGTGTGGATGCTGTAAGCAAAGTCAACAGGCGTAGAGCCATAAGGAAGCTCTTTGATATCGCCTTTTGGCGTGAAGACATACACGACGTCAGGGACAACCTCTGCTTTTACCGCTTCTACGAATTTTCTTGCGTCTGACTCCTCTTTCTGCAACTGTATGAGGTCTCTAAGCCATGATATATACCTGTCGTCTTTTTCCTTGAATCCGCCCTTTTCTTTGTATTTCCAGTGAGCAGCGATTCCTTCTTCAGCGACATGGTGCATCTCTTCTGTTCTTATCTGAAACTCGACTCTTTCGCCGTCTGGTCCTATAACAGTGGTATGCAGTGATTGATACATATTGGACTTCGGCACGCCGATGTAGTCCTTGAACTTGCCGGGAATGGGCTTCCAGAGCGAGTGTATAAGTCCTAGGATTGCATAGCAGTTGGACTTGGTGTCAGTGATTATTCTCAGTCCGATGACATCATGTATCTGCTCGAACGGAACGCCCTGTCTTTGCATCTTCTGGTATATTCCGTAGTAGTGCTTGACTCTTCCTGAAATCTTTCCGGGAAGCCCCTCGCTCTTTAGTTTTTGCTCGATTATCCTGATGAGGTTTTTTACATAGCCTTCCTGCTCTGCGCGTCTTTTAGCCACCTTGGTTGCGATTTCCTCGTAGAGTTTGGGCATCAGGAACTTGAAGCTCATGTCCTCGAATTCTGTTTTAAGCCAGCCTATGCCGAGTCTGTTTGCAAGGGGTGCGTATATCTCAAGGGTTTCGGCTGCAATGCTTTGTCTTTTGTTCTCAGGCAGGTATTCGAGTGTGCGCATGTTGTGCAGTCTGTCTGCAAATTTTATTAGTATCACCCTTATGTCCTCTGCCATGCTCAGGAACATTTTCCGGAAGCTTTCAGCCTGCGCTACTTCCTTTGATTTGAATTCCATACGCTTGAGTTTTGTAAGTGCGTCAACGAGAAATGCAAGTTCGTATCCGAAGAGTTTTCTTATGTCTTCTATGGTCATATGGGTGTCTTCGATGGTGTCGTGCAGTATGCCTGCTGCTATTGTGACTACATCCATTTTCATGTCAGCGAGGATGGATGCCACGGCAAGGGGATGAGACATAAAAGGCGTGCCTTCTTTCCTTTTCTGAAGCCCGTGCGCCTCACTTGAAATCCAGTATGCCCTCTTAAGAAACTCTATGTCTGCACCAGGACTGTAAGAACGGACTTTCCTTACAATATCTTCTATGCTTTTTACTTCTATGGTTTTTACTCCTTCATCCATACTTTTATTATACAAAGTTGCGGCATAAAAAAGCTGTATTTATAAGGGTTTGTAACTGGTTGTATGACTCCCGGATTTGCCGGGAGGGCTCTTGTCAGACCCGTGCCCTGAAATTTTCAGATGGGGCTCTTCACAAACTCCTTGCTACTTTTTGCTCGGTGGCACAGCCACTTTTAAAGAGTGCTTCAAGCGGGTATTAAAAGGGTCTGTGACCCCCCTCCGGCAGACCTCGCAAGCCTGAAATTTTCAAAGGGGAATGTTTGCCTTCTGGATTGCTTCGGTGAGTCTTTCTATGTCTTCCTCTGAGTGTTCGGCTGTCACTGTGATTCTTATCCTCGGCTCTTTTACCGTAGGCGGTCTTATGGCAGGGGCGTATATGCCTTTCTCATAGAGTTGTTCTGAAAGTTTCAGAGTGCCTTCGATGTCTTTCATTATTATAGGAATGATAGGGGTTTCAGTGCTGCCGGTATTAAACCCTTTCAGTGCATTCATGAGTTTGTTTCTGTTCTGCCAGAGGCGGTCAATGCGCCATGTCTCTTTCTTAAGCACATCGAGTGAGGCTAAAGAGGCAGCGGCAACATGGGCAGGAAGCGCAGTGGAAAACATAAAACTCCTTGCGGAATTTAAAAGCCAGTTTATTGTATCTTTGTCTGCTGCTGCGAATGCACCGAATGAGCCAAGTGCCTTTGACATCGTGCCCATCTGAATAATCCACGGCTCAGGCTTTATACCGAAGTGTTCGAGTGCGCCTTTGCCTTTCCCCAGGACTCCTGTGCCATGAGCGTCATCAATATATAACAGCGCACCATGCTCTTTGCACAGATTGTAGATATCATTAAGAGGGACTGTGTCCCCGTCCATGCTGAAGACTGTGTCTGTGATGACTATCTTTTTCTCTGCACGGCAGTCTTTAAGCAGGGTATGGAGGTGTTCCATGTCCTTGTGTCTGTAAATGTAAGTTTTTGCCCTGCTCAGTCTTATGCCGTCGATGATGCTTGCGTGGTTTAATTCATCGCTGAATACAGCGTCCTGTTCTGATGCAATGGCAGGGATTATTCCTGTGTTTGCAGCATAACCGGAGTTGAATACAAGTGCTGCCTCTGTGCCTTTGAATAAAGCTATCTTCGATTCGAGTTCCCTGTGAAGAATAGTTCCGCCTGAAAGAAGTCTTGATGCACCTGCGCCTGTGCCAAACTCCTTGAGTGCATCTTCAGCAGCAGATATGATTTCAGGATGATGACAAAGACCAAGATAATCGTTTGATGCAAAATTAAGGTATTCTTTTCCTTCTATAATTATTCTTGCGCCCTGTCTTGAAGCCCTGTCTTTTATAGTGCGCAAAAGAAGGTTCTGTTTTAACTTTTCAAGCTCGCTTTTGAACACGAAAACTATTTTATCATTTATTTGTATTTTTTATTAATTTATAAACCCTTGACAAGATTTTTTCTGTGTGCTAATCTCCTCTACTGCTTTGTCAAACAGAGGGAGAAGATGTTAGAACTCAACAAATGGTTTTTTGTACTGCTTGTAAATTTTCTTGTCCTGGTTTATGTCCTGAATATTATTCTTTTTAAACCCCTCCTTAAAGTGTTCAAAGAGAGGACGGACACGGTAAGGGATGCGCTGGATGCAGCAAAGAACATGCAGGAGCGGAGGCAGCAGGTTGAAGAGGAGATAAAGAAGGGGCTTTCTGAGGCGGCGCTTAAGGCGAGGGAGACGTTTGAGGCGCTGAGGGCAGAAGGGCTTCAAAAGCAACAGGAGATTCTCTCTGCCGCTAATAAAGAGGCGTCGGCTATCGCCGAAAAGGCAAGAGAGGAACTCAGGGCAGAAGCAGAGAAGGCAAGACAGGCATTAAGGGCAGATGTGGAAAGATTTTCCGAAGAAATAGTGAAAAAGCTGGTAGGAGTATGAGTAAAACTAAATTTTTCAAAAAAGGTTTCTTTGTTGTCTCTCTATCTATAATCTTTACTCTTGTTTTGTTTGCGTTTTCGTTTGCGACAGAGGGCGAAGGGCACGGCTCTCATGTAATGGAATGGGTCTGGAAGGTCTTAAACTTTGCAATACTCGTCTTCCTGATTGTAAAGTTTGGCGGCAAGCCCCTCAGGGATTTTCTCCGCAAGAGAACCGAGGTGATACAGAAGACTCTGGATGAGGCAAGGGAAGCAAAGGAGCTTGCCCAGAAAGCACTTCAGGAAGTGGAAGAAAGGCTTAAGACCAAGGATAAGGAGATAGAGGAGATAATCGCCTCTGCAAAACAGTCCGGTGAAAGAGAACGCGAGATTCTTGTGCAGGAAGGCGAAAAACTCAGCGAAAAGATAATCGAGCAGGCAAAGGCTAACATAGAATATGAGCTTAAGCAGGCAAAAGCGGCAATCAAGGCAGAGGCGGTGGAACTTGCAATGGAGCTTGCCGAGAAGAAACTCAAGGAGAAACTGACTCCTGAAGAGCAGAAGAAACTGCTTGAGGAAGCACTTGCCAAACTGGAGAGCACGAAATGAAAAAGAACAAGTATGCAAAAAGATACGCAAAGATGTTTCTTAATGCAGTAGGTCTGGATGCTGCTCCAGAGGCTCTTAAAGAGCTGATTACAGTGAATACACTCATGGATAAAAGCCCTGAGTTCAAGGGTCTGCTCGTAAGCCCGCAGTTTACCAAGGAAGAGAAAAAGTCAGCACTGAAGCAGGTGGGACAGACGTTGAACCTCTCGGAAAACACCGTGAAGTTCATAAGCTATCTTTCGGATGTTTCAGCTGCATCGGCTCTTGGAGAAGTAATAGACAAGGCGATAGCGATTTATTCGGAAAAGAAGAGGAAGGTAAAGGCAACCGTTATTACGCCTGTTGAGATAGACAAGCAGTATGAGGATAGGCTTAAAGAGTCACTTAAGAGGCTTACTGAAAGGGATGTGGATATAGAGTATGCGACTGATCCTTCTCTTCTTGGCGGGATGCTTGTCAAGGTTGGAAGCACCATGTATGACGGAAGTATAAAAGGCCAGTTAAGGCTTTTGAGAGATGAGCTTATAAAGGGGTGATCACATGGAGATTAAGGTTGAGGAAATTAGTGAACTTCTGAAGAAACAGATAACTGACTTCGAAAAGAGGGTCGATGTCAGCGAAGTAGGGACTGTTATTTCAGTAGGTGACGGAATAGCAAGAGTCTATGGTCTTGAAAATTGCATGGCTTCAGAGCTTCTTGAGTTCCCTAACGGTGTCTTCGGCATGGCACTTAACCTCGAAGAGGACATCGTAGGTGCGGTTCTGTTCGGAGAGGACACGCTTATTAAAGAAGGGGACGTCGTCAAGCGCACAGGCAAGATTATGGAAGTGCCGGTTGGCGAGGAGCTCATAGGCAGGACCGTAAACGCAATAGGACAGCCTATTGACGGAAAAGGTCCGATAAATGCCAAGCAGACAAGACTTGTGGACATTGTGGCTCCGGGTATTGTTGACAGGCAGCCTGTTAGAGAGCCGCTTCAGACAGGTCTTAAGGCAATAGACTCCATGATACCCATAGGCAGGGGGCAGAGAGAGCTTATAATCGGCGACCGTCAGACAGGAAAGACAGCCATTGCCATCGACGCCATTATCAACCAGAAGGGCGGGGATGTTATCTGCATATACGTTGCAGTTGGACAGAAACGTGCAAACATCGTGCGTACAGTTAAGATTCTTGAAGAGCACGGTGCAATGGACCACACGATTGTTGTCTCTGCAACCGCAAGTGAACCAGCACCCCTTCAGTATATAGCACCATATACAGGATGCGCTATCGGAGAGTATTTCAGAGACAATGGAAAACATGCACTTATAGTCTATGATGACCTGAGCAAGCAGGCTGCTGCTTACAGGCAGCTTTCGCTTCTTCTGAGGCGTCCGCCGGGACGTGAGGCATACCCCGGAGATGTTTTCTATCTGCATTCAAGACTGCTTGAAAGAGCAGCAAAGCTCAGCGATGAACTCGGCGGTGGCTCACTTACCGCACTTCCGATTATCGAGACACAGGCAGGTGACGTCTCAGGCTACATACCGACAAATGTTATTTCGATTACCGACGGACAGATATATCTTGAGCCAGAGCTCTTTTACGCAGGCGTAAGNCCTGCCGTTAACGTCGGACTTTCAGTCAGCAGGGTCGGCGGCTCAGCACAGACAAAGGCAATGAAGCAGGTTGCCGGAACACTGAGACTTGACCTTGCACAGTTCAGAGAGCTTGCTGCATTTGCACAGTTCGGTTCTGACCTCGACAAGGCAACACTGCAGCAGATAGAACGAGGCAAGAGAATGGTCGAGCTTCTGAAGCAGGACCAGTACGTGCCGCTTCCAGTGGAAGAGCAGATACTCGTCCTGTTTGCAGGAACACAGGGTTATCTCGATGATATACCAGTGGAGTCGGTCAAGAAGTTCGAGGCAGAATTCCTCAGATTCATCAGAGACAGGAAGGAAGACCTGAAAAAAGAACTGGCAGAGAAAAAGGAGATAGACGAGGACCTTAGAGGAAAGATTACACAGGCAGTGGAAGAATTCAAGAAAGGGTTTCAGCCCTAAGACTAAAATTTAAACCGGAGAACGGATTAGATAAATGCCAACTTTAAGAGACATACAAAGAAGAATAAAGGCAGTCAAGAACACAAGGCAGATTACCAAAGCCATGAAGATGGTTGCGGCTGCCAAACTCAGGAAGGCGCAGACCCGTATGTTCGAGATGCGCCCCTATGCGGATAAGTTGAATGCAGTGATTTCCAGCCTCGTAAGAGGGGTCGAGACCGAAGCACATCCTTTGCTTACGCAAAGACCGAGAAAGACGGTCGAGGTGCTTGTGATTACAAGCGACAGGGGACTCTGCGGTGCATTCAACACGAACATCCTTAAAGCAGCGGAAAACCTCGTTGCAAACCTCAAAAAAGAAGGCTTTGAATCAATCACAATCAGCACTATCGGTAGAAAAGCACGTGATTATTACAAGAGAAGGAATGTTGAGCTTAGAAACAGCTGGTCTGGATTTTCCGGTAAGCTCAACTATGCACACGCACAGGAAGTAGCCACAGATATTATCGAAAACTATATTAACGAAACCATAGATGAAGTGCATCTTATATTCAATAAGTTCAGAAATGTTGTAAAACAGGACGTTACTGTCGTAAGGCTTCTTCCTATCACCCCTGAGGAAGTAGGGGAGGAAGAAGCAGCACCTGCTGACTTTATATACGAACCTTCAGAGCAGGCGTTGCTTGAAAGACTGCTTCCAAAGAACGTAGAAATACAGATATACAGGGCATTGCTTGAGTCTCAAGCCTCTGAAGAGGCTGCAAGAATGACGGCAATGGAAAACGCTACAAAGAGTGCGAACGAGATGATAGACAACCTGACGCTTCAGTACAACAAGGCAAGACAGGCAGCGATTACGAAGGAACTTATGGATATTGTTGGTGGAGTCGAGGCACTCAAAGGTTAGTTGTAAAATCACGGGTGAAATTCACTTGTTTATGATAAAGAAACGGAGGTAAAGGTTATGGAAATTAATGAGGGAAGAGTTACACAGGTTATCGGTGCAGTCGTTGACATTGAGTTTGAGAAGAAACTTCCTGAGATATTAAATGCAATAAAGATACAGCAGCCTGCAGACCCTGAGAAAGGCATTCCTGAAATAGACCTGACACTGGAGGTAGCTGCCCACCTTGGCGACAACAAGGTAAGAACAGTGGCAATGTCTACCACGGACGGTCTTGTCAGGGGCATGAAGGCAATAGATACAGGTCAGCCTATAGCCATACCTGTAGGAAAAGGAACACTCGGAAGGATAATGAACGTTGTGGGCGAGCCTTATGACAAGCAGGGCGAGATAAAGACCGAGGAGCGCTGGCCTATCCACAGACCTGCACCGGACTTTGTGGATCAGGAACCAGTGACACAGGTCTTTGAGACAGGCGTTAAGGTCTTTGACCTGCTCGTGCCGTTCGTCAGAGGCGGTAAGATGGGAATGTTCGGAGGCGCAGGCGTCGGCAAGACAGTCATCATCATGGAGATGATTCACAACATCGCTATGAAGCACGGCGGTGTCTCCGTGTTCGCAGGCGTGGGTGAGAGAACAAGAGAGGGTAATGACCTGTATCTGGAGATGAAGGAGTCCGGCGTTCTCAGTAACGTTGCTCTTATCTACGGTCAGATGAACGAGCCGCCTGGAGCAAGACTCAGGGTCGGTATTACTGCACTTACCGCAGCAGAATACTTCAGGGATGAAGGACAGGACGTTCTCATATTTATAGATAATATCTTCAGGTTCACCCTTGCAGGTGCAGAGGTTTCGGCTCTGCTTGGAAGAATGCCGTCCGCTGTCGGTTACCAGCCGAACCTTGCGACTGACATGGGTGCACTTCAGGAAAGAATCACCACCACGAAGAAAGGCTCTATTACTTCGATGCAGGCTATATACGTGCCGGCAGACGACCTTACAGACCCTGCCGTTGCGACTGCATTTACTCATCTTGACGGAACAGTCGTTCTTTCAAGGCAGATTGCAGAGCTTGGTATATACCCTGCGGTTGACCCGCTGGATTCTACATCACGAATCCTTGATCCGAAAATCCTCGGAGAGGAACATTACGGCGTCGCAAGAAAAGTGCAGATGATACTGCAAAGATACAAGGAGCTGCAGGACATCATCGCCATACTCGGTATGGAAGAGCTTTCCGAAGACGACAAGCTCATCGTTTCAAGGGCAAGAAAGATACAGAGGTTCCTGAGTCAGCCGTTCCATGTTGCAGAGGCATTTACCGGCACACCCGGCAAGTATGTGAAGCTTGAGGATACTATAAAAGGCTTCAAGGCTATAACTGAAGGACAGTATGACGACATGCCTGAACAGGCATTCTATATGGTCGGAACAATAGAGGAAGCAGAGGAGAAAGCAAGAAAGCTCGGCTGGAGCAGATAAAAACGGAGAGTTAGACCGTGAGTGAGAAACTAAAATTAGAGATAATAACGCCTTACGGCACTGTGTTTAGCGGAGATGTAGACGAAGTTGCCGCTGCTGGAAGCGAGGGCGACTTCGGTGTTCTGCCTGGACACGCACCTTATGTGACAACCCTGAAAATCGGAATGTTCACGTGCAGAATCGGAAGCGAGGTAAAATACTTCTTTGTCAACTGGGGGTATGCAGAAGTCGGAGCAGACAAGGTTGTTATTCTTGCCGACAGTGCAGAGAAGGCAGAAGATATAGATGTTGAAAGGGCAAAGGCAGCCAAGCAGCGTGCTGAAGAACGCCTGAGAAAGCAGGAAGAAGTGGATTTCGCACGTGCACAGGCAGCTCTGGAAAGAGCCATTACAAGAATACAGGTGGCAGAGAAAAAGAGGTAACCTCGAATTTTCAACGCCATAAAATTTAAACAGGTGCGATGAAGCGAGCATCTTTAATTGTCCTTGCCTTGATTTTGGGATTCAGTATTTCAGCCTGTGCAAATCTGGATAAAAGAATCGACGTTAATGCCCAGAAGATATCCAGCCTTGAAACTGAAAGCGAGACTCTGCGAACTCACATAGAAAGCCTCGATGCTCAGATAAACGACCTCGATTCCAAGATGGAATCCGTGAACAGCCAGCTCGAAGACTTCAGCGGTCAGGTCTATAAAATAGAAAACCTTGAGAAAGAGACCCAGAGGATTAGCTACGGACAGCAGGAGATTGAGCAAAGACTGGCTGCACTTGAGCAGAAAATCGAAGCCCTGTTCTCAAACCCTAAGATAAAAGTGCTAAGCGGAGATGGAAAGCTCTCTTCGGCAAAAAAGATGTCCAAAAAACTTAAAAAAATGGGTTTCAACGTTGTCAGGATAGATTATGCTCCGCGTTCTGATTTCAAACGCAATGTAGTATTTTATTCCCAGAATTTTCAGAATGCGGCAAAACGCATTGCAGAGGGCTTGGACAAAAACACAGCCATTAAGCCTTTGACATGGTTTTCCGTGTTCGACATTATTGTCGTGACAGGGAAAAATTAGCATTCTGCCTGCCGTTTAAAAATACTGAACAATATACTTAATCGCCACAAAAAGAATTACCAGACTGAGCATAAGTTTGATTGCTTTCTGCGGCACGAATTTTTGAACTCTTGCTCCAAGATACATTCCGACAAAGCCGCCTGCACCGAAGAGCATACCCAGCAGCCAGTCAGGTGAGGTGTTGAAGCCGGAAGGAATGACACTGTAAAACGTCACGCCTGCTATGGATGTGATAAAAGTGCCTGCCAGTGCAGCACCGGCAACCGTGTAGACAGGCAGACGAAACACTGCAACACAGAAAGGAGCGATTATCGCACCGCCTCCGATTCCGTATGTTCCGCCTACAATGCCCACTACAAAAGCAAGCAATAACACAGAAATTACACTGAAACCAAATCTTTCTCCACGAAACTCATATTCAACCCTCAGGAGATTTGAAGAAACAGTTTTGACAATCATGTTTTCCGGTCTCTCCATGCTGAGCCTGCCTTCAGAAGGGCTTTTGGGTTTTTTAGTCTCGTAAAAGAGTTTAATCCCGATATAAAGGAGCACGAGCCCTGCAAAAACCTTGAATGCCTTTGGTTCAGGAAGATACAAAACCCTGATGTAATATCCAATGAACACACCGGGCAATGTGCCGACAATGATTGTCCACATAAGAGGCCAGGTCATCCTGCCTTCTTTTATATAGCGATAGACACCGCTTGGTATGGCAATAATGTTGAATACAAAATTGGTTGCACTTACAGAAGGAGTTGTGTAGTTCAGAATGCTCATCTGAAAAGGCAGAAGAAGAAATGCACCTGAGACCCCACCCATAGAGGTGAAAAACGAAATGACCATGGCGACAAGAGGTGGAATAAAGATATATGTCTTTACGCCAGAGACAGGAAAAAATACCTCGAGAAAGTCCATTGCGTATTATACCTTATAAGATGAATGTTCTATATTATGTTTCTAAACGTTTGCTCCATCTGGAATAAAAAGAGTCTGTGATGCTCTTTACAAAGATGGGGCTTTAGATTATTATTTTATCCATGAAAAAACTGAGACTTGCCCTTGCACAGATAAACCCCACCGTGGGTGACCTCAAAGGTAACGCCAAAAAGACAATCGAGTATATCACTAAGGCAAAAGAGTATGGTGCAGAGGTGGTGGCTTTTCCTGAGCTTGTGCTTACGGGTTATCCACCGGAAGACCTGCTCCTTAAACCACAGTTTATAGCAGACAATCTTAAAGCTCTTGATGATGTCCGCCGTAAGACCGAAGGGATTACTGCAGTAGTGGGGTTTGTTGACAAAAAAGATGACATATACAATGCAGCTGCAATCATTTCTCAGCGAAACATCGTGGATGTATATCATAAGATATACCTGCCCAATTACGGTGTTTTTGACGAATACCGGTATTTTCAGATAGGCAGCAGGCAACCGGTCTATCGCATTGGCGAAGCGGTTGTAGGTGTTAATATCTGCGAAGACATATGGTATCCTGAAGGTCCTTCAAGGGTTCAGGCACTTGCCGGTGCAGAACTGATAATCAACATCAACGCCTCTCCTTATACCGTGGGTAAAAACTCATTCAGGGAAAAGATGCTCTCGACAAGGGCATCAGACAGTGCTGTAATAGTCGCCTATGTGAACATGGTCGGCGGACAGGACGAGCTTGTGTTTGATGGCGGAAGTCTTGTCATAGACGAGACCGGCAAGGTCATCGCCAGGGGAAAACTGTTCGAGGAAGACCTGATAATAATAGACCTTAACCTCGAAGCCGTGTTTATGAGAAGGCTTCACGACCCAAGAAGAAGACAAGAGGTGCTTTCCCTTGAAGAGGGCGTTATCGAAACCATATCTGTGCCTGTGAGAAAAAGGACTAAAAGCAGGAAGGCTCTGCCACAAAGACAAGTCCAGCAGCTGGAGCCTGAAGAAGAAATATACAATGCCCTTGTCCTTGGAGTCTCTGATTACGTCAGAAAGAATGGTTTTAAAGGCGGCTTTATAGGACTCAGCGGCGGAGTGGATTCTGCAATGGTTGCGACCATTGCAGTTGACGCACTCGGAAAAGATAAGGTGAGATGTCTTTTTATGCCGTCGCCCTATACATCAAAGGAAAGCAGAGAGGATGCTTTTGAGCTTGCAAAAAATCTCGGCATAAAGTTGATTGAGATTCCGATAGAAGCAATATTCAAGAGCTATCTTGATGCCCTTGCCAGAGAATTCAAGGGACTTAAGCCTGATGCCACAGAGGAGAACCTTCAGGCAAGAATAAGGGGCAACCTGCTTATGGCAATGTCCAACAAGTTCGGCTGGCTTGTGCTTACCACAGGTAATAAGTCAGAGATGAGCGTAGGGTATGCAACGCTTTACGGAGACATGGCAGGCGGTTTTGCAGTGATAAAAGACGTGCCAAAGACTACTGTGTATGAGCTTGCCAAGTGGAGAAACAAAAAGGCAGGCAGGGCATTAATCCCGGAAAGAATACTCTGGAAAGAACCCACCGCAGAACTCAAACCAGACCAGAAAGACACAGATACCCTTCCGCCTTATCCTGTGCTTGACCCTATCCTCAAGGCATATATCGAAGAGGACAGAAGCTTCGAGGAGATACTCTCTATGGGCTGTGAGATAGAATGCGCCCAAAAGGTCATAAGAATGATAGACAGAAGCGAATACAAGAGAAGGCAAGCCCCACCAGGAATTAAAATTACCCAGAGGGCATTTGGAAGAGACAGACGCTTCCCGATTACAAACAAATACAGAAGTTACTGAAAAACACACCTCTTTAAAAAAGGTCTGTGATCCCTAAGAATGGGTCTGTGATCCCTAGAGAAAGGGTCTGTGACCCCTTTTGATTGTTGCAGGCAGGCATGATATAATCAGAAGCGAAAGAGATATTGCTGATGAAAGTATTGTCCATTTTTATATTTATTTTTCTGGTTTTTGCATTTCCTGCCCGGTCAGCCGAGAAGGGGGGCTTTCAGTTCAAAAGCCAGCCTGAGATAGAGCAGGTCAGACCGAAAAAGCCAGTCAGGATTAAGCTCAAGCGCCTTAGTAACGGCAAGTACATGTGGGAGATAACAGGGGATAATGTGGAGGACATTACAAAGGCGGACAAGAAATTAAGAGAGCTTTTGAAGGTTGAATAAAATCCAAGGGGGTTTTTATGGAAAAGTTTTCCATAGGTGAGGTTATCGAGATGGCGGTGCAGACGGAAAAGCTCGGATATCAGTTTTACACTTCCATGGCAGACAAATTCAAAAAAGACGAAGAATTGAAAAAGCTCTTTGAAACCCTTGCTTTGAAAGAACAAAGGCATGAGAAAACATTCAGCGAACTGAAGGATAAAGTAGGTGACAGCGAGCCAGAAGGCTGGGAAGAAGCACAGAGTTATTTCAGGGCAATGGTGGAATCTGAGTTCTTTCTGGGAAGCGGAAAGTCCCTGCCTTCGATGGAGCATATACAGTCAGTAAGAGATGCCGTTAATTTCGCATTAGGCTTTGAGAAAGAGACCATGCTTTATTTCGTGGGACTGAGAGGGGCAGTGAAGGATAAAGACACGGTTGATAAGATAATAAAAGAAGAAATCGAGCACATAGTCTGGCTTGTTAATTTCAGGAGAAGATTAAAAAACTGAAGGGCACACTTTACATAGTGTCTACACCGATAGGCAACCTTGAGGATATCACCCTGAGGGCGTTGAAGATTCTCAAGGAAGTTGACGTGATTGCAGCCGAGGACACGAGACACTCCCTGAAGCTTCTTACACATTACGGAATATCCAAGCCGCTGATAAGTTACTGGGGAGAAAAAGAAAAAGTAAAGGCTGAAGAGGTGATTAAAAGGCTTTCCTCAGGGCAATCGGTGGCTCTTGTCTCTGATGCAGGCACACCAGGGATATCAGACCCTGGGTCAGTGCTTATAAGCAGGGCACTGGCAGAAGGCATTGATGTCGTTCCTGTGCCAGGGGCATCCGCTCTTACTGCTGCACTTTCCATATCAGGGCTTTCTACAGAGGAATTTACGTTTGTCGGGTTCCTCCCTTCTAAGAGGACGCACAGGCAGAAAAAGCTTGCGGAACTTGCCCTTGAGCCAAGAACACTGGTTTTTTACGAAGCACCGCACAGAATCCTTGATACACTCATTGATATCGAAGAGATATTCGGCAACAGAAAAATCGCTGTTATAAAAGAACTGACAAAGATGTACGAAGAGGTTATAAGAGGCAAAGTCTCGGAGGTTTTAGACAGACTTGAAAAATCCACAATAGCAGGAGAATATGTTATTGTCATTGAGGGGAGAACAAAACAAAAGGTCTCTCTTGATGAGGCTTTGAGTGAGGTGATGTCCTTGATGAAGAAAGGAATGGGAAGAAAAGAGGCTGTAAAGACTGTTGCCAGTCAGTACGGACTCAGCAAAAAAGAGCTTTATGACAGGAGTCTTCAGGCATGAGAACACTTATTATATGGCTTGCTGTTGTGTTTGTCCTTTCTGTATACCCGTTTGAAGGAGCCGAGCGCTTTCCGCTTGCAGACAAGCTTTTTCATTTCATGATTTACGGAATCACGAGTGTTCTGTTTTACACGGTTCTTAAGGAAAACCGGTCACTGTCTGTCAGAAAGAAGGCGTTGCTCCTTTCAGTAGTCTTTTCCGCAGGGTATGGGCTTTTGATGGAGATTGTTCAGGCTTTTATACCGGCAAGGGACTTTTCTGTCTGGGATGAGGTTACGAATATTCTTGGTGCAGTCTCAGGAGCAATCTTTGTAATATCCCAAAGGAGGAAGAGATGAGACTAAAGCCGGTTGCCCTGGGTGTTTCACTCGGTATAGTATGGGGAGGTTCGCTTTTTATAACCACATGGGTTTCTTATTACACAGGTTATGGAAAGCTTTTTCTGGATGTGCTTGCTGGCTCGATATATCCTGGCTATACAATCACGCCTCTTGGAAGTTTCTTAGGACTTGTATACGGGTTTATTGACGGGCTCGTAAGCGGAACGGTTATAGGCTGGATTTATAATAAGCTGGTTAAGGCGTAAATTTAGCTGGAGGCGAGGCTATGTCTACTGTTTATTATTCCTCTGCGCGGGTTCATAAGTGGAAGTATGACGACAGTATGCCTGGCAAACTCGAGCGGCTTCTTAAGGAGATGGACCTTGCCAGGTATTTTGAGCCCAAAGAGTGGGTTGCTGTAAAGACGCATTTTGGCTCAGAAGGGGCGCACAGGATTGTGCGTCCGGTCTTCCTGAGGAAAGTAGTCGAGGCATTAAAAACCATTGGTGCAAAGCCTTTTGTAACGGACACGGTGAGGATTAAAGGGCTTGATTATCTTGAAGTAGCGAATGCAAACGGAATAAATCATCTTTCTGTAGGTGCGCCTGTTGTAATAGCAGACGGTCTTTATGGAAACGATAACATAATCGTAAAGGCAGGGGAGATTTTAGGGGAGATAGCAGTTGCATCGCTTATACATGATGTGCCTGCCATGGTGGTTTGCAGTCATATCAAAGGGCACATAAATTCAGGGTACGGTGGAGCTATAAAGAACATAGCGATGGGTGCGGTGAGCGCAGCCCACAGGCATACAGGCTGGAGGAGCGGAAGAGGCGCAATGCATGCCATAGGTGAGGGCAAACTCATATGGGATGCTGAAAAATGCGAACTCTGTTATCAATGTGAGGAGATATGCCCGCTTGAGTGCATCAAGTTTCAGGAAGGGGACAAAACGTTCTACTACGAGGATGAAAGGTGCTGGCGGTGCGGAAGGTGCACAAGGGTGTGCCCTGAAGGAGCCGTCATACAGGAAGGCGCTGACGGAGAGGTGTTTGTCAGGTCGCTGGCAGAGGCGGCAAAGGCAGTCCTCAGTACATTCAAGCAGGGGAAAGTGATTTATATAAATTTTCTTACTGAGATACAGCCGGAGTGTGACTGCATGCCCGGTGCCGATGTCCCTGTGATTCAGGACCAGGGTATACTTATCTCCGAAGACATTGTTGCCATTGAACAGGCAAGCATTGATATGCTGCTTAAGGCAGATCCATTGCCGCAGTCTGCTGCATCTGACAAGGAAATCAAGCCAGGCGACGATGTGCTCCTTGAACTAAATAAAAGCCCTTATATATTGCAACTCGAAGAGGCAGAAAGACTCGGACTTGGCAAAAGACAATACAAACTTATTGAAATATAAAGAAAAAAAGGGCTGCTGCCCGTGGGGTCTGGACAGCAGCTTAGGGGAGGTAACGAGGCGCTTACTACTTTGATAGCATACCTTAAAGAAGTTGTCAAGGAAAAAATTTAAATAACATGTAAATTGTAATTTTATATAATCTATATTATCCACCTACTATGGTTTTGTCCTCTTCGAGCGCTTCATATATCCCACGGTGGATTACAGGATATGCGACTGAGTACCAGTACTCCTCAAAATGATGAGTCAGGACGTTCAGAGCCTGCGGGTCATCGGTCTCTATGAGGAAGATAATTTTCATCGGGGATATGCCTACAACTTCGTATCGCTCGATTCTCTTACACATCCGCTCGAAAACTTTGTCTTTGCCTTTTTTAATCCATGATTCCCTTTCCCTGTTTATTTCCTCAATGGTTGTGTCTTCTTTTGCATCAAGTATTACAATGTAGAGCATTTATCTTTCCTCCTTTCAGGATTTATTTTTTTACGAGCATATTTCTTCCCTCAATGAGTTTATCCACGACAGAGGGATCTGCCAGAGTAGTGGTGTCTCCTATGTCTTCGGGTTTTCCTGCTGCTATTTTTCTCAGGATTCTTCTCATTATTTTTCCGCTTCTGGTCTTTGGAAGCCCGTCAACGAACTGTATGTAATCAGGTTTTGCAATAGGTCCTATATCGGACCTGACTGCAGCTATTATTTCGTCTTTAAGAGCCGGGGTTGCATCGATTCCGCTTTTAAGTATGACAAAGGCGTATATTCCTTCGCCTTTTATATCGTGCGGGTAGCCTACCACTGCTGACTCAGCCACTGCTTTGTGAGAGACGATTGCGCTTTCTATCTCTGCTGTTCCGAGCCTGTGTCCTGAGACGTTTATGACGTCGTCTATACGGCCCATGAGGTGGTAGTCGCCGTCTTTGTCTTTCATTGCACCGTCGCCGGTGAAGTAATAGCCTTTGTATTGTGAAAAATATGTTTCATAGTAGCGTTTTGGATCTCCGTAGATGGTTCGTGCTATTCCAGGCCATGCGTTCTCTATGACGAGTGCTCCTTCCTCACCTACTTTGGCTTCTTTTCCATCAGGCTTCAGTATGACAGGGACTACTCCAAAGAAAGGTCTTCCTGCTGCACCCGGCTTAAGGGGTATGGCGCCTGGAAGCGAGGAAATGAGTATTCCGCCTGTCTCTGTCTGCCACCATGTATCCACTACCGGACACCTTCCGCCTCCGATGTTTTTGTGATACCAGAGCCATGCCTCAGGGTTTATGGGCTCACCCACAGAGCCCAAAAGTCTAAGACTGCTTAAATCATGCTTCTTTGTCCACTCCTCGCCTTCCCTCTCAAGTGCCCTGATAACAGTAGGTGCAGTGTAGAATATGTTTACACGGTATTTTTCCACAATTTCCCAATACCTGTCTGGTGCAGGATATGTGGGCACGCCCTCGAACATTATGCTTGTTGCACCAGCACTGAGCGGACCATAAACTATGTAGGAATGTCCGGTTATCCAGCCGATGTCTGCTGTGCACCAGAAGGTGTCCTCCTCGTGGTAGTCGAATATATACTTGAATGTGACTGTTGCATAAAGGAGGTATCCGCCTGTTGTATGCAAGAGCCCTTTCGGCTTGCCTGTGCTTCCGCTTGTGTAGAGTATGAACAGCGGGTCTTCGGCATCCATCTTGACCGGCTCGCAATAGGATGATATGTCCTCTTTTGCAAGCTCCTCTTCTGCGAACAGGTCTCTGCCTGGCTTCATGTCTGTGAGAATGCCTGTCCTTTTGAAGACAAGGCATTTTTCAATGGTGGGTGTTTCTTCCATTGCCACATCTGCGTTCCTCTTAAGGGGAATCACTTTTCCGGCACGGAACGAGCCGTCGGAGGTGACGAGTATCTTTGCCTGACAGTCGTTGATTCTGTCTCTCAGTGCAGAAGAACTGAATCCTCCAAAAACTACGCTGTGCACTGCACCTATTCTTGTGCATGCAAGCATTCCGATTGCAAGCTCAGGTATCATCGGCAGGTAGAATGCAACCCTGTCGCCTTTGCCCACGCCAAGCTTCTTGAGAAGGTTTGCAAAGCGGCAGACCAGCCGGTGAAGTTCCTGATACGTGAATATCCTGTTTTCCCCTGTTTCGGCTTCCCAGATTATTGCTGCCTTGTTCTTTCTCGCTGTGGTAAGATGCCGGTCAAGACAGTTATATGAAACATTCAGCTTTGCCCCTTTAAACCATGAAACCTTTGCCTTTTTAAAGTCATATTCCATTACCTTGTTCCACTTCTTAAACCATGTGATTTCCTCAGCCATCTTCGCCCAGAAGCCCTCAGGGTCACGGATAGACTCCTTGTAAAGCCGCTCATACTCATTTACGCTTTTTACAAAAGCCTTCTTCTGAAATTCCTTCGGTGGTGGAAATATCTTCCGCTCAACCATAGAATACCTCCTTTAGAGATTTATACCCATGAAAGTTTATCAAAGAAGGCTTAAAAAGTCATCAATACTCTTGACAGCCCTGCCCCCTGCATGAGACACTTTGCTTATAAAACAGAGACTGTGAGGGGATAAAATATATGATAAAAGCCGTTGTCTTTGATTTTGGCGGAGTGCTCGCAGAGGAGGGTTTTAAGGAAGGGATAAAGGCACTTGCAAGGAAAATGTCCCTTAACCCGGATATTGTCTTCAGAACAGCAGATGAACTCATGTATAAGACCGGCTATGTGCTCGGAATGTCAAATGAATCAGCCTTCTGGAATGCACTTAGACAAAATACAGGTATTATAGGAAGCGATAAAGAACTCAGAAAAGAAATCCTGAAGAGATTTAAATTGCGAACAGATATGATAAAGTTTGTGCAGGGGCTGAAGGCATCAGGCATGGTTACCGCCATCCTCAGCGACCAGACCAACTGGCTTGATGAGATTAATCAAAAGACACCGTTTTACCATCATTTTGATTATATCTTTAATTCATTCAAGCTTAAGAAAGGAAAGAGAGATCCGTCGGTCTTTATTGATGTCTGCAATGTAATGGGTTTTAAACCCGAAGAAGTGCTCTTTGTGGACGACAGAATCGAAAACATAAAAAGAGCCAAAGACGTCGGCTTAAAAACACTGCATTTCATAGATGTGAAAAACTTTGAGAAGGAAATCTCCAGAGAAATGCCTCATGAAGTAGCTCTTTCAGGCACTAAGGGAATGAGAAGTTTTTTCAAGCGGGGTCTGTAAGAAGCATTAGAGGTAGCCTAAGCATCGGTATATGGGTTATACTTAAAACCGATGTTCAGAGTAAAGCCTGTCTTGATTGTCTTAGCTCTGGTTCTGCTTGCATATACTTCTGCGGATGCGTTTCACGCAGAGATACTGCCTGCTGAGATAAACCCCGGAGATGCCTTTCTGGTCAAGGTAACCGGCAGTCCGGGCGAACCCCTTGCTGTTTCAGACAACGGAAGGCTTTATTTTGAAAACTGCGGCGACAGTTGCTACATTGCCGTTGGAGCAGTGGATGTCAGGACAGAACCTGGAGTCTATGAAATAGTGGTTTCAAACGGAGAAAATAAAAAAAGACTAGAATTGCATGTAAGACATATAGAGTTTCCAGTGCGAAGACTGACTCTTCCAGAGGACAAAGTGACCCTGAGCAGTGAAAACCTTAAAAGAGTGGAGAAAGAGAAGGCAAGGCTTTCACTGATATGGGGAAAAGTATCAGACAGACTCTGGGATGGAAAATTTATCATGCCTCTTGAAAACAGCATATCAGCCGGGTTTGGCATAAAGCGAATAATGAACAGAAAGAAGGAAAGCATACACCGCGGGATTGACATAAGAGGTAAAAACGGCGAGGCAGTAAAAGCAGCAAACACAGGAAGAGTAGTTTTAGCCGAAGAGCTGTTCTTCGGAGGAAACACGGTTATAATTGATCACGGGCAAGGAATCTATACTGTTTATATGCACCTTTCAAAGTTCAATGTGACTTATGGGGAGATTGTATCAAAAGGCGATATCATCGGATTCGTGGGCTCTACAGGCAGAGCCACAGGCCCTCATCTTCACTTCGGGGTAAAAGTGACTGCTGTAAATGTAAACCCTGTTTCTTTCACCCGCCTGCCGTTTTAGGAAAGCCACAAAAAGTCCATTTATGACTTGTGTCATATGCTTGCAATAGGGCAGGCATTATGATATACCTTACATTGATTATTTCAAATAAACAGGAGGCAGTTATATGGATGCAGTTGAAATAAAACCTGATGTATACTGGGTTGGTGCAATCGACTGGGCTATAAGAGACTTTCATGGTTACATAACACCAAGAGGCTCAACATACAACAACTACCTGGTACTGGATGAGAACATAACACTCCTTGATGCTGTAAAACACGACTTCGTGGATGTAAGCATTAGCAGGATAAAAAGCCTTACTGACCCGCGCAGAATAAAGAACATTGTGATAAACCACATAGAGCCTGACCATGCAAGCGGACTTGATGAGATAATGAAGCTTACCTCGCAGGCTACCATCTACTGCACGGAGAAGGGTAAAAAAGGGCTGGAGAGATTTTTTGATACATCAGAGTGGAACATTAAGGTCGTAAAAACAGGTGACGAGCTTAACATAGGAAAGCGGACTCTGCTCTTCATAGAAACCCCGATGCTTCACTGGCCGGACTCTATGATGACATATATAAAGGAAGACAAAATACTTGTAAGTCAGGACGGCTTTGGTCAGCACCTTGCATCCTCGCAGAGGTTTGATGATGAGTTCATTCGGTGTGCCTCTATGTTCGAGCTTGAAGATGCTGTCTGGGATTATTATGCAAACATTCTTATGCCGTTCGGCTCACTGATTAAGCAGAAGATAGCTGAAATCGGAAAACTTGGTCTTCAGATAGACATCATCGCTCCTGACCACGGAGTTGTCTGGCGGGAAAACCCTGAGAAGGTCATTCAGATGTATCTTGACATGGCAAACGGAAAGGCAGAAGAAAGAGCTGTAATAATATACGATACGATGTGGCACAGCACAGAGAAGATGGCGCAGGCAATTATGGAAGGCGTGCGGGCTGAAGGCGTGGACTGCAAGGTTCTAAAGCTCAGAGCCACTTCAACAAGTGTTGCAGTAAAAGAGTTCTGGCGGGCAAGAGGGTGTCTTGTCGGCTCTCCTACACTGAACAATGGTATATTCCCTTATGTAGGTGAGTTTCTTATCTACCTTAAAGGATTAAGACCAAAAAACAGGATTGTCAGTGCATTTGGCAGTTACGGCTGGGGAGGCGGTGCAGTTAAAGAAATACTGGAGAGCTTTAAGAATATGAAGCTTGAGACAGTAGAGCCCGGACTTGGAGTCAATTACAAGGCGTCGAAAGAAGACGAAAAAAGATGCTATGAGTTCGGCAGGCAGTTCGCAGAAAGACTGAAGGAATACCATAAGAGGTTTTAGTTTCTTTAGAGCATTACTGCTCTTGCCACTGTGGCTACGAATACCTTGCCAGCACCTGCTTTAAGAAGTGTTTTTGAGCACTCCCTTGCTGTTGCCCCTGTGGTCATCACATCGTCAACGAGCAGGACTGTTTCGCCTTTGAGTCTGCTTCTTGTGGCGAACGCATTTTTAAGATTCCTGGCTCTGTCGCTTGCAGAAAGCACTGCCTGTGGAAGAGTCTCCTTTTTCTTGTAAAGAAGCTCTGAGGACAGGGGGATATCAAGGGTCTTTGATACAACTCTTCCGATAAGCAGTGTCTGGTTGAATCCTCTTTGTCTCAGTCTCTTTATGCTGAGCGGGACAGGCACTATCATGTCAACCTGAGGGATGTCGAGTTTGGCAATGAGCATGCCCAGAGGCTTTGCAAGTCTTTTAACTGATGAAAACTTCAAAAGATTGATGGCTTCCTTCAGAGTGTCTGAATAAAGACCATAGGTTATAACACCGGCAAACGGTGGTCTTTCCATGAGGCATCTGCCGCAGATGTCTCCTGCATCTGATGTAAAAGGCTCTGAGCATATCCTGCATGAAGCACCTTCATAGCGTTTTATGCCTGACCAGCAGTTTCTGCATATGGGAGAGTATAAAAGACTGTTAGAAGGGCGTTTACATACAGGACATTTTAAAGGATATATTGTGTTAAGAATCGAGTAAGCTAGACTCTTAAAGGCTCCTTGCAGTTTCCGCATTTCGGTCCCATTGAGAGCTTTTCCGCTGGAACTTTGTTTTTAATCTTGCAGTTATGGCATGTTACGATTATGAAGTCGCCGCCTGTCAGGTCTTTGATAAATTTTGTATAGACTTCGTCGTTCTCGAGTATCTCTATGCCCATGCCGTTTTTGACAAGTGTTGAGTCGGTTTTTATGGTTCTTCTTACAATGCCCTTTACTTTTGCTTTTTCACCGTTGGGCAGGTATATGACGATGTCGAGTATACTACCGGGCACAAAGCCCTTACCTGTTCTTATGAAAAGTCCTTTTTCAGACAGGTCACTGGATATGCCTCTGAATGTGCTGCCTCCTATGGTAAACTCGGTCTCAAGTCGCCGTATATATCTTTTGTACCGTCTTTTACGCATTAGAACTGTTTGTCAAGCAAGATGATTTCATCCCTTTTGGAGCCGGTAGAGATCATCTGGACACTGACGTTCAGCAGCTCTTCAATGGTTCTTATGTATTTCTGCGCTTTTGGGGGAAGCCTGTCGAAGTCATTAATTCCGCGGGTGTTTTCTTTCCAGCCCTCTACTGTCTCATACACTGGCTGGCACTGTTCCACTATAGATGCCTCTTTTGGAAATTCGTCAAGCGTTTTTGAGTTGTACTTGTATGATGTGCAGATTTTTATTTCATCCAGATCGTCGAGTATATCGAGTTTTGTAATTGCGATGCCTGTAATGCCGTTGATTCTTATTGAATGGCGCAGGGCAACGATATCGAGCCAGCCGCATCTGCGTGGTCTTCCGGTTGTTGCGCCGTATTCGCCGCCTTTCTGCTGGAGGGCTTCTCCGATAGGTCCTTTTATCTCTGTCGGGAATGGACCGCCGCCTACCCTTGTGGTATATGCCTTGACCACGCCGATGACCTTGTCTATCTTTGTAGGTCCGATTCCCAGCCCTGTGCACACGCCTCCGGCAGAGGCACTTGAGGATGTAACATAAGGATATGTGCCGTGGTCTATGTCAAGCAGTGTGCCCTGTGCTCCTTCGCAAAGCACGTTCTTGCCTTCGTCTATTGCCTTGTTTATGACTATATCAGTGTCTGCTATGTAGCCGGAAAGTCTCTCTGCATAATTCATATAATCCCTGTAGATTTCCTCTGCACTGAACTCCTTTGCTTGATAGACGTTTTTAAGAAGCCTGTTCATATAATCAACGTTCCTGTCGAGTTTTTCCCTGAATATCTCCGGCAAAAGGAGGTCTGCCACCTTGATGCCCATCCTTGCCATCTTATCCACATAAGCAGGACCTATACCTCTTCCTGTAGTGCCGATCTTCTTTGAGCCTTTCATCTCCTCGTTTGCCTGCTCAACTGCCATGTGATAGGGCATGATGAGGTGAGCACCCTTGCTCAAGAGGAGATTCTTTCCGACCTCTACACCCCGCTGCTTTAAGCCGTCTATTTCCTTTATAAGTGAGGCAGGGTCAACTACCGTGCCGTTGCCTATTATTGAAAGCTTGTCGCTGTGAAGTATGCCTGAGGGTATGAGATGAAGAATGTATTTTTCGTTGTTTATGACTACGGTGTGTCCTGCGTTATGCCCTCCCTGATATCTTGCAACTACATGAGCCTGTTCTGTGAGGACGTCTACGAGCTTTCCTTTCCCTTCATCGCCCCACTGGGCACCTACTACCACTACTGTTGACATTATCTAACCCCTTTATTAAAGATAAACCTGCTTGACTGAAAGAATGTTAGGCAGTTTTTTAATCTCGTTGAGTTGCTCAGCGGTAACAGGGGTGTCTATGCTTACGACTGATATTGCCCTGCCTCCTGCTGATTCCCTCCCAAAGTGCATTCTTGCGATGTTTATATTATGACTGCCCAGGAGTGAGCCTATGTTGCCTATGACTCCGGGCTTGTCATTGTTGAACATAAAGAGCATGGTGCCCTCGGGGATTATCTCCACCTGGAAATTATCCACCATTATTATTCTCGGGTCTTTGCGGCTAAAGAGCGTGCCTGCAAAATAATGTTCTGTGTCTTTGGTCTTAACCCTTAGAGAGAGCATACTCTGGTAGTCGCCAGCGTCCGAGCTTTTGGTCTCCTTGACCTCGATTCCGCGCTCTTTTGCGATATATGGTGCATTGACAAAGTTCACTGTCTCCTCAAGTATAGGCGTTAAAAGCCCTTTAAGCGCGGCAATGGTAACCGGCGCGGTGTTAAGCTCTGTGGCATCACCCCTGTATTCGATGGTGACCTCTGTAATGCCGCCTTCAAACACCTGTGCTGCGAAGCTTCCGAGTTTTTCAGCAAGTGTGATATAAGGCTGTAATTTTTGCAGCTGGTCTTGCGGTATGGACGGGAAATTGACTGCATTTCTTATTGTTCCGTGCACGAGGTAGTCTACAATCTGCTCTGCGACTGCGACGGCTACGTTTTCCTGCGCCTCTGCCGTGGCTGCACCAAGATGCGGTGTGCATATGACGTTATCGAGTTCCAGTAAAGAGTAGTCTTCAGGCGGTTCTTTCTCGAACACATCAAGTGCTGCACCTGCAACCTTGCCTGATTTAATTGCCTCATACAGGTCTTTCTCATTGACTATTCCGCCTCTTGCACAGTTGATAATCCTTACGCCGTCTTTCATGAGCTTTATGGTTTCTGCGTTTATAAGCCCTCTGGTCTCTGCTGTAAGAGGCGTGTGTATGGTGATAAAGTCAGACCTTTTGAAGAGCTCTTCGAGCTCCACTTTTTCAATGCCCATTGCTTTTGCCTTTTCGTCGCTCAGGAACGGGTCGTATGCTATCACGTTCATCTGAAGTCCCTGTGCTTTTTTAGCGACCTGTCCTCCGATATTGCCTATTCCGATGATGCCAAGGGTCTTGTTGAAGAGCTCCACGCCCATGAATTTTTTCTTTTCCCACTTGCCCTGCTTCATCGAAGCGGTTGCCTGCGGGATAAGTCTTGCCAGGGAGAGCATGAGCGCAATGGTGTGTTCGGCAGTGGTAATGGTGTTTCCACCCGGAGTGTTCATCACGACGATGCCTTTTTTCGAAGCAGCTACCTTGTCAACATTGTCCAGACCTGAACCTGCCCTGCCGATGACCTTGAGGTTTTCTGCTGCCTCTATGACATCAGCAGTCATCTTCGTTGCGCTTCTTATGACTATGCCGTGATATTCGCTTATGACGGACTTGAGCTCCTCAGGGGACATGCCGGTCTTTACATCCACCTGAAGTCCGGCTTTCTTGAGTATCTCGATTCCTTTTGGTGATAAATTGTCGCTTACAAGAACCTTCATCACTACCTCATGAGTATTTCTTCAGCTTTAGCCACGCCTGAGCCTAAAGTCACCGGATGCCCAAGTGACTTTAGAACCATCTCAAGACCGGCTATTGCGGTTATTACATCGAACGTATCGGCATATCCAAGGTGGGCGATTCTGAATATCTTTCCTCTTGCCTTGCCCTGTCCGCCTGCACCTGTAATGCCGTATTTCTCCCTGAGTGTCTTATATATGAGCTGTCCGTCTATTCCTTCCGGAGCCTCAACCGCAGTGACCGAGTTGCTCGGAGACTCCTTTGTATACATAGTAAGCCCAAGGGCTTTTACCGCCTCTCTTGTTGCATGGGCAAGCCTTGCATGCCTTTTGAATACGTTTTCAAGTCCTTCCTTCTGAAGAAGCTTTATGGCTTCGTTAAGAGCGATTATCAGCGTGACCGACGAAGTGAAATTAGTCTGGTTTTTAGCGAGGCTTTCACGTTCTTTCTTGAAGTCGAAATAAAACCTTGGGGCAGTGGATGTCTCTGCTTTTTTCCATGCCTTCTCGCTTACGCTTACAAAGGCAAGACCTGGTGGAAGCATCAGTCCTTTCTGCGAGCCGCCTACCATTATGTCTATGCCCCATTCGTCGGTCTTAATGTCGTGCGCGACAAGAGCGCTTATGGCATCTACGATAAACAGCACGTCTTCGTGCTTTTTAACGATGTTTCCTACTGCCTCTATATCATGATACACGCCTGTTGACGTCTCGCATGCTTGTATGAAGACGCCTTTGATGTCTTTGTCGCTTTCCAGTGCGGACTCTATGTCTTCAGGCTTTACCGCATATCCCCATTCTACTTCAATTTCTTTTACATCGAGTCCATATGAGCGGCAGATTTTTGTCCATCTTTCGCCGAATTTTCCTCCGTTTACCACGAGGACCTTCTCCCCTGCGCTGAAGAAGTTATTCACAGCGCCTACCATTCCTCCGGTGCCGGTGGAGGCGATTATCAGCACGTCGTTTTTCGTCTGGAAGAGCCACTTAAGGCCGTTTTTTGCCGACTCCAGCACAGGTATGAAATCAGGGGACCTGTGGTGGATTATAGGCGCCGCCATGCTCAGGAGCACCTCCGGAGGCACAGGCGTTGGTCCGGGAGCAAGCAAGTATCGTTTAAGCATTAAAATCCTCCAAAATCCAGAGTGGAAAATTTAAAAAATCACAACCTTTAAAGTTAGCATAGCAAGGCATGTTTGTTCAAGTCCGCAACCTGCAGGGGGCTTAAACCAGCGGGGGGATGAGACCGGTTTTTTATGTTCGCGTCCTGAGGGGTCAATCACTGTTTTTGCCTTTGATTTCAAATAGTTAGGGTCAATTGACCCTGTTCGCGTCCTGTTGTATGGGGCTCTGCCCCAGACACCTGTTACTTTCTTGCTCGCCCAAGAAAGTAACCAAAGAAGGGCGCCCTGTGAAAATTTCCGGGCGGCTCTCTCGGTCTGCCTCCGGTAAATTTCAGCAAACTCGGCACTTCGTGCCTCAAACACGCTGAAATTTTTAACCCTCCGGCAGACCTCCCAAGCCTGAAATTTTCAGATGGGATTAAAAGCAAGGGTTGCAACCGCTATTGTTAAAGAGCAAACCTATACCATATGCCGTGTTTTAACAACACGGGTGTGAACCTGTCCATATAAAACAGTTCACTGCCTGAATTCCAGTTTTCATTCTATTAAAGGAAAAGGACATTGTCTATAGAAGGGATGTCAGTGTTTCTTGCTCAGAAAGCTTGTCGGTGCTAAAATCTTTATTCCTCCGAACTGTTTTATGGACAGAAGCCTTTTATCACCTGTTATAACGTATTTAGCTCCTGCTGTCAGGGCACATTCGATAAGTTTATTGTCATCAGGGTCAGGCGTTATAGATAAATGCTCCTCAGGTTCATAGATATCTGAATAGGCAATGACAAATTCTAATATGTCGGATTTGAGGCTTTGAGGAAAAGCAAGTTTTGGATATGAAAGTGAGAGGCTGAGTTCATGCAGTATTTTTTCAGATGTGCAGTTTTTGATTTTTCCCTGTTCTAAAAGCTCGATTATCTTTAATGGCTTGCCTCCCCATCCAAAGGCAGAGATAAAGACGTTGCTGTCAATTACGACTTTCGTGACCTTGCCCACTTGACAGCCTCACTGGCAGTTGCGGGGGGCAATTTTTTTGTCTTTACACGTTTAGAGGCTTTTTCATACAGGCGTTTAGCTGTCGGGGGTTGGAACAGTTTCTTTTGAATCATGGCATCTATTATTTCTTTAACCTCCTTGAAAGGAAGGCTTGCCAGTCCTTCAATCAATTTTTCTTTGGGTAGTTTTACTGCAACCTCAACCATAATCTCCTCCACACAGGTTTCTTGTCCTATTATATTCTTTTACGAATCTGATTTACAATTTTTTCTTGTAAAGCGTCCACATGAAACAGCTCAGCAGTTGGAATTCAGTTTTAAGCAAGCCAGCTTGTCACGCATTACGGTATCACTGATTTGCGGACATCGTCCATAGAGAGGATGTCGGTTTTTTCCCGTAGGGGGTTGGGGTGGTGGGTAAGGTTTTTTTGAGATTGTCACTTTTGAAATATGTTAAAATGGCGTATATTACAACCAGCAGGATATAATCGAGAGAAACTAATTATTTGTTTGTAATATCAAGTTGGGAATATATACAGGATATTACAGAGTTAGTTGAAATTGCTCCACGGTGAAATAAAATGCGGATGAGAAAAACGGTTTTTGGTGATAACGTGTCCTATTTTTCGTACATTTAGTTGAAGATGATGATTTGAGAGAGGTGTTTTATGCCGCTTGTTAGAAAGAGTAAAAATAGTATTTGGAGGATATGGACTGGTCCATGGAAAGTTGGTGGTAGAAATAATAAAAAGGAAGTTGGGTTTGTGGTAGCTGTCAACATTCGAACAGATAAACTTCCTGAGAATTTTAACCATAAACAACTAAGAGAATCCCTTATAGAGCAGATGGAAAAAATAGTATCCTCTGATATTGAGGAGTAAAGCTATTCTTATGAGGAATAACCTCATTGTTTTAATTGATAGTTCAACCAAGAGGGAACACGGAAAATATGGGGAAAGCACTATTGCTTGGGCGGCTTGGTGGAATCAGGTTAAAGGAACTCCTCTTAGAGCGGAGCTTATATACCTTAAAAAGGAAGGACCAAATAAAGCCTTCTATGATGGAGTGATAAGAATATTACAATCTTGTTGGTATATATGTCACCCAGAAGATAAGTTAACAATCTATGGAGATTGCAAAATCGTAATTAATCATATAAATAATGAAAATCCCTCGGGGACTGAATTGATGCCTTTTTATAGGCAAGTAAAGAAAATAGAACAAAATTATCGCTGCCCTGTTAAATATAAATATATTCCAAGAGGTGATCCAAAATACTCAAAAATTGATAACTTAGTAAAAAGAGGAAGAGGGCTTTTCCGCAATTTAAAAATTTAAATCAGATATTCTCATCCGACACCAAACAAAAAGGAGCTATCCCAAGTGGCAATTGAAGTGCCTCACTTTCCACAGCACCCTATTAAACACCCCTATCCCTTGACAGCCACGCAACTCAGCCATTACACTTGAACTACAGTCTTTACCATAAGAGGTGATTTCTGATAGTAATTACCGCACTCCTTATAATCCAATCAATAAGGTAGTCATTACTCTGAGAAATGTTGAGACCCAAAAAACTCCAGAGCCCACAGAACCCATTAATAAAAGAAGCGATAAACATAAAAGAAAAGCGTTCCCGCTACAGGCATGAAGCCTTCCTCATTGAGGGACAGCACCTCATAGAGTCAGCACTGGATACAGGGGCAGAGCTTAAACAGGTCTTTTTCACAGAGGGATTCAAGGATAAGGCACTCCTCAGGCGTCTTGCAGAAAAAGGTGTGAATATGATTGAAGTCACAGACCGCATACTGCTTAAGCTCTCGGATACTGAAACCCCGCAGGGTATTTTAGCCATCGCATCGTATAAGCCTTTAGAACTTGATGATATTGAAATCAAAGGCATTGCTGTCGTATGCGACGGGATTCAAGACCCTGGCAACCTCGGCACAATCATACGCACTGCGGATGCCACAGGCTCAGATGCCGTGATACTTCTTCCTGGCACATGCGATGCCTTCATGCCCAAGGCATTAAGGGCATCGGCAGGAAGCATATTTAACATCCCTGTAATCTACGAAAAAAGGGAAAAAATCTCCGGGCATCTGCGCAAAAAAGGGGTTAAAATCTGCGCAATGACGCCTGATGCCAAAGAGTCGGTTTTCGATGTTGATTTAAGCCCGCCCATTGCCTTTGTCTTCGGCAATGAATCCAGAGGCATAAGCCCTGAACTAAAGAAAGCGTCTGACATAAGATTGAAAATCCCGATTACAGGCAGGGCAGAAAGCCTTAATGTTGCATCATCTGCGGCAGTGTGTCTTTATGAGGCGTTAAGGCAGAGGTTTGCAAAGTAGTGGCTATGTCTGTGTGCCGTTAAGGAAAGCGCCGATTTTTCTCAGTCTTCTGTATCTTTCCTCAATGAGTTTGCCTGGCATTTTTGTCTTAAGCTCTTCGATTGCCTTGGAGATGGTATCTTTTATGTTCTTTGCAGCGCCTTCAGGGTCTCTGTGTGCGCCGCCTAAGGGTTCAGGTATGATGTCGTGTATGACTTTAAATCCAAGCAGGTCTTGTGCTGTAAGCTTAAGTGCGTCTGCTGCTCTTGAGAAGTCCTCTGTTTTAAGGTCTCCGTTTTTACGCCAGAGTATAGAGGCGCAGCCCTCCGGGGATATGACCGAGTATACAGAATGCTCAAGCATATAGAGCCTGTCTGCCACGCCGATGGCTATTGCTCCTCCGCTTCCGCCTTCGCCTATTACAATTGAGATGATAGGAGTTCTCAGGCGGGACATCTCCATAAGGTTTCTGGCTATTGCCTCTGCCTGTCCCCGTTCCTCAGCACCTATACCCGGATAAGCGCCCGGAGTGTCTATAAAAGTTACTATGATTTTTTTGAATTTCTCGGCAAGCTTCATAAGTCTCAGGGCTTTCCTGTAGCCTTCAGGGTGAGGCTGTCCGAAGTTCCGCTTGATTCTTTCTTTTACGCCCCGTCCCTTCTGATGTCCGATGAGCATTACACTGGTGCCGTTTATCTTTCCGAGACCACCTACAATCGCAGGGTCATCTGCAAACATCCGGTCTCCATGAAGCTCCACAAAGTCCTCGGCAATCATGCTTATGTAATCGAGGGTGTATGGTCTGTCAGGGTGACGGGCAAGCTGTGTCTTCTGCCACCTACTCAGATTATTGAATATATCAGAGCGCAAGTCTTTTGCCTTCTTCTCAAGCCTCTTTATCTCTGCGGTGATGTCTATGTCTTTTCCGTCTGAAAGACGCTTGAGTTCTTCTATCTTCAGTTCAAGCTCTTCTATAGGTTTTTCAAATTCAAGATAATAGCCCATAGCAAAATAATATTATACTACCTTTAGTGTTCCTTTTCCCAAGAAGTTCTCCACTCTTTCTACAAGATGATTGTTAAGTTCGACACCAAGGGATGTAAGAATCAGGGTTTCTATGTCATTAGTCCTGATTCTCAGATAAAGGGGGAGCTTGCCTGAATTTTCAGAAAGCAGTGCTTTAAGCTTCTTAAGGTCGCTGTTTTCATTGTTTATGCTGATTTCGACCTTCATCCCGTTTCCGTTTTCTCTGATGAGGTCGTCGAGTCCTGTAAGCTCTCTTGCTATGATTTTTGCTCCTTTTTCAGTCTTATCCAGAGTGCCTTTGACCAGAAGCGGGGTGTCTTTTGCCAGCCGTGCCACATGGGTTTTGTAGAGCTCAGGGAAGACTATGACGTCCACACTGCCTTCGTCGTCTTCCAGAGTAAGGTATGCCATTATCTCCGCCTTGCCGCGGGTTCTTATTTTTCGCATGCCGACGAGTATGCCTGCGGTGCTGACTTCTTTTTTGTCTTCAAAGTCTTCAAGTTCCGAGATGCCCCTGATGTTCATGTATGAAAGTATCTTTTTGTATTTTGTCAGCGGGTTGCCTGTGATGTAGAAACCAAGTGCTTCTTTTTCGTTTCTCAGGAGTTCTGCCTCGTCCCATTCTTCAGTGTCTTCTGTTTTTTCAGTCTGGCCGAAGAGGCTCAAAGATGCTGCTGCACCGTTCTGGGAATTAAGCATCTTCATTGCCTTTGCCCTTAAACGGCAGAGCTCGCGGATGTTCTTTGAGTCTCCGTTTGTTTTCCCGAGTGAGTCGAACGCACCTGCCTTTATAAGACTCTCGATGACTTTTTTGTTGACCTTCTTTGTATCCACCCTTGCGAGGAAGTCTTCAATGGAAGTGAATTTTGCTGTTTCCCTCGTCTTCAGAATGGATTCCAGTGCAGATGCGCCAACGCCTTTTACTGCGCCGAGACCGAATCTTATGCTTCTTCCGATGACCTTGAACTCTCTGCCGCACTGGTTTATGTCAGGTGGAAGTATCTCGATGGACATGTTCCTGCATTCTTTTATGGACTTGACTATCTTGTCAGTGCTGTCGAGGTCTGAACTCAGCGTGGCTGCCATGAACTCCACTGGATAGTGTGCCTTCAGGTATGCGGTCTGGTATGCAAGATACGCATAGGCAGCGGAGTGAGACTTGTTAAACCCGTATTCTGCAAAGAACGCCATGAGGTCGAAAAGTCTGGAGGCCTTTTTCTCTGATATCCCGTTTGCTACTGCGCCTTTTATGAACGCCTCTTTTTGTTTTTCCATTTCTTCGGGTTTTTTCTTGCCCATTGCCTTTCTGAGGATGTCAGCCTGTCCCATCGTGAAGTTCGCAAGCCTGTTTGCAATGCTCATGACCTGTTCCTGATAAAGAATCACGCCATAGGTCTCATCCAGTATGTCCTTGAGTTCAGGCAGCTCGTACTTTACAGGCACTTCCCCCCGTTTTCTCTTGATGAAGTCGTCTATCATTCCGCTTCCGAGCGGACCAGGTCTGTAAAGCGCAACAAGTGCTATCAAGTCTTCAAACCTGCTCGGTGCCATCCTTACGAGCAAATCTCTCATGCCTGCGCTTTCAAGCTGGAACACACCTGTGGTCTGCCCGGAGCTTAAAAGCTCATAAGTCTTTTTGTCATCAAGAGGCATGTCTTTAAGAGAGAAATCAATGCCGTTTTCTTTTATGTATTTCAAGGTCTTGTCTATGATGGTGAGGGTCTTGAGCCCGAGGAAGTCGAATTTCACAAGCCCGAGGCTTTCCACAGAACCCATGTCAAACTGCGTGGTGATGGTTTCATCCGACGGGTTTCTGTAAAGCGGGGTGTATTCAGTAAGCGGTTCCGGGGATATGACCACGCCTGCGGCATGCGTGGATGCGTGCCTTGAAAGCCCTTCAAGTCTTTTTGCGATGTCAAGAAGCTCTTTTACCTTCGGGTCTTTATCATAAGCTTCCTTAAGCTGGGGTTCAAGCCTGAGTGCATCGTCAATCGTTATCTTTGCTCCTTCGGGCACGAGCTTTGCCAGTCTGTCAGCTTCGGCATAGGGAAAATCCAGTGCCCTTGCCACATCCCTTATGGCTGCCTTTGCCGCCATGGTGCCGAAGGTTATTATCTGTGCAACATGGTCCTTGCCGTATTTGTCAGCTACATAGGCTATGACGTCCTGCCTTCTGTCCTTGCAGAAGTCCACGTCAATGTCAGGCATGCTTATTCTTTCAGGGTTTAAAAACCTTTCAAACAGAAGACCGTATCTTATAGGGTCTATCTCTGTTATGCCCAGAGAGTATGCAACAAGGCTTCCTGCGGCAGAACCCCTGCCTGGACCTACTGGCATTCCGTGTTCCTTTGCGTATTTAATGAAGTCCCAGACTATAAGGAAATAAGAAGCATAGCCCATTTTTTTAATCACGGAGAGTTCTTCCTTCAGCCTTTTCATGTAGTTTTCCGGCGGGTTCTGCCCGAACCTTTCCCTGAGTCCTTTAAGAGCAAGGTTTTCAAGAAAGGTGTAGGGTTTTGAGCCGTCAGGCAGGTCATACTTCGGCAGGAGGTTTTCGCCGAAGCGGAACTCCACTGTGCACATCTCCGCAATCTTTCTTGTGTTGAGCACTGCCTCTGGAATGTCTTTAAACGCCCTTTTCATCTCTTCAGGGGACTTGAAATAAAACCCTGTGGATTCGAATTTAAGGCGGTTCGGGTCAGAAGCGGTCTTTCCTGTCTGTATGCACAGGAGTATGTCGTGCGCCTTTGCGTCTTCCTGCCGGAGATAATGACAGTCGTTTGTTGCAACAAGACCGATGTGGAGTTCCTGTGAAAGGTCAATGAGCTTTCGGTTTACCTCTACCTGTTCAGGGATGCCGTTTTCCTGAAGCTCTATATAGAAGTTTTCAGGTCCAAGTATATGCTTGTAGAAAAGGGCGATTTCCCTTGCCTTGTCTATTTCACCGCGTCTTAGATAATACGGGACTTCGCCTTTCAGGCACGAGGTGAGTGCAATGAGTCCGCCGCTATATTGTTCAAGGAGTTCGTGGTCTATGCGCGGCTTGTAGTAAAACCCCTCAGTGTATGCCCTTGAGACGAGGGTGATGAGGTTTCTGTATCCTGCATTGTCCTTGGCAAGAAGTATGAGGTGAAACGATGCCTCCTCCGGAGACCCTTTTGTCTTTTCAGTGCGGCTTTTCGGCGCTACATAGACCTCACAGCCGATAATGGGCTTTAAGCCGGCTTTTACGGCTTTCTTGTAAAACTCGACGGCTCCGAACATGTTTCCGTGGTCTGTAATCGCAACAGCCGGCATCTTGAAATCTTTTGCGGCTTCTACAAGCTCGTTTATCCTTATTGCACCGTCGAGCAGACTGTATTCAGTGTGCAGGTGGAGGGGAACATAATCAGCATGTTGCATAGGAAAATATTATAACTTTATAAATAAACAAGTCAAACCTGACATTGCCCAAAATTCATTTAAGGAATTTATTAAACCCATAAATAAAATAAATTTGACTTAGAAATGTTGGTGATTAATGTAATATAGCAACTTTTATGTGTATCCGCCTGCAGGTAAGTTGTGAGGAATTGGGGGGTACAGGTTTTTATAAAGGGGGGCGTATGGTGAAAAGATACGGCATTTATGTATTGTTAATGCTTGCACTGTTGTCTGTGCTTTCGCTTTTGCCGCTCAGGGCAGAGGCAGCTTTAGGGGATTTTCTTTTCAAACTGGGTACGGGATACGAGTTTGACCGTCCGGGCGGTGTAGCCGTGGATGCAGGCGGCAACGTCTATGTTGCAGATACCTATAATCACAGGATACAGGTTTTCGACAGCAGCGGAACGAAAATAAATGAATGGGGTGGTTATGGCACTGGTGCAGGTCAGTTCAACTCTCCTTTTGGCATAGCAGTGGATGCAGACGGTAATGTCTATGTAGCTGACACTTATAATCACAGAGTGCAGGTCTTTGACCGTACAGGGGCGTTTGTGACTGAATGGGGCGGTTATGGCGCTGGTGCAGGTCAGCTCAACCATCCTTTTGGCGTAGCAGTGGATGCAGACGGTAATGTCTATGTGGCTGACACGTATAATCACAGGGTGCAGATATTTGACCGTAACGGAGTGTTTATAACCGAGTGGGTGAGTTACAGCTATGGAAACTATCTGCTTTATTCTCCTGCTGCCATAGCAGTAGGCGCAAACGGCAATGTCTATGTGACGAATATTTATACTCACAGCGTAGAGGTGTTTGACAGCACAGGGAATTTCATAGCCAAATGGGGAAGTTACGGTGCTGAAGACGGAAAGCTCAAATATCCCAGAGGCATAGCAGTGGATACAGATGGCAACGTTTATGTGTCTGATTATTGGAACTACAGGATACAGGTCTTTGACAGCACAGGTGCGTTTATAACTAAATTAGGCAGCCGCGGTTCCGGGAGCGGTCAGTTCAACCGCCCTTGGGGCGTAGCCGTAGATGCAAGCGGCAATGTCTATGTGGCTGATACCTATAATCACAGGATACAGGTCTTTGACAGCACAGGCGCGTTCATAGCCAGATGGGACACTTTTGGCTCTGGGAACGGTCAGTTCAACCATCCCTGGGGCATGACCGTAGACGCAAACGGCAGTGTCTATGTGGTTGATACCAGAAACTACAGGATACAGGTCTTTGACAGCACAGGGAACTTCATAAGGAAATGGGGAGGCTATGGTTCCGGAGAAGGCTTGTTTTATTCCCCTAAAGGCGTAGCAGTAGGTGCAAACAGCAATGTCTATGTTGCAGACACTTATAATCACAGAGTGCAGGTGTTTAACGCTCAGGGAGAGTTTATAGGCATATGGGATAACTGGTTCAGCCACCCTTGGGGTATAGCAACAGATAGAGATGGCAGGGTCTATGTGGCAGATACTTATAATCACAGAGTGCAGGTGTTTGACAGTAACGGAGTGTTTATAACCGAGTGGGTGGGTTACAGCTATGGAGACTATCTGCTTTATTCTCCTGCTGGCATAGCAGTAGGCGCAAACGGCAATGTCTATGTGACGAATATTTATAATCACAGCGTAGAGGTGTTTGACAGCACAGGGACTTTCATAGAAAGATGGGGAGGTTACGGCACAGGGGATGGTCAGTTCTACCAGCCGAACGCCATAGCAATAGATAAAGACGGTAATGTCTATGTTGCGGATACTTATAATCACAGGGTACAGGTCTTTGACAGTGAAGGGAATTTCATAGCCAAATGGGGAGGTTACGGTGCTGAAGACGGGAAGTTCAAATATCCCAGAGGCATAGCAGTAGGTGCAAACGGCAACGTCTATGTGGCAGACACTTATAATCACAGGATACAGGTCTTTGAAGGTCTGGGAGGAGGCGTGCCCACAGCCGATGCCGGCTCTGACCGGACAGTAAACTGCACAGGTCCTGAAGGCGCAGCAGTTACGCTTGACGGCTCAGGCTCTTCTGACCCTAACGGGGATGCCCTTACATATACATGGACAGGTCCCTTCGGGATGGCTACAGGAGTAAGCCCGACCGTTACTATCCCTCTTGGCACTTACACCATAACCCTGACTGTTGATGACGGAAACGGCGGAGTGGACTCAGACACAGTGGTGGTTTCTGTTCAGGATGCTGTTCCTTCTTCGACATCCGCCATGCTTTCAGGAGCAATAGGGGATAACGACTGGTATGTCTCAGCTGTTACATTAGCCCTTACTGCAACAGACAACTGTTCAGGAGTAAAAGAGATACATTACACCATAGACGGTGTTGAACAGCCTGCTGTCAATGGAGATTCAGCTGGATTCACGATAGCAGAAGACGGCGTGCACACTGTAACATTCTGGGCTGTGGACAATCTGGATAATGCGGAGCAGCCGAATGTTCTTGAGATTAAAATCGACAAGACGCCTCCTGAGATTACTGTAACCGGGGTTTCTGAAGGAGAGAAATATCCTGTTTGCAGTCCTCCGTCTCCGGATTATGAAGTGACGGATGCAACATCCGGTGTCAGCACAAGCAGTGCAAACCTTACCGGCGGGAATGAAAACAACGTAGGTGTATTTACATATGAAGTAACGGCAACCGATACGGCAGGCAATACCGCCACCGAGACTGTGACATATAAAGTCATATATTCATTCGGTGGATTCCAGAAGCCTGTTACATTGGATAAGGCGTTCAAGCTTGGAAGCACAATACCTGTTAAGTTTACACTGACGGACGGATGCGGCAATTTTGTTTCAGATGCCACTGCCACATTGACACTGCAAGCCCTCTCAGGAGAAGAGCCCACAGGTGACCCTATTGAGGCTGAAAGCAATGTGCCTGATTCAGGAAACACCTTCCGTTATGACCTGGAGGGCAACCAGTATATTTACAATCTCTCGACAAAGAATCTTTCAGTAGGGACATGGCAGGCTATCGTAACACTGGATGATGAAGAACAATACACTATCGGCATCAGAATTAAGTAGTGAAGGGTTTTGTCTGCTGTCCGGTCACTCAAACGGAGATTGGCATTGTCTTGCTATGAAATTTTTTAAAAAGTATAATGGATACGTGAAAAGTAACAGGCTATCGTGGTGTTTTCAAAGGGTTTTACTCCTTTTGTCGTTTCTGTTTCTTTCAGGCATAAGCCCCTTTGAGGTTGACGAACTTCCGGGTGCAAAGGCACCTGAGTTCACACTCAGGGACATAAACGGTAATTTTGTGTCCATCACTGCTTTAAGGGGAAATGTTATAGTGCTTAATTTCTGGGCGACATGGTGTCCGCCATGCAAGGATGAAATGCCTTCTTTAAACAGCCTTTATAACCAGTATAAAGACAGAGGGCTTGAGGTGCTGGCACTTGCCACAAACGGCTCTGTGCAGAAGGTGAAGGACTTCCTTGAAACGACTTCCGTTGACTTTACCGTGCTTTTTGACAAAGGGACAAAAGTGGCAAGACAGTATAAGGTCTATTCCATCCCGACAACGTTTTTGATAGACAGAAGCGGGCTTATAGTAGAGAGGTATCTCGGCGAAACAGACTGGACATCGCCTGAGGTGACCGGAAAAATAGAAGAACTGCTTAGATAAAGCTAACCTGTTCGGAGATGGCAGGCAACAAGTCTGCCACCTGAGCCTTCAAGCTCCGGGACAATCCTGTCGCAGGGAGAAAACCTTTTAGGGCATCTCGGATGAAACGGACATCCTGGAGGTATGTCTATCGGACTTGGCACCTCTGCACTAAGAATCTGTCTCCTTTTGGTGCCCGGCTTTATCCCCGGTGTTGAATTAAGAAGGATTTCCGTATAAGGATGATACGGCTGCCTGAATATGTCTTCTGTGCGTGCGTACTCGACTATCTTGCCTAAATACATCACTGCTACTTCATCGCTGAAGTATTCCACGACCTTGAGGTCATGACTTATGAAGATGAACGAGATGCCGGACTGCTGCTTTAAATCCATAAGGAGATTCAGTATCTGCGCCTGTATGGAGACATCAAGGGCAGAAAGCGGCTCATCAGCCACTATCACCTCTGGTGAGACCGAAAGCGCCCTTGCAATGCATATCCTCTGTCTTTGTCCTCCGCTGAATTCATGAGGATAACGGTTAAGCACGTCCTGAAGCCCTACCTTCCTGAGAAGCTCTACAACCCGGTCTTTCAGTTCCGAGCCTTTTGCAATCTTATGGATCTTCATGGGCTCCGAAATAGTATCGTATACGGTTCTTCGAGGGTTTAATGATGCAAAAGGGTCTTGAAATACAATCTGCACTGCCCGCCTGAATGCCTTAAGACGTTGCCCTTTAAGCTTGAAGATATTCTCTCCCTTAAAGGTTATTTCTCCTTCAGTCGGCTCTATGAGCCTTAAGAGAAGCCTTGCGACTGTGGACTTGCCGCATCCGCTCTCTCCGACCAGTGCAAAGACCCTGTCTTTTTCAAGGGAAAAATCTACTCCATCCACCGCCTTGAGCCATTCATGGCGTGCAAAAGCGGTCTTTTTAACCGGAAAGTATTTCTTAAGCGCCTTTACCTCTATTAGTTTCATAATCAAGCAACCTTGTATTGTTCAATTTCCTCTGCTCTTATGCACCGTGCAAGATGCCCGTCTTTGATCTTTCTGAGTGCAGGTTCTTTTGTTTTGCATTCCGGTATTGCGAACCCGCATCTGTCTGAGAACTTGCATCCTGGCGGAAGGTGGTTCGGTTTAGGGACTGTGCCGGGTATGGGCTTAAGAGGCGTTCCTTTTCCTCTTGGAAGACAGCGTAAAAGTCCAATGGTATAAGGATGCCTGGGCTCTTCAAAAAGGGTATGCACGTCTGCAAGTTCAACAAGCCTGCCTGCATACATGATGGCGACTTTCTCTGCGTTTTCCGCGATAACCCCGAGGTCATGCGTAATAAGCAGCACTGCCATGTTCTTCTGCTGCCTGAGGTCTCTTAAGAGTTCAAGAAGCTGTGCCTGTATTGTGACGTCAAGTGCAGTCGTCGGTTCGTCAGCTATCAGAAGGGAGGGGCTACAGGCAATTGCCATTGCCATCATTATGCGCTGCCTCATTCCGCCTGACATCTGATGCGGATACTCCTTCATCCTTATCTCCGGAGCAGGAATCTTAACCGCCCTCATAAGCCCGAGGGTTATCTTATCGGCTTCTTTCTTCGTGACTTTCAGATGGGTGGTGATTACCTCTCTTATCTGATGCCCTACTTTCAAAACAGGGTTAAGCGAAGTCATTGGTTCCTGAAATATCATGGAGATTTCTCTGCCCCGCAGGTCTCTGATAGCCTCAGGGCTTAATGTCAGAAGGTTTGTGCCTTTAAAATTAACGGTTCCCTCTGCATAGATATTAGGCGGGAGTATCCCCATTATGGCCAGTGCTGTGAGGCTTTTGCCTGAGCCGCTTTCACCGGCAAGTCCAAAAACAGTAGCCTCTTCGATGTCAAAATTCAGATTGTTTACGATATTTATTGAGCCGGACTGTGTTCTGAAGAATATGTTAAGGTCCCTTACCTGAAGAAGAGACACCCCTGGTTATTCCTCTCTTTTAAGGAGATGAAGAAAGGTTTTTGCCTCTTTCAGGTTTGGGTTTTTCTTCAGTGCGTTTTCCCATTCCTCGAAGGCTAATCCGGGGAGTCCTCTCATATAGTAGGTGAGGCCGAGCTGAACCCAGGCAGGTCCGTAATAAGGATTGGCTTGTTTTGCCTTTGAAAGCTCGTTGATGGCTTCGTCATAGAGTTCCCTGTATCTCAGGGCAACACCGAGCCGGGTATGAACGTCCGCAAGTCCGGGACGAAGCTTGAGTGCCTTTCTGTATTCCTCAACAGCTTCTTCATACAGTCCGAAGTCAAAGTATATATTGCCTATTTTGTAATGTTCGTTTGCGAGCTTTCCGGCTACATAAGGGTCGAGATTGCCTGAGTCTGTATGCACTATGCGCGTAGCCTTCTCTAGCACGTCCTGTGCTTCCTCAAACCTGTTCATTTCGTTATATGTTATAGCCAGATTAAGAGAAGCCTCTGTGTATTTGGGGTTTATTTCAAGGGCACTTTTGAAATACTCTACTGCTTCTTCATACCTGCCGTTAAGATGGGAAATGACACCGAGTTTATTAAGAACGTCTGCATATCCAGGATGGTCTTTTATGACTTCTTTAAGCAGCCCTTCTGCCTCTGTATAGTTGCCTTTTTCAAAAAGTTCTCTTCCGCGCTCGTAAAGCTCCCTGATTCCGCCTGACATGGAAAAAAGTATAGAGGGTAACAAGATTCTTTGTCAACTGCTGCTGCGGTTTCTACGACCTGTCGGATACTATATTTTCAGGCTTCTGTGGCATTCTATGCAGTAGTCTTTGTCAGGGACGAATTTTTTGCAGTTAGGGCACAGCACCATCTCGATGGGCAGTTCCCTCCGGCAGTGTCTGCACTTGGAATCACCGTGGCGTATTATCTGTCCGCAGTAAGGACAATTTTTTGTTACCCCTCTTTTAAGCACCGGAGGCAGGGCGAAGACTACAATCAGCAATAAGGGGAAGAGCGCGCACAGGATTCCCCATATCGCCCAGTTCCTGCCTTTTCTGTCTGCGACGATAGCACCTATAATGCCTGTAATGATTGGAAAGATAACGAATCTTGACATATCAACCCGATATCCAGTTATTTACAGAGGCGTTTCTTTTCCATAGACTTCTTTAAGTATCTGGTCTGCGCCTTTTTCGAGAAGTTCGTCAGCGAGTTTGGTGCCCAATGTCTCAGGGTCATCCGGAGTTGACTCCCTGTGCCCTCTTATAATCCTGTCGCCTGAGATGCTTCCCACAAGGGCATCCATTACGAGCTTTCCGTTAAGTAGCCGTGCATATGCTGCTATTGGCACCTGACAGCCGCCTTCCAGTCTTCTGAGGAATGCCCGCTCTGCCCTTACGCATATTGCAGTTTCTGTGTGATTAAGCGGCTTTATGAGTCCGTTTATAAACTCATCGTCAATTCTGCACTCTATGCCTATTGCCCCCTGACCTATTGCAGGAAGACTTGTCTCTGGCTCGAGTATCTCTGTGATTCTGTCCTGAACCCCGAGTCTTTTTACTCCTGCGGAGGCAAGTATTATTGCGTCGAACTGTCCTTCATCGAGCTTTCTCAGGCGGGTGTCGAGATTGCCTCTGAGTGTCGTGATTTTCAAGTCCGGTCTTATGCTTTTAAGCTGGCATGACCTCCGCAGACTGGATGTGCCTATGTTTGCCCCCTGAGGTAAGTCCTTGAAAGAGACTTTCCCGTCCCTTGAGATGAATGCATCTCGAGGGTCTTCTCTTTTAAGGATTGCACCGAGGTGAAGCCCTTCAGGCAGTTCGGTGGGCACGTCCTTCATGCTGTGCACTGCAAGGTCAGCCTCGCCCCTGAGCATGGCTTCCTCTATTTCCTTGACGAAAAGCCCTTTGCCACCGACTTTTGCAAGCGGAACATCGAGAATCTTATCCCCTGTGGTCTTTATCTTTTTGAGTTCGACCTCAACAGAAGGGTTCAAACGCAGGATTTCGCTCTTTACGTGCTCTGCCTGCCAGAGCGCAAGTTTGCTTCCGCGCGTTGCGATTATGACCCTGGTTTTTTGCATGTCCATATACTATAGCATTTTGCAGATTTTGCATGCCATTTAAGGGATGAAGAAGAGGAACTAAGACTTTTCGTTAATCCCGTAGAGCCGTTTTATGGTTGCGATGAGTGAGTCTTTGTCTTCAGAGTCCTCTTTAAGTGCAGCAGTGGGAGGGTGTATGAGCTTGTTGATTATGGCGGTTGCCATCTGCTCTACTGCTTTTTTTTCTTTGTCGCCGAGGGTTGGAATCCTGTTAATCAGTTTCTGGATTTCTTCCTTTTTTATGGCTTCGGCTTTTTCTCTAAGTGCAATGATGGTAGGCACGGCATCAAGAGATGACTGCCACCTGAGAAATGTTTCTATCTCCTCTTCTATAATCCTTTCTGCTTTTTCTGCTTCCTTTGTCCTCTCGAGTATATTGGTGTCAACCACGCCCTGCAGGTCGTCAATGTCGTAGAGATAAACGTTGTCCATGTCGTTAATCTCAGGGTCTATGTTCCTCGGCACTGAGATGTCTATAATGAAAACCGGTTTCTGCTTTCTTTCCTTCATGACGGTGTGCATCTGGGACTTTGTGACGACGTATGTCGGAGCGCCTGTAGAGCATATTACGATGTCTGTATGAACCATCTCGCTGATAAATTCGTCAAACCTGACTGCCCTGCCGTTCATCTCTTTTGCGAGTTCACAGCCGCGTTCGTATGTTCTGTTTGCAACGACAATTTCCTTGACTCCGTTACTTATGAGGTGTTTTGCAGCAAGCTCTGCCATCTCGCCTGCCCCAAGAAGCATGACTGATTTTTCCTGAAGCTCTGTGAATATCTTTTTTGCCAGTTCCACTGCGGCAAAGCTTATCGAGACTGCGTTTTCAGCAATCCTTGTCTCTGTCCTTACCCTCTTTGCCACGGAAATTGCCTTCCGCATGAGCTTGTTAAGGAGCACGCCGGTGGTCTTTTTCTCCAGTGCGAACTCGAATGCGTCCTTGAACTGTCCGAGTATCTGCGGCTCGCCCATTACCATAGAGTCAAGGCTTGATGCGACCCTGAAGATATGTCTTACTGCGTCCTTGTCCCTGTAGTAATAAAGTGCGTTTTCAAGCAGCCTGTCGTCTATGCCGTGAAACTCGGAGATAAAAGCCCTTATAGCCTCTGATGCCTTGTCGGCATCCTTTACGTTCGTATATATCTCAACTCTGTTGCAGGTGGAAAGCACGACTGCCTCCTCTATCTCAGGGATCGCCTTTAGCTTGAGCAGTCCTTCTTCAAGTTTCGGACCCTCAAACGCCAGTTTTTCCCTGACTTCAACCTCGGCAGTGTTGTGGTTAAGCCCTACGGTGAGAATCTTCATGGAAATATATGCATCCCCTTGCCCAGGAGTTTGATACCGAAGAATGCAATGAGAATAGTCAGAAAGCCGATTATCGAAAGCACTGCTGCTCTTTTACCTCTCCAGCCTGCCATCAGCCGTGCATGAAGTATTATTGCGTAGATGAGCCATGTGATGAGAGACCAGACTTCCCGCGGGTCCCATCTCCAGTAGCTTCCCCATGCAGTGTCCGCCCACAGTGCACCTGTGATTATCGCAATGGTAAGCAGGGGAAAACCAATGGTTATGAGCCTGTAGTTTATCTCATCCAGTGACTGAAGACTCGGAAGCCGCTGAAACAACCCGCCCAGATGCTTTGACTTTACATAATGTTCCTGAACAAGATACATTATGCCTATGCCGAACGCCAGTGCAAACGCAGCGTTGCCAAGGAAGGCAAAAAGCGTATGTATGCCGAGCCAGTGACTCTGAAGCACAGGACTCAGAGGTTTAATCTCCCGCGGAAGCATCGCAGAGACAAGCATCAGCGCAAACACAACAGGCATTATGAAAGAGCCAAGCAGTCCGATTTTGTATCTGATTTCAAGAAGGAAAAACAACAGGACAATACACCATGAAAAAAACGATGTCGCCTCATGAGGACTGGATATCGGAATGTGTCCTGCGGCAATGTAGCGGTATGCAATGCTCAGCGTGTGGGAGAAGAAACCAATCCCCGCCAGAAAGAGCATAACCTTTGATGTGGTCTTCGTGCTCTTAAGAAGCTCTATTATGCCTGTTATCACTGCGGCAAAATAAAGAGTCAGTGCAATTTCAAATGTCAGTGTAGCCATCAGAAACAGCCCAGTTCACAGTTTGTTATTTTTATACGGAGTTCGTCTGCAGCTTTGCCGACTTCCCTGTATGACACACCGAGGTCTTCGGCAATCTTTCTTGCGAGTGCACAGGAAATCCTGCCGTCGGTTGCCTTTTCCTGAAGCTGCTGTTTAAGCTTTTCCATCTATGATTCCCCGGATGTAGTTTAGATACCCGTCTTTGTCCTCGATATGAAATTTTCTAACGTTTGCAGGAGTCTTTATGGAGGGCTCCTTTTTGTAGATAACAAGGTCTGCCATTTTCAGAGTGTTTTTTGCACTTTCTTTCAAACCTTCAGACTCACCCTTAAATATAAATATTACAATATCAGGCATTAAAACCTCAATTGCGCTATTGCCTTCGACTATAACGCCTTTTAGATGCGAAAGCCTGTCAACTGCTATGCGGAGGGTTTCTTCAAGGTCTTCTTTTGTGGACTGAACCCATATGACCTCTTCTGCTCCTGCCTCAAGAAATCTTGCTGTATCTTTGTCTTTTTGGGCTAAGGTTTCAATGTCGTCAATTACGGCTGAATAAAGAGGGGTGGGAGTACATTTTACAGCTCCCCATCCTTTAAGGCTCTGAAGCAACCGGCAGACCAGGCTGGTTTTTCCTGCACCGCTTTTGTCTCCGCCTACACCTATGATGAAAGGATTCATTAGGGTTTTAGTCTATGCTGCCTCTTCCTGTTCGATTATCTCTTCCTTGTGTCCGCATTCTTTGTTACGGCAGAACTTTATAAGGGTTCCTGCACGGTCTTTTTTGATAAGCAGGAAATCAGCGCCGCAGTTCGGGCATTTCTCAGGGATGGGTCTGTACCAGGAGGCGAACTTGCAGTCAGGATAGTTGGAGCAACTCCAGAACGCCTTTCCCTTCTTGGAGCGCCTTTCGATTATATCGCCGCCGTCCTCAGGGCATTTCACACCTGTGGGAATGGGTTTTGTGTTTTTGCATTCAGGGTATCTTGAGCAGGCAAGGAACTTTCCGAATCTTCCTGTCCTCAGAAGCATTGGTGCACCGCACTTTTCGCATTTCTCCTCTGTGGGTTCTGGTTTTGCCTCCGGTTTTTCTCCTTCAAGGGGTTTTGTGTTCTTGCACTTCGGATAGCTGGAGCAAGCTATGAACCTGCCGTGTCTTCCCCACCTTATGACCATTGGCGAGCCGCATTTGTCGCACACAGAGTCTGTGGGAATGTCCTTCGGGCGTATCTTGCCTATAGCCTGTGCCGCTTCGGAAAGGTCATGGCTGAAAGGCTTATAAAAGTCCCTGACTACCTTTACCCACTTGAACTTGCCTGTCTCTATGCGGTCAAGCTCATCCTCCATCTTTGCAGTAAACCCTACATCCAGAAGTTCCGGAAACCTCTCGACCAGATAATCATTGACCACGATGCCGAGTTCAGTCGGGACAAACCTGCCCTGCTCTTTCTGCACGTATTTCCTTTCTGTAATGGTTGAAAGTATTGTTGCGTATGTGCTCGGTCTTCCAATGCCTTTCTCTTCAAGTGTCTTTACAAGGGTAGCCTCTGTGTATCTCGGAGGCGGCTGTGTAAAGTGCTGTCTGGGTTCAATACCAATGACCTTGAGTATCTCTCCCTGTTTAAGCGGAGGAAGGAGTCCTTCCTCTTCCGCTATCTCGTCGAGCGTCTCTGTATAAAGAGCAGTAAAGCCCGGAAACTTTACGACACTGCCTGATGCCCTGAAAACCGAAGAGCCGGTTTCCGTCCGGCAGGATATCTCCAGTGTGGTCTGCTCAAGCTCAGCAGGCTTCATCTGGCTTGCAATAAACCTGTTCCAGATGAGCGTGTAAAGACGGTACTGGTCTCTTGAAAGAAAAGGTTTTACCTCTTGCGGTGTCTTCTCAGGAAGGGTTGGTCTTATGGCTTCGTGGGCTTCCTGTGCAGAGGACTTGCTCTTGTATTTCGGTGGTTTATCAGGAACGAATTCCTTGCCAAAGGTCTTTTCTATATATTCTCTTGCCCATTTCTGCGCCTCTTCGGCAACCCTTACTGAGTCTGTTCTCATATATGTTATAAGACCGTGAGAGCCTTCCTTGCCAAGTTCTATGCCTTCGTAAAGCTGTTGTGCAAGGAGCATGGTTTTCTTTGCTGTAAAACCTAACTTCCGTGCTGCTTCCTGCTGCAGGGTGCTGGTTATGAAAGGCGGAGGCGGTGTTCTCTTCCGGAGCCTCTTGTCTATTTTGTCTAGGGTAAACTCTCCTGTTCTGACCTCAGCAGCGATCCTGTCGGCACTTTCCTTATTGGTGATGAGAAATCTCTGTCCTTCAGGGGCATCCCGGTTTATGACAAGTTTATCCCCGTATTTGTAAAGCCTTGCCTTGAAGGCAGGTGGTGCTGTGCCTTCAAGTTCTGCGGTTATAGACCAGTATTCCTCTTTCTTGAAAGATTCTATTTCCCGTTCTCTTTCGACTATGAGCCTTACGGCAACAGACTGAACTCTTCCTGCACTAAGCCCTCTTCTTACCTTTTTCCACAAAAGCGGACTTAACCCATAGCCCACAAGCCGGTCGAGAATCCTTCTTGCCTGCTGGGCATCAACCTTGTTCATGTCTATTCTGCCGGGATTGTTTATGGCGTCTTTTACTGCCCGCTCTGTTATCTCGTTGAATGTGACCCTGAATATCTTATCCCCGTTGTCTTTGCCTGCGATTTCAGTTGCTATGTGATAGGCTATTGCCTCTCCTTCCCTGTCAGGGTCCGGGGCAAGATAAACACGGTCTGCATCCTTTGCAGCGCGCTTGAGTTCCTTTATGATTTTTTCCTTGCCAGGGATTATCCCGTAGGCAGGCTTGAAGTCGTTTTCCACGTCAACGCCGAGTTCCTTGGCAGGCAGGTCTTTTACATGACCTACAGATGCCTTGACTTTAAACCCCTTCCCCAGAATCTTATTTATGGTTTTTGCCTTTGCAGGCGACTCTACAATAACCAGTGAGTTCATCAGCGCACCTCTTTAATGCCAGATTATTTTGTCTCCGCCCTGAAAGACCAGCGAATATATCGTCTCTCCGTCCAGGTCGGTGTTCTTCATCAGAATGTAAGCGAGCACTGTTCTGACGGCATCAAGCTCGTCAGCATCAAGATACTCAGCAAGGTTTATTTCACCACTGTATGCCTTAGCCATGTTTATGCCAGATAAAACCTCTTTCCTTCCAGTTGTTTTACAATGCCTTTGAGCTCAAGCCCAAGCAGTACTGCAAGGGCCTTTGAGACAGGCATTCCACTTTCCCTTGAGATGTCGTCTATGTGTTTTGGCTCTCCGGTCATTATCTTGCAGAGAGCCTTTTCCTCGTCAGAAACAGAAATTTTAACCTTTTCCTTTGATTTTATAAAGCCTCTAAGCAGTGGTGCAAGTTCCTCCACGATATCCTCTGCCTTTACTACAGGTTTTGCACCCTGTTTTATAAGCTCGTTTGTGCCTGAAGATACTTTGGAATTTATGTTTCCAGGGATTGAAAAGACCTCTCTTCCCTGCTCAAGTGCATAGCGTGCGGTTATAAGAGCACCGCTTTCTGCTGCTGCCTCCACCACGAGCACACCAAGGGAAAGCCCGCTTATTATTCTGTTACGACGGGGAAAGTTTTCTTTGTTAGGCGGAGTTCCAGGCGCAAACTCACTAAGCACGCATCCTGCCTTTGAGATTCTTTCCATGAGTCCTTTGTTTTCAGGCGGATACGGCACATCTATGCCTGAGCCTAAAACAGCAATGCTTCTTCCGCCGCATCTTACCCCGCCTTTATGCGCAGCAGTGTCTATGCCCCGTGCAAGACCGCTTACTATGGTAAAACCCATCGAAGCCAGCTCAGAGGCCATGGTCTCGGTTACAGATATGCCATACGGAGTGGGTTTCCTTGAACCCACTATGGCTATGGCGTATTTGTCTTCTGGTGTCATATCGCCTTTCATGTAAATAACAAGAGGTGGATCCTGTATGTTCCTGAGCATCTCAGGGTATCTGTCTGAATCAAGCGCGATAACTTTTACCCCCTGATTCTTTAGTTTCTTTAAGTTTCTTTCGATTCCACTGAATCCGGAGAAGTTTTTGATAGCCTCCGCCCTTTTCTTCCCAACTCCTTCAACTCCAGTAAGCTCTTTAACCCCTGATTTAAAGACTGCTTCTGCCGAGCCGAAGACCGAGACAAGCCTTCTTACAGTCACAGGACCTATGTCAGGAATAGAACAAAGTGCTATGAGATGTATGTCGTTATGCATAACACGGGTGCTGCGGGCAGGCAAATGCCCTTTCTGCCGTCTACATCTGTTTTATTCTCAGTCTCAGGGAGTTGAGTTTTATAAACCCCTCGGCGTCTTTCTGGTTATAAACCTCCTCTGCCTCAAATGTTGCAAGTTCAGGACGATAAAGCGATACTGGTGACTTTCTTCCCACGACAGTCACAGAACCTTTGTACAGTTTGAGTCTGACCGTGCCTGTAACGTTTTCCTGTACTTCATCAATAAACTTCTGGAGGGCGCTTCTTTCCGGCGAAAACCAATAACCGTAATATATAAGTTCGGAATACTTTGGAATAAGAGAGTCCCTTAAGTGCAGGACTTCTCTGTCCAGGGTAATAGACTCGATTGCCCTGTGGGCAGCATGAAGCACTGTGCCACCGGGTGTCTCATAGACTCCTCTTGATTTCATGCCTACGTATCTGTTCTCTACAATATCGAGTCTTCCAATGCCGTTTAGTCCTGCAATGGCATTGAGCTTCTGCAGGAGTTTTACAGGTTTCATCTTCTTGCCGTTGACAGAAACAGGATTGCCTTTTTCATAGCCGATTTCAATATAGGTAGGCTTGTTGGGTGCTTTTTCAGGTGGCACTATCATTGTATACATGTCAGAAGGTGGTTCTGCCCACGGGTCTTCGAGTATACCGCCCTCATAACTTATATGGAATATGTTCATATCTGTGCTGTAAGGCTTCTCTTTTGTAACAGGCACGGGAATGTTATGGCTCTGTGCATACTCGATTAAAGACTGTCTGGAATCAAAGGGCCAGAGACGCCATGGTGCAATGACCTTTATGTCCGGCTTAAGGGCATAGTAAGTGAGTTCAAATCTTACCTGGTCGTTCCCCTTGCCTGTTGCCCCGTGTGCAACTGCTGCGGCTTTTTCTTTTTTTGCGATCTCGATCTGCTTTTTCGCAATAAGCGGTCTTGCTATGGATGTGCCCATGAGATATCCGCCTTCATACACTGCATTTGCCCTGAGCATGGGGAATATATAGTCTTTTACAAACTCTTCTCTGAGGTCTTCCATATAGACTTTCGAGGCACCGGTTTTAAGCGCCTTGTTTTTTATCGCCTTCAGGTCTTCGCCCTGCCCCAGGTCTGCACAGAAGGCGATGACCTCGGCACCGTATTCCTCTTTGAGCCACTTGATGGCTACAGAAGTATCAAGCCCGCCTGAATAAGCAAGAACGATTTTTTTCATAAGGCCTCCAAAGTCTTTTTAGTCAGGCTTCAGGACAAATTAAACCATAGCATAAAATAAAAATAAATGTAAAACACCAGCAAGGGTTTTATGTTTATGGGGCTCCGCCTCAAACCTCTGCTACTTTTTGCTCGCCCAAAAAGTAGCGCAAAAAGGGCGCCCTGTGAAAATTTCCGGGCGGCTTACTCGGTCTGCCTCCGGTAAAATTTTTTAAACTCAACCCTTCGGGTTTCAGACACAAAAAATTTT
>MTOV01000024.1 GCA_002011815.1 Nitrospirae bacterium JdFR-86 | reverse complement strand
TTTTAAGACATCTCTGTGATTTTCTCAGGTGAGATTTACGAATAAACGGCAGGAATTAATTGTGAGAAAAGGCAGGCTGTAAGTGCTTGTTTTTACTGAAGGTGTCCGGGGGTTCGAGTCCTCCCCAGGAGCCATTCTTTTTAGTTTCCTTTTATTAAGATTACTCTGCTTGAGCCCAGACATCCTTCTTGCTTAAGTCCATACGAAACCTTTCTATAAGAGGACTTGATATGGACGGATTGATGCAACGGCCTTAGAGGGCATGAAGAAGCTTCGTGCCCAGCACCTCCGAAAGTCCCTATTTTCACATAAGAATTCTGCAATAATCATGCAAGTTAAAACTAGGTTTCACTGCGGTTGAAGGTCGAAATATTCAAAATGCAGTTGTAAATTTTTTTATTTCCTGTATGATGTAGTAAACATGTGAAAGGTGATAGTTGTGGCTTTACCTACAGAAATCTACCATGACAACAAAGACGAAGTTTAAAAGGCTGACAGTGCTGCAAGTGGCGACAATCAACAAGCCGATCAAACCGGATCTCGGTTATGGTCCAATAGAAACTGTTATTTACAATATTGATAAAGGACTTCGATCTTTAGGTCATCGGTCCATCGTTGCTTGTTCCGCCGATTCCTGTGTCACTGGGGAACAATACGTCACTGTCCAGCGAAGTCTCGGTGACTATGTGCGTGAAAGCACCCCGGAGCAAACAAAAATCGTTAAGATGCACCTTTCGAAGGCACTGGAAAGGGCAGAGATGGGCGATATTGATATCATCCACATGCACGCATGGTTGGATTACATTTATGATGGGGTATTCAGTCCGCTTCTGCCAATCGTGATGACTCTTCATGTGCCCGCCGAAGACACTGGGATTAAAAAAGACTGCTATCAGCGGTTTAACACCATGCAAAACCCCTCTATGCATTTCGTAGCAATAAGCAAATACCAAAAACAAGAGTATAACGGCTTAGCGAATATTATAACTATCCATCATGGAATCGAAATGCAAGACTGGCATTTTAAAGAGAAGCCGGTCAAAGATAACTATTTATTCACCATAGGCAGGGTGACCCCGGTCAAGGGACAGGACAAAGCCATAGAAGTTGCAAAAAAGACTGGTTCCAAACTCATCATTGCCGGTTATGTCCAGAATAAACCCGCAGACCAAGAGTTCTTAGAAAGCTTGAGGGGTTCTATCGACCTATTTGTTGACATTGCCGAACATCCCGCTGATAAAGACTATTATGAGAAGGTAATAAAGCCTTTACTGGACTGCGACAAACAGATTATCTACATCGGAGAACTCAACAGAGAGCAAAAGAAACAATGGTATGGGCATGCACGGGCCACCTTGTTTCCTATACAGTGGGGGGAACCATTTGGGCTCATTCTGATCGAATCAATGGCGTGCGGCACGCCAGTCCTGGCATTCGGAGAGGGAGCCGTTCCAGAAATTGTAGTGGACGGAAAAACAGGGTTCGTGGTGAATTCTCTGGATGATATGATTGGGGCAGTTGACCGCATCGACAGCATTGATCCTCGTGAATGTCAGAGGCATGTGCAGAATCGTTTCTCCGTTACAAGTATGGCCCAAAAGTATTCAGAGCTGTATCAGCAGATACTCGACGAGTATAAAATATCAGTCAGCCATGGCGAATAATCCTTTGAAACCTCTTCCTTTTAGCAACATGGCCTCGTAATGGAACTATGCCCAAAGACATTCCTGTAAGCAACGGCAATCTCCTTTTCAATTTTGACTCGGACTACCGGATTCGGGATGTGTATTTCCCTTTGATAGGCCAAGAGAACCATTCAAAAGGACATCCCTTTCGGTTCGGGGTTTGGGTGGATGGAGGCTTCTCCTGGATGGGCCCGGAATGGAAAAGGGACCTGAGGTATCATGATGACAGCCTCGTGACTGATGTCTTCCTGAAAAACGAGGCTTTGTGTTTGGAGCTTCGCTGCAGTGATGTGGTTGACCTGGACTTAAACGTATATATTAAAAAGGTCGAGGTGACAAACCTGGAAGAGAAGGAGCGTCAAGTGAGGCTCTTTTTTACTCACGACTTTCACCTTTATGGCAATGATATCGGAGACACGGCTTATTTTGACCCGCGAACCCGTTCCATCATCCATTATAAAGCTAATCGGTATTTTCTCATCAATTGTTCCGGGGGCGGAAAGTGTGGTGTCGATTACTTCGCTTGCGGAATCAAGGAAATAGAGGGAAAGGAGGGAACCTGGAAAGATGCTGAGGACGGCGAACTTAGTGGATATCCGGTCGCCTGGGGCTCTGCCGACTCTACAATCGGAATATGGTTGCGCCTGCCACCAGGCGGGAAAGCAACGGCCTTTTACTGGATAGCTGCAGGCACTCGATACCATGAGGTGGCTCAACTCAATCAGGATGTACAGAAGAGGACGCCGGAAGAACTGATCAAACGGACATCGGATTACTGGGAAGCGTGGGTTCGAAAAGAGTCCAGATCCTTTGGAGATCTGCCCAAAACAGTCACCGATGTTTTCAACCGAAGCCTCCTCGTTTTGAGAACACAGATCGATAACCGGGGAGCAATTATTGCCGCAAATGACTCCGATATCGTTCGTTTTGGAAAGGATACTTATTCTTACATGTGGGGGCGCGACGGGGCTTTCGTCGTCGCCGCTCTGGCGAAGGCCGGCTACTCGCATGTATGCAGGAATTTTTTCGACTTTTGTTCTCGCGTTTTATCAGAGGAGGGATATCTCTTCCAGCATTATAATCCGGATAGATCGCTGGCAAGCAATTGGCACCCTTGGTTAGTGGATGGGGAGGAGGTGCTTCCCATACAGGAGGACTCGACCGCTTTGGTTCTTTGGGCGCTTTGGATATACTACCAGATTTCGAAAGACATAGAATTCATCAGGCATTTCTACAAGAAGCTTATTCAAAAGTCCGCCGATTTTTTGGTAAAGCACCGTGATTCTGAGACCCTGCTGCCTATCCCATCCTTTGACCTCTGGGAAGAGCGTTACGGAGTGCACTCCTTTACCGTCGCAGCGGTGATTGCCGGCCTCAGAGCGGCGGCGAATTTTGCAAGACTCTTTCAAGATACCTCCTTGACCGAGAGATATGACAAAGTGGCCGATCAAATGAAGAAAGGGCTTACTGAGCACCTATACCACACCGGTCTGAAGAGGTACGCCCGCTCAGGTTACCGGAAGGGCAAGGGCTATGAACTCGATGAAGTAATCGACGTCAGCCTTTTGGGACTCACGACTCTGGGAGTATTTTCACCCCGAGACCCACGGATGATTGAAACGATGAAGGCCATACGCCAGCAATTATGGCTCAAAACTCCTGTTGGGGGTTGTGCCCGATACCAAGATGATCTCTATCAACGGGCGGATGATAGCCCAAAGGATATCCCCGGCAATCCCTGGGTTATCTCAACGCTCTGGTTAGGAGAGTATGTTATCGCTCGAGCCGAAAATCTTCAGGAACTCCATGAAGCTCTACCTTACCTTGAATGGTGTGCGAAGAATGCGCTTCCTTCTGGTGTGCTTGCAGAACAGGTGCACCCTACAAACGGTTGCCCCCTTTCTGTTTCCCCGCTCACATGGAGCCATTCCGCTTTCGTATGGACAGTACTACAATACACGGAAAAGTTCAATTCTTTACAAAAATAATGGTGGCTTGCTCTATCAGTTTCTCGTAGGCGAAGGAAAATGCGTTGTGAAATATCGCGATAAATCGCGGCACGGACATTTTCCTAGCTCCAGAGGGCGGCAAGGAAGTTGTAATTAACACCGCTTTCTGCATTTGGGAGCTGCACGCCCTTTGATAACCTGATGATATTAGAAGGCTTAGTGATTCCAGCGGAAGCTCTCAATAAGTCCATTTCAGGAGCCGCATACGATTTTATGAACCGCACGTTAGGCCCTCGAGAGGGAATAGGCAACAAAGGCGGCACCTCTCCAACCGCCTGAGGGCACTCTGGGAACAGTCATTTTTGCTTTTGAAGAATTAGGCAGCAAAAGGGCCATACCCTTATTAAAGAGAATTGTAAAACACCTGCCACCTTTTATACCTTTAGTACCTTGAGTCCGGCGCATTCCTCAATGAGGTCGAAGTCTCTGTCTTTATGAAGGAGAGTAAGGCTATTTTCAATGCATATGGCGGCAATAATACAGTCTACGGTTTTCCTTATGGTTCTGCCCTTTTTTCTGCAGTCTCTGTAAATATCTGCCGCCTTCAGGTAGGTCTCGATGCCCTTCGGTCTATGGATTGGGAATTCCAGAAGATACTCCTTCACCGCCTTGAAATCTCTGTCTTCCTTTATCCCTTGAAGGATCTCCGTAAGGATTATCTCCGTGATGGAGATGTCCTCCTCTTCTTCGATGAGCCTGTGGAGCATCCGTCGCTGGGGGGAGTTTGTGCCCCTCAGGAAGTCAACCCAGACGCTGGTGTCAACAAGGATCATACCCTGCTCTTCCTCATCTTATCGAGATTGCCAGTCCATTTCACTTTACCCTCAAGCTCAAGGAGACTTTTCCTCTTTAGCTTGCTTACGAGTTCCTTGAGGGCGTAATTTACGAGCTCTTTTTTGGTCTTCTTTCGGGTGAGCTTCATGGCTTCGTTTACGAGTTTTTCGTCAAGTTCGATATTCGTTCTTAACATATGGATAACCTCCTTTCATGTCATACACCTAATATAGTAGAAATTTGTGTATAAGGCAAGTCAGACCTCAATCTTTTCCATTAGGTTCTCGATTGCCTTCGCCATCGCCAACCAGACAGGGCAGAGCGTTTACGAACTGCCTTCAAAAAGCACTCGACAGGCAGTTATTTATATAATATTATATATTTAGATTGTTCTAAACGATTAATATTATAGGGTTGGATATGACAGAAATCCATTATTTTTTGAGCAGCTTGATCTTTTGTCCTTTTTGGTGGTTATCAGAAAATTCAAAAGGGAAGAGGAACCAATAGGGGGTAAGACACATGAGTAATAAGATCGTTGAGATTCACGAAAGTGTTATTGAAACTATGGGTCGAATTTCATCATTTTGGGGTTTTAGCAAAATAATGGGTCAACTCTACGGCCTGCTGTATCTGTCGTCTAAGCCCTTGACACTTCAGGAGATGGCCGAGAGTTTGTCCATAAGTAAAGGCAATGTAAGCATCAACATACGCAATCTTCTCCGTTGGAATATGGTTAAACGGGTATGGGTTAAGGGAGATAGAAAGGATTATTACGAAGCCGAAACTGATTTTTGGAAGATAATTCGCGGTGTTCTTCGGGAACGGGAGAAGAAGGAATTCAGTCAAGCACTATCATCTATAGGGAAATTGCGTCAGCAAACTAAGGAATTAAAGAGAATATCGAAGACAGCAGATATAGCATTTACTGAAGAACGATTAAAGAACTTAGAGGAGTTCATCGCTAACATGGATAAGATGGTGAGTGTATTCATAACACTCGAAGATCTCAAAAAGAACTTTTGGGACCTAACTAAAAAAGCATAATTTTGGAGACATCAAAATGAAACATTCTGAAATATGTGTCGTTACAGGAGCATTTGGATATACCGGAAAATACATAGCAATTAGACTACTAAATGAAGGTTATGAGGTGAGAACCTTAACTAATTCTATTGGTCGATCCAATCCATTTAATGGAAGTGTAAAAGCTTATCCTTATAATTTTAATGATATTGATAAGTTGACATCTTCATTAGAAGGCGCATCTGTTTTATTCAATAATTACTGGGTAAGATTCAATCATAAGAACTTTTCTTTTTCGGACGCAATAAAAAACTCGCTTGTTCTTTTCGAGGCGGCGAAGAGAGCTGGAATTAAAAAAATTGTGCACATAAGCATAACGAATCCTTCTGAGGATTCTCCATTTGAGTACTTTAGAGGAAAGGCTATATTAGAGCATGCTCTTATAGAATCCGGTATTCCATACGTTATATTACGACCTGCTGTTATCTTCGGGAAAGAAGACATTTTAATAAACAACATTGCTTGGTTCTTAAGGAAGTTTCCTGTTTTTGGTGTCTTCGGAAGTGGAGAATATAAGTTACAACCGATTTATGTAGAAGATCTCGCGGAACTGGCAGTTGAAGCAAGTAAGACATACAAAAATCGGATTATAGATGCGATCGGACCTGAAACGTATACTTACAAGGAATTAGTACGTGAAATAAGCAGCGCTCTTGGCTTATCAAGACCAATTATTTCAATACCTCCTCAGATAGGTTATTTGCTTGGCAAGTTGGCTGGTATCGTTCTTGGAGATGTTGTAATTACGCAGGATGAAATAAAGGGACTAATGAGCAACCTGTTATTTACAGACTCACCTCCTACCGGTAAAACTAAATTCTCTGAGTGGATTAAGTGTAATGCAGAAACTCTTGGATTGAGATATAGTAATGAGCTAAATAGACGTAGTAACCGCGATGAATCCTATCTTGCTCTTAGAGAGATGGGAAGATTTTAATAGAATTAAGAACTCAACGTTTCAGGAAGAAGCCTTGCCTGCATAGTTCAATCTGAAAGTAGTATATTTCTCAAATTATGTCGATAGAACGGGTGCGGGATGTCCGTGAAAATATAACCCCCAGAGATGGTCGAATAATACATTAAAATCAAGAGGTTAGCTGGCGGAACTGTCAGGCCCTCGGCAAAACAAATACCCTGTCTTCGGATTATTTTCCTGCCTTGGAGTCATCACAAAGAAGAAAACATATCTCAGAAAGTTTTGCTGAGCCCCTTACGAATTTTCTCGCTCGGTGGTATCCTTTTCATAAGGCTTTGGTTTCCTTCCTTTATGAGTTTTCGACAGGTTTAAAAGGATACCCGAAGGCCTTCCCGTTTTTACAGATAGTTTAACCGTGACCTAAAACATTACCGCGAAAGAATGAGATATAATAATGTTAATGTCGTTACGGAAGAAAATAATCTTTGGTTTTTTCATCAGTGCCTTCATTATCGCTATCCTCGCAGCCTTTGAATATGTAAACTTCGTCCAGATCAAAAATGAAATGCGGTTTCTTGAGATAACCGACACTGTGAGAAGCAAGTCCCTTCAACTCAGAAGACACGAAAAAAATTTCTTTCTTTATCCTGCAACTAGAGGAGAAACGGAGGCGATATATAATTATCTAGATCAGCTGAAAAACATTGCAAACAGCCTTCAGGCAAAGGCTCCGGGTAAAGCGTCCCCTTTAAGAGAGCTCGTTCATGAGTATGAAGAGAGGTTCAGACGAATAGAAAGACTGTCGAAGGAGATATCAGATGAACTCAAGGGCATGAGGGCATCCTCTGATCCGTATGCCAAGTTCCTTCCCCTCATTGAGGCAAACTTCCTTGACAGGCCGCTTTACGCTGCGGAGTTCCTGGAAGATATTTTTTCACTGCCTTCGGGACATCCACTCATTACGAAGCTGAGGAAGCTCGACTCGGAGATAAACCTGCTGAGAAAGAACGGCGAGGGCATTATTACCGCCTCAAAGAAACTGGACAAGTCCGCAAGGGAAAATGTCGAAAGAGGCATCCACATATCGCAGTTAGCGATACTGGTGATCTTTCCGCTTTTCTTAGTTATTGGCCTCGGAGCGCTCTTTTTTATCAGCAATGATGTGGTGAAACGCCTGAAGACCCTGATGGATTTGGTGGAGAAGACCGGGAACAGATATGTGTCCAATATTCCAGCTCCGCGCCCGGAAGGTAGCAGTCAGGATGAGGTAGGAATACTTGTTGAAAAATTCAACCGCATGGACGAACAGCTTGCCCAGTGGGAAGAGGAACTCCGCGAGAAAAACCAGGAACTGCTTCAGTCCAAGAAACTGGCCGCTATAGGGACGCTGGCCTCTGGCATTGCCCATGAGCTGAACAATCCCCTGAACAATATTTATATATCCGTTCAGATGCTTAGGAAACAGCTCAGCGACGATGCTTCGCCCTCAATGAGAGAAATTGTTGACGATATCGTCGGGCAGACGGTCAGGGTTAAGGGAATTGTTGCAGACCTCCTTGAATTTGCCAGGGAGCGGGAGCCCCAGTTGCAAAAAGTCGAACTGAACAGCCTTATAACAGAGGCCTTTGCCCACCTGAAAAAGTCTGTAGACACAGGGAAAATCCGGTTTACTCTAGACACAGTCCCTCAGGGAGTTACACTCTATGCTGACCCCGGGCAGATTGAAAGGGTGTTTGTGAACCTGTTTGCCAATGCTGTGGCAGCCATGGAAAATGGAGGAGACCTTGTGGTAAAGGTGGTCCCTGAAGAGGACAGTGTGAAAATCTGGGTCTCAGACTCCGGCAAGGGAATGTCTGAAGAGGACAGAGAAAAGATCTTCGACCCGTTTTTCACTAAAAAGGAAAAAGGCACTGGCTTGGGACTTGCGATTGTTTTGAATATAATCAAGAAACATAATGGTAATATATCCGTGGTAAGTGAGGAAGGCGTGGGCACGGCTTTTGAGATTACCTTGCCAAAGAAAGGAAACGCGTAAATATGGCGTTTAAGGTTCTTATAGCCGAGGACGAGGAGATAACCAGAAAACATCTCCTGCGTGCGCTGCAAAACGAGGGGTATGAGGTCGAGGGGACTGGTAATGGCCTCGATGCGCTTGAGAAGGTAGAAAAGGACAGTTATGACGTCCTCATCGCAGACATAAAGATGCCCGGCATGGACGGCATTGAACTTCTCTCCCGTGTAAAAAAGATAGCCCCTGAGACCGAGGTGATAGTCATAACCGGCTTCGGGAGCATAAACTCCGCGGTGGAAGCAATGAAGAAAGGGGCGTCCGATTATGTGCCTAAACCCTTTGACTTGGACGAGCTGATACTCAAGGTGAATAAAGTATATGACCAGAGGATATTAAAAAGAGAAAATATCGCTTTGAAGACCTTCCTCAACATCCAAAAAGACATCTCCATTATCGCAGAAAGCGAAAGCATGAAGAATATCATCGAGATAATCCAGAGCATACAGGACTCCGACTGCTCAGTGCTTCTCACAGGCGAAAGCGGGGTGGGCAAAAACCTGCTGGCGAAAATAATCCACTTTTCCAGCCCCAGAAAGGACAAGCCTTTTCTGTCTATAAACTGTGCCACTTTTACGGAAGAGCTGCTTGCAAGTGAGTTGTTCGGGCATGAAAAAGGCGCCTTTACCGGGGCTGTTGCACAGAAGCAAGGGCTTATTGAAATAGCTGACACCGGTTCCCTTTTTCTCGATGAGATAGCCGAGATGTCTCCGGGCCTGCAGGCGAAACTGTTAAAGGTAATTGAGGAGAAGGAGTTTTTCCGCGTGGGCGGAACAAAGCCTATCAGGGTCGATGTCAGGTTCATTGCAGCGACAAACCAGAACATTGCCGGGATGATAGCCAGCGGCAGGTTCAGGCGGGACCTGTACTACAGGCTGAACGTCATGGAAATATACATCCCGCCTCTCAGGGAAAGGAAAAGTGATATTGAGCCATTAAGCAGGTTTTTCCTCAAGAAACACCTTCCTGATTACCGGAAGAACATCACCGGCTTTACGAAAGAGGCTATGGAAATCTTGAAGAACTACAGTTTTCCCGGAAACGTCCGGGAACTGGAAAATATCATCGAACGGGCCATTATCCTCGAGAAAGGATCCCTTATTACGCCTGATTCCCTCCCTCAAACAATTAAAATGTTCCAAATTGAAACACTCGAGCCTGACAAAATCAAGCCTGTCGAAGAACTGGTCAAAGAGTATGTGCGGTCGGTTGTTGAGCTGCTGGGAGGCAATAAGGCAGAGGCCGCAAGGCTCCTCGGCATCTCAAGGACCAGTCTCTGGCGGATGCTTAAGAACGAGTAGCGTCCAGCTCCGTTCAAATTTGAAACACATCTTATCTCCCTACCTTTTTAATTTCCTTTAAAATCAACAACTTATCTCTGGCACCATTTTTGCCCTTTAAGTCACTGAGGGGTGAAAAAAGCGATGAAAGAGAAAGAGATATTATTCGTTACCTATATGGACGAGACTCTTGAGGAAGGACTTTCCTATGCCATTTACCTTGCAAGCATGCTTGGTCAGAAGTTGAGGATACTCTTGATTAATAAAAGGAATATAGGGGAGATGTTTGAGGACTTAATGACCGCAATTACCTTCGCGGAGGCGAACGAGCACGAGACAGCGAGACAGGTAATGTCAGGGAGTGCGAGATCAGGCAAAGACACTGCTGCTGTCCACGCCTATCTTCAGGAAAGATGCAACGGCGCAGGCATCAGGGCAAGCATCCACACCGGGCTTATGGATACGGTTTCCGCGGTAAAGGACCTTCTGAAAGAGAAGAGCAGGATTGATATGGTCCTGCTAAGCCCGAATGTGACACGCAGCGGCAACATACTGAGTCGGCTGATGAAGGCTTCATCGCGTCCTGTGGTTACGATGGCTCAGCAAAGGAGGCAAGTTTCACATTGAAATCATCCAGTCAGAAAAAGGAGGGCTTTGAGTGTATCTTTATTTACCGGTAGCGTTAACGAGTATTAACATATTCCTGCCTATAGGGCTTGGTTTGGCAGTTGGACTGCTTTCAGGGCTTTTTGGTGTGGGAGGGGGGTTTTTGATGACCCCGCTTCTTATCATGATAGGCATTCCCCCGACGGTGGCTGCGGCGACTGACTCCAACCAGATAGTGGCGGCTTCCACTTCAGGAACTTACGCTCACTGGAGGCTGGGCAATGTGGATTTTAAAATGGGCCTTTTTCTCCTTGCCGGAGGGTTCTTGGGAGGACTTTTAGGGGTTCAAGCCATTAAAGTCCTCAGGATGATGGGCAACGCCGACTTTGTCATCAAATTGACCTATGTGCTGATGCTTGGAGGCGTGGGCACATACATGTTCCTTGAGAGCCTTTCGAACATAAGGAAGAAAGACCAGGACGGGAAAGAGGCGAGCCCAAAGTCAGATTCAAAATTCGGGAGGTTTCTCAAATCCCTTCCCTTCCAGACCAGGTTTGAAAAATCCGGAGTTACCCACTCGGCCTTGGTGCCTGTGGTGTTCGGGTGCCTTGTGGGCATCCTGGCTGCAGTGATGGGCGTAGGCGGCGGCTTCTTGATGGTACCCGTCATGGTATATTTCCTGAGGATGCCCATGCATGTCGTGGTGGGGACAAGCCTTTTCCAGATCCTTTTTACATGTACTGAGGTCACTTTCCTTCAGTCCTATACAAACCATACGGTGGACTTTACTCTTGCCGTATTGCTTCTTTTGGGCTCGACCATAGGAGCGCAGGTAGGGGCGGTGATTGGAAGAAGACTGAAAGGCGAGCAGCTAAAGATTTTGCTTGCGATGATAGTGCTCGCTGTCACGGTAAAAATAATCTTTGACCTTACACTTACGCCTGACCTACTACTTTCACCAATGGGAGGTCATTAATGAATTATCCATACTTCAAGAAACTCATACTTGTTGCTACTGCATTGTCGGTATTATGTCTCTTCCCGGTGGCTGTTTTAGCCAAACTTACCGCAAAGACGAATCACGACCACATAAAAGTTAACTTCACTTATCACGGGAGCATTGTGAGTGTAAGCGGAGAGACCGATCCGGGGACTGATCTGGTGATAAAAATCACCTCTCCGGAGGGCCACCAGGTATTAAGAAGAAAGGACAAGGTAGCGGGAATTTTGTGGATGAATGTCGACAAGCTTACATTCGAGCATGTGCCAAACGTCTATTTTATAAGGAGCACCAAAAAGCTCGAGGACATTCTCACACCTGAGGAGTTAGACAAGTATGCAATCGGATACCGTGCGTTAGAGCGGCAGGCAGAGATAACCCCGGACATGGGCGAAGACGGCAAGAGCAGATGGTTTAAAGAACTGGTGAAATACAAAGAGTCCTCAAGGCTCTTTGCAATTTCTTACGGTAATATCTCATTTACGCGGAAAGACGACGGAGAGGCCTATTATACCGAGATGTACTGGCCCTACGAGGTGCCACCTGGCACATACACCGTCACGGTTTATGCCGTGAAGGACGGCAAGGTGGTTGATAAAGCAGAGGCGAAGGTGGTTGTCGAGCAGGTAGGATTTGTCAAACTGCTGGCAGACATGGCAAAGAACAAGGGTGCCCTGTACGGTGTGCTCTCTATAGTCATAGCGCTGGCTGCTGGCTTCGGCGTGGGCATGGTGTTCAGAAAAGGCGGAGGTGCGCATTGAGAGTATACGAGAACATTTTAGTCGGTTTTGACGACACTGAATACAGCAGGGCCGCACTCATCGAGGTAGCACACTGGGTAAAAAATCACGGGGGCAAAATTATTCTTGTCCACGCTGTCTATTTCGATACGGAAGAGTTCAGTATTTCCCCGGGACAGCTTGACAAGAGACTCGAGATGGGAAAGAAGGCATGCTATCAGGCACAAGAGCAATACTCCTCTGAGTTGGGCATAGATATTGATATCGTGGTCCGTGAAGGCGAGCCCCATGAGGTAATAGTGGACATCGCAAGGGAAAAAGGAGCAGACCTTATCGCTATGGGCACATACGGGAGGAAAGGCATTAAGAGGATGATAATGGGGAGCGTGACGTCCGGAGTTATCGTCGATTCCCCCTGCGATGTCCTGGTAGTAAAGCACCCCTACAATGGGTACACAGGCAGGTACGACTCCATACTCGTACCCTTTGACGGCTCTGAATCAAGCAAAAGGGCACTACTCAAGGCGGTTGAACTATGCGAAACCGATGACATTGTAATAACCCTTCTCTATGTGATCCCGCGTTACGAGGAAATGCTTGAGTTTTTCAAGACAACCTCGATACAGGAGAAGCTTTTTGATGAAGCGAGAAAGATTGTTTCCGAGGGAGAGATGCTGGCATACCAGAAGGGCACCTCGGTGAGCACCATTGTAGAAGAAGGGCATGTAGCGGACAAGATTGTGGAGATAGCAAATGGTCTCAGAAGTGATCTGATAGTGATGGGCAGCTATGGCTGGAGAGGGGTTAACAGGGCGATAATGGGGAGCACAACGGAGCGGGTGATCGCTTATTCCACCGTTCCGGTCCTGGTAGTGAGTTAATAAGGATATGAAAGGATACAGGAAGATACTTATAGCGGTAGACGGCTCCATGGAGGTCTTAAAACAAGGTCTTGCCCTTGCCTATGACGAGAAGTGCTGGGTCACGGTGCTAAAGGTGCTACCACCGTATGAAGGGGATATTGACCTGACGGGCATAAAAAACATCAGTGACGTACTGAATTCATGCAGTTCGGAGGCCGTCTCTATGATTGAAGATACTGTACGGGCAGAGGGTGCCCTCGCGAAAATAAGGGTGGAGAAGGGTGATATTTCAGAGACCATAAGTCAAGTTGCTTCTGAAGAAGGATGCGACCTTATTATGATAGGGGCAAGAAAAGGCGGTGGGTTTTTCAGGCGGTTTTTCGTTTACAATATTATTAATAAAGTGATAAACCATGCCCCCTGTCCCGTGCTTGTTGTTAACGCATAAATCATCGGTTGTAGCTTACTTATCCCAATCTCAGGGCCAAGCGCGGAAGATGAGAGTCACGCCTGGGGGAGCCACAGCCCTACTAGTTCAAGTAACTAGTTAGTTTAATTTAGCTGTTCTCCTTCGAGTCCTTCTATCTCCTCAAGGAGCATGTGCCTTATGATCTTTCCCTCGACCATGTAGACGACCATCTCGGCAATGTTGGTGGCATGGTCCCCAATTCGCTCCAGGTATTTTGAGACGTATGTAATTTTTGTTCCACGAGTAATCATCTCAGGGTTTCGGGTCATAATGGCCATGAGTTCCAGGCAGACAGCTTCGTTGAGGTCGTCCATCTCGCTGTCCCTCTTTATCACGTCGAGGGCAAGATGCCTGTCCTCTTTTACAAAGGCCTCGATGGCGTCGCTGACCATCCCCTGCGATATCTCGCACATCCTCGGTATATCGATATAGGGCTTGAGTATCGGCTCCTCGTTTAGCTCAATCGCACGCTCGGCGATGTTTACTGCATTGTCCGCTATGCGCTCAAGGTCGGTTGTAATCTTCATGCCGGTGGTTATAAACCTGAGGGTTTTTCCCATCGGCTGGCTCAAGGCAAGGAGCCTTATGCACTCCTCGTCTATTTTTATATCGTAGGTGTTTATGCGCTTGTCGCCGGAGATTACCTCCCTTGCGGCCTCTGAGTCTCTCTCGACAAGGCTTTTGACAGACTTGCTTATTGCATCCGTAACCAAGGAGGCCATCTTGAGGATGTTCTCCTTAAGGGTCCTGAATTCTTCTTCCCTTATCGTCATTATCCGAACCTCCCTGTTATGTAGTCTTCCGTCAGTTTCTCTCTCGGCGATGTAAACATCTTCTCTGTGGCGTCAAACTCCACAAGTTCGCCAAGCATCAAAAAACCTGTCCAGTCTGAGACCCTCGCCGCCTGCTGAAGATTGTGAGTGACTATTATTATGGTAACAGATTTCTTCAGGTGTTCAAGGAGTCCCTCTATCTTTGCTGTCGATATTGGGTCGAGGGCTGAGGTGGGCTCATCAAAAAGTATTATCTCCGGCTCTACGGCAAGTGCCCTTGCTATTACCAGCCTTTGCTGCTGGCCGCCTGAGAGGGTATAGGCACTCTCAAAGAGCTTGTCCTTGACCTCATCCCATATGGCAGCCTGCTTTAGGGCGTGCTCTACGCGCTCTGAAAGCACCGACTTCTTCTTTATCCCCCTCAGTTTCAAGCCGTAGGATATGTTGTCGAATATGCTCATCGGAAAGGGCGTAGGCTTCTGAAACACCATGCCGACCCGGCTTCTAAGGTCGATAAGGTCTATGTTTTTGCTAAGGATGTTTCTGCCGTCAAGGAGTATCTCGCCTTCGTACCTGTTTCCAGGGTAAAGGTCGTGCATCCGGTTAAAACACCTAAGAAGGGTGGTCTTGCCGCATCCGGAGGGCCCGATGAGAGCGGTTACTGTGTTTTTGTAGACGCTAAAATTTATGTTCTTGAGGGCCTGGACCCCTCCAGGGTAATAGAAATTCAACCCTTTTACCTCAACTTTTACTGTCATTTTCCGCCATACCTCATCTTGATAATCATTCTTCCGAGTATTGTGACAAGGAGGATGAACAATGTTATCACAAGGGAGGCTGCCCATGCCTGCGAATGCCAGTCGTCATAGGGGCCCATGGCGTACTGGAATATGGTTGCAGTGAGGGATGAGATTGGCTCGTTCATATTTATCGAGAAGAACGAGTTGTTAAACGAGGTAAAAAGAAGCGGTGCGGTTTCACCTGCAACCCTCGCAATGGAAAGCAAGACTCCAGTAAAGATTCCAGCTGCAGCCCCTCTGTAGACGACCTGTGTGATTACCCTGTAATATGGCGCACCAAGTGCAAAAGCAGCCTCCCTTAGCGTCCATGGCACGAGCCTTAGCATGTCCTCTGTGGTCCTGAGAACCACTGGGATCATTATTATTGCAAGGGCTACTGCTCCTGCCCAGCCGTTGAAGTGTCCCACAGGCTTTACGAGCACGGCATAAACAAAAGTGCCCACCACTATTGATGGCACGCTGACCATGATGTCAGAAAGTATGCTTATCAGCTTTGCTATCCTCTTTCCGCGGGCGTACTCGGCAAGGAAGGTGCCGCCCAGAACCCCCAGCGGGACACCTATGATGGTGGCAAAGAACGTTATTAAGAGCTGTCCCACGAAGGCGTTCCTCAGTCCTCCGCCCTCGATGCCAGGAGGCGCAGGGTCGTTCGTGAACAACTCAAGCCTCAGGGCGCTTGCCCCGTGGACAATTACGTCTCCAAGGATAAAGAAGAGCCAGAATATCCCTGCAAAGGCAGCAAGGCTACATAACGAAAGGGCAATGAAGCTCTCTATCTTTCTCAGTCTAACCCGTGTCATCTCGTAAACTTCCTCTCTGCTCTCAGGAGAAAGAACTTAGCCACTGCAAGGATTGCAAAACTCATAACAAAAAGAATGAGGGCAAGGTTAAAAAGCGCTGAAAGATATAAATCTGTGTCTGCCTCAGTAAACTCGTTTGCGAGCGTGACGGTTATTGTCGCCGCGGCATCAAGAAGCGACGAGGTTATCTGGTGGTTGTTGCCAAGCACAAAGGCCACTGCCATTGTCTCGCCAAGCGCTCTTCCGAGGGAAAGCACCGCTCCTCCGAATACACCGAGTTTTGAGTAGGGGATGACAATGTTTTTCATGACTTCCCACTTTGTCGCACCCAGGGCATAGGCCGACTCCTTTACGATGGCAGGAGTGAGGTTAAAAGCATCCCTTGAGATGCTCGCAGTAAATGGTGTTATCATGATGCTCAGTATCAGGCTAGCCGTAAGGAGGTCGATACCCATCGGCGTACCCTCAAACAGTATCCCCACGAAGGGTATCCTGCCTACTGTATCTTGCAGTGCAGGTTCGATATAGTCAGCCATTATCGGCGCAAGTGTGAAGAGTCCCCACATGCCGTATATGATGCTCGGTATCGCAGCAAGAAGCTCTATGGCAACACCTATCGGACCTTTAAGAAAGCCCGGGGCTATCTCTGTTACGAATATTGCTATCCCTATTGCCACGGGTATCGCCAGGACAAGCGAAAGAAGTGTCGTAACAGCCGTGCCGAAAAGGCTTGTAGCCGCGCCGTAGGATTCAATGACCGGATTCCAGTCGGTAGAGAAGATAAACCTGAGGATGCCAAATTCCTTTATGGAAAGAGCCGACTCGGAAAACAAGACAAACACAATCCCAAGGATGAGTACCAAAACAGAAAGCGACGCAGTAGCGGTTATGACGAGAAATGCGAGGTCTACCGGGTTTTTCTTAAGACTAACCGGCAACTATATTTACCTCCAAACAGTCAGTAGAGATGGAGTCAGGGATGCCCCTGCCCCTATCTTTGCAAGTTTTAGAAGGCTGTAAACCCTTAGTAAATACCTGCTGATTTCCAGTACTCCCTGACCTTTTTCTTTAGTGACTCCGGAAGCGGTATATATGCAAGCCTCTCGGCTGTCTTGTCTCCGTTTTTAAACGCCCAGTCGTAGAACCTGACCACCTTCCTGTTCGAGTCGGTTTTCTCCTTGGCTAGAAGGATGAACGTTGCACCCGCTATTGGCCATGAGTTCTTGCCAGGGGCGTTAGTGAGCCAGAGGTAGAAGTCCTTTTTAGGGTCGAAGTCACCTGTGGCTGCCGCATCCTTGAAGGTCTTAAGGCTCGGCTCAACAAAATTGCCTGCGGCGTTCTTAAGGAGGGTGTGTGCAAGCCTGTTCTGCTTGGCATAGGCGAACTCAACATAACCAATGGAGTTCTTAACCCTCTTTACATAGTTGGCAACTCCCTCGTTGCCTTTTCCGCCGATGCCGACAGGCCACTTAACAGCCTTGCCTGCTCCGACCTTGGTATTCCACTCAGGGCATACGCCGCTGAGATATTTGGTGAATATGGCTGTCGTGCCTGAGCCGTCGGACCTGTGCACTACGGTTATTTTTTTGTGCGGGAGCTTAAGAGCCGGGTTTATCTTTGCAAGCCTGGGGTCGTCCCAGTACTTAATGTCTCCTAAGAATATCTTACAGAGCGTGTCAGGGTCCAGTTTGAGCTGTCCTCCCTTAACCCTGGAGATATTCACCACCAGCACAACGCCGCCGATTATTGCCGGAAACTGATAGAGCTTCAATTCAGCGAGCTTTTCTGGTTTGAGAGGCGCATCCGATGCACCGAAGTCCACGGTTCTGTTAGTAATCTGCCTCTGGCCACCACCAGAGCCAATGGACTGGTAGTTGAGCTTGACGCCGCTTATCTTGTTGTATTCATATGCCCATGCCGAATACACCGGGTAGGGAAACGTCGCCCCTGCGCCGTGTAATGTATCCCCTGCATGGGCAACACCAACCAAAAGAATCATCGCTACCAGAACCACTAATCTCAAAATCGTCTTCATCTTATCTCCTTTAAGCCAGAGCCAGTTTATATGTGCCCTCAAGGCATTCAATGAATACCTTTATCAGTTTCATGGTAAAGGGCTTCTGTTACAGGATTATTAAAAGAGGGTTAATCTTGCGTGAAGCTTGTTTGGTGAAATTTTCTTCAATTACTGGACTTCTATTGTGACTTTCGTTCCTTCGCCCTCTGTGCTGTCAATCTTCATCTTCCAGCCGTGGGCCATAACGAGATGCTTTACGATGGCAAGGCCAAGGCCTGTGCCCCCAAGCGCCCTTGAGCGCGACGGGTCTACCCTGAAAAACCTCTCACCAAGCCTTGGTAGATGTTTTTTCGGAACACCTATGCCAGTGTCTTTGACAAACAGAACCGGCCTTCCTTCTTCTTCGTCGACACCGAAGGTCACACTGCCTTTCTCTGTGAACTTTATTGCATTATCCACGAGGTTTGTAAGTATCTGTATGAGCCTGTCCCTGTCTGCCTCTATTGTCTCAAGCCCGGGCTTAATAGAAGTGCCAATCTTCAGTCCCTTTTTTTCCGCCTTGTCCCTGAGCATCGTTAAGATGTGCTCCATGACTTCAGCAACATTGACAGGGGATTTTTCGATGCCTATCCGGCCGAGCTCAAGGCTTGATATCGTCATAAGGTCGTTGACAAGGTTGTCCAGCCTTTCGCTGTTTGACTTTATTGTCTGCAGGAACCTCGTTGCGTTTTCTCTGTCTTCCAGAGCGCCCTCAAGCAATGTCTCTGCAAAGCCCTTGATGGAGGCTATCGGTGTTTTTACCTCATGGGAGACGTTTGCGACAAAGTCTTTCCTGACCTGCTCAAGCTTCTTAAGCTGGGTAATATCATGTAAGATGACAACAAACCCGGAGAATTTTTCTCCCTTGAAACAAAGGGGAGAGACCCTCACCTTCAGGTATTTCTCCTCCGGATAGTCGAGCTTTATCTCCTTCTCTTCAGGCAAGAGGCTCTGGCGCACCGTATCCATCATTAAGAAAAACTCGTGGGACCTGACGACCTCCACTACAGGCTTGCCGGAAAGAGGGGTTTCTCCGAAGAGCTCACTTGAGGCAGAGCTTGAGAGCACAATTGTGCCTTTTGAATCGATTATCAGCAGGGCGTCAGGGATGCTCCTGAGTATCACATTGAGCCTGCTCTTTTCCTCCTCGCTTTCGTCTATCATCTTTTTGAGTTCCTCGGCCATCGTGTTCAGGTTGTCTGCTATCTCGTTGAACTCTCCAACGCCCTCGAAAAAGAGCCTCTTTTCGAAGTCGCCCCGAACTATGGAGCTTGAGAAGTCTGCCACCTGCATGGTTAGCCCTCTAAGGCGGCCGGTCTGCCATAGGTAGAATGCCCCTGTTGCCAGAATTACCAGAATGAAGGCAAGGTTGATTTTAAGCCTTAGGAGGTTTACGGCCTTATTGACCTCTGTAAGGGGTACTGCCAGACGAATAAAGCCCACAAGGGCTTCCCCCTTTGTTACCTTTACCGCTGTGTAGAGGAAGTCCAATTTGAGCGTTTTACTGTATCTAACTGAGGAGCCTGTGCCCACGAAGTGGGCCTGCCTTATTTCCGGCCTGTCGGCGTGGTTGTCCATAAGGGCGGAGTTCTTGTCGGAGTCACCGAGAACCTTTCCGTCCGCGGCTACTATGGTGACCCTTGCACCGGTCTTTTCCTTGAGATCCCTGCAGATGTCGTCGAGAGGTGTAGCGGTCTCAAAGGGTATGCTATCTGAGATAAGGGTTGCCTGCACCGAGAGACTCTCTCTGAGGTTTTCGATATAGTTTTTCCTTACGACACCTGTGATATATATCTCTACAAATAAAACAGCGGCAAGAAGTACAAGGGCATAAAGAAGGAACATCCGCCTGAAGAGTCCTTTTTTCACAATTCCCCTTCCATGTAATAACCGACGCCTCGCCTGGTCTTGATGTATACCGGCTTTGAGGGGTCATCCTCTATTTGAGTCCTGAGCCTCCTGATGTGCACATCAACCGTTCTGGGCTCGACAAAGGTCTCACCCTTCCACACGGCATCAAGGAGGTAGTCGCGGCTGAACACCTTGCCCTTTCTCTCGGCGAGATACAGAAGCAGGTTAAACTCCGTTGAGCTGAGATTAATGGGAACACCTCTTTTTGTAACCCTGTAGGTCTCCTTGTCTATCTTGAGGTCGCCGATACGGACAACTTTACCCTCCGGAGGCCTTTCGGCAGTGCGTCTCAGTACTGCCTTAACTCGTGCCAGGAGCTCACGTGGGCTGAAAGGCTTTGTTACATAGTCGTCCGCCCCGAGCTCAAGGCCGAGCACCTTGTCAACCTCCTCGCTCTTAGCTGTTAGCATGATAATAGGCAGGTGAGAAAGTGCCCTGTCGGCTTTAACGATTCTGCAGAGCTCAAGTCCGTCGATTTCTGGAAGCATCAGGTCGAGTATGATGAGGTCGTAGTTGCCTTTATGGAGCTTTTCGAGGGCTACCCTCCCATCCCCTGCGGTATCGGTTTCATAGCCCTGCTTTTCAAGGTTGTAGCGTATGAGTTCAACGATGTCTGGTTCGTCCTCAATTATAAGTATCTTCCTTCCTGCCATTACGGATATTTTAACATCTAACGGTGACGAAGAAGCAGAAACGGTTGTGTATATTCGAAAAAGTTTTTTATTTTTCGACCTGATATAAACATTGGGAGATTTGAAGACCTGTATGTGAAGGTCTTATCTAGGGCTACAGCCGGTAAAGCAAATACCCTGTCTTCAGGTTATTTGCCTGCCTTGGAGCCATTCTTTTTAGCTCCCTATATTTTTTCCGCTTCAGCATCATCTCTGTAATCAGCGTGTGAAGGGCGCAGTTTGAAGACCTTGCGGACATCTTCAAGAATAAGATAAAGCGAAGGGATAAGCAGCAGGATAATGCCAGTGGCGAAGAGTATACCGAAGCCAAGGCTTATCGCCATAGGGATAAGGAACTGTGCCTGCACGCTTGTTTCTGCAATCATAGGCGTAAGTCCCAGAGAGGTCGTAAGTGATGTCAGGATAATAGGGCGGAAGCGGCGCTGACCAGACTCCATTACCGCCTGATGCAGTTCCATCCCTTTGTTGCGCTTTCTGTTTATGTAGTTAATCAAAAGTAAAGAGTCGTTCACCACCACTCCGGCTAATGCCACGATGCCGAACATACTGAGGATGCTCAGGTTAAAGCCCATAATCCAGTGTCCGATTATAGCTCCTACTATTCCGAAGGGGATGGCAGCCATGATGATTAACGGCTGGCTGTAACTGCGGAATGGAATCGCCAGCAGGGCATAGATTAAGAATAAAGCCATAAGGAAGCCTTTTTTCATGCTCTCCATTGATTCCCTGCGTTCTTTTTCTTCTCCTTCGAGGCTGAATGAAAGTCCGGGATAATCGCTCAAGAGCTCGCTAAGGACTGTCTTTTTAAGGTCAAGCAGGATTTCTTCGGCATTGGCTATTTTGCTGTCCACACTGGCGGTTACATTGATTACTCTTTTACGGTCAGTGCGGTTTATTTCACTGAATCCCCTTCCTTCGGTTATGAATGCGGCTTGCGTAAGAGGGATTTCCCCGCCGTCAGGAGTGCGGATGCGCAGGTTTTCGAGATTTCCAAGGCTTTTTCTGTCTTTTTCAGGATAGCGCACCATGACCTTTAGTTCATTTCTGCCCCGTTGCAGTCTCAGGGCTTCTGCTCCGTAAAATGCTGCTCTGATTTGCCGGCCAAGGTCTTCTTCAGTAATACCCAGTGTGCGGGCTTCGGGTTTAAGACGCAGTTTAAGTTCCCGCTTGCCCCGTGTATAGTTATCGGCAATGTCACTGACTCCGGGATACTGTGCAAGGGCTTTCTTTATGCGGTCTGCGGCGCTCTCAAGCACACGGAAGTCATTATGTGCAAGGCGGATGTCTATGTCTGCGCCAAAGCGGATTACGGTGGAGGTGAATATAATGGAGTCAGCACCTGGCACATCGCCTACCATTTCCCGCCACCGGCTGGCTATCTCAGCGGCTGGTATCCCTCGTTCTTCACTTGGCGTAAGAAACAGGGCTACGCTTGCAAGATGAGCGCCGAATGACGGCTTTTCCCCGCTGTGCCCCAGTGCAAGCGTGCTTCCTACAACGGAGTAGATATGACGCAGAATGGAAATCCCGTTGGTTCGCTTGCTGTCATACTCTTTGACGACTTCCTGTGCCTTGCGCACGATGTATTCCTGAGCCTTCATGGTTTCTTCAACAGGCGTGCCTATAGGCATTTGAAGGGAGGCGGTGATTAAGTCTCCGTCCACCTCCGGCATGAAGTGAAATTTTACAACCCCGCCGCCGACAAGCCCTACGGCTATAAGCAGGACGGCTATTGCGGCAGCTACCGTGCTATAACGGTGACGAGTGCAGAATCTTAAAATACGGCGGTAAGGACCTGCTATAAAACTGTCCAGTCTAACGCTGAAGCCATGCTGAATGCGGTCTATAAAGCCGATAACGCCTTTTGAAGGTTTTATGCGCTTTCCAGTGCTAAGGTGTGCAGGCAGAACAAAAAGGGATTCTATGAGTGAGACCGCCAGTATCGGGATTACTACAAACGGTATAACCCCTATAAATTTTCCTATACTTCCGCTGACGAAAAACAGAGGCAGGAAAGCCGCCATGGTCGTAAGCACGGAGAATGTCACTGGTGTTGCGACTTCAATGGCACCGTCCACTGACGCCTGCATATAGGGTTTTCCCCTGCGCCGGTTCTCATAGATGTTTTCTCCAACCACGATTGCGTCATCTACAACGATTCCAAGTGCGAGTATAAAAGCGAAAAGAGAAATCATATTGATGGAGACATCCAGAGCAGGCATTATGAACAGTGCACCGAGGAACGATATAGGTATGCCGAGCATTACCCACATGGCAAGACGAATCTGGAGGAAAAGCCCGAGGACAAGAAACACCAGAATCAAGCCTAAAAAAGCGTTTTTAAGCAGCAGGTTCATCCTGCTTTTAAGAAGCTCGGAGGAGTCGTTCCATGTGGCTATCTTTACTGAATCAGGAAGGCTCAGTCTTTTCTGCTCTACGTATTGTCTTACGACTCTGGAGATTTCTGTAGGCTTCTGGTCTCCCACCCGGTAGACGGCTACCATTGCTGCTGGCATGTCGTCAAAGCGGGAAAACTCGTCTGTCTCCCGAAAGGTGTCTTTTACAGTGGCAATGTCTCCGAGTTTGACTTCTGTCCCGTCACTGTTTTCGATGATGGTAATATCAGCGTATTCAAAGCCTTTGTAGCGTTTCTCCTTTGTTCTTATCAGGACTTCGCCTCCAGAGGACTTGACACTCCCTGCAGGCAGGTCAACCGATGCCTGCCTTATCCTCTGTGCTATTTGTTCAAGTGTCAGACCATAACGGCGGAGGTTTTCTTCAGGAACTTCGATGGAGATTTCATACGGGCGCACTCCTTTTAAACTCGCCTGTGTGATTTCAGGCATTGCCAGCAGGTCATCGCGAATAGATTCTGCATGCTCGCGCAGACTCCGCTCTGAGATATTGCCGTATACCACTACTGAGATAACCTCACGGCGGTTGACAAGTTTTGTGATGACTGGTTTTTCAGCTTCTTTTGGAAATGTGTTGATGCGGTCTACTTCTGTCTTGATGTCCTGCATTATCAGGTCAACATCCTCGCCGGGCAGAATCTCTGCTATTACCTTTCCGAATCCTTCGGTGGCTACTGACTGAATCTCCTTGATGCCTGCAATACCGCTGATGTTTTCTTCTATCTTAATCAGTATTCCTTCTTCGATTTCTTCCGGACCTGCTCCGGGGTAAGCCACTGAGACTTCAATCCTGTCGAGGGTTATTTCAGGGAAGACCTCCTGCTTTATCGAGATTCCCATCAAGATGCCACCCACGATAAAAATCATCATCAGGAGGTTGGCAGCTACATGATTATGAGCCATCCATCTTATCGGAGCTTTCATTGTTCAACCTCTTGTCCGACAGGTCTTAGTTTCATACCGTCGGCGGCTCCTGAAAGCGTGGTAAGCACTACGAGGTCTCCATCGTTAAGCCCTTCGCTGATAATGACCTCGTCGCGTTCGATGCGCAGGGGGGTGACTTTCTTAATACGCAGTTTGTTGTCTGCATCCATTGTCCATACCGTGGAGCCGTCTCTAAAGGCATTTCTCGGGATGACGAACACACCGGAGAGTGTCTTGCCTTTTATCCGGACGTTTACAAAAGAGCCGATTGCAAGCGCTGGCTTGCTGTTCTTAAGCCCATACGGGTCTTTTACTGCCACTACGATTTTCATCATGCGGGTCTTAAGGTCGACTTCGCCTGTTGAACGAACCACCTGTCCCTGCCATTGGTGTGTAGTGTCTCCTATGCTTATGCTGACGGTGGCTGAAGAGCCGCGGCCTTCAGTCCCTGGCTTTGGGATGTCAATCCATTGAAGTTCATCAAGAGGCAGGGGAACGATGATTTCAGCCGTGTCTGTGCCAGAGAGCACTGCCACACTGCTTCCTGCTGTTACGAACTGCCCTAGAGCGATTTTTTCAGAGCGCACTCTGCAGTTAAATGGCGCATAGAGTTTTGTGCGCTCAAGATTAAGCCTTGCCTGCTCAACTGCGGCAGACGCCGAAGCAAGTGCAGCTTTTGCGTTCTTTAACTGCGGTTCATAAATCACAAGGGGATTAGGTTTTCGGTCGTCTTTTGCCATGAGTTCCCACTCCTTGCGGGCAATGCGGGCTTTGCTTTCTATAACTGCAAGATCATGTTCAGCCTTTGCTTTTGCAGCTTCTGCCTGCTTGAGTGCAAGCAGGTAATCGGTTTGTTCGATTTCAAAAAGCAGGTCTCCTTTCTGGAAGAACCCGCCGGCTACAAAAGACGGAGAGACATATGCAACCCTGCCACTTACCTGAGGCATGACATTGACTTCCTCTGTAGCCTCTACTGTGCCTGTGCCAGAGACAATTACCTGCCAGTCCTGCTTCTTAACCTTAAGTATGCTGACAAGCGCTCCCCTGTCAGGTCTTATCTCTTTTTTAGGCACTGGCCGGTGAGCAATCAAGACTGCCATAACCCCTATTCCTGTAAGGATGATGATAAAAGGCAAAAGTATTTTCATCAGTTTTGTCATTTTGCTTTTTCCTTTCTTATGTCAGCAGTCAGGCGGTTTTGTATTAATTGTTCTGCCCAGTCTCCTCCAAGTGCCCGTGCAAGCTGGATGCGGTCGGATATAAGCTGTCGTCTGGCTGAAAGAAGTGCGCCTTCAGCTTCATAAAGACGCTGTTGCGCTTCAAGCACCGGGAGGTAATCAGTCAGCCCCTGCATATACTTGTTCATGGCAAGACGAAGGGAATCAGACGCCGCAGATGCTTTTTTCTCCAGTGCGGCAATACGCTGTTCTGTGGCATGGTTGCGGGCAAGGGCATCTTCCACTTCTTGAAATGCCCTGAGTACGGTCTGGTGATAGCGGGCAAGGTTTTCTCTGAAGACGGCTTTTGAGCGCTCGACTTCAGCCTTGCGTTTTCCACCATCCAGCAGAGGCTGGGCAATGTTTAAAAGGAGATTCCAGAATATATTTGGAGAGTCGAGTATGTTTTTAAGCGTGCTGCTTGAACCGCCATAGCCTGCTGTAAGATTGAAAGACGGAAACCTGTCAGCTATAGCCGCCCCAACTTGTTCGTCACTTGCCCTGAGACGTAGGAGTGCTGCTTCAATATCAGGACGGCGGGTGAGTAACTGCGACGGAATGCCCGCAGGAAAGGCTTCAGGTGCTTTTGGCAGCTGTGCAATGCTCTTAAGTGTTTCCTTTTCAGGAAAGCGTCCGAGTAATACGGAGAGGGCGTGCTGTGTAACAGCAAGATTCGTCTCGAAAACAGGGCGTTGTGCCTTGACAGCGGCAAGGCTCTGGCGCGCCTTATAAAGCTCGGAAGCCGACACCAGACCTTCCTCATAGCGCTGCCTTATCCTGTTTAGTGTGTCCTCATATGAGGCAATAATACGGTCGGAAAGCTCAAGCTGAGCGCGCTGCTCTACTGCCAGATAATAAAGGTCAGCCAGTTGCGCCGATAGAGTTATATAAAGGGCTTTTATGTCCTGTCGAGAGGCAAGTGCATTAAGACGTGCAGCATTTGTGCGGGATTTTAGTTTTTTCCACAGGTCTAATTCGTAGCCTGCTGCTATGGAAAGCGTATAGCTGTTTGATGTTGTCATACCCGAGAGACCCTGCTGACGAACCCGTCCAGCAGATGCATTAAGATTTAATGAAGGGGATTCTGATGAACCGGTAATCTTAATAACAGCTTCAAGCTGTTTGAGCCGTTCGTATGCCTGTGTCAGGTCAAGATTGTGCCTGAAGGCTTCATCCATAAGTGCGTTCAGTTGCTCATCACCGAAACGTTCCCACCATCTGCCGATGTCTGAAGACGGACTGGTTTCGCCTCTGGTTTCTGAGAAGGAGTCAGGCAAGGGCAGGGCGGTTTTGTTTGCTTGAGTGCTGTGCACTGAGCAACCCACTGAAAACAGCAGTATTAAAAACAAGCAAAGGGTTTTCATGAAGCCTCCATCCCTGCTGTTACAAAGGTAATAAGCATGTTGGTAAGTGATTTCACATCGGTTTCAGCCTTGAGATTTAAGGGTTCAAACTGAAACCTTTTGTCCAGGTGCATGGTGTGAGCGAGTGCACCGATAGAGAAGTAAAGCCTCCACAGCAGGACATCTTTCGGAAGTTCAGGCAGGGCTTCGGTTAAGGCTTCAGACAGTGTTTTGAGTATTGGCTTCATAAACCGCAGTAGAACGGTTTTTGCTGTGCTGTCCGGGGTAACAATGGAGCGCCCTATGAGCTTGATGAAGTCTTGTGCACCCGGTTCGGATTCCCTGAACCTGAACGTAGGCTCTATGAAGGCACGCATGATATCCCTGACTTCAGGTCTTACTCCTCTTTTTCTGGCATTCTGCAGGACTTCTTCGAGCCTTTCTTTGCGTGTCCGGTTAAGAGGCAGGAGCCTGCGCTCGAACACTGCCTCAAGCAGTGCCTTTTTTGAACCAAAATGGTAGTTGACTGCTGCAAGATTAACCTTCGCCTTGCTGGTAATCGCCCTCAGGGAGGTGCGATGAAACCCATCCCTTGCGAAAAGCTGTTCTGCAGCATCAAGAATTCTCTGTTTTGTATCCAAACGGCTCATTGTTAATAAATGAATAACGTAATCAATAAATCATACGTTTAATTAAAACATTTGTTTGAATTAAAGTCAAGTTAATTCTGGATGGCAGAAGCATTCAAAGAATCAAGCATGGCATTCTCAGGCTGAAAAATACCCTTTCGCTTTTAGACAAAATTTTTGACCCCTGTAAGGCTCATCCGCTCGAATTTGCAAAACTCGGTCGAAACGACCTCAGACACTGCAAATTCGTCCCTTCGGGAACGCTTTCTTCGCCAACAGGGGTGCCCAAAAATTTTGTAATGTCGCTCAAGGGCATTTTTCAGTCTCTGCCCTTGAGCCTGGGATTTGGATGCTATCTCAAACAGCGGTTTATATTGTGCATATTATCTTGCTGAGTCCTGTTACGAGTTTAGCCATGTTTTTATAGTTGAGTGTGTCGGCTGTATCACCGGAGGCGTGGTAGTTGGGATTTCTGTAGAAAGCCGTATCCGTAATCATGAATGCGTGGTAGCCCATTTTCCAGAAAGAGCTGTGGTCTGAGAAATCCACCCCTGGGACAACGGACGGGGCGTTCAGGGATTCTACAGGAAGGTCCGAGGCGTTTCTGAAGGCTTTTTCCATCGCCTTTGTGAATCTCTTTGATGCAGGGTTTCCCACAAAGGCTATGAAGTTGCCTTTGTCCGGATAAAACCATCTGAAGAAAGGAAGAGGGTAGAATTGTGAGCCTTCCTTTTCTGTGTAAAAGCCTATCATCTCAAGGGAAATCATTCCGAAGACTTTGGCTTTCTGCTCTTTCAGGCTTTTTGCATAAACGAAGCTTCCCATCTTGCTTGTTCTGAAGTGGGGAGGCTCTTCAAGGCAGAAGGCAGCGAATTTTAATGGTCTTTTCGACGGCATGTGCATGGAAAGTCTTGCGATTTCAAGGAGTCCTGCAACTCCGCTTGCATTGTCATCAGCGCCGGGCGTGCCGATGACTGTGTCGTAATGAGCCCCTATGATTAATGCCGCTTCGTCTTCATCACCTTCTTTTTCCCCGATTATGTTGTAGTAAGTGTTGCCTTCATAGGAGAATTCCTGTCTTCGGATTTTCAGCCCGCATGAGGAGAGTCTATCCTCTATGTATCCCGCTGAGGCATTGAGCTTGTCAATGTCAAGGTAGCTCCTTTGCCCTATCTCGACGGAAAGATACTCTACGGTAGCCTTAAGGTTTTTCTCGACCTCAGCGGACATATGTCAAATAGCAGACGGCTTTACTTAGTTTATTGTTTTTTCGTGTTTGAACACCGCATACCCACAGAATTTGCATACTGTTTCATCCTCGTCGTTCCATAGTTCTATGTTTAACCCGCACTTCGGGCAGGTAACCACTATGGAAAGTAACGGGGTGAATTTCTCCGGGGGTGTCGGTTTTTTCTTAAACTCTTTGTTCATTTGCTTTCCTCCAGCCTTCTTCTTTAAGGCGTTTTATTCTCTGTGAAGACCATGTCTTCATTTTTTCGGCATAGCCTTCTGGATCAACCTCTGCAAGCCTGGCAAGTGCTGCCTTTTCGCATATGCTTACGAAGTGATCATCAGGGTGTATACCGCACCATGTTGCGTATCCTTTGTCAAATAGTATTTCAGGAGATAAATTCTCTCTTAAAGTGGGTGGTAGTTTGGCAGCGGAGAACTCTGCGACATCCATGTCGTATTCGATAACCCATCCGTTGTCTGCAATCATGGTCTCAGGGTTGAATGCCAGCTCCTTTGAGCACTCCGGACAGTAAAGCCTGTTTATTACCTCCGGAGGCATAATACCGTCCTTGAAATCAAAGCCTGCCTCTCTTGAGTTGCATTCGCAGCTCATGGTGTAATCCATAATTCAGCCTCCTTTCTTTTTACACTCGCGGCATAAACCGTAAAACTCTATGTGGTTGCCGAGTATCTCAAAAGACCTTCTGAATCTTTCCGGAATGGTTACTTTGAAGTTAATGGTGACATCAACGATTTTTTTGCACTTATTGCATATGAGGTGGTGGTGCGGTTGAGTGTTCGGGTCGTAGCGTTTTCTTTCCGGATCGATTGTAATCTCAAGTATTTCGCCTTTTCTGGTCAATGCGTCAAGGGTGTTATAAACAGTTGCAAAGGACATTGTGGGAAATTTCTTTTTCAGCCTCCGGTAGATGTCCTCCGCAGAAGGATGCGATGTATTGCCTTCAAGACAATCGAGTATTGCAAGTCTCTGGGGAGTGAGTTTGAACCCTATCTTCCTGTACCTCTTCATTAGAATAATTCTTAACAAAAATAAAATATCATATAAGAATCATTCTTGTCAAATAAATATTTTTATCTGATGGGATAGTGAGGGCAGGGTTCCTGTCCTGACTTCAGGGCGTTTTAAGTCTGTTTTCCGGCGGGCAGCTTGTTACAGAGTTGTTATCTTTTGGAATTTATGGAGTAGTAGTATTCTCTTTCAAGGAGTCTTCTTTTTATATCCACGCCTGATGAGTAGCCGCCTATGTCTCCGTCGGATTCAATAATTCTGTGGCAGGGAAGCACTATAGGTATGGGGTTTTTTGAAAGCGCCTGTCCGACTGCCCTTGAGCCTTTCGGCTTTCCGATTTTTTCAGCAAGCCACTTGTAGGTTCTTGTCTCGCCGTAGGGGATGTTCCTGAGCGCAAGCCATACTCTTCTTTCAAATTCTGTCCCTTCTGTAAGCACGATGTCCTGCTTGAACTCTTTCAGTTTTCCTTCAAAATATTCTGCGAGCTGTTTCTTGAATGAGTCAGGCACATTGCCCATTCTCATATGAGGTTTTTTGAATGAAATGCCGGCTAATGCCTTTCCTGAAAATATAATATAGAGTTCGCCAAAAGGACTTGAGAAGGTATCAAAAAACTTCATCCTTAAAGCACAGTCTCATTAAGAAGTCTGACTCCTGCATAGTAACAGCAAAGGGCGTTATCCATATCATTAATAAATGCCCTTTCTATACCGTCTTCAAACATGATTCTTACGAGACAGCAACCGCCTGCCAGTGTGGAGTGTTTTTCCTCGATGACCTCGCCTGTCCCCCACCTTTTGTATTTCAGGTGTCTAACCTTGTCACCGACTCTCAGGTATATGCGTGGTCCCATAAAATATTATAGCAAAGAAGGCATTGTTTTAGGCAATCCTATCCATTCCCATGTATGGTCTCAGTGCTTCTGGTATGATAACGCTTCCGTCTTTCTGCTGATAGTTTTCGAGTATGGCGACGACTGTCCGTCCTATTGCAAGTCCTGAGCCGTTTAATGTGTGCACGAACTCTGTGCCTTTTTTCCCTTCTCTTTTAAATCTTATATTCGCCCTCCTTGCCTGATAATCTTCGAAATTAGAGCATGATGATATTTCCCTGTAGCGGTTCTGTCCTGGCAGCCAGACCTCGATGTCGTATGTTTTTGATGCGGCAAAGCCGAGGTCGCCTGTGCATAAAGAGACGACTCTGTATGGAAGCCCGAGCTTCTGGAGTATGTCCTCTGCATCAGAGGTGAGTTTTTCAAGTTCCTCGTAAGAGTCTTCAGGCTTGACGAATTTTACAAGCTCCACTTTATTGAACTGGTGCTGTCTTATGAGTCCTCTTGTGTCTTTTCCGTATGAGCCTGCCTCACGCCTGAAGCACGGTGTGTATGCCGTGTAATAAATGGGAAGATCTTTTTCATTTAATATCTCTTCCCTGTGGATATTTGTTACCGGGACTTCAGCAGTGGGGATGAGGTAGAATTCCGGGTCAGCCACTCTGAAAAGCTCCTGCTCGAATTTAGGAAGCTGTCCTGTGCCTGTCATGCTCTCGCGGTTTACGATAATAGGCGGGAAGACTTCTTTATAACCTTTGGATATATTCAGGTCGAGCATGAAATTCATCAGTGCCCTTTCGAGCTTTGCCCCTGCGCCCTTCATAACAGCGAATCTTGCACCTGCAATCTTTGATGCGCTTTGAAAATCTATAATCTCAAGCATCTCTCCGATGTCCCAGTGGTTCAGGGGTTGAAAGTCAAACTCTCTTGGTTCTCCCCACCTTCTGACTTCTACGTTTTCGGTTTCGTCTTTTCCTACAGGCACTGATTCATGGGGTATGTTAGGCAGGTTAAGCAGAAAGGATTTTGTTTTTTCTTCAAGCTCTCTTAGTCTTTCATCGAGTCTTTTAATCTCCTCGGAAACGCCCTTCATCTCTTCAAGCAGTGAAGAGGCGTCTTGCTTCTGTCTTTTCAGTCTGCCTATCTCTTCGGAGACAACGTTTCTTCTGTTTCTGAGTTCCTCTGCCTTTTTAAGAATGTCTCTTCTTTCAGTCTCGGTAGTGAGAAATTCGTCAAGTGAGAGAGCATAGCCACGTTTTGCGAGTGCTTCTTTTATCTTGTCTACATTGTCTCTTACAAATCTTATATCCAGCATACAGCCCCCTTTTAGAGGTTATAATATAGCTGAACTTCATGTAAAGGGTCAAAGGGGTCACTGACCCTCTTTTAATTAATATTGTGAAATGTGGTAGGCAATAAGGGAGGTTTTTTTGAGCGAGTTGATGAGAATCTACGACAGGCTTTACAGTGCTTTTGGTCCTCAGCACTGGTGGCCTGGAGATACGCCTTTTGAGATAGCAGTCGGTGCAATACTCACACAGAACACCAACTGGGGGAATGTCGAAAAGGCGATAGAAAATCTCAAGAGGGAAAAAGCCTTGAGTGCAAGGGTCATTCATAAGATGCCGCATGAAAAGCTTTCCAGACTTATAAAGCCGGCAGGTTATTTCAATATAAAGGCTAAGAGGCTTAAGGCATTCGTGGATTTTTTAATGAAAGATTACGGAGGAAGCCTTAAAAGGATGGAAAACGAAGACATGCATCTGATAAGGGAAAAGCTCCTTAATGTAAACGGCATAGGTCCTGAGACTGCTGATTCAATAATCCTCTATGCCCTTGAAAAACCAATATTCGTGATAGATGCATATACAAAGCGGGTGCTTTCAAGACACGGTATAATAGACCATGATGAGTCTTATGAAAGATTCCAGAGGCTTTTCCATTCATCTTTAAAGCCGGATGTGCGACTTTTTAACGAGTATCATGCTCTGTTTGTTCGGGTGGGCAAGACTTTTTGCAAACCCCAGCCTCTTTGCGATGCATGTCCTTTAAACGGAATATGATATATTTTTACTCTGTATTTGAAACGTATGGCGTTGGATCTAAGCTGACAGGAGGTATAAAACCATGGTGAGGGTGATTACTCAGGTAATCCTCGGGTTAACGCTTTTGTTTGCAGTGTTTACTTTATTGCCCAGAGGGATTATTTGTTTGAGGTTAAAATATACAGGCAAGGGCATCATGTATCTGTTTCTGGCTCTTGTCTCTGCGTTCTTTGCAGTGTTGTCGTTTCGTTACGCATACTGGGTTTACACTGGAAGTTAATTTTTAAAGCTGGCAGTTCATCTGTTTTCTTGCTAAAATATATGCTGGGAAATTAATTGGATGGAGGTTTTATGAAGAAGATCCTGGTTGCCCATGACGGCTCAAAACACTCTGACAAGGCATTGAAAAAAGCGATGGAGATAGCACTTAGTTTCAATGCTTCACTGACAGTGCTGTCCGTGATTCCTGAGTTGTATCTTACAGAGCTTTCTGACCTTGACAGAGAAAGAATAACAAGGGCGCTGACAGAGGAGACAAAGATAGCGATGGAGAAGATACGGTCGTCATTGGCGAGCAGGTCTGTTGAGACAAAGACGATAATAAGGCAGGGACCACCGGCAGAGAAGATACTTGAGACAGCACAGAAAATGAAGGTTGACCTTGTGGTGGTAGGCTCGCATGGAAGACACGGGGCCAGAAAATTTCTCCTCGGCAGTGTTTCCTCTAAAGTGGTTGATTACGCTAGCTGTCCTGTGCTTGTCGTGAAATAAAAAGGCTTAAGGCTTCCTTGAAGGGAAGGGGTTTAAAGCCGAAATTCTTTCTTACACTTTGTTTATCACATATATTGTCTTCATTTAAGAGCATTAGTTGTTCTGAGGTCACAGGACTAAGCGGGGTTTTCTCAAGCAGTCTTACCCCGATGTTTGCGAGCCCCATTGGGATGTGAAACAGGGGCTTTCTTACACCAGAGGCTTCCGCAATTAATTTGACTATTTCGTTATAGCTTAGTTGTTCAGGACCTCCTAACTCGTAGATTTTGTCTCTGGCATTAGGGTTTTCAATAATCCTCAGAAAGCACTCTACCCAGTCGCCTATATAGATTGGCTGAAATAGTGCTTTTCCTTTTCCAGGCACAGGGATTACAGGAGAAGGGAATTTTATCAGTTCCAGAATCTTTTTTGTGAAACCGTCGCCTTTTCCTACGATTAGAGAAGGTCTGAATATTGTGAAAGGGATTCCTGATGCCCTGACTATTTCCTCTGCTTCAGCCTTGGTTCTGTGGTATGCAGCAGGGGAGTCGAGGGATGCACCGAGTGCACTCTGATAAAAGAAGTGTTCCACACCTGCTTTTTTTGCTTCTTCTACAAGGTTTTTCGTGCCCTCGACATGGACTTTTTTAAATGTCTGATTCCCTTTCTCCTCGATGATGCCCACGAGGTGAACGACCATTCGTACGCCAGTGAGTATGCCGTAGAGGGTGTCTCTTTGGGTGATGTCTCCGATAATCGCTTCGATGCCTTGTTTTTCGTATGTCCTTGCCTGTTTAGGCTTTCTTATAAGACATCTTATTTTGTAGTTTTTCTCCGTTAAGGCTTTAAGAAGGTGTTTTCCTATGAAACCTGTGCTTCCTGCAATGAATATCATTTTAAGAGTTTCTGGAGGTTTTCGAGAGAGAGTTTTTCTATTTCTTCATGGAGGCTTTTTCCGTGCGCATCCATGGTGACGACTGCAGGGAAATCCTCTACTTCAAGAAGCCACATGGCTTCTGCTGCGCCGAATTCCTCGACCTTAAAGCCACCTATTATGCCTTTTATTCTGTCGGCAAGATAAGAGGCTGCACCACCGATTGTGTTCAGGTAAACGCAGCCGAATTTTTTCATTGCCTCAAGGGTTTTTGTCCCCATACCGCCTTTTCCCATGATGCCTCTTATGCCGTAGTGTTCAATCACCCATGGTTCATACATTTCTACACGTATGCTTGTTGTTGGTCCTGCTGCTATTACCCTGTTTCCTCTGATAATCGGTCCTGCATGATACAGTATAGTGCCCTCGGGGAATGGCAGGTCTTCTTTAGGCGGTCTTTCGTGAAACAGAAATTTGTGGACTCTGTCTCTTCCGGTAACAAGCAGTCCGCTTATAAGGACTGTATCGCCTGCGTTCAGATTAAGGACATCCTGTTTGGTTAAAGGCAGTGTTATTTCTTTTGCCTGAATGTCCGCTACCATATAAGTGTTCCCCTTCTGTTAGCCCAGCATGAAAACGATATGTCAACGAAGTAAGATGCCGGATGCCGGTGATTGACCCCTATCTTTACGCCTATTGCAGTTGAAGGTCCTCCGAAGCCGAGTGTGCCTATGCCAAGCTGGTTTATGTCGTTAAGGAGTTTTTCTTCAAGTGCAGCGAGTGCTTCGTTTTTATTTTTGTCGGAGATTTTTCTCAGTAGTTGCTGTTTTGCAAGCTTTGCAACCTGGTCTTTTTGTGCGCCTATTGCCACGCCGATGGTATAAGGCGGGCAGCCTCTGCCCTGTGCCTTGAAGACTGCATCCAGGACGCATTTTCTTACGCCTTCCAGGTCTCGCTCTGCACCGAGCTCCTCTACCGGCAGTTTATAAGTCTGTCCCAGATTCTCGCATCCTGAGCCTTTAAGCATAAGGTCTATTATAAGTGTAGAGTTTTCGGATTCTTCAAAGTATATGATCGGGAAACCAATCCCTGTATTGTCCCCGGTGTTTTGCTCTGCGATGATGTCCACGGCATTTGCCCTGAGCGGGACTTTCTCTGTTGCTATCCTTGTAGCGTCTTTTATTGTATTTTCCAATTCCTTTTGGCTCAGTCCTCTCGGCACTTTTACGTAGAACACGGGCACGCCTGTATCCTGGCACACGGGTCTTGCTGTTTCCCTTGAAAGCCTTATGCTTTCAAGGATAATGGACAGCGCCTGCTTTGAACTGGAGCCTTCAGCTTCAAGGGCATACAAAGCCTCAAGGGCGGTTTCCACATCCGGCGGAAGGGAAGTAGCCACTTTTTTGTAAAGCTCTACTATTCCGGCTCGAAGTTTGAGCAATCTTTCCTCCTCAGGAATACCCCTCTATTTTACTTTATTTTGTGTTGATTTGCGCCCCTTTGGGGAGGAATTTTTTATGATACTTCTGAGATTCTGTATCTGAGCTGCTTCAGGTATTCCATGTGTTTATGCTCCCACTGCATCATATCTTTCATGAATTCTTTTGTATTGGTGTCCTCTGCTGTCTCAGAGAGTTTCCGGTAAAAGTTATATGCTTTGCCTTCTATTTCAAGTGCGGCTGTAAGCGCCTCGAGGTTATCAAGGAAGGAATACTCCTCTTCGAGCTTTTCTTCAAGGTGTCTTACAGGTATTGCACCTTCCACGGTTTCTGCCTTGACAGTGTTTTTAAAGTTTTCAAAGGAAAGCGTTTCCCTTTCATCTTTTATTGCCTGATAAAGAAACTGTATGTATTGCATATGTTCTTTTTCCCATTGTGCGAGTTCTTCAAATGCCCTTTTGGCTTCTTTGTCCGTGACCTTTGCGGCTGCCTGAGTATAAAACTCGTTTGTTCCTTTTTCCATAATAAAGGCTTCAATCATAGCCTGCATGAGTTCTTCTTTACCTGTGACCATGGGTTTCTCCTTTCGTTAAGTTATATTAGTTATGTCCGCTGATGAAAACACTATTCCGTCTCTGAATGACTTTAACAGGTATAATGTTTTTCTTATTTCTGCATCAAGGACATTGACCATAGCGGCGTCCAGTCCTGCACCGGCGAGATAGGAAAGGAATATGGTATCGACTGTTTTTCTAAGAGCGGCAGGCATACCTGCGGACACATTGGAGATCCACGCAATGGTGTTTATCGGCGGGTCAATTATCTCTTTAAGCACTCTGATGCATTCATGGGAGTTTACCAGATGTTTCTGTCCAACGCCCCTTCCGATATGAACGATGGACGGGTCTGCGAAGAGTCTCTCATTGGGGATATCTGCTGCATTCGCTGCTTCAAGGAGATTTTCGATTATCTGCAGTTTGGCTTCCAGTGAGGTAGGCGGGGTGGTTTTAGACGCCCTTAGGACCAGAGACGCGCCGGAGCGGGATACAACCTCAAGTAATCCTTCATGGTCTTCAGGCTCTGTCTCTGAGATGTAGTTAACCAGCGGGGGGCTTTTGCACAGTTCGATGGATTTTTTTAGTGCAGAGAGATTTCTTGAGTCGAGTGACAGGGGTTTTTGTATTGTTTCCTCCAGGACTTCTACTACCCACGGGAGGGTTTCTTCGTCCCCTGAGCCATCCAGAGAACACTGCACATTTATAATGTCAGCGCCTGCCTGCGAGAGTTCTTCTGCAAGTTCTGCGACAGTGTTTTTATCCCTTTTGCTGACGGCTTCCATATATGTTTTATTTCTCGTATTTAGGTTGTCTGCGATTACTATCATTTTTGTCCTCCCGCTGCCAGGATTTTTCTTTGATTAGATTATAGCACCACATTCTGTAGAGGGGAACAAACCATTTTTAAAATTTTTTATGTTTACAAATTTTGCAAATTATGGTAGTTTTTTCTATGGCAGTTATTGACGAGAAGCCCTCAAGACAGAAGATAATAATGCTTCTAAAAAAGACCGAGTGCATGACGGTTGCTGAACTGAGCCGTCAGATAGGTATCACGCCGATGGCAGTCAGACAACATCTCATGGCGCTTGAAAGGCAGGGCATTATTCGTTATGTTGTGAAGAAATCCGGTATTGGCAGACCGGTCTTCCTCTACAGGCTTACCGACAAGGCGGACAACATCTTCCCCAAGGCATATGANAAGCTGATAAACGATGTGTTCAGGGCGCTGGAGAAGACGGACGGAAAGAGAAAGATAGAGAAAATATTCGAGTTGAGGAAGGANNGGCTTCTTACGGANTACCGGAGTGCTATTTCAAACAGTAACCCGCTTTCTACCAAGGTTGCGACACTGGCAGACCTGCTTAATGCCGACGGTTATATGGTGGAGATGGAAGAGACGAGCAAGAAATTCAACCTTAGGCTGTATAACTGTCCTATCTCAGGGGTTGCCTATGAGTTTGGCCAGGCGTGCAAATACGAACTCCAACTATATAAGGAACTGCTCAATATAGATGTTCAGAGGGAACAGTGTCAGAGAGAAGGTGCCCCTGCATGTACCTATATAATTCCTAAGGAGTAGTCTAGTTACCAAACGCCTTTTTTATTGCTTCCTTGTCAAGTTCAACCTTATATGTCTTTTTTAGTGAAGTGATATACGAGTCGAATATTTCTCTTTGTTTTTCTGCTGTAAGGCGCTGCTGGATAAAGTCTTTTACCTTGTCGAATTCAACAAGTTCTGGCTTTTCTTTGCCAGGGATCTCCACGACAAAATTCTCCTTGTTCTTTTCGTAAAAGTCCCTGACCTCTTTATCAGAAACCAGTGCCTTTTTTTCTATTTCTTCCTCGAGCAGGTATTCGATCATCAGCCGCTTTTTGAAGTCCTCTACTCTTTTTTTGAATTTAGCACTGTTTGAAAAATTTCTTTTTTTGGCTTCCTGATAGAGAAGTTCTTTTTTCACGAGTTCGTCAAGAAGGCTTTCCATGCCACCCTCTGTTGTGAAAAATTCCTGAATCTGAGGCGGCAGCATATTAAATTCTTCCATGACATCTTCTTTTGTAATGGTTACATCGTTTACCTTTGCAAGGTAAGGGCCCTTTACCGACGTGGTTTGTGTTTTTGTCGGTTTGCCTTCTGTGCAGGCAAGGACGAAAACAATAATTGCCATAAGATATAAAAGTTTTTTCATGAGTTTTCCTCCTTATTTCAGGTTCTTATTTTATAGCATAGTGTGATACAAGAAGTGAAGCCAAAGTATAAACTGATGTTAAAAGGGTTTTTGACATACCCAAAATTTTTATGGTAAATTGTATAGATTTTTTTGCCATGAAGAAGATAAGCTGGAGAAAATCGAGAAGGCTCTATAAGAAGGCGCAGGGGATTATTCCCGGGGGCGTGAACAGTCCTGTAAGGGCGTTCAAGGCTGTCGGGGGAAACCCGCTTTTTGTCGAGCGTGCGAAAGGCTCGAAGATATACGATGTAGACGGCAATGCATATGTAGATTACGTTCTCTCATGGGGACCGATGATACTGGGGCATGCCCATCCAAGAGTTGTTTCCGCCCTTAAGAAAGCGATAGAAAAGGGCACGAGCTATGGTGCACCTACTTCGCTGGAGGTTGAGCTTGCAGAGCTTGTTCTTAAAGCATATCCCTCTATGGACAAGGTAAGAATGGTCAACTCAGGCACAGAGGCTACAATGTCTGCCATAAGAGTGGCAAGAGGGTTTACAGGAAGGGACAAGATTATAAAATTCGAGGGTTGCTATCACGGGCATGCAGACGGACTTTTGGTAAAAGCCGGTTCAGGTGCAACGACTTTTGGAGTGCCTGATAGTCCGGGTGTCCCAAAATCCTATGCAAAGAATACAATCACGCTTCCTTTTAATAATGCGAAGGCCTTAAAGGAGGTGATAGAGAAGGAGTGGAAGTCCATCGCGTGTGTGATACTTGAGCCAGTGGTTGGAAACATAGGCTGTGTTTTACCGAAAGCGGGTTTTCTAAGTGCATTGAGAAAGCTCACGCGGAAGTACGGAATAGTGCTGATATTCGATGAGGTAATGACAGGTTTCAGGGTCTCTTATGGCGGGGCTCAGGAGTTTTACGGTATAAAACCGGATATGACGTGTCTTGGCAAGGTTATTGGCGGAGGGCTTCCGGTTGGTGCATATGGTGGAAAAAAAGAGATTATGTCCATGGTAGCACCGGAAGGTCCTGTTTATCAGGCAGGCACACTTTCCGGCAATCCGTTGGCAATGACTGCTGGAATTGAGACCATCAAGGTGCTTTCAAGAAAAGGCGTGTATGACCGGCTTGAGCAGAAAGCATCTGAACTCGAAGCTGCACTTAAGGATGCTGCAAAGACCGCAAAGGCAGTAACGAGGTTTTATCGAGCCGGCACGATGTTCTGCACTTACTTTACAGACAGAGATGTGGTAGATTATGCATCTGCCAAGACTTCTGATACTTCCAAGTTTGCAAAGTTCTTTATTGGTATGCTTAAACGCGGGATAAACCTTGCGCCAAGCCAGTTCGAGGCAGGATTTATTTCACTGGCGCATTCCACAAGAGATATAGAAAAAACTGCCCGCGCGGCATACGAAACCTTTAAAGAAATATAAAATTCGGGTAGAATTTAGGGGAGGTAAAAAATATGTTTGAGGCCTGGAAGGAATCTTTGCCTGTTAAGGCAAAGATTATTATTGTGTTACTCATTCTCGTGATTTTTGCTGGCGGCGGTGTCGTCGCCTTTAAGTTCTACGATTTTACTCAGAACAATCCAAAGTTTTGTGTAAGCTGTCATCTCATGCAGCCTGCCTATGATGCATGGGCAGTAAGTAAGCATAAAGATATCAACTGTCATGACTGCCACCACCTGAGCATCGCTGAACAAAACAAACTGCTTATAAACTTTGTACTTCACAGACCGTCAAAGGTGCCTCCAAGGCACGGGAAGGTGATTGTTCCGTGGAAGTTCTGTATAAGGTGTCACTGGGAGAAAGATGAGAGATACCCGGAGGCTGCTCCTATCAACCAATCAGGGCTTCACGCAAAGCATTATTTCATGGAGCAGATAGAGTGCTCGAAATGCCACGGGTATATAATCCATAAATTCATTCCTGAAGAAAGATTCTGCCTGAAATGTCATCAGGGCAAGGTTGTACAGGGCGTTGGTATGGAGGAGCTTGCCTGTCTGAACTGTCATACTGACAGAACCGTGGACTTAAGACCAGGGAGAGATAAGTGTCTTTTCTGTCACGGAGAGGAAACAGTAAGAAAAAGACTTCTGACAGAGGACACAATAGATGTCCGGCGCTATGAGCCTTCGCCTGAAAAAGTGATGGCTGCAACAAAGGTGAACATCCCCAAGGATGCACCGATGCAGTTTTCCTGCTACGAATGTCACAAGCCGCATGAGCAGGCAAGACCCAACTGGGATTTATGTCTTAAATGTCACGGTAGCATACCGGATGTTGGAAAACACGGTTTGCACATTAATGTAATGGGCATGCAGTGCAAGCAGTGCCATAAACCTCATGTCTGGAAGGTAACAAAAGAAATCGCAAAGAAGGACTGCACTATGTGCCACGAATACAAGGAGCCATCTAAGTTCATACAGGGCTAAAGGGATAATAACCTGATAACAGGTATGGCTACAGACAGGCGGGGAAGAATCCCCGCCTTTTATTTTGTCTTTAAGCCTGAATTTTTGGATGCTGCCGGTATGCCTGCTTCAGATTGGAATTTAATTTTTCAGGCATGTATAATTAAGCCATGTCTGAGGCGGAGGATAAGTCCCTTTTTAGACAGCTTCTCAGGGCAAGCACCGTAGGGCTTGACCTTGTTATATATACATTTGTCGGGCTTGCTATTGGCTACTTCCTTGATAAATTTTTCGGCACAAAGCCGTGGCTTACGCTGATTTTCCTTATATTAGGGATAGTCGCAGGCTTTAGAAACCTTATCAGGATGGCGAAGGATGATGATAGTAAAAAGACTTTATAAGCAGACGTTGTTTATACTCATTCCTGTAGCGGCTCTTTCGGCGTTCATAGAGCCTAAGAAACTGCCGTTAAGTATACTTATCGGCGGAGTGCTTGCACTTCTGAACCTGAAAGGACTGGCACGGGGGCTTGAGAGTCTGCTCGGCACTTACAGGCCCACAGGAAAGCTCGTGATGCTCAGCATGGTCAGGCTTTTCCTGCTGTTTGCCGTAATCGTTGTGCTTGCGGTTTATAAGCTGGTAAACTTGCTCGGGTTAATGGCTGGGTTTACTGTTGTCTTTCTGCTTCTTATTAAAGAGGGGCTGAAAGTCGCCAAGGAATCATAAGTCTTATGATAAAAATAGAGTTCCTGTGGCATGGCTATCGTGTAATGCTTCCTGACATCAGGGAATAAGGAGGTCTTATATGCTGGAGCTTAATTTTTCGAATATGATGTCAGAAGTTATCGGGGAAAAAGGGATTTCTGAAAAACAGGTGGAGGCACTCAAAGACAAGGTGGCAAAAGCCCATGACGGGATATCCACAAGAAAATGGAATGAACTGGCATTCATTGACCTGATAAAACAGGATACATCTGAGATAAAAAAGATTGCCGATGATATAAAGAGAGAGTCAGAGAGTTTTCTTCTTCTGGGCATTGGGGGCTCTGCTCTCGGTCCTAAAACCATTCTTGAGGCATTGAGTCCGATGCACAACCTGAAAAAGACCCCAAAAGTCTTTATCTACGACAACGTTGACCCTACGACGCTGGACAATATTATGTCCGTCATTGACCTTGAGAAGACGACAGTCAATGTTGTTACCAAGTCAGGAAGCACCGCAGAGACCATGGCTTCCTTTATGATTCTTTATGAGAAACTGAAAGGGCACGCCGAAAGATTTGTGGCAACAACAGACCCTGAGAAAGGACCCCTGAGGAAGATTGCATCTGAAAAAGGCTTTAGGACTCTTTCTATTCCGCCGGCTGTAGGCGGGAGGTATTCTGTTTTAAGCCCTGTAGGACTTCTGCTTGCCGAGGTCATAGGTGTCTCTGCGGACGAACTCCTGCAAGGTGCAAAAGAAATGCACGACAGATGTCTTGAGCCTGAGTTATGGAAGAACCCTGCATATATGTTCGGGACGCTCCTGTATCTTATGGATGTGGAAGAGAAAAGGAATATAAATGTAATGGTTCCGTATTCAGACAGGCTTAAGCCGCTTTCAGAGTGGTTCTGCCAGCTCTGGGCAGAAAGTCTCGGCAAGCTCGGCATGGGTTCTACTCCGTATCCTTCATTGGGGACTACAGACCAGCACTCTCAGCTTCAACTCTGGATGGAAGGACCAGAAGACAAGGTTATAGTGTTCATAAAGATTGATGACTATGGTGTTGACATAAAGATACCTGAAGTGTTTAAGGATACACCAATCGGGTATCTTGGCGGACACAGTCTTTCAGAGCTGATTAATGCCGAGGAGGAGTCCACAGAGCTTTGCCTTGCAAAAACAGGAAGGCCTAATATGACCCTTAAAGTGCCTGTCATAGACGCTTATCACCTCGGTCAACTCTTTTATTTATTTGAGCTTGCCACCGCATTTGCAGGATTTCTTTACGGAGTAAACCCCTTTAACCAGCCTTCAGTAGAGGAGGGGAAGAACTTTACATACGGAATGATGGGCAGGGAGGGATTCGAGTCAAAGAAGGCAGAGGTCGAACAGGCAAGACAGAAAAAGGTATGCTGGAGGCTGTAAGGCCTGTCCTTGGGTTTACGGCTTTCAGCGGAAAAAAGTAACTTTCTTCTCGGTTTCAGGTAAAACACCCACAACTGTAATTAGAAATTGCTTGACAAGCCAATCAATGTTGCTATCATTGATTTAATAATTTACTGTGTAACTTCAATGCATTGAAGGGAAGTGCTGAGTGCTAAAACCTGAAACTGTTTTTCATGCCAAAAAAAATCCACTGAAACTGGCATTGATGTTTTCCTTTCCGTTCATCCTGATAGTTGTTGTTCTACTCGTATCGCTTACTTTATGGGAAGTGGAAAACCATAATAGGGATCTTGACATGGAGTTGGCTGAATTGGCAAGGGCATATTACAGTCAAATAATGGTTACGAAGCTTTGGAATACAGAGTATGGCGGGGTTTACGTTGAATTAGCTGATGAGACAAAACCGAATTTTCATTTAAGTAACCCTGAAAAGGATGTAGTGTTTATTGCTGGCAGAAAATATGCAAAGATAGACCATGCTTATATGACACAACAGATATCGAATATAGCCAACAGAATGGGTTGGTATAGGTTTCGCATAACGAGCCTGAGACCTATGAATCCTGCCAATAGGCCTGATGAGTGGGAAGCCATGATGCTCCGTTCTTTTGAGGAAGGAAAGGTAGAAGGTTACAAAATTGTGAACACAGAGGGGAAAAAATATCTCAGATACATGGCCCCATTGATAATAGAAAGGCCGTGTCTCAGGTGTCATCGTAAAGAGGGTTATGATTTTGCGGATATAGGAGGCGGGGTGAGTATAGATATTCCGATCAACATGACCGAGGAGGTTCACCGTGATATGATACGAAAAAGTATCATAGCCTTCATAGTTGTAGGTGTTGTGTCCATTTCGTTTATTACTGGAATAACATGGGCGTTTTCCAAAAGGATAAGTAAGGGGATTGAATCAGAGCTTGAGCACGAAAGACTTAAGACTGCTGTTCAGCTTGCCGGGGCTGCTGCCCACGAACTCAGACAACCCATGACAGTAATAATAGGCCTTGCAGAAACCCTCAAGGAAAAGGCTGCATATGACAAGCCCCCTGCGTATGAGGTAGATGTGATAATCGGACAGTGCTGGAGAATGAACAATATAATAACAAGAATGCTTAATATTACCCGATACAAGACAAAGACCTATGACAAAGACACTGAGATATTCGACCTTGATGAATAGCACATAGGCTGCCAAGACGGTTTTTAGCTGGTTTTCATTTTCAGGGGCGTTTTAGAAAAGTCTTGCATAATGGATAATTTTTTTATAATATATTGACATGTTAAGGGAAAAGGTTGAAGAAGTACTTGAAAAGATAAGAGTCGGCTTGAAGGCGGAGGGAGGGGACATAGAGCTTGTAGACATAAGGGATGGTGTAGTGTATGTCAGGCTTACAGGCGCTTGCGGCACGTGTCCTATGTCTACGCTGACCCTCAAGAACTGGGTTGAGTCGAATCTCAAGAAGGAAATTCCGGAGATAACTGCGGTTCAGGCAGTATGACTCTGGGCATGCAGCGACCAGAAGCTAAAAGCCGGTTTCTGCCTGTCTTTATAGTCTTACTTTTCTGGTTTGTCTTTACCCCGTTTTCTCAGGCAGACGCAGAGAAGGTCAGGGTAAAGGGTATCCGCCATTGGTCTTCTGAGGGATACACACGGGTTGTTATAGACCTTTCCAAACCTGCCGAATTTACGAAACACCGTCTTAAAAATCCAGAAAGACTTTTTGTTGACCTTAAAAACTGCGCAATAACAGAGGATATTAAGAAGACCTTCACTGTCAGCGATGGAATACTGAGAAGGGTAAGGACGGCTCAGTATAGTTCTGACACTGTAAGGGTTGTTCTTGACCTTAATGAGATTGTCGATTCGAAGGTTTTTTTCATAACAGACCCTCCAAGGGTAGTCATAGATGTTTTTGGTAATCCCTGGCGGACAGGCATCCGCAGGGTGGTGATAGACCCTGGTCACGGCGGGCACGACCCGGGTGCTATCGGTTATAAAGGGCTTAAAGAAAAAGATGTAGTTCTTGACATTGCCTTGAGGGTGAAAAAGATACTCGAAAAAGCCGGCGGCTATGAGGTCTTTCTCACGCGTGACAAAGACGTATATCTTACTCTTGAAGAGAGGACCGTAATTGCAAACAAGAAGAACGCAGACCTTTTTGTCTCCATACATGCCAATGCAAACAGAAGGAAGGCGGCAAGAGGTATAGAAACGTATCTTCTTAACTGGACTGACGACGAAGAGGCGATGAGGGTGGCTGCAAGGGAAAATGCCATATCCATAAGAAGAATGCGTCAGGCGCGTTCAGAACTCGGTTTTATCCTTGCTTCTCTTGAGCTTCAGAACAAAAGGGACGAATCCCTGAAACTGGCGCATTATATCCAGAAAGCCATGGTTTCCAATCTCGGCAGAAAATACAGACATGTAGTCGATCTTGGTGTAAAGCAGGCGCTGTTTTATGTTCTTTTCGGTGCAAGAATGCCGTCTGTGCTCGTGGAAGTATCGTTCATTACCAACTATGAAGAGGCAAAAAGACTTAAAAGCTGGCGTTATCGTGAACAATTGGCACAAGGAATAGCCTCTGGAATAAAGACCTACTTTTCGTCAACATATCCTATTCAGAAGGTGGCACAGAGGTAGTTGATTGTCCTCTGAAAGGGTAACTCTTCTGTTAAAGGACTGCACTGTCTATGACGGCACAGGTGCATCTCCTTTTGCTGCCGACATCGGCATAAGCGGAGATACGATTGCATTTGTCGGCAAAGGCTCTGAGGCTCAAAATGTCATTGACCTTAAAGGGCTTTCTGTCTCACCCGGGTTTATAGATGTCCACAGCCATTCTGATTTCACGGTCTTTCAGGAGTCTTCGTCAGAAGGAAAGGTATTTCAGGGAGTGACCACAGAGGTAAACGGAAACTGCGGGCTTTCTGCTGCCCCTCTTTATGGGGATGCCCTTAAACAAAGGGAAAAAGATATAAAAGAACTCGAAATTCCCGAAAGGTGGAACACTTTTAATGAATATTTTGATGTGCTTGAACGCAGAGGGCTGACGATTAACTTTGCAACCCTTGCAGGGCACGGAAACATTAGAGCTTCGGTGATGGGATATACCGGCAGAAAACCCACAGGAAAAGAGCTGGATTCAATGAAACATCTCCTTGGGGAGTCCCTTAAGGCAGGCGCTATCGGGCTTTCCACAGGTCTCATTTACCCACCGGGAATTTATACAGACACAGGGGAGATTATTGAGCTTGTCAGATATGGCAATACCTTGTCAGAGAAAGGTTTTATTTACACCTCGCATATACGCAGCGAAGGGCAGAGGCTTCTTGAAGCGATAGAGGAGATAATAAGTGTAGGCAGAGAGACAGGTGCAAAAGTTCATATCTCGCATATTAAGACAGCAGGCAGGGAGAACTGGCACAAAATAGATGCTGTTGTGTCTCTTTTGGAATCTGCCCGCAGTGAAGGAATATCTTTAAGTTGTGACCGCTACCCGTATACTGCAGCCTCCACAGAGCTTGATGCAGTCCTTCCGGCATGGGTGTTTGAAGGTGGAAACGATGAAGAACTGAAAAGACTGAAAAAACCTGAGGTTCGGAAACAGATTAAGAATGAAGTAACAAAGGATGAAGATTATTGGCAGAATGTGTGCGTATCAAGTGTTAATTCTGAAAAAAACAAGTGGATGGAAGGCAAAAGCATTAAAGAGATTTCAATTCGCATGGGTTGTGAGCCAATGGATGCTGTATTTAATATTCTTATAGAGGAAGGCTTAGGGGTAGATGCAATATTTTATTCCATGAGTGAAGATAACCTGAAGAGGTTTCTTTCGCTTCCTTATGTGATGATAGGCTCAGACAGTGCAGCGCGGTCTTTAAACGGCAGGGGCAAGCCTCATCCAAGAGGTTTCGGAACCTTTCCGAGGTTTCTCAGGAGGTATGCTTCAGGGCTTAGCAGTGCCATCCAGAAGATAACCATGCTTCCAGCGCATACATTCGGACTTAAAAGAAGAGGGCAGATAAAGAAAGGCTTTATTGCTGATATTGTTGTCTTTAACCCTGAGAGAGTTATTGACAGGGCTACATTTGATGAGCCTTTTGTCAGGCCTGAGGGGATATATTATGTAATTGTAAACGGCGTGCCGGTTCTTTCAGAAGGGGTGCTTACAGGCAAAAAACCAGGCAGGGTGCTAAGGCATGGGAGATAGACCTGCAATCGGCATAACTATGGACATAAAGGACGGGCGTTTTACACTTCGTGAGGAGTATGTGGAGGCGGTGAAAGCAGCAGGAGGGCTTCCGTTTTTGATACCGCCTGCAGGGCTTTCATATATTGAGAAAATAGACGGGCTTTTGATAAGCGGGGGAGATGATTTGGAGCCGTCTTATTATGGTGAGGAGGCGATTGAAGGTCTTAATCTGGTTTCCAGGCAGAGAAGTGACTTTGAAATAGCCCTGGTTCATGAGATAATAAGGGCAGGGAAGCCTTTGCTCGGAATATGCTATGGCATGCAGCTTGTGAATGTTGCGCTTGGAGGAACACTATATCAGGACATAAAATCCCAGGTGCCGGAGGCACTAAATCATAAAGAAAGTCACGAAGTTGATATTAAAGACGGCTGGCTGTTAAGGGCTGGAACATATACTGTGAACAGCACGCATCATCAGGCAGTAAAGGCGCTGGGCAAAGGGCTTGATGTGCTGGCTACTTCAAGTGATGGGCTGGTAGAGGCAATCTTTATGAAAGATTATCCTTTTTTGCTTTGTGTGCAGTGGCATCCTGAGCGCCAGAATGGTTTTTCTGATATGATATTTAATCCTTTTATAGAGGCTTCGTATGCCGGCAAATAGGTTTTACATATTCACGCTTATAATTCTGAGTCTGATACTTGGTTTTCTTGTATATCTGGTACTGAAGCCGTTTTTAACGCCTATAGCGTGGGCAGTAGTGCTTTCGATAGTGTTTTATCCTCTTTATGCATTTTTCCGAAAGCACATAAAGTGGAAGTCCTTTGCAGCAGCTATTACCCTGATTGTGATTCTTGTAATTATACTCGGTCCGTTTTCATATCTTTCATTTCTCCTTGCCAAAGAGCTTAAGGAAGTAGCTGCGTATATAGAAAAGGGTGAGCTTGGTCTAGAGGGGATACTTAAAGACCCAAGGGTCTCATGGCTTCTGGAGAGAGTAAAATCTATTCTTAACATAGAAAACGTGGATATCGGAAACCTTCTGGCTGAAAACCTTTCCAATATGGGCAAACAGCTTGTAGGGAAGATTACGGCTGGTGTCAGGAACGTGGTAGCTACGCTGTTGAATTTTATATTCATGGCGCTTGCAATATTTTTCTTTATAAGGGATGGTTCTGATTTCATGACGCGCATCAGGGACTATCTGCCTTTTTCCGAGGAGCAGAAGGACAGGCTTGAGAGGCAGATAAAAGGCATGGTGATCTCTACCATATTCGGAGGGGTTGTTGTTGCGCTTGTTCAGGGGCTGATGGCAGGCACTGCGTTTTATTTTCTGGATGTGCCGTCCCCTGTAATCTGGGGCACTGCAGTAGCCATCATGTCGTTTGTGCCGGTGCTTGGAACGTTTTCCATCTGGGGTTCGGTGGTCGTTTATCTGTTTTTAAAAGGAGCTATAGTGAAAGGGTTTATCCTTATATTAATCGGCATGTTCGGTATAAGCCTTGTGGACAATATACTGAAGCCGATAATAATAGGTGGAAGGACAAAGATGCCTACGCTGTTAATCTTTTTCAGCGTTCTCGGCGGTATAAAACTTTTTGGTCTGATAGGGCTTATAATTGGTCCTTTGGTCATGGCTCTGTTTATTTCCGTGTTTGAAATATTCAGGAACATTGAAGGAGGCGCAAATGCTTAGCAGGGAAGAACTCCGGGAAATTGCAAAGATGCAGGGCAATGGGACGTATTTTGTGAGCCTTTACCTGAACGTCAATCCAGTGACAAACCCGAAGGGAGAGTATGTCATCTGGCTTAAGAATGCGCTGCGCGACGCAATGGAATCTTTAGACAAAAATGTGCTTAAGAAGGTAGAGAAAGACCTTAATGCTGTAGAGGCTCATGTAGCAGGCAACAGGAGGGGGTTTAAGAAAGGGCTTGTGCTTTTGAGTTCTTCCGGGAATTCCTTCTGGCGGCAGTATAACCTTGCAGTGCCTTTGAAGAACGAGCTTGTAGTGGACAAGTCGCCTTACATCCAGCCTTTGCTTGACATCTTTGAGCATTATCCAAGATATGCCGTGCTGTTTGTGGATAAGGAGATGGCAAGGATTTTCGTCATACATCTTGGCGAGATTACCGAGTACGGAGAGGTGCATACGCCTGACGTGCCTGGCAAGCACAAGAAAGGAGGCTGGTTTGCCCTTGCGCAAACTCATTATGAAAGGCATATAGAGTATCATGTGGGGCTTCATCTAAAGGATGTAATCAAGAAGCTTGAGTGTTTCTTTAAAAAGGAGGATATAGACAAGCTGGTTATTGGTGGCTCTGAAGATGCTGTCTCGATGACAAAGGATCTTCTGCCGAAAACAGTTATGGACAAGATAATGGGAACTTTTCATACAGGGATGTTTGAAAACAACGTCGAGGTGCTTAAGAAAGTAGAGCAGGTTATCAGCGAATTCGAAATGCAGAAAGAAAAAGAGACCGTAGACGAGCTAATCCGCAGGGCGATGAAGAACGACAAGGCTGTTCTGGGCATGGAGAATGTAATAAACGCTGCCCAAGAGGGTAAGATGATGAGACTCGTTTTCGAAAGGGATTTGCAGTCTCAGGGGTTCAGGTGCGATTTGTGCGGTGCTCTTTCGGTTAAAGGCGAAATAAATTGTCCTTATTGCGGTGGAAAGATGGATGATGTAAATTATCTCGTTGACTTTTTGGCACAGAAGGCGGTTGAGCAGGGCGCTCTTGTGGAAGTCGTCTCTGCAAGTGAGGGGCTTAAAAAAGCAGGGAGTATAGGGGCGTTCCTGAGATTCTGAAGCTTTCCTCTTTTCAGATTTTATCTTTATTTAGAGTTGGAGGACTCGCTCGTGAGAATAACCAGCAAGGTGCTTTTGTTTTTTATCGTTATCCTTTTCCTTTCCACATGCACTACTGAAAACCGTCTGCCCGGGTATGTTTATTACAGGCTTAATGCAAACCCCACGACACTTGACCCTGCTCTGGTTACAGATGTGACAGGCGGTTTGATAACAGCAAAGCTTTTTAACGGGCTTGTCAAACTGGGAGAAGACCTTGAGATAGAACCTGATATTGCCGAAAGCTGGACTATTTCAAGAAACGGACTCATCTACAGGTTTACGCTGAAAAAAGGAGTAAGATTTTCCACTGGAAGGGAAGTAAAAGCAAGAGATTTCAAGTATTCGTTTGTTAGAGTGCTTGACCCTGACACGAAATCACCGAATACATGGATATTTGAGAATGTCGTTGGAGCAAAGGATTTTATGGAGGGGAAGGCCGAAGATGTAAGCGGGATAAAAGTAGTGAATGATTATGTGTTGGAGATAAGATTGAAGAAGCCGTTTTCCCCGTTCCTTGGTCTTCTTACCATGCCGCCTGCTTATGTTGTTCCGATGGAACATGTCCTGGAGCGGGGTCCTGACTTTTCGAGCCGCCCTGTGGGGACAGGTCCGTTTACACTGAGGGAGTGGCTTCCCAACAGGCATTTAATACTCGATGTGCGAAATGATTATTTCGACAAGCTGGCAAGAGTTAAGGGCATAGTCTACAGGGTAATACCTGAAGATTTGACTGCTGTTACAGAGTTTGAACTTGGCAATCTCGATGTGATAACAATACCGGTTTCCGAGTATTCGAGGTACAAGCGTTCGCCTGAGTGGCGGAATCTTATATCCTCTATTGAAGGGATAAACACGTATTATTTGGGCCTTAACTGCCGTAAGCCTCCGTTTGATAATCCACGTTTAAGGCGTGCGTTAAACCATGCCATAGACAGAGAAAAAATACTTGCAACACTTTACGAGGGGCGTGGACGGCTTGCCTCCGGTCCTGTGCCGGATATTTTAAGAAGATGGCCTGCACCACAGCCATACGAATACGATGTGGAAAAAGCAAGACAGGTCATCAGGGAGATGGAGATTCCGGAATTGGATTTTTATATAACAGCAGACCAGCAGGTCGTTGACATTGCAGAAGTCATACAGGCGTATCTGAAGGACGTCGGCTTGAAAGTCAGGATAAGACAGCTTGAGTGGAGTGCATTCAAGGAGGCGGTGAACAATGGAGAACCGCATATGTTCTGGCTTAGCTGGTGGGCAGACTATCCTGACCCTGAAAACTTTCTCTTCCCTTTGTTTCATTCATCCAATCATGGTGTCGGAGGCAACAGAGTATGGTATTCAAACCCGGAAGTGGACTCTCTTATAGAGTCAGGTCAGCATGCCACCTCTGAAAAGCTCAGGAATATGTATTATGAGAAGGCAGAAAAGACCATAGTGGAGGACGCCCCATGGGTTTTTTTCTGGCACAGGACTGATTTCACATTGAGACAACCGTGGGTCAAGCATTATAAGATATACCCTGTCTACAGTATGGACAAAGGGCTTGAGATTGAACTCGCAAGGAGAGTAAAACTCCCTTCTTAGATAGTCGCAGCATCTTTTCCTGAAGTTAGAAATCCAGTCTTTTTTATATGCAGACCGCTTTTGCACCCCTTACGACTACGAACAGAAAGCAACAGCCGTAAATTCCTTGACATGGTGCATAGAAGGTGATAGAAGTTGTTTTATGGGAAGGGGTAGGGGGTTGTATTGTTTTGTGCCGTAAGCAGGGAGGTGTGGTGTTTTTAGTCGAGAATCAGGAGGTAAGTTATGAAAAAGTTATTGTATTTACCGGTTTTCGTTTTTCTTGTTTCGCTTTCCGTTTCGGCTTATGCAGAAGAGTACCCGAAGAGTGTTGATGCCTGTTTAGGCTGCCATGACAGTGTAACTCCGGGAATAGTGAAACAGTGGTATAAGAGCAAACACAGCAAGGTTGGCGTAAGGTGTTACACCTGTCATGAGGCAAGGAGGAATGACCCTTCAGGGTATAAGCACGGTGGGTTCAGGATAACGGCAGTCCCGTCGCCGAGATATTGTGAGGACTGTCATCCAAAGGAAGTTGCTGAAAATCTAAACACCAAACATGCCTGGGGTGCGTTCCTTGGTCCACTGAAGCCTTACTATATAAAGGCGAAGAAGATGGGACTTGACCCTCTAAGTCAGGAGACCGCAAAAAGACTTGACCCTGAGAAAATAGCCAAGACTGCGGTGACCCCCTTGTTTGCTGACAGCGGCATTCTGAAGAAGATAGGACTGCTGGATAACCCGAAGTACAATCACAATAATGTCAACCTCGGCTGTATGCAGTGTCACGGCAGTTTTATAATTGCGGGCAAAGGCGGAAAGCTGAAGGGCTGGCCTAATGCCGGTGTCGGAAGGGTCAATCCTGACGGAAGTCTTGGCTCTTGCACTTACTGTCACACAAGACATGAATTCAGCATTGCCGAGGCTCGCAAGCCTGAGACATGCGGACTGTGTCATCTCGGTCCTGACCACCCGCAGCATGAAATCTACGAGGAATCCAAGCACGGCAATATCTATGCCACCAAAGGGGAACAATGGAACTGGGATGCACCTTCAGGACAGTGGGGACCAAGAGATATAGAGGCTCCTACCTGTGCTACCTGTCATATGAGCGGTTTCGGCGGAGCGGTCGAGACGACGCACGATGTCGGCGCAAGACTTTACTGGGAACTTCAGCCTAAAAAATCAGTGCCCCAGTGGAAGGGTCCCAGAGATGTAGATTTCGTGATTAAAAGAGTATCGGATAAGGAACAGGCTGAAAGAGGCAGGGCGGAGATGAAAAAAGTCTGTTATCAGTGTCATTCAAGACAGTGGGCGGATAATTATCTGGCGGAGTTTGACAAGGTAGTGAGCGATTACAATATGCTCTGGGAATATACTGATGGTCTTCTGAAACAGGCGTATAAAGAAGGGCTTATCAGCAAGGACCTCCCTCTTGATGAGATACCTGAGATAATGCACTATCTCGTCTGGCACCATGACGGTCGCCGCTGGAGAATGGGAGCAAGCATGATGGGTCCTGACTGGACGCACTGGAACGGAGCCGTAGATGCCATTATGTACAAGCTCGGCACCATGATTAATGACATTGAGATGAGGAGAAAACTAAAAGGCATGTAAGTAGCATTAGGGGGCAGTCTGCTGTTTATTCTGTTTGACATTTTTTGGGGTCTTCGGTTATAAAAGATGTCAAATGAGAAAGAGCATATTAGGTCTGCTTGTTGCGATTTGTTTTTTAACAGCAGGCTGTGCCGCATTTGTAGCTGGTGCGGCAGTAGGCGGAGCAGGGGTAGTCTGGCACAAGGGAAGACTTCAGGATACGCTCTCTGCTTCTGTGCCCCGCGTTCATAGTGCAGTAAAGGCGTCTCTCAGGTCACTGGGTATAAAAATCGAGGAAGACAAAGGTGACAGCCTTACGGCTCATGTCAAGGCAAAGCTTGCTGATGGAAAACCAGTCTGGATAGACCTCCGCTCTGAAGCCCCTGCTACCACAAGGTTGACTATAAGAGTGGGGACTTTCGGAGATAAAGATTTTTCTCAGAGAATACTGGACTCCATTAAAAGACATCTCTAATTAGAGCAGGCTTGTCTAAATGATACAAAGCCGGTAAGGTTAAAGTTTGTTTATTAAATCCTTTACTGTCCTGAAGTCGAATCCTTGTTTTACAAGCGGGGTGTCTTTTATTGCCGGGATTTTTTCTTCAAGTATAGGTCTGTTGTTTTTATAGACGATTCCGGTTGGGATTCTGTCTTCCCATTCCAGCGAGCGTTTGAACGCCTCTATTCTGTCCTCAGGATTGTATTCAGGCTCTATGCGATATACCCTCTGTCTATACCAGTCGAATGTATTAAGCTTATTGAAGGTCACGCACGGTTGCAGTATATCGAGCAGGGAGAATCCCTTGTGCTGGATTGCAGCTTTCATAAGCTCTTTCAGGTATTCGGTGTCTCCTGCAAAGCCTCTGGCGACGAAGCTACAGTCAAGAGCTATTGCCAGTGCAAGCGGGTTTAGTTGTTCTGATAAAACGCCGAATGTCTGAACTTTTGTCACCATGCCTTCCATGCTTGTAGGTGATGCCTGTCCTTTTGTAAGTCCGTATATCTGGTTGTTGTGGACAAAGAGCTTGACATTGATGTTTCTTCTGATTGCATGTATTAAGTGGTTTCCTCCTTCTCCGTAGCAATCGCCGTCTCCTGTCACGGCGATGACGAGCATCTCGTGGTTTGCGAGCCTTGCGCCGGTTGCCACAGGCAGTGTCCTTCCGTGAAGACCGTTAAAGGTATTGCATTTCATATAGTGCGGGAGCTTGGACGCCTGTCCGATTCCTGAGACTATTAGCACCTGATGCGGCGCAATATCAAGCTCGACAAGTGCCTCTTTAATTGTTTTCAGTATTGGAAAGTTTCCGCATCCCGGGCACCATGCGGGCTTTTGAGTTGATTTATAGTCGTCAAGACCTGACATTCAGCCCCCTTAATATATAGTCCACGGTAAACGGTCGTCCGTCGAATCTGTTTATTCTTTGTTTAAACTTAAAGCCTGTCTCTGCTCTCATGAGTTTTGCAAGCTGTCTTGTTGCATTGTTCTCTATGCACACGGTCATACCTGCGTTATTTAGTAATTGCAGATAATTCCCTGATTCAGGGAAGGGGTATATCTCGCTGAAATGAAGCATTGAGGCGTTTTTCCCCTGTCTGTTGAGTTCATCCACGGTTTCCTTAATCACGCCGTATGTAGAGCCCCATCCTGTAAGTATTATTTCTGGTTTGTTACTGCCGTAAAGGGTAGGCTGGCTTATCTCTTTTTTAAGGTTTTGCAGTTTTTTGAAAAGCCGTTTATCGGTCATCTTTATGCGTCTGGGGGCGTCTTCTATGATATGTCCTTCCTCGTCGTGCTCGTCGCTGTCTGTGACAACTACGTGTTCTGAATCTCCTGGCACTGCAAGCGGTGTGACCCCTGTGGGTGTAAAGGCGTGTCTTTTGTATTCCTTTAAAGCCTTAAAATTTTTGCCTCTAAGTCTGTAGTCTTTATAAACCAGTTTATCTGAATTGAAGTTTTCGAATGTCCATTGGGAGTCAGCGAGGTATTGGTCAAAGACTATGAGGGCGGGTATCTGGTATTTTTCTGCAAGATCAAAAGCCTTGTTTGTAAGGTATAGTGCCTGCTGGGGAGTGCCGGGTGCGAACACCACACGGGGAAATTCTCCGTGTGCCGTGTGGATTACGAATAGCAGGTCTCCTTGTTCTGTTCTTGTGGGAAGTCCTGTTGCAGGTCCGGGTCTTTGCCCTTCTGCAATGACTATAGGGGTTTCTGTCATGCCTGCAAGAGATAGTCCTTCCACCATAAGTGCAAAGCCTCCGCCTGAAGTCCCTGTCATTGCTCTTACGCCTGAGAAAGACGCTCCAAGCGCCATGTTTATTGCGGCTATCTCATCTTCTGCCTGTTCTACGACTATGCCGAACTCTTCTGCCTTTGAGGCAAGGGAATTCATTATGCCTGTGGATGGTGTCATCGGATAAGCAGAGTAAAACTTACAGCCTGATGCTAAAGCACCGAGTACGATCGCTTCGATTCCGTTTATGAGTATTTTTGGTTTTTTCGATGATTGTTCAAGGGAGAAACTGCATTTAAGGCACTTGTTTTTTGAGTATTCGTATCCGGCTTTTGCTGCTTTTATATTACCTTCGACAACGGCATCGCCTTTTTTCTTAAATGTTTCTTTTATAAGGTCGTTTAATATGGACAGGTCCATGTTGAGCATTCCGATTACAGCTCCGGTGGCAACTGTGTTGGCTGTAATCGGATTTCCGCCTTCCTCTATAGCAAGCCTCTTGAACGGAATATCAAGAAATGCAGGGTCGTCTATATTTTCTTTTAAGGTTTCTGAGTCGTAGATTAAGATGCCTTGTTTTGTGAGTTCGTTTTTGTGCAGTTTTATGCTTGCGTGGTCAAGTGCGACGATGACGTCTATTCTTTCGCGTGATGACATCACAGGGCTGTCAGCCACTCTTATCTGGTAGAAGTTGTGTCCGCCTCTTATCCTTGATTCATAATCCTGGTGCGAAAAGACATGATAGCCTGCTTTTGAAAAGACCTGTGCCAGAACGTCTCCGATTGTCTGAAGACCCTGTCCTGCCTCGCCGCCTATTTTTATGCTGTAGTCCATTCAGGCTGTGTTTTTCAGGCCCAGGCTGTCCCGCCGTCTACGATGCTGTGCTCTTCCCACATGAACCAGCTGCCTGTGTCGGACATGAAAAAGTATGTATTGGAGAATACCTGATAGTGCTGTTCCTCCTCTTTTACAAGCTGCTCAAAGAGGGCTTTCTCTTTCTGGTTGGATGTTTCTTGGGCAGTCTTTTTGTAAAACTCAACTCCTTTCTTTTCCATTTCCATTGCGATTTTGAGTGCGTCCATCTCATCGGTTGTTGCCTGGACTCTTTCAGACATCTGGTCTTTGAGTTGTTCGAATATAGTCTTTATATTCTTCATCGGATTTACGTCTTTAACTGAGATGTCAAGCCCTTTAATGATAGATTCAAGCATCTCGAGATGTCTTTTTTCGTCTTCCATTATGGAAAGGAACATCTTTTTGCCTACTGGATGGTTTGTTTTTTCAGCGGCATCCTTATAAAAGGATATTGCATCTGTTTCCATCTTTTTTGCTATTTCTATGGCGTTCATAGGTCCTCCTATTCAACCTTTTCGAACTGGTCTTTTGGGGCGCCGCATACAGGGCATACCCAGTCATCAGGAAGGTTTTCAAAGGGGGTATTTGGAGGTATTTCTCCGTCAGGGTCGCCTGCTTCAGGGTCGTAAATATAACCACAAACGCTGCATTTCCATTTCTCCATAACGCCTCCTTTGTAATTTATTAAAGCTTATTAGAAAAGAAATACACTGTCAAAACCTATTTAATCACCCTCAAGAATGCCTTAACGATTAAAGGGTCGAATTGTATGCCTGAGTATCTTTTAAGCTCGGCAATGGCAAATTCCTTACCGGGTGCAGGACGGTATGGTCTGTCTGCGGTCATCGAATCAAAGGAATCAGCGACACAGAGAATCCTTGAAAGGAACGGAATCTCATCGCCCTTCAGACCGTCGGGATATCCTTTTCCGTCAAGCCTTTCATGGTGGTGTTTGATTATCGGCACTATATCTTTTAGCTGTTTAATCGGTTCGAGGATTTCTGCGCCTTTTGTAGGATGTTGCTTTACGAGTTCAAACTCTTCGGCAGTGAGTTTTTCCGGTTTTTCGAGCAGGGTATCGTATGTGCCTATCTTGCCTATGTCGTGCAGTAATCCTGCAAGTTCGAGTTTTTCGAGTTCATTGTCGGAGAGTCCTATTTCTTTGCCCAGTGAAATTGCATATGCTGTTACGCGTTCTGAGTGTCCTCTTGTCCATGGTGATTTTGCATCTATTGCGTGTGCAAGTGTTCTGACAGTTGATATGAAAAGGTCTTTAATGTCTTCATATAACTTTGCGTTTTCGAGTGCTATAGACATCTGGGCGGTCAGTTTTTCTCCATTCGAGATGTCTTCTTTGTCGAATGCTCCTACTCTTTTGCTGAGCATGACAATACAGCCAAAGCGTTTGCCCTTTGTGTAAAGAGGCAGGGCTATGAGTGAGCCGAAACCTCTTCTTAGAAAATCCTTGATGATATGTCCTGGGTGTTTATGCAGTGCAAGATCAGGCACAGAGATGACTCTGCCCACTTTTAAGACAGAGTCCATAAAAGTGCATGTGCCAAAAGGTATTAATTGCGACCCGTAGAAGTAACCCCTGCCTTCTTCATCCAGTTGTATGGTGATTATCTCATCGGCAGGTATTATCCTTTGTATGTTTTTTGTCATGACTTCGAGAATCTCTTCCCGATTAAGTAAGGACAGGATAGACCTGTCTATCTCATATGTTATCTTGATGGTTTCCATTCTTCTTGCGAGGTCGGTTGCCATCTCGATGGATTCTCTGTAGAGCATTGCATTTTCCACTGCAATGGCAGTGCTTGAGGCTATACCTTTCAGGATGGTTTTGTCCCTCTGGGTGAACGGCTGCTGTTTTTCCGCCATGATAATGCCGAGAAGCCCTTCACCTGTTATAAGAGGCGAGAGGATCAGTGACCTGAGATTAAAGGTTTCAACAATGTCCTTGTCCATGAGATCAGTCGATTTTGCATCATCTATGCACACGTCTTCACCTTTGATTAATATATTGATTGCTGGCATGTTGTTTTTGTTTAATCTAAGAGTGGTTATGCTGGGTGTGAGGTATTCTGGCCAGCCGTGGAAGACTGCGGCTTTATAGTCACCGTCTTCGTCTTGTCCCAGAAGGACAGCGGTTTTTTCAGAGGAGGTGAGTTTTAGAACTGTCTTTGATACCTCTTCAAGTATTGAATTTATATCGAGTAGTCCGACGATGGAGGTGGCAAGCTCAAGAAGTGATGATGATATTTTAGCTTCTTCTTCTGCGCTTTTCTGTGATTTGGTCAATTCGGCTGTGCGTGCCTTTACGACTGCTTCGAGTTGGTCGTGGTGTTTTTTTAATTCTTTTTCAGCCCATTTTCGCTGGACAGCTACTGCATAAAGTGCGGCAAGGCGTTCTATCATTTCAAGGTCCCGTTCGGTGTAGTCACGCTCTGCGTTGGCTACTGCCACTTGTCCGACGAGCATTTCACCAATGAGTGCAGGGGCAGACAGAAATCGTTTGATTGGTATGTGCCCCTGGGGAGTTCCTGATGACCGCGGGTCATCCAACGGCGTGTTGGTCAGAAGAGACTTGCGGTTCTCCAGCACCCATCCCCACAAACCGGTGAATTTCTCAAACACTATGTCTTTGGCTGCAACCTGACAGGTCTCCCAGATGTCTCTGGTAAGTGTGGGACAGATAAGACAACCTGTATGCGGGTCAATATAGCCTACATAACCGAACGCGCTGTCCGTAAGACTCTTGGCTTTTTCCAGCACTATATATGAAAGGTCACCGATTGTTATTGTTGAGATGAGTGCGCTGGACAGCTCGGCTACTGCCGAGTTGACTCTTAACTCCCACGACAGCGCCTCCTCTGCCTTTTTGCGCTCGGTGATGTTTCTGGCTACATGAACAACCTGTACAATCTTGCCACTTTCATTACTTATTGGCGATGTAGAGACCTCTACGTATATTTTTTCCCCATCACTGTTGTAATGTATATGCTCGGTTTTTGAGTGTTTGCCAGTCTTGAGGGTTTCAAGAAGCGGGCAGGCGCCGTCTGGCGGTGCACAGGGCTCTGAACGATGATGCGTTACCTCATAGCAGGGTCTTCCTATAACGTCCTTTTCTTTTAACTTGAGTTGTTTAAGAAAAACATTGTTGGCTGCAGTTATCCGGAAATCATGGACATTGATAATAGAGATTGTGTCGTTCATGCTGTCAAGAATGGTCTTGAAGAATTTATTTGTAAGGCTGGATGTCTCTTCTGTCCGTTTGCGTCGGGTTTTTGTCGTCTTTTTAGTTTTCATTAGGTGTCTCCTGGATTGTACTTTCTATCACAGAACATATATCAGAAATTGCGTTTTGATGCAACTTAAAATTGTGTATGTCGGTACTGTTTTTTTTGAAAACAGTGGAATTTGAATTTCCGTTGAGGCATCTGTTATATTCTTGATGACATGGAGGACAGGACAAAGAAAGCCCGTCTTGAAGCCCTGCTGTTTGTTTCAGGTGAGCCTGTAATGCTTTCTGAGCTTAAGTCAGTAACAGGGCTGCCTGAGACAGAAATCGTAGACCTCCTGGATGAGCTTATTGCCGAGTATGCTGAAAGAGGAGGCGGTATTGTCATCGAAAAGATAGCAGGCGGCTACCAGATGTTAACGAACCCTGAACATAGCGAATGGGCAAGAAAATTTAAGGGTTCGGCTAAATCACAAAAGCTTTCAATGCCTGCCCTTGAAACCCTTGCCATAATTGCATACAGGCAGCCAATAATAAAGGCAGAGATAGAAGACATAAGGGGGGTAAACTCCGACGGTGTTATCAAAACACTGCTTGACAGAAGGCTGATAAAAATAGTGGGTAGAAAGGAAGCCCCTGGCAAGCCTTTGCTTTACGGCACTACAAAGGAGTTTTTACAGTATTTCGGCTTGAACGACCTGACAGAACTGCCTACCCTTAAAGACCTCGAAAGAGAAGAAGCAGCCTGAAGGTCACAGACCCCTTTTTAAGCGTTTGGGTTATCAGCGGCTACAGGTTTGGATTAGAAAGAGTCTATGACTCTTCCCATATCAGAAATATCGTAGCCTCCGAGTGCAAGCACGGATTTTCTGAACTCCTCGTCTTCTTTTATAATCTTAAGTAGTGCCTGAATCATCTCTGTTTCGATGAATTCTTCAGGTATGGCAAGGTCATACCGTTCCTTTGCCACGGGGATGAAGTCCAGTCCAAGGGCGTTTGCCGCACTTAGTATTCCAAGTCCTGTGTCAGCCACTCCTGTAAGCACTGCAGATGCAACAGCCATGTGGGTGTATTCTTCTTTTTCGTAGCCTTTAATATCAGAGGGGCTGATTCCCAGTTCTTTCAGGTGTTTATCCAGCAGGAGGCGTGTACCAGCACCTCTCTGTCTGTTAATAAAAGTTATATCCTCTCTCAAAAGATCATTAAAACCTTTGATATTTTTTGGGTTGCCGCGGGGCACTATGAGTCCCTGCTGACGGTGCACAAGGTTAAGGAGCACGATCTTTTTATCCGGCAGAAGTCTTTTTATAAACGGGGTGTTATACTGTCCTGTTTCCTCATCAAGTAGATGAGTAGGGGCAATGTGCGCTTCTCCTTTTTTCAATGCTATCAGTCCGCCCATAGAGCCTACGTGCGCTGACGAAAGGGAAAATTTCGGATATCTTTTTTTAAGAATGTTTGCGAGGATGTCAAGAGTGTTGTCATGGCTTCCGATGGACACTATTGTGTTTTCTATTTCTTTTTTCGTCCGGATGAGTTCTATATTGACTTCAGTGCCTGCTCCGATTCCTTCGGACATTGCAGGGATTCTAAGCAGTCCGTCTGCCCTTACAAGGGACATCAAAAGCCCTGCTCCTCTGCCCAGCGGCGTGGCTATGAAATTTTCACCCACTTTGCCTATTTTCATTCTCAGGAATTCTTCCTGTCCGAGGGATGAAGCCACCTGTCTGGAAAGTTTAGCCTTTATGCGTTCCGGCTCTTCGATTTCAAGTCCCTGCCATTTTACGATTAGGGGTTTTGCAAAGATTGAAAACGTCAGATATGCAGACACCGGATACCCAGGCACTCCAAGCACGGGTTTTTCCCTTATCCAGCCGAGTATGACCGGTTTTCCAGGTTTTATATTAAGTCCATGAACGATTACTTCTCCGAGGGTGCTGATAATCTCTGCTGTATAGTCTTCTGAGCCTGCCGAAGCCCCTGCGTTTATAACAATCAAGTCAGCTTTTTCATAGGCATCGAGGATAGCTTTCTTGAGCCTGTCAATGTTATCAGGCACGATGTCAAGCCGTATAGGCTGTCCTCCCCATTCGCTGACGAGCCCTGCCATTACCCTTGAGTTATACTCGATGATATCGCCTTTTTTCAGCTCTGTGCCTGGCTCTACAATTTCTGAGCCAGTAGGTATAATGGCAACCTTTGGCTTTCTCCGCACACTGACTTCTACATGCCCTCCGGCTAACATTGCACCTATGTCTGTAGGTCTTATTCTGTGGTTTTCAGGCAGTATGAGTTCTGTGGCAACTATGTCCTCGCCAACGGTTCTTACATTCTGCCACGGCGTTACTGGTGTAATGATTTCTATTGAGCCGTCGGTGATATTGACATCTTCTATCATTATCACAGCGTTAAAGCCTTCAGGCATCGGGTCTCCGGTGTCAACGTAAAAGGCTTGTTCGTCTATCCTGAGTTTTTTTGGTGTAGTTTCGGATGCACCGAAGGTATCAATAGCCCTGACGGCATAGCCGTCCATGGCAGAGGAATGAAAAAACGGTGAGGACAGTTTTGCTGTTACAGCCTCGGCAGTTACTCTTCCAAGGGATTCTGCGACGGGTACAGTCTCGCCTTCAAGCGGTCTTGGATTGACTTTCTCAAGCCACTTTTTTACCGCCTCATCAAGTGGTGTCGTTTCAAGGAATATTTTTCGTTTCAAAACTCCTCCTGAAAACCTAGATTACCACAGAATCGGTGCTTATTACACACCTTAAGGTTGATTGTCAAATGCGACCGAAACATGATAAAATGGTCAATTATACAAGTGGAGGGAAGTATGCCTAAGAAAGTTATATCCGAAGGTTTAACGTTTGATGATGTACTTTTAGTTCCAGCGCGTTCTGATGTCCTTCCCAGAGAGGTGGATATAACTACTAACCTCACAAAACGTATCAAGATAAACATACCTTTGGTAAGCTCTGCAATGGACACTGTCACAGAGGCGGACATGGCTATAGCGATTGCCCGTGAAGGCGGTATTGGTATTATTCACAGGGCAATGTCTCCTGAAAGGCAGGCGTCAGAGGTCGAAAAGGTGAAAAAGTCTGAAAGCGGAATGATAATAGACCCTATTACTGTCTCGCCTGATGCTCCGATCTCTGATGCGCTTGAGCTTATGAAAAGATACAGGATTTCTGGTGTGCCTGTTACTGTCGAGGGCAGGCTGGTAGGGATACTTACCAACAGGGACTTAAGGTTTGAGACCAATTTCAGCAAGAAGGTCTCAGAGGTTATGACAAAGGATCGTCTTATAACCGCACCTGTAGGCACGGATATAGAGAAGGCAAAAGAGCTTCTTCACAAATACAGGATAGAGAAGCTTCCCATAGTGGACAAGAACTTCAATCTGAAGGGATTGATAACGATTAAAGACATAGAGAAGAGGCGCAAGTATCCGAATGCATGTAAGGACAAGGTAGGCAGACTGCGTGTTGGTGCGGCAGTAGGCGTTGGTGAGGATGCGATTTATCGTGCCGGACTCCTGGCTAACGCAGATGTAGACGTGCTTGTAATAGACACTGCACACGGACATACAAAGTCTGTTATAAATACGCTCAAGACGCTGAAGAAGTCATTCAATGTCGATGTTATTGCCGGCAATGTGGCGACTGCAGAAGCAGTAACCGACCTGATAAAAGCGGGTGCGGATGCTATTAAGGTTGGCATAGGTCCTGGCTCCATATGTACGACAAGGATAATTGCAGGGGCAGGAGTGCCCCAGATTACAGCAATAATGAACTGTTATGCCGTAGCCAAGAAAGCAGGAGTGCCTCTTATAGCAGACGGTGGAATTAAATACTCCGGGGATATAGTTAAGGCACTTGCTGCCGGTGCCCACTCGGTTATGATAGGCGGGTTGTTTGCCGGCACGGATGAGTCTCCGGGAGAGATTGTTCTTTATCAGGGCAGAAGTTATAAGGTTTACAGGGGAATGGGCTCTTTAGGTGCAATGCAGCAGGGTGCAAGGGACAGATACATGCAGGAAGGCGTTGAGGTAAAGAAACTTGTGCCGGAGGGGGTCGAAGGAAGGGTCCCCTACAAAGGACCTCTTTCGCACAGTGTGAATCAGCTCATAGGAGGACTCAGGTCAGGAATGGGCTACTGCGGATGTAAAAATTTAGATGCCCTGAGAAAAAAGGCAAGGTTTATAAAGATTACCAATGCAGGGCTTAGAGAAAGCCATGTTCACGACGTCATAATAACAAAAGAAGCCCCCAATTATAGAACCGACTGGTAACCCCCTTTACCTAATCTAGTTTGATAGACTTTTTCAACTCTTGTCATCAGGCAAGATTTTCAGTGCTTTTTGCCCTGTCTGGCGTACTTTGTTCTTTAGAGGTTTTCTTTTTCTTTATTGAAACATTATAATCGTTGTCATATGCGGTTCATAGCTGACTTTCATGTGCATTCAAGATACTCCCGTGCAACGAGCAGGGATATGACCCCTGAGGGGCTGTGGCAGTGGGCTCAGCTTAAAGGTATTACTGTCATAGGTACAGGGGATTTTACATATCCTGACTGGCTTTCCGAATTAAAGGACAAGCTTGAGCCAGCAGGTAACGGACTGTTCCGGCTGAAAGACCAGTATAAGCCTGACAATGTCTTGGAGTCCTGCCGTTCAGATGTATTTTTTATGCTTTCGGCTGAGATAAGCTCTATATATTCAAAGCGGCAAAGGCTGAGAAAGATACACTCTGTGCTTATCGTGCCGGGGTTTGAAGAAGCAGAGGCAATAAACAGGAAACTTTCTAGGATAGGAAACCTCAAAGCTGACGGAAGACCCACTCTGGGGCTTGATGCAAAAAAACTCCTTGAAATCGTCCTTGATGTCTCAGCCGACGCCATGCTGATTCCTGCCCATGCATGGACACCGCATTTTTCAATCTTCGGAGCGTTTTCAGGATTCGACTCACTCAAGGAGTGTTTTGACGACCTGACCCCTTATGTTTACGCCATAGAGACAGGGCTTTCTTCTGACCCTCCAATGAACAGAAGACTTTCTGCACTTGACAACATCATCCTGGTGTCCAACTCAGATGCCCATTCTCCGCAGAAACTCGGAAGAGAGGCAAATATCTTCGACACTGAGATTTCCTACGCCAGTATGGTAAATGCCATTAAAACCCGGAAGGGGTTTTTAGGCACTATAGAGTTTTTTCCGGAAGAAGGCAAGTATCATTATGACGGGCATAGAATGTGTCAGGTCAGGATGTCTCCAGAAGAGACAATAAAACATAAATATGTATGTCCTGTCTGCGGCAGGGGTGTAACCGTAGGGGTCATGCACAGGGTAGAAAAGCTTGCAGACAGAAAAAACCCCAAACCAGAGCATTTTTACTACATTATCCCGCTTATCGAGATAATCGCAGAAACGTTGAAGGCAGGTGTGAATACCAAGGGGGTGCAGAAGAAGTATTTTGAACTGCTTAAGGCTCTGGGAAGTGAGTTTAAGATTCTTATGGATACTCCCCTTGAAGACATAGAGCGTGCAGGCGGCTCCTTACTGAAAGAAGCGATATCAAGGGTGCGTTCAGGGGATGTGCACATCTCCCCGGGATTTGACGGCGAGTATGGAAAAATAAAAATATTTGATGAAGATGCAGGGCTTTTTGCCAGCAAGCCAGAGGGTTCAAAAGAAGGGGAAGCCCGCGACTCTGTCCAGCAGAAATTGTTTTAAAGCCTTTACGGGTGTTCAAACTGCGACACTATCGGCACGAGTGCTTTATATTCGCTGTATGTGACTTGAGAGTGCCATTTGCCTGCGAGTTTGCCTGCTCCAATAATGCCGAAAAATACTATTAAGACCATCAGCACGTAAATAAGCGGGTGGATGGCTTTTTTATTTGGTGTTGCAACATCCAGAGCGCCTTTTGCCGGACAGTTGCTCACGCATGTAAGACAGCCGGTGCATTCAGGGGACTTTATCCTTGTCTTTTCTTCCACAGGCAGAAGGGAAGGACAGTTCTTTGTGCACGCCATGCAGTGTATGCAGGCTTTTTCATTCCTCGTTATCTTAAGCGGGCTTAGAAGGCTTACTATGCCTGTCAGTGCCCCGTAGGGGCAGAGATAACGACACCAGAAATTCTTAAACAGCAAAGACAGTATGAACAGCGCCGTTAAGGTAAAAAACGTCAGAGATGTCATTTCAGTGAAAAACTTAAGCATCTTCACATCTGCTATCTTCCAGTAAGGAGTGTTCAGAAAGACGACAATATCATTGCCTGTCATCTTGATGAGGATAATATAAAGGAAAAAAGTCATGAGTATGTATTTTGCCGACCTCATGGGATAATCAATGTATTTAGGGATTTTGAAATTTCTGCCGAAGAGTTTTTTGCCTGCCTTAAAGACGGTTTCTGAAAGAGTGCCTATAGGGCAGACCCATCCGCAGAAGCTTTTTTTAAGCGTCAGAGACGTTACGATGGCTGCTATAAATATAACGAGTGCAGCAGGATGTATCGAGTCGAAGATTCCTCTGGTTACCCACAGCTTAAATGCCATTAATGCCCCTATGGGTAAAAAGCCGTCTACCAGAGGAGGTCTTTTCACAAATGGTGTGCCAGAGCTAAAGTGTTCTACAAACAGGTAGAATTTATAACCTCCGTAAAGGATGAAGACGAAGAGTCCCCACTGGAAGGCATATCGTATCTTCTTTAAATAGAGACGGTTAGTCTTTTCCATAATGGTATTTTATGGAAAAGACAGTTCTGAAGTATATGATATTAATCAGTATTTACACCTGGACGAGGTATAAGAACCGCTTTTTGAATTCATTTGTTGTCATGTTTGCAGTCTGAGCGAGTTTTTTCAGGCGGCGTCCTTTGAAGTCTTCTTTTTCGAGTCTTATCATGTATTTTCTTCCCACCATGTATGATTCCGATGCTGTATCAAGGTATCTTAATTTTGTCTTGCCTGTGGCAGGGTCAACGAGACTTTCAAATGGGACTGCCTCGAGTTTTCCTTCGTGGAAGGTTATCATCGAGCCTGTGCCGCCCTGAAGCAGGAGTCTTACGGCACCGAATCCGAGATTCCTCGTGTATTCGGCATCAAACGGTATAGGGTCAGCTGCTCTCAGCTCATACCCTATGAGTTTCTCTACAATGGTCATTGAGATGCCTTTTTTCTTGAGGCTGTCCCTGACGATGTTTTTAATCAACCCGCCGAGGTTTATCTCTGAAAGTCTTACTCTTCCGGTTTCGTCTTTTTCGATATGCTCGTATTTGGAGAGTTCTTCAATGTCGAACTTGCCTGCTATGCCTTCGGCAAGCACTGCGACTCCGTAGTTTTTTCCGGATGCCAGCCTTTTTATTATCGAGCCTTCAAGTGTATCGGCAATGGTTTTGAACGAGAGCTTATCAGTCTTGAATTCTTCAGGTATAAGGGTTATGGTTGCGCCTGCTGCCTTTCCTATGCCGAATGCAAGATGTCCTGTATATCTGCCCATCGTGGTAATGAAATACCATCTTCCTGTGGTCTTTGCATCTTCCATTATGTTTTTGACTATCTCGACTCCGAAGTGTCTTGCTGTCTCGTATCCGAATGTGGGTGTACCGCCAGGAAGGGGAATATCGTTATCTATCGTCTTGGGCACGTGTATGACGGATATAGAACCATTGGCTTCTTTTTCTATCCATCTTGCCATATAAAGGGTTCCGTCTCCGCCTACTGTCATGAGGTATTTGACTTTCAGCGCCTTGAGGGTTGACATCAGGATCTTGAATTTCTCTTTTACCTTGTCAGGGTAGTCTCTTGAGGTTCTTAGTATGGAGCCGCCTGTCGTGTGTATTCTGGAGACATCGTCAATGGTAAGCGGAATAGCGGCTTTTTTATCTCCGTTGAACAGGCTTTTAAAGCCTCCGACGATGCCGATTACATGCTTTCCTTCGTTTACTGCCTCGATTGTTGCTGCGCTTATAACACCGTTTATTCCGGGTGCTGGTCCACCGCCAACGACTATTGCAAGAACCTCTTTCAACTATCAATCCCTCCTTGAGTTTTATTTATTTAATAAGCGAGGCTGCTTTGAAAAACAGCCTCGCTTATATTTTGTTAACTCAGCAGACTTTTTGCTGATTCAGGCAGTGCTTTTTTAATCGTGGTAGGTTTAACGGTTTTATCCACGATGTCTTTTGTGTTGACGACCTTCAGCTTTTCAAACAGGAGTCCGAACTTCGCTTCAAGCTCTTTCATTATAGGCTCTTTGACGTTTGCTGGCAGATCCCACCACATCTTCTTCAGAGGACCGAAGCCTTTCTTTCTCGTGCTGTATATGAACTGTTCTTCTGTCTGTCCTTCTTTTCTTTCTTTTCCGAACTCCTTTTTGATGAACTCGTAGACCTCGTTGCGGAAGTCAGAGGGCAGGGCAGTGCTGTCGTAGATGATGTTCTGGAAACCTGTTGCCAGATGGACTTCCGAAGTCCCTGTTTTCGGGAACATATCGAATGCCTCTTCAGGCAGGGTTGATGCACCGTGCTGGACACAGCCTGAAAGCCCGTATTCTTTTCTTGCGAGGTCTGAGAGTACCCTGAGGGTATCAAAATCTATTTTCACCTGTGCCAGAGTGCCGTCAGGCAGCACGACACCGCCGTGTGATGTTCCTGTCTGCACGCTTAATTTGCTGAGCCCTGTACCCTTGGTGAATACCTCCTTGAAACCGCCAAGATATGCCTTCAGTTCTTCAGGAGTGCTGTTTTTGCCTCCGATCTCACCGATTTCTCCGCCTATCGAGATAGTGACACCTTCTGGCTCTATATCTCTGATATATGCGGCAAGGTCTGCTGTTGCCTGAAAGTTTGGTCTCTGTTGTTCCTTTACGGTTTCCTGCGAAAGGTCAACGATTGTGGAGGTGTCTATATCGATGTTATAGAACTCTGCGTCTATGGCTTCTTTTATGAGTCCTCTCAGGTAATTTGTTTCAGCTTCAGGGTCTGCGGTGTAGTGTTTTCTTACGAGCTGGAAGTGGTCACCCTGTATAAAAACAGGTCCTTTGTATCCTTCTTTTACTGCGGCGGCAAGGACGACCGTTGCGTATTCAAGGGGTCTTTGCTTTGTGTATCCTATTTCCGAGCGTGCTATCTCGAAGATAAGAGCGCCTACGTTCATCTCAAGCGCTTTTCTGAATACTGTTCTTGCCACATCGTAAGTGAGTCCTCTTATGTTTATTGCCGGCACGGTAAACCCAGGGTAATTTCTCCCCATTTCTTCGTAAAGCCCTTGTATTGAGGCAGGAACTACACCGGCTTCCTTGCATGCCTCTTTAATCATTANGAACAGTGCTTTTTTCTTTTCTTCGTCTTCTGCGAAGACNGCGTCATATACGAGGCTGTCCATTGCCTCTTTGAGCTTGGAAGGGTCGTTTACTTTTAGGTTNTCGCCTTCCAGAGAGAATAACTCTTTCAGATCCATCATCTACCTCCTTTTTAGTTATCGAGTTAGTGTCGGGACACTAGTATCTCTTGACAGCAGGATTACGGTTTCCTCATCGAGTATCCCTGTATTTTGCAGACCGTTTGCCTCCTGAAATCTCATAAGTGCCGCTTTCGTTTTAGATCCAAAAACGTCGGCAACAGGGTATTTGAAAAAACCGTATTCCTTAAGTCTTTCCTGCAGTATTTTATATTTGTCATCACCCGTAAACCGGTTTTTATATAGAATCCGGATATGGCTGATTTTTCCTCTAAGCATGTTTAATGGTAATATCTTTTCACCTTCCATAGGGTCTATTAATATAGCATTTTTTCCAGCCAGAGCTTTCAACAGCACAGCACCTGAGTCCTTCAGAAAAAGTATAGCAGGCATCTTGAATTTCATTATACTTTCTGTGTCGTTAAATGTATATATAGAATATCCTCTTTTGAGGATTTCTTCTGCAAGGGACTCTGTGTTCAGGTCTGTCTCGCCCCATAGACTGAGCAGGTTCAAAAGGCATACCTTTTCTGCAAATTTGTGTTCGGTGGTTTTGTATATTCCGTTGTGCATAAAGATTTTCGGTTTTTTAAAGATTTTCGGCTTTTTTTGGAAAGTAATATTATACGCTGAGATTTTCGCCATTGTGGCTTTTAGAATGTGATTGTTTTTAAATACAACGGTTGTGATGAGCAGGAAGATTACAGACAGTGTCAGCCATATCAGTGCTGGTCTTAGTGCAGGTTTTCTGCCCGGGGTTAATTCTTTAAGAGCGGTTTTTATATGGGATGTGGTTATCGTTGCCTTGTTTTCTGCGAATGCCAGAGTCAGGGTTCTGTCGCAGCAGAGGTTTATGAGGCGTGGGACACCGCTGCTGAAGTCATGAATAATCTTTGCTCCTTTTTCAGGAAAAGACAGGGCAATTGAACCGGCTACTCTAAGTCTGTGGTTTATGTATTTTATTGTGTCGGTCTTGTCCAGAGGCTCAAGATGATATCTTACTGCAATTCTCTGGTCGAGCTGTTTTAGTCTTTTGCTGCTTATGATGTTTCTTAGTTCCGGCTGTCCCACGAGTATTACCTGAAGGAGCTTTTTTGTATCGGTCTCGATGTTTGAAAGCAGTCTTACGAATTCGAGGCATTCAGGAGACATTTCCTGAGCCTCATCTATTATCAGAATGGCTTTTTCCCCGCGCTGAGAACACTCAAGAAGAAAGTTGTTCAGGGCATCCAGAAGCTCTTTATATGACATGGAATCGTTTGTCCGGACTCCGAAATCATGGTTTATGAGCTTAAGGAGTTCCAGAGGCTCGACTTTTGGATTCAGTATGAGTGATGTATGGGTGTTGGGCTCAAGCCTGTTCAGGATGTGCCTTATGACCGTTGTCTTGCCTGAGCCTATCTCACCTGTAAGCATGATGAAGCCTCTTTTCTGTTCGATTCCGAACATGATGTGTGCGATTGCCTCTTCGTGCTGTTTGCTCAGGTAGAGGAACTTCGGGTCAGGTGTGACCCCGAACGGCTCTTCATTGAATCCGAAGAAGCTGTTGTATATCAATTTTTACCCCACTCTGAGACAAATTCATTGTAAGTTATAAAGAACGCTGATGCGAATGCCTCGTCGAGGTCAGTGCCTTCTGCAAGAGAAAAAAGGAACTCTTTTATGCTGTAGGCGCCGAATCTGTCTATGAGATATGAGACTGCAGAATAACTCTCTCTGTAAGCAGTTTTTGCCTGTTGTTTGTTTGTGGGAAAGGATTTTTCAAGCGAAGTGAGCGGGATAACCTGACCGGTTTTTTCAATATTCTCTTCTGAAAAGTATTCTGCCAGCCCTTCATTGATCCAGATGGGGCATTCCGGGGTAATAGAATACACCATTGCATGCGTATACTCGTGGAAAAGTATGCTCCTCAATGCCCTGTCACCCTGCCTTTCGATGCCCTTCACAGCCAGTCTTATCTTACCGTCGTAGGCTCCCCCTGCCCATACCGGAACCCGTGTTACATCATAAAAGTCCTTCTCAGTATAGAGTATAACTGTTACAGGCTGAGAAGGAAAATAATTCATCTCATTTCCTATCGAGTTGTAGGCGTCTTCAAGTATGTCAATGACCTTTCTGCTCAGTTCGCTGTGTTCGTAGCCGTCGAAGAGAACGTTAAAATGCAGGGTTGATTCTCTTATATAGTGTTCCTGTGCGTTTTTTTCCTTCAGGAGTCTATTGTAGAAGGCCTTGAGTTCAGGGTCTTCTTTTTGGGAAAGTCCTGCTCTGGTGTTGAAGAGACTGCTGTCAATGTCGTCTTTGTTGTAGTAAGCAAAGGCAAGAATTTTTCTTGCAAGGAATTCGTCACCGCTTTCTTCGATTGCCCTTTCAAGATAGTAAATAGCCATGTCGTAATCATTGAGTTTGAAGTATGAAAGCCCTACGCCGATAAGCGCTTTTGTGTCTTTTTCTGAAAGCTCTTTGAAGAGTTCGGCTGCGTTTTCGTAATCCCCTTTGTTAAAGCTTTCTATAGCTTTTTCAATGAGTTTACGATTGGTTTTTTCCGTCTGTATCGGGTGAGTGGTCTCAGTCAGGGGTGCTTCAGATTCTGGTGGTTTGGGTTTTGTGGTTTTGGCTGACTCATATCGTAATTTTATAGTGACTAAGGGAGTCCCCTGTATGCTTGGAGGCTCTTTCTGCCTTGGGCTTATACTGAAGCCTTGAAAATACAGGTATGCTATTATGACGATAAGGACTAAAAGAAGACTATAGGCTATTGCCCTGAGAATATTATTTCTCCTTTTTTTCTTTCTCTTCTTTCTTTTCTTCCTCTTCCTTTTCTTCCTCTTTTTCTTTGATCGAGAGGTCTCTTACGAAATCAGGGCAGCGCATATCCTTGCCTGAGATAGAGAATTTTTTCTGGCATGTAGCCCTCCAGGCGCAGATTGCACAGATATTCGTTGTTTTGGTCATGTCTTCCTCCTGAAATACCAGCTCAGGACTTTTTCGATGTTGCCCATGATGCTGTCCTTTGCATTTATTATAAAAATTCTGTCTGATATCTGAAAGAGTTCTTTTTCCATCCTCTTGACTTCAGGCGGTGGTTTGTGCCTTCTTTTCAGTTCATCCTCGAACATAGGGACGATTTTGTCTTTCATCCTGAGTTCCGTGTCCATGAAGAATATTGCCACCTCGGCGTTAAGGTCATATACCCTGTCAAGGAATGCTGTTATCTCGTTTGCATATATCTGCTTTGGAGGTGATGATTTCACTTCCATGTAAAGTATAGAGCCGTTGATTTTTGCGATGAGGTCATAGTCCCCGCCGACTTTAGGTCTTTTGAATTTTACACCCCATATCGCATCCGTGAAGAACTCCCTTTTGAATATCTCAGAGAGGAACCATTCGAGGGTCTCACCGAAACTCTTTATAGGGCGTTTAACGAGTCTGAAACCTGTTTCTGTCTTCTCTGCCAGTTCTATATCGAGCAGGTAGTCGATGTAGTGTCTTGTTACTTCTGCTGTTGCATATCTTGTGACTTCTTTTTCAGTAAACATATCCTGATGTTTTATTACATCCCTGAGGAAGAGCCTGAAGGAGTATTTTTTCATCATCTCGTAGAAGTCGTCTATGAATTTTGCCTCAGGCAGGAGTAGGTCTTCTGCAGGTTCTCTTTTATATATTCTGAATCCTCTTAGTCTCAGGAGGGTCTCCAGATCAGGAGTGAGTTTTGCAAGAGCCTTCCTCAGCCTTTTTATTTCTTCCCGAAGGGCGTCTTCCTGTGTCATTGGAATCATCATAACAGAATCCTTTTGTGTGTTTAAAGGGTGTTCGCCTTGACAGGTAAGCCTTTTGGTGCTAAGTAGTAACTAAAGAAGGTGATTCCAAATCAGAGAAAGGCATTTTTTATGCCCTTTATAAGAAAGGAGGGTGACATGCCGGTAATCGAGTATGCAGGATTGGAAGTTGAGCTGGATGACAAGGGGTTTCTTGCCAATTTTGATGACTGGAATGAAAAAGTGGCATGTGCGATAGCAGAGCGGGAAGGGGTGCCTGAGCTTACAAAAGAGCGAATGGAGGTTATAAACTTCATGAGGCAATACTACAAGCAGTATAATGCGTTTCCTATTCTGCGCGCTGTATGCAAGAATGTTCATCAGCCAAGGGACTGCGTAACCGAAGAGTTCATAGACCCATTGAAAGCATGGAAGATAGCCGGGCTTCCCAATCCTGAGGTGGTTGCCACAGAGTCAGTGGATGAAGCCAAAAAGCTATACAGGTTGCTTGTCCCTGATTAATACGCGGTTTTCCCCTTGCCTTATTTTCCAGCCAGTGAATTTTCAGGCGGGGTGGTTTTAAGAAACCCCGCCTGTCAGTTTTTAAGTATATCAGGAGAGACATTGACCCATTCACTTGTTTGTTCTTATACTATCGGCACTTATGAAGGCGTTAATCCAGCGTGTTTCAGAAGCGAGGGTTGAAATTGAGGGCAAGAGGGTCGCCTCAATAGGCAAGGGTATGCTCGTGCTTTTAGGGGTGCAGAAGGGCGATACAGGAGATGATCTTGATTATCTCATAAGAAAAGTTTCCAATCTCAGAATATTCGAGGATTCAGATGGAAAAATGAACCTTTCTGTGAAAGACATAGACGGTGAGGTGCTTGTGGTCAGTCAGTTTACACTCATGGCTGACACAAGGCGTGGAAACAGACCTTCTTTTGATGCTGCTGAGAAGCCTTCAAAGGCAGAAGAAATGTATCTTGAATTTGTCAAAAGGCTAAACGAATCCGGAGTGAAAGTAAGCTCAGGTGAGTTTGCTGCCTATATGGCAGTCCATCTGGTTAATGACGGTCCTGTGACGATAATGATTGATTCAAAGAGATAGTTTCATAGTTCTTTTCTTGCTTGCCCCAAAACCCCTTGCTACTTTTTGCTCGCCCAAAAAGTAGCGCAAAAAGGGCGCCCCATGAAAATTTCCGGACGGTTCATTCAGTCGACCTCCGGTAAATTTTTGCAGAACTCGGTCTAACCGACCTCAGACATGCAAAAATTTTTAACCCTCCGGTCTCCTTCATGAACCTGAAATTTTCAAATGGGGTTATAAAGTTTTGGATTTTATTTATGAGTTTTGCCCGGACAGAAGTTATTGACCCCGTATCTTTCCGCCTGTCTTTGCCGTAAGATACTCAATGAGTCCTTTGTGCAGGGTTTCCACTTCTTCATCAGTAAGTGTGCGTTCCTTTGACCTGTAGCGGATACTGAAGGCAAGACTTTTTTTGCCCTCAGGGATATTGCTCCCTTTGTAGAAGTCGAACACTGAGACCTCTTCGATGAATTCCGTCGGGTATGCACGTATGAGATTTATTATCTCAGATGCCTTTATGCTGTCGTCTATAACCAGTGCCACATCACGTTCTATCGGAGGGAATTTCGGTATAGGCGTGTATGTCAGGCTTTCAGGTATAAAGGAAAGCAATTTATCCACGTCAAGCTCAAATACCAGTATATCGCTTTTTGTCTTGACATCGAGCCTTTCTACTACTTCTGGTGATAGCGCTCCCATAAAGCCTGTTCTCTCACCTGCTATATAGATGTCTGCTGACTTCCCCGGATGAAGGAAAGGCTCTCCTGAAGGAGAGAAAGAGCATTCTTTAATCTTGAGTTTTTCAAAAAGAGACTCCAGTGCCCCTTTTACCAGATAGAAATCCTCTGCTGTTTCCTTCCACAGCGAAGGGGTTTTCTCCTTGAAATAAATACCGCCAAGACGCAGGGATTCAAGAGGCAGTGCCTCGCCGGTATTTTCAAATACCTTTGAGGTTTCAAATATACGAATATCCTTAATGCCTCTAAAGAAGTTATAAATAAAGTTTTCGACGAGGGAAGGAAGAATCATTGTTCTGAGAAGCGAGTCTTCTTTTCTAAGCGGGTTTTTCAGCCTGATGGTTTTGCGTCTTCTGTCGTCTTCCGGGATATTCAGGATATCAAGGTATTTCTCATTCATGAAACTGTAATTAACGGCTTCATGAAAACCTTCTTTAAGCATTGCATTTTTTATGTCAGATAATATGTGACGCCATGTCTTTTTGCCTGCTGATGTAATATCCGCTTTAGGCACAGTGGTTGGAATTCTGTCATAGCCGTAAAGTCTTGCAATCTCTTCGATTATATCTGCATCTCTTTTTAGGTCTGACCGGGATGAAGGCGGGGTTACAATAAAATAGTCCTTTTCTGTTTTTATATCGAGGTTGAGTTTTTTCAGGGTATTCAGCATGTCTTCGTGGGGGATGTCGGTGCCGAGGAGTCTGTTTACTTTTTCGTATCTGACGGTTACCGGCTCAGGCACGAATTTTTTCGGGTAGGCGTCAATCTTTTTCCCGATTTTGCCTCCTGCTATTTTTTCAATCAGGAACGCAGTGCGGTCAAGTGCGGTCTCGAGCATCTCGATGTCTGTGCCTCTTTCAAACCTGTATGAGGATTCTGATTTAAGCCCAAGTGCCTTTGATGTCCTCCTGATAGATGTGGGTTTGAAATAAGCGCTCTCAAGGAATATGTTTTTGGTGGATTCTGTAACTTCGGTTTCAGCGCCTCCCATAACGCCTGCTACTGCCACAGGGCGTTCTGCATCCCAGATGAGAAGGGCGCTTTCAGGAAGTTTTCTTTCTACTCCGTCAAGTGTAACAATGCTCTGGTTTTCTCCTGCGACATCCACCCTGATGGTGTTTCCCATGAGTGTGTCAAGGTCGAATGCATGAAGCGGGTGTCCGAGTTCAAGAAGCACGTAGTTTGTAATGTCAACGATGTTGTTTATTGCTCTTATGCCGCATTTTTCAAGCCGTGTTTTTATCCAGTCAGGGGAGTCGGCTATGGTTACGCCTTTAACGACCCTGCCTGTATATCTGTTGCAGAGTTCTTTGTCTTTTATTTCTATCTTGAAGTCGTAGTCTTCTTCGGCTTTTATCTCGTGTTCAGGGATTTTTAAAGGTATGCCTGTTATGGCTGAAAGTTCCCTGGCAATGCCTAAGATGCTCAGGCAGTCGCCTCTGTTTGGTGTGACATTGACTTCAAAAACATAGTCGTCATCGAGGTAATCAATAGCCTCTACTTCAAGGCCTGCCAGTGTTAATTTCTGGGCGACCTCGTCAGCGGATATCTCAATGTCTATAAATTCTTTAAGCCAACTTAGAGGGACATGCATAATTTGGTTATTATATCCATGTAAACAAAGTATTTACAAGAGGGGTTTTTTTCGATTTCATGTTGCGTATAATATAAGTATGAAGAAAGACCTGCTGAATACAAAGCGGTTTTGCGAGTTTACAGGCAAATTACATATCCCGTGTCCACATAAAGAAAAAAGTGGAATATATATCCATGTGGTTGTAAAGGGAGGATACTGCTACAGGTCAGACGAGTGCATGGTAATTGAATGCAAGTTCAACAGGCTGCAGGGTGATATAGAGCGTATCCTTTCTGTAACATGGTAATTTAAAATGCCGAGGACAGGTACCGCAACGCTTCCTCTTCATCACGGTAAAGCTCCCCGCTGGCTTTTCTCAAGAATGGTGGCACTGTCGAGAGAAATTGTATATGCCATTGTAAGGGAGTTTGGGCAAACAGAGTTACTAAGAAGGCTTTCCGACCCTTATTGGTTTCAGGCACTGGGCTGTGTTCTTGCATTCGACTGGCACTCAAGCGGTTTGACGACGACAGTTACCGGTGCATTAAAGGAAGGCATTAAAGGAATGGAAAAGGAACTCGGCATCTTCATTGCAGGCGGCAAAGGTGCAACCTCAAGAAAGACACCTGAGCAGATTTTGCTTTACGCTGACAAATATCATATCAACCCTTCACCGCTTGTATACGCAAGCAGAATGTCGGCAAAGGTTGACAACACTGCTCTGCAGGACGGATACCAGCTTTACCACCATGTCTTTGTTTTCACGCACGAAGGCAAATGGGCAGTGATACAGCAGGGAATGAATGCCCTTAATAGAACTGCAAGGCGTTATCACTGGCTTTCCGAGGATGTCAGAGATTTTGTCGTCGAGCCTCATAAGGCAATCTGCTGTGACAGAAAACATCGCACCCTGAACATGGTTGCAAAAGAAAGCGAGGATGCAAGAAATTTGTCAGTTTCTCTGGCAAGGCAGAATCCGGAGAAAGTGATAAAAGAACTGAAAGCGCCTCTAAGGCATAATATTAATTTTTCAGACATTAGACCCGAAAGATTCAAGAGCATTCTTACCAAAACTTATGAAAGACAGCCTGAAGATTTCGAGAGCCTTCTTGGCATCGAGGGAGTGGGTCCAAAGACCATCAGGGCGTTGAGTCTTTTGTCAGAGTTAATCTACGGCAAGCCGCCGAGTTATCGTGACCCGGCGAGGTTCAGCTTTGCGCATGGAGGCAAAGACGGCACTCCTTTTCCAGTTGACAGAACAACTTATGACAGGTCTATCGAGGTGATGAGAAAGGCAATAGAATCAGCCAGAGTAGGCAATACAGATAAAGTTAATGCATTGAAAAGATTAAACATGTATTTCAAGGAGGCTTTATGAAGTATCAGATTGGGAAGACCGGAAGAGTCGTAGTCGCCCGGTTTGAAGACGGCGAGGATGTGCTTGGCAATCTTGCAAAGATTTCAAAGGACGAGGGCATAAGGGCTGCGGTTGTCTATCTTATTGGAGGGGTAAAAAAAGGCAGGGTTGTTGTTGGTCCTGAGAAAGAGGAACTTCCGCCTCAGCCTGTGTGGAGACAGATTGACGAAAGCCATGAAATAATCGCCATAGGCACCATCTTTTATGAAGCGGATGAACCGAAGATTCACCTGCATGGTGCATTTGGCAAAAGAGATGTAGCTAAAGTCGGCTGTCTGAGGGGAGACTCAGAGACTTTCCTTGTGCTTGAAGCCGTGATTATGGAGCTTAAGGGCATTAATGCCGTAAGGGAGCTTGACCCTTCATCCGGTCTGTCACTGCTTAAACTTTGATGTGACAGTGGATGGTCTATTTAGACTGTTCACTGCTCACTGAAAGGAGGCACTATGAGTGTCATAAGGGCTGTAAAGGAGCGAAGGAGCATCAGGAACTTTCAGAAAAAGGGAATACCTGATGAGGCTGTAGAGAGATTAATAGATGCTCTAATCTGGGCGCCGAGTGCAGGGAATTTACAGTCGAGAAAATTCTATTTCATAAGGGATGCGGGTCTTAAAAGGCGGATAGCCTCTGCTGCCCTGAACCAGACTTTTATAGCAGAAGCGCCTCTTGTAGTCGTTGGCTGCGCTGACTACAGGATAGCAACGAGATATGGAAACAGGGGGGTTAATCTCTATTCAATACAGGATGTTGCCGCCAGCATTATGTGCATGATGCTTACTGCTTATGAATTAGGACTCGGCACAGTATGGGTAGGCGCGTTTCATGAGACAGAGGTGTTCGAGATACTCGACCTGCCCGGCGATCTAAGACCTGTGGCTATTGTACCTGTAGGCTACCCTGAAAGAATCCCCGAAGCACCGCCAAGGGTCTCGAAAGAAGAGGCGGTGGAGTTTAGATAGAGCTTACATTTTCTCTCAGTACCCTTATTGCCTCCTTCATGTCCTCGGGCACAGGACGGCTGAATTCCATGTATTCACCGGTTATCGGATGCGTAAAGCCGAGAAGCTCTGCATGGAGCATCTGGCGGGGAAGCAAAAACCTCTTCTTATTAATCTCGATAAAAGTCTTTCTTCCATAAGTTCTATCGCCCAGGACCGGATGACCAATGGATGCAAAATGAACTCTTATCTGGTGTGTCCTTCCTGTGGCAAGCCTTGCCCTTATAAGAGTTGCGTTTTTAAACCTTTCGATTACTTCCCATGAGGTTTGTGCCTCTTTTCCCCTTCTTGTCCTTGTTGACATCTTTTTTCTGTCCGTCTCAGAACGTCCCACCTTGAGGTTTATATGTCCTTTGTCCTGTTTAAGGCTTCCGTGCACAAGTGCTGTATAGCTTCTGTTTATTGTCCTTTTTTTAAACTGCTCGACAAGACTGTAATAAGCATCATCACTCGTGGCGATAACCATTATTCCTGATGTGTCTTTGTCAAGGCGGTGAACTACACCGGGTCTTAAAGGCGCTCCTACATTTGCAAGCTTCCTGATATGAAAGCAGATGGCGTTCATCAGTGTTCCTTTCGCATGACCCAAAGAGGGATAAACAACCATGTCCGGAGGCTTGTTTACAACGACAAGCCAGTCGTCTTTGTAGATGATGTCAATGGGTATGTTTTCGGGTACAAGGGCTTCGGATTCTTTCTCCGGGACTGATACATTGATTTCGTCGTTTTCCTTGATTTTATAGTTGGTTTTGACCGGATTGCCGTTAACCAGTATGTGGTGCGTCTCTATCAGTTTCTGCACCTGAGAGCGTGTAATGCCTGTTTTTTCTGAAACAAATTTATCTATTCTCTGTCGTGAATCCTCTGAGGAGACCCTGAGAAGCATCTACATGTCCCTATGAACGATGTTGATGTTTAAATGCTGTTGTTTTATAAGCGAGGCAACTGATTCGATTATTGCCGGCGAGCGGTGTCTTCCGCCTGTGCATCCTATGCCGATTGTGAGGTAGGCCTTGCCTTCTTTTTTGTAAAGCGGGATGAGGAAGTTCAAGAGCTTGCATAACCTTTTGATGAATTCTTTGGTTTCAGGCTTTTCCAGAACGAAGTTTTTCACTTCAGGGTCTGTGCCTTTGAGGGGTTTTAGTTCTGGGATAAAATGCGGGTTGGGAAGAAATCTCACATCAAACAGGAGGTCTATATTCTGCGGGACGCCAAACTTATAACCAAAGGATATTAATGTGATGTTCATGTCTCCTGTTTCATACCCGTAAAGCGAGAACATGAAATTCCTGAGCTGATGGGGCGTGAATGCTGATGTGTCTATAATCCTGTCGGCACTTTCTCTTAGAGGTTTAAGAAGCTCTTTTTCCATGGAGATTGCATGCTGTATGTCGGTTTCGGTCGATGTCATAAGCGGATGCGGTCTTCTGGTCTCTTTGAATCTTCGCATCAGGACGTCCTTTTCCGCTTCGAGAAATATGATGTTGATATTGTATTTTTTCCGCAGGGGCTGAAGTGCGGATTCCAGGGCAGGTAGAAAGTCTTTTTCCCTTATGTCAATGCCTATGGCAATTTTTTTAATATTGTCTTTTTCCGTTGCTATTGATGCAAATGAATCAATGAGCTGTGGGGGAAGGTTGTCAACGCAGAAAAACCCGATATCTTCGATAGCCCTGAGGGCAACAGTCTTTCCAGAGCCGGAAAGACCGGTTATGATGACTATAGTGGGCTTCACGGACAATGCCCGATTTGAGTGAAGTTATTTTGCGGGTTCGATAAGTCCGAAGTTGCCATCGTTTCTTCGGTATATGACATTAATATCCCCGCTCTTGTCGTTTGTGAACACGAAGAAGTCTTTATCAAGGAGTTCCATCTGCATGGCGGCTTCGTCAGGTGTCATTGGTTTCATGTCAAATTTCTTTCTCTTTATAATCCTGCCTGTCTCTTCAGCAGGAGGAGACGAGATAGACGGAGCTATTTTATTTTTGTTTTCTCCTTTTCTGTAGGAGAGGAGTTTTTCCTTGAATTTTTTGACCTGTCTCTCAAGCTTTTCCGCAACCTGGTCTATAGAGGAGTAAAGTTCTTCTGTAACCCCTTCAGCTTGAATCAATATGCCGTTAGCCTTAAGAAGCACCTCGGCTTTATGCCTGTATTTCTGCACGCTGAGTGTTACTATAGCCTCTGTAATGTTTGAAAGATACCTTTCGAATTTTGAGATCTTATCTTCGGCATAGCTTCTAAGAGATGGTGTTATCTCAACATTTCTTCCGTTAACAACTATATTCATGGCCCCTCCTTGATGTTTTATTCGATTTTTCTTCTGAGGTTTTGAGGCGGAATATTCAGCTCATCCCTGTATTTTGCAATGGTTCTTCTTGCGACTGTTATATTAAAGTTCTTAAGCATTTCGGCTATTTTCTGGTCGCTCAGGGGTTTTCTGGGGTCTTCTTCACTGATTATCTTTTTAATCATGTCTTTAACGGATGTAGAGGAGACCTTTCCTGTCTCTGCTCTTATGCCGCTTGAGAAGAAAAATCTAAAACTGAACAGTCCGTGACTGCATGCGAGATATTTGTTTGACGTGGCTCTGCTTATAGTGCTTTCGTGCATATTCAGGTCGGCTGCCACGTCTCTGAGGTTTAGCGGCTTCAGATATGCAACACCGCCTTCAAAAAACTCCCTCTGGAAATTGAGTATGCTTTCAGTAACCCTGTATATGGTCTTGTTGCGGTGGTCAAGGCTTTTGAGAAGCCAGACAGCAGAGCGGAGTCTTTCCTCAAGGTATTCTTTTTCCTCCTTTGGCAGGGAGTTCTTCTGGGCCAGGAGTTTTTTGTAGTAGTTGTTGATTCTTATACGCGGTATGTTGTCGTCGTTAAGAAGTATCTGGAAGCCGTCTTCGGTTTTCACTACGAAGACATCCGGCGTGATGTATACAGGCTGTGAGCTTGAGAAACCTCTGCCGGGTTTCGGCTCCAAGCCTCCGATAATCTTTACTGCCCCTTTGATGCTGTCAACAGAGCATCCATAGCGTTGCGCCAGTTGCTGATACCTTCTCTTTTCGATGTCTTCCAAGTTATTCATGATGAGGTCTTCAACAAGGCTTCCCCTGAGATTAAGCGGTTCAAGCTGAAGCACGAGGCATTCTTTGAGGTCTCTTGCGCCTACCCCCGGTGGGTCGAACGTCTGCACCAGTTTTATAGCTTTTTTTGCAACCTCAAGACTGACGTCTGCATACTTGGCTATGTCTTCTTCTGATGCTCGCAGGTAGCCGTTGTCATCAATGTTGCCTATTACGACTTCAGCTGCACTTTTTACCTCATCTGGCGCATCCGCGAACCTGAGTTGCCATGTCAGATGGTCGTAAAGGTCTGTCCCCTGACTTACAAACTGTTCATATGACGGAACGGCGTTAATATCAGGTGTGAAGTATCCGAGGTCTCTGCCGTCGTAGCTTCTTGTATCAAAGTATTCACTGACTGAAAAGCCCATAAGTTTTTCAAGAGGTGCTTCTGTGTCATCCGGCTCTTCAAAGCTTTCCGTCTCAGCAAGTTCTTCTTTAGTGGACTCTTCGAGTATTTCTTCAAGAAACGGGTTTTCCACCAGCTCATTGGAGAGTGTTTGCGAGAGTTCAATCTGAGGCATCTGCAGAAGCTTTATCGCCTGCTGAAGCTGAGGCGTCAGTATAAGCTTCTGCAACATTTTAAGTTCTAATCTATTTTCCAGTGCCATCAGAGTCTGAACCCCTCCCCAAGGTATATGTCTTTTACCTTAGGGTTAGAAACAAGTTTTTCAGGTGAACCCTCATCGAGTATCTCACCCTCGGCTAATATATATGCCCTGTCGGTAATCGAAAGCGTATCTCTCACGTTATGGTCTGTTATCAGAATGCCAAGTCCGGCATCCCTTAAATATTTTAACATCTTTTTAAGTTCTATTATTGCTATTGGATCAATTCCTGCAAACGGCTCGTCAAAAAGAATAAACTTTGGCTCTGTGGCAATAGCTCTTGCTATTTCTGTTCTTCTTCTTTCTCCGCCTGAGAGCCTTGTGCTTTCTCTGTCGGCGAACCCTCTGAGGTCGAACTCATCAAGGAGGTGCTCTATGCGGGCGTCTATTTCATTTGGTGGCAAGCCCTTTATCTCAAGCACAGCTCTGAGGTTGTCCCTCACGCTGAGTTTTCTGAAAATAGACGGCTCCTGCGGCAGATAGCTTATGCCTTTTAAGGCTCTCTGATACATCGGCAGATGACTTATTTCTTCCCCGTCAAGAGTAATGCTGCCGCTTTCAGGCTTGAGCACACCGGTGATGCTGTAGAAAGTCGTAGTCTTGCCGGCTCCGTTGGGTCCGAGAAGACCTACTATCTCACCGGAGTTGACGAATAAGTTAATGTTTCGGACTACCTGTCGTCCATCGTAGCTCTTCGAGAGATTGGTTGCTGTAAGAGTATGCATTTTATTTGCCTTCCGGCTGTTTGAGAAATACCTTGCTGTCTTCAACAATAGAACGGTCATCTTTAATCAGGTATATCATCTTTGAGCCTGTGATAACGTTGTTTCCTTCTACTGCTTTCGGATTATCCGTGAAAATTATCTTTTGTTCATCAGCGAGATACACTGCCTTGCCTGCTGTCACAACCCGCTCGCCTCTGATGAGTTTTACACTGCCTTCTGCTTTAACTGTTGTAACCCTGCCGTCTTCAGAGTAGAATACCGTCATTCGGTTAGAGTAAAGTGTCATATCATCTGTTTTGGCTACTACAGAACCTTCAAAGAGTGCAGTGCGGGCCTTGTTGTCTGCTGAAAGCGTGGAAGATGTTATTACAATCGGGCCTCCTCCTGTGAGGTTTTTCTGATTTGCGTTTGACTGATAGGGAATAATTATAATTAAGAATAAAGCACAAAGGAGAAAGATTTTCTTAAAAGAATACAGCGTTGACATTACTGAGAATCCTCACTTTTTGCTGTATTACTTTAAGTCCGGTACCTTCTATCCTGAATCTCTTTCCTTTTATGATGACTCTATCTTCTGCTGACAATTCGTCTTTATCGGACTGAAGGGTGATTTGTTCTGTTCTGACCACATAACCGTCTGTCTCAGCTTTTATGTTTCCTGTAAGTGTCAAGTCTTTGCTGTCTATGTTATAAGAGCCGGAGTCTGCTTTTACTGTCATACCCTGTCTTGGAAGGTTGACTGTGACTGTGTGCATTTTTGCGATGTTTTCGTCTTCGGAAATGGTTACTTTTTTGGCAAGGAGAGACCACTGATGTTCGCCAGCCTTTTTGTTGACGACTTCTACGTTTTCAAGGAACGACTCCAGAACAACAGGCTTTTTCTCTTTTCCGTGCTGTTTAAGCATTGGGAAAAACAGCAGGAATGCAGCTAAAAATGCTGTCAGCAGAAGTGTTTTCTTCACAAGAAAATTTTATCACATCACCGATGTTTAGTAAAGTTCAACTTTATTTTTTCATCCCTTTAATAAGCACTTCGCGCATCATCTCATGAGGTGGGAGTATGCCTGTCCAGAGTTCAAACGCCAGAACCCCCTGCCATAGCAGCATGCCTATGCCGTTGAATGTCTTGCAGCCTTTTTGGGCTGCTTCTTTAAGAAGAGGGGTCTCCTTGTAGATTAAGTCGCCTACGATGTGTTTCGGCGATATCAATGACATATCGCATGGAAGCGGGTCTGAGTCTTTAAGACCAAGAGGGGTGGCGTTTATTATGATATCTATGTTGTTCAAGTCGTTTATAGCTTCCAGGCGATAGACGTCAGAGCGGATTTTATTAAGGTCGCTCACAAGGCGTTCTGCCTTATCCGTGTCTATGTCGAAGAGAAAGAGCTTTGAGGTCTTTTCACTCAGATAGTAACTGACAGCCCTTGAGCCACCGCCTGCACCTATTATCAAGACGCTTTTGCCTTCTACATCTATCCCTTCGTCAGAAAGGCTTCGCATAAATCCTCTTCCGTCAGTGTTATAGCCTACGAGCCTGTCCTGTTTGTTCACTATTGTGTTCACTGCTCCTATGAAGGATGCCTCTTTGTCAACCTCATCCAGAAACGGTATTACATTTTCTTTATGCGGAACAGTTACGTTAACGCCTGCAAGATTAAGCGCTCTGATGGCTGTTACAGCGTCTTTTAGCATTTCAGGCTTTACAGGAAAGGCTACGTAGCAGTAATCCAAGCCGAGGTGTTCAAATGCCAAGTTGTGCATTGCAGGTGAAAGGGTGTGTTCTACAGGATAGCCTAAAAGGGCAACTATTTTTGTTTTTCCGCTTATTTTCATATTTCGATCCCCCTCAGAAGTCCTTGTGGAGTTGACTCCACTATTTTTGTCTTTATACCAATGGTGCTTTCCAGGTCCCTGACACTTACGTCGTCTAAAAAGACGTCCTTTTCTGCCCTTAGCATACAATCAGGCAGCAGAAGAAGGTCGTAGCCTTCAGCCTTTGTAGAAAGAGATTTTATCACATCCCTGCCTGTAAGCAGTCCGGTTACAGTAACAGACCTGCCGAAAAAACTGTTTTCCACAGCAACAGGGGTAATGCTTATTCCGTTTTTTTCAAGCCTGTCAAGAAACCTCTTGAGATAAGGGTAAAAAGACACACCTGTAATGGTCAGATATTTTTTCGACGGAGGCTTTGAAGGAAGTTTTATCTTCTTTGCCTTTGACATGAAGAGGGCAACCATACCGACACCGTTTTCTATCTGGGGCAGGTCTCCATAGTCCTTTATAGGAGGAAAGGGCTGTCCGGCTTTTATATAAAGTTCGTCAGCGCCATATACGATTGGGTCGCCGTGCTTTTTCTTAAACCTTTTCTGAAACGCGCTGATTATCTGAAGTGCGTTTTCAGCGTCTTCTTTTTCCACGGCTTTTAGTTTTGTCTTTCTGTGTGCTGTAAGCCCTACCGGCACTACTGCAATTGACGAAAGATAAGGATAAAAGGAATAAAGGTCACGTATGGTTTTTTCGAGTTCCTTGCCGTCGTTCCAGCCGGGACAGAGGACTATCTGTGTATGCATTTTTATTTTGTTGTCTTTGAGAAACCGGAGTTCCTTGAGAATATCCTGTGCTTTTGGATTGCCGAGCATTTTGCATCTTAGTGCGTTGTTTGTTGAATGAACAGAGATGTAAAGGGGACTTAGTCGCTGTCTTGCTATCCGTTTTTTGTCTTCCTGCGTAAGGTTGGTCATGGTGATGTAATTGCCGTAAAGGAATGACATCCGGTAATCTTCATCTTTGATATACAGTGTTTTTCTAAGACCACGGGGCAGCTGGGATACGAAGCAGAAGATGCACTTGTTCCGGCAGGTCTTTATTCTGAATTGTTTGAGCTTGATGCCAGGGTCTTCAGACTCGTCAAGAATGAGTTTTATTGAATGCCTTTTCCCCTTTCTTGATATGACGATGTCCGATTCTGTTTCAGGTTTATAGAACATGTAGTCAATGATGTCAGAGAGTTTATTGCCGTTTATTGAAACCAGGATGTCTCCTTTTTGTATGCCTGCCTGTGCAGCAGGGCTTGAAGGCGCAACTTCTTCTATTACGACCCCTGATTTATTTCTCACCTGTGAGTTTTAACCCCCTGTAGATGTAGTGCAGAGCCGAAAGTATGGCAAGCGATGCTGTTGCCCATATAAGTATGCCTTTTATGGCAGGTATAAATCCATAATTTATGTCCAGAAGCACATAGCAAAGCAGTATAAGCTGTAGTCCTATTGAGAGCTTACCAGGCATCGAAGGCTCTACTTTGAGCGTATGGGTTATAAAATAAAGAAGCACCCATCCGATTACCACTATGATGTCACGGCTTATAACTATTATTGTAAGCCATTCAGGCACCCAGCCATAGAAGGAAAATAATATGAATGAGGTTACAATCAGGAATTTATCAGCAAGCGGATCAAGGAATGTCCCGAGCGGGGTTTTCTGATTCCTGAGCCTTGCCAGAAGTCCGTCGAGTGCATCTGTCAGTGCTGCGATTACGAACACATAAAGCGCATAGTCATACATCTTATAGACGATTAGTGTTGTAAATACGGGAATCAATACGATCCTTGTTATCGTCAGGGTGTTAGGGAGATTCAGTACATGCATGCGCGCCTCACAGAATAAACAGTAATTTTATGGGATATTAAACGGTATGGATTGAAACCTGAGCCTCAATCCGAGTTTATTATAACACCTGTTGTCTGTCTTTCCGTTCATACAAGAGAGAAGAGCAGAGGCGTGGCATTTCTCCACTGAAAATCCGTATTCGTCGGCTTCCGTAAATGCAGCCAGTACTAGTTTTTTTGCAGTCTTTGTCTTGCCGTTGAGGAATCTTAGTTCTGCGAGTGCTATTTTTGAGTATATGATACCTCTTGAGTCTTTTGTCTTCTTAAACAGTGCTGTTGCGTCTTTGAGGTATTTTTCTGCTAAACTGTATTTCCCTGACATCATGTAGGTTTTAGCCATGCTCCAGAGGGTGTAGGAAGAGCTTACGATGTCGCCTATTCGTCTGTAGAGTCTGATTGCCTTTCTGAAATGGGTCTTTGCGGCTTCGTAATCACCCTGCATTCTCAGGGCATTGCCTATGCCGCAGTGCGAGTATGCAGTGCCGAAGGTGTCTCTGAGTCTCCGGAACAGTTCGTTTGCCGCTTTATAGTATTTAAGGGACTGGGTGTAAAGCCCTTTGACTCTTGAGCTTCCTCCAAGTCCGCACAGGCAATATCCGATGCCGTGCTCATATCCAAGAGAGTCGAACACCCTGAGTGCAGACTTGAAGGTTTTAATAGCCTCTGCAATGTCCCCTTTGACTCTAAAGGCACCTGCTTTTGCCCACAGGGTGAATGCCAAGCCTTCTTTATCATGAAGTTTTTTATATGCGCCTTCAGCCTTGGAAAAGAGCCTGAGTGCGGTTTTGTAGTCTCCTGATGCCCGTTTTGCCAGTGCAAGCCCTACGGTGGTGTCCATTTCAGCGTGCAAGTCCTTTAGTTTTTTGCTTAAGGCTACTGCCTTGGTGTAGTATTTTTCAGCGGCTCTGAAGTTGCCGGTCATTCTGTAGGTGTCTGCTATTGCCTGAAGGCATTGCAACCTGTCTTCGCCTTTTGAGCGTTTTAAAGCCTGTTTGAAGAGCAGGAGTGCTCTGGGGTAATCAGAACGCTGTCTGAGTTTTTCAGCCTCTGCAAGAATATTATCCATTACCGAGCATCTCTCTGAGTCTTTTTGTCAGTGTGGTGTAGTCTTCGGAATTAAAAAAGGCAGAGCCCATCACGAGTATATCTGCGCCTGCATCTTTCACCTGTTTTGCGTTTTCAGGTTTTACGCCTCCGTCTACTTCTATAAGGGTAGGGAGTGCACGCTCTTTCAAAATCTCCTTCAGGGATTTTATTTTCTCTATAGCCTGTGGTATGAAGCCTTGTCCTCCGAACCCGGGGTTGACTGACATTATGACAATGAGGTCTACATCAGGCAGTATATGGTCTAGTGCCCATACAGAAGTGGCTGGATTCAGCGCCACACCTGCCTTTGCCCCGCTTTCTTTTATCCACTGCACTGTCCTGTGAAGATGCACGACCGTCTCGACATGGACGGTCAGATACTCTGCGCCTGCGTCTATAAAATCCTTAAGATACCTGTCCGGCTCTTCTATCATGAGATGAACGTCGAGCGGAAGGCTGGTCGTCTTTCTGATAGCCTCTACGATAAACGGTCCTATGGTAATGTTCGGGACGAAGTGTCCGTCCATTATGTCTACATGGAGCATGTCAACACCGGCTTTTTCAGCGGCTTTTATCTCCTCGCCAAGACGCATAAAGTCAGCCGAAAGTATCGACGGAGCGATTTTACTCATCTTCAGTCTCCTTTCAGTTTAAGATATATGGTGCTGCCGATTTTTATTTCTGTTCCCGGCTTTGGCTTCTGCGAAACTATTATCCGTCCTGTGTCGATTGGACCTATAATTTCTACATTAAGTCCCAGTTCTCTGGCAAGCATGAGTGCATCTTCTTTTAACATGCCCTCAAAGAAAGGGCAGTAATAGATTACATTATAGGGTCCTTTACTGACGACAAGAGTGACGGCACCACCTGTCCATTCCTCAGGTGCAGGTTTCTGGGCTATAATCCTGTCCTTCTCTACAGTATCCGAATGCACATAGATGACTTTGGAGATTTCCAGTCCTTTCTGGAGAAAAAGATTTTTTGCCTCTGCCAAGGTATTGCCGATTACAGAGGGGATGAGATAAACCTTCGGTCCCTTGCTTACCACTACCTTGACTTCACTCTGCCCTTTTATGTGGCTGCCTGCTGGTATGTTCTGACTTATGATATGCCCTTTTGGTATAGACAGGTCATAGTCTTCTGCCTCGACTTTTAGATACAACCCTCTTTTATCAAGCAGTCTGTCCGCTTCTGCCAGACTTCTGCCTATGAGGTCTGGGACTTCCACCGTCATGCCTGAGCTGAGAACCCGGAATGTAACGTAAGCGGAGGCGATGCTTAGCAGGCTAAAGCACAGGATATAAAATGGAATTTTAATAAACCATTTCATGGATTTTTGTAAAGTCTTACTCCAAAAAAACCGTCCATATCGTGTTTGTGCGGGTATGTTCTTAAGAACCCGTCAACGCATAACCCCTCTGCGAAAGGAACGTCCTTTATGATATAGAAATCTCTTGAAGTCTTCAAGAACCCTCTTATTACCTCTTCTCCTTCATCAGGTTCGGTGGAGCAGGTGGAATATACGAGGATGCCGCCGGGTTTAAGCAGTGCGGATACAGAACGAAGCATGTCAAGCTGTTTTTTTCTGAATACGAGCAGGTCTTCTGCTCTCCGCCGGTACTTTATATCAGGGTTTCTTCTTATGACGCCTGTGGACGAACACGGTGCATCGAGCATTATTCTGTCGAAGGGGCAGAGCTTCATTATCTCGGTGTTTTTCAGGTCAGTTATGTCTGCTTTAATTATTCTGATAGAGGACAGTCCAAGTGCGGATATGTTTTCTTCGAGTCTGGCGATTCTTTTTTCGTCGTATTCCACGGCAATGATTTCGCCTGAATCACCCATTAGTTGTGCGATGTGCGTTGTTTTGCCGCCGGGTGCAGCGCATGCATCGAGCACTTTTTCTCCGGGCTGGGGGTCAAGCATGTATGTAATAAGTTGTGCCGCCTCATCCTGTACAAAGATGTAGCCTTTAAGGTCTGAAAAATCCCTGAATGCATGTGTTCCTTTCAGCTTTATGCCGTCAGGGCTTATTGTGGTGGGCTCGCAGTCTATGTCCAGAGCCTTGAGCCGTTTGATGACCTCGTCCCTGTTGGTCTTCAGGGTATTGACTCTGAGCGTAAGCGGAGGGATTTTATTGTTCGCCTCGGCAAGTTCGAATGCCTCTTTATATCCGAATCTTTTAATCCACCGTTTTATCAGCCATCTGGGATGCGAGGTGACGGTGGCAATGTGTGATGTCCTGGTCATATTCGGCGTAGAAGGATTCAATGCGGCTTCCCTCATGTTATTAAGCTCTGAGGTTAACTGCTCACGCTTTCTTATGATGTTTCTGAGGACAGCGTTCAGGACTCCGGGAGCTTTCTTCTCAAGCTTTACTGTTTCGTTTACAGCTGCCCATTCAGGCACTCTCGTGTAAAGTATCTGATATGCACCGAGCCTCAGGTTGTTGACGGTCTCACGGGTTAATCTCTGGGGCTTTTTCAGAAAGCCTTTTGATATCCAGTCGAGCGTGTCTCTGTGTCTCAGCACGCCGTATACGAGTTCCATGAGGAACGCCCTGTCTCTGGCATTGAGTTTTTCGGACAGGCTTTCCAGTGTATCTTTGGGTTTTCCGCCTTTGAATATCTCGTTGAGGGCAATTATTGCCAGTTTTCTTACAGCAGGCATCTTTAAGATTATATCCGTTTCCCTGTAAAACAACAAACACATGACAGGGTTTGACATTGAAGCCGGATGGAACTAAGTTTTAAAAAGGAGGTCACATCTGAATATCTCCATAGTCCTGCTGATTGGTCTGATATTTTTATTGGGCTATCTTGGTGGACTTTTAGTCAATAGAATCGGACTGCCTAAGGTCAGCGGCTATGTTTTTATCGGGATACTTCTGAGCCCCACGGTTACCGGTGTCATCTCCCATGAGTTTGTTAAGTCCTCCTCTGTTATCGTTGATTTTGCCCTTGCCATGGTCGCTTACATCCTCGGCGGAAACTTAAGATGCAGTGACCTGAAGAAACGCAGCAAAAGCATCTTTTATGTCACGATTGGGCAGGGGGTGGGGGCGTATGTCTTTGTAGCAGTAGGTACACTCATATTTTTGCATTTAGACTTTTTTGATTTTGCTCCCCGGGACATCGTTGCGCTTGCATTCATTTTCGGTGCACTTTCCCTGTCTACTGCCCCTGCTGCTACTGTAGCCACTGTTCATGAATACAAGGCAAAGGGGGATTTCCCATCTATGCTTTTTGCTGTTGTAGCCCTTGATGATGCCCTCGGTCTTATGGGCTTTGCCCTGACCATAGCCTTTGTAAAGAACTTCATCTTGGACGCAGCGGTTACTGTGCCTTCTCTGATAGAGCCGTTTGTAACTCTTTTATTTTCCGCACTGCTTGGGATTTCTACAGGTCTTGTGCTTATCTGGTTACTGAAATACGTAAGAGAGAAAAACACCGTTGTCATCTTCACGATAGCCTTTTTCTGTCTTACGTTTGGATTTGCTCAGCAGTTCAACCTTGAGCCACTTTTTGCAACCATGCTCCTCGGCGTGACCGTTGCGAACGTCATCCCCGGTGAAAGGCCTTTTATGTATGTCGAAAAAGGCTACGAGGTAGTGGTTTTTGCGATATTCTTCGTCCTTGCGGGCGCACATATAGATCTCTCTCTTTTGGTAGAGTATTTCCCATTGGCTATCGTGTTTGCCATCTTCAGGCTGTCGGGCAAATGGGCTGGGTCTTTTGCAGGCGGCATGCTCTCAGCGACGCCTAAAAAGACTTCCAAGTACATAGGATTGGCGCTTGCGCCCCAGGCAGGTATTGCCATCGGCCTTGCCCTTTTCCTGGAGCGCATACCTGCTGTTGAACAATACAGCGTAATCGCAATCAATGTTATCGTCGCAAAAACCGCTATAAACGAGATAATAGGCCCTTACATGCTGAAGTTCGCCTTAAAAAAGACAGGGGCAATAAGCTCATAGTCTCTTTCCGCTTTTGTCCTGCCTTCTATCTCTATTTCAGAGGCGTAAACAAAGACGGAAAAATTGTTGCAGGGGGGTATTGCCTTTGATAGAATCGGCTTAAGTAAGTCCGTTCGCCGGAGTTTACAGATGTTGTTTAAAGAAAGGGGGTGAAAAGGATGAAGATTTTAGGGATTGTATTGTTCTGCATCATAGTCGTCGGTTTAACCTTTACAGGTGCTTATGCTGTAAAGAAGATTACTCCTGAGGAGCGTGGAAGGGCTTTTTTCCGCGATGCAAATTTTGCAGACAGCAAAAAGTCATGCGACTCGTGTCATCCAAACGGCAGGGGGCTGGAGAAAGCCGGAGGCAAAAAGACCTTCAGGATTATGGGCAAGAGACAAAACAGCATTGAGGAAGCGGTAAATTTCTGTATCACCCGCGCATCAAAAGGCAAGGCAATCGGCACAAGGTCCCGGGAGATGAAAGACATAGTTACCTACATCAAGTCTCTGATGAAGATAGAAGTGCCGGGTTACGGAGTGCCGGGTTACGGGGTGCCCGGTTATTAGCAGGCATGGGGGGGCATTCCCCCCTGCCTGAAGCGGAGGTATGGCAATGTTTTTGGTAAAGTCCTTCCTGTCGCTCATCATCATTCTGTCTGCCCTGTTTGCGATGTTTACGATGTTTGAGGTCTTCGGAAGGGGTGAAAAGAGATATAACGTAGACAGACTCAAAAGGCTTCACAGAATAAATGGAAGGTTCTACATCCTGTTGTTTTTGTTCGTATCATATTTCTGTCTTAAGTTCATCTTGGATACAAGGACAGAGCTTTCACCCCGCTCTACATTTCATGCATTGTTTGCACTGACAATAGTAGTGCTGTTCGTCTTAAAAGTTTCTTTTATCAGAATTTACAGAGGGTTTTACAGTTATGCAAAGACCTTCGGGCTTTTGATAGCCATTATAACCTTTGGCATGGTAGGGACTTCAGCCGGGTATTATCTCCTCGTTACCAAATTCAGCACGGAAATAAAATTCAGACAGGGCAAAAAGACCGAAAAGGAAGTTTTGAAAGAGGAGTTTAAGATTGCTGTTAAGACAGACGAAGAGAGCATCCGCAGGGGAAAAGAACTTTATGATTCCAAGTGCTACTCCTGCCATGACCCGTTCAGCAACGATACGATTATAGGCCCCGGACATAAAGGCATTCTCAAAAATCCACTTCTTCCTGTGAGTAAAAGACCGGCGACCCCTGAAAATATAGTCCTGCAATTAAAACAACCGTTCGATCAAATGCCTCCTTTCGATTACTTGACTGACGAGGAGATAGAAGACATAATTGCATACCTTAACACGCTTTAACAGCGGGAGAGAAAGGGGTGGTATGGCAGAAGACCTTTATAAAGAGTTAAGACGTTTGACCCCTAAAGTGACAGGTGGTCTTGTGAGGATGCGTGAAGAGACATTCAGGGATGCTGCAGTGCCTGCAAAATATAAGGTTCTTGCTGCATTAACTGTCGTTGTCGTGGAAAAGTGCGAACCCTGCATAAGGGCATATACAAAGATGGCATATGAAAAAGGAGCCACAGAAGAGGAGCTCCTTGAGTTTCTCAATGTTGCGATGACGGAAGGCGGGTGTCCTGGCGAGCAGTGGGCGCTCAAGGCTTACGCCGTTTATAAAGAACTGAAAGAAGGAAAGGAGATAAAGGAAGATGTCTGCTGTAGTGTCGAGGAGGAGTGATTCTCCGAAATGCCGTATCCCCCTTGATATTTCATCTGATGGGGATACAATTGTCTTAGGAAGTGTATTAATCTTGATGGAGGTGTGTGATGAATAATCTGCTGAAGGCTGTTGTTGTAGCCATGTTTGTCATTTGTGTTGCCGCTTCAGCTTATGCTATACATGAGATAATCCCGTCTGAGACCTTTGTGCCATTACCGGGAGCTGATGCAGAAAAACTCAATGAATATCTGGTCTTGTACAATCCTTACAAAGGGTGGAGTCTCTGGCCTGGCAAGAAGAAGCTTTACAGGGGCACAGAACCGCACGGCGTGCTTCTTACGACATTCGTGAATGATATTGCACTCCGTTCCATCAAGAAAAAGACAGGCATGAAATACGGCTCGATAATCGTAAAGGAGAACTACACTCCTGACAAGAAATTCATTGCGCTTACTGTGATGTATAAGATTCAGGGGTATAACCCTGAGGCTGGCGACTGGTTCTGGGTTAGGTATGCGCGTGACGGAACAGTGCAGGCAGCAGGAAAAGTCAAAAGCTGTATAGACTGCCATTCAAAAAGAAAAGACAACGACTATATATTCTCCGGACCTGTGAAATAAACAGCCTGCCTTAAGCAACAAGAAAAGTGCTCTGGATTTCTTGACAAGAGGTTAGCCAGGCGGATATAATGTGCATATGCACATTATCAGGAAAGGATTTTATGTCTCCAAGGTATAAGAAACCCAGACGCTGCGGCTGTAAGTTTATGGGCAGGGCTTTTAAGCCTACAGGCATTCCCATGACTAAGATAGACAAGGTTGCCCTTTTCAGAGATGAGCTTGAAGCATTAAAGCTCTGCGACCTTGACGGCTTGACGCAGGAAGAGGCTGGCAGAAAGATGGGTGTGTCCAGAGGCACAGTGCAGAGGATACTTTCCAGTGCAAGAAAGAAAGTGGCAAAGGCACTGTCTGAATGCAATGCGATTGTATTTGAGGAGACTGTATGTGGAAAGGAGGAAAAATAATGGCTGATAAAAAATTTGTGTTTATTCTCACACAGTCTTATGACAAGCCGGATGTAATAGCTGGTGCCATGCAGCTTGCAACCAACATGAAGGCACTCGACATAGAGGTTGACTTTTTCCTTATGGAAGGGGCTGCTTTGCTTGCAAAAAAAGGTTTTGCAGAAACCCTTATATGGCAGAAAAAAGATGAGTTTTCTCCCATACATGAACTTTTGAAGACCCTTACAGAGGACTTTGGTGTAAAATTCTATGTCTGTGCATCGTGCGTTAAGCATTATGATCTGGGTGAGGCAGAGCTTATCCCTAACGCTGAGATAAAACCAGGCACATTTCTAGCAGAGATGCTTCTTGAAAGACAGAGTTTGACATTTTAACAATTCTCTTAGGAGAATTTTGGATTGCAAGTTTGAGTGCCTTTAAAATTGCAGTAAAGAACCTTAAGCAGAAGCCTGTAAGGACTGTAGCAATATTGCTCGGTATAGCAGCCCTGTCAGGAATGCTGTTTGCCCTTACGATTATATATCTCTCTGTGAACAACAGTATTGAGAAGGGCAGGGCGCGTCTTGGAGCCGATGCGCTGGTAGTGCCTCAGGGATGGCAGGAAGATACAAAAGGCATTCTCCTTTCAGGAGGACCTTCTGCCTTTTACATGAAGGCTGATGTGGAAGAAAAGCTAAGAAATATAAAAGGCGTTGCCGCTACTGCTTCGCAGCTTTTTGTCATTTCAGCACCGCTTTCCTGCTGTACAGTTTCGGATACAATGCTCATAGGGTTTGACCCTGAAAAAGACTTTACGATTTCCCCGTGGCTGAGAGAAACTCTGAAAAAAAAGCTCTCTGACAACGAAGTAATAATAGGCACGAATATACTTGCAGAGCCAGGCGGAAGAATAAAGTTTTACGGAAAAGAGTTCCTTATAGCAGGAAAACTCGAGCCCACAGGAATGAAATTTATAGACAGCTCTGTGTTCATTCCCATGAATGGTGTGAGACAGATGATAGCAGGGTCAGAAGAAAACGCCTTGAAGACCCTCCGTATAAAACCTGATGAAATATCTGCAGTACTCCTCAGGTTTGACCAGGATGTCAGACACGAAGAGGTGGCTTTAAGAATAGAATACGCCCTGCCGGAACTTAAAGTCGTCCTTGCAAGCGATGTCCTGAGAACTGCAAGACATAACCTGGCTGTGCCGGTGAAATCAACAGTTGCTGCCGGTGTCATACAGTGGATTGTCAGTCTTATCATGATAGGGGTTCTGTATTCTCTTTCTGTGGATGAAAGAACAAAGGAGATAGGGCTTCTAAGGGCAATGGGTGCAAAAAGAAAAGACATTTTAGGTATTTTCATTAATGAGGTTTTTCTACTTTCAAGTGCGGGAGGTATCGCAGGAATAGTCTGCGGTATTGTTTTTATTTTGAGTTTTCAGAACATGCTCAGAGTGTTTTTTAATGTGCCTTTTCTTTTTCCATCTTTAGCTTATGTTTTGCTTCTTATGCTGGCAGTGCTGGCGTTTGCACTCGCCTCCGGACTGGTTGCGACTTCTTATCCTATTGTCAGGGCATCAGGGATATCCCCTTACGAAGCCATAAGAAAAAGTGGATAAAAGTTGCAGTTCTCATGAGATAGACATTGTGATATGATTTCTTTTAGAGACCGAACGGGAAGGGGGTGGGAAGTCAGCATCGTTGTGTCTAGCGGATGATATGTTGTATTAACAGAAAGCCATAAGGAGGCAGGTATGGCAAAAGGAAAGGCGAAGGAAAAAGAAGTGGTACCGTACAAACCAGGCTGGATGCCTTCGATTTTTGATGAAATGGACAGGCTTTTTGAACGCTTCTTCGGAAGAAGGTTCGGACCTGTCTGGTGGCCAAGCATAAAGTGGCCTGAAGAGCTGGATATAACATATCCTTCGGTTGATATTTTTGAAGACAAAGACACAGTTGTTGTCAAAGCCGAATTGCCGGGAGCGAAGAAAGAAGACCTTAGCGTTAACATCACTGACAATACGATTACTATCTCAGGTGAGAAAAAGAAAGAAGAAAAGATAGACAGAAAAGACTACTATAGGCTTGAACGCTCTTACGGTTCTTTCAGCCGTTCTTTTACACTGCCTGCTGAGGTGCAGAGTTCAAAGGCAAAGGCAAAGTTCACCAATGGAGTGCTTGAGATAAGAATCCCCAAAACCGAAGAGGCTAAAAAGAAAGGGAAGAAAGTAAAGATAGAATAGTAATTCAGTACTTTTAGTTGATATTTTCAAGGCGGCTTTTTATGCCGCCTTCGTTTTTTTATTATGAAATCTGACCTGTTTGGGAAAGATGAGGTATAATGACATATAGTTTTTATGAAGCGTGTAACGATTTTAGGTTCTACAGGTTCGATAGGCAGAAGCGCCCTCAATGTTATAGCCCGGCATGGTGATAAGTTCAGAGTTGTCGGACTTACGGCGCACAAGAATGTAGACCTTCTGCTCAGACAGATAGAGGAGTTTAAGCCTGAAGTCGTTGCAGTGTCTGATGAGCGGACCGCCCATGAGATAAAGAAGAAGGTTCAGATTCCTGTGCTTCAGGGGCAGGAAGGATTATGTCAGGTTGCTTCGCATGAAAATTCTGATTTTGTCCTGTCGGCTATTGTCGGATTTGCAGGGCTGCTGCCTACGCTTTCTGCTATAAAAGCAGGCAAGACCATCGGTCTTGCCAATAAAGAGACACTTGTAATCGCAGGCGATATCGTAATCAGAGAAGCCAGGGCAAGCGGTTCGAAGATTCTTCCTGTTGACAGCGAGCACAGTGCAGTGCTTCAGTGCCTTGAAGGCAGAAATCGCAGGTTTCTCAGAAGGATTATACTGACTGCATCAGGCGGACCTTTTGTCGGTAAAACCGTTGAGGAACTCAAATATGTAACACCTGAGGACGCCCTGAAACATCCAAGCTGGAACATGGGAAAGAAAATAACAGTTGATTCAGCTACACTTATGAATAAAGGGCTTGAAGTGATAGAAGCGCATTATCTGTTCGACCTCGAACCGGAACGGATAGATGTGCTTATACACCCTCAGAGCATTATCCATTCGATAGTTGAGTTCAATGACGGTTGTTCAATAGCCCAGATGTCAGTGCCTGACATGCGGGCTGCAATCGCTTATGCCCTTTCTTATCCTGAAAGAATTGATGATGTTGTTCCTCCACTTGACCTGCCTTCAATAGGAAAACTTACCTTTGAAAGTCCTGACCTTAAGAGCTTTCCATGTCTGTCCTATGCATATGACGCATTAAGGGACGGAGGCACTATGCCTGCCGTCCTGAACGCTGCAAATGAAGTGGCTGTAGCCTCTTTCCTCGATGGAAAAATAGGATTTAACGATATTCCTGCTATAATAAAAAATACAATGGATTCCTGTGAAAAGGCCGATGTGGAAGGGATAGAGGCAGTCATTAAAGCAGACGATTGGGCAAGAAACAAGGCGCAAGAACTAATCAATTACATTGCTGTTAGGTAAATGACGTTTATTTCAGCGATAGTCCTGCTTGGGATACTTATATTCGTTCATGAACTCGGGCATTTTCTCTTTGCCAAGCTCATGAAGGTAAGGGTATTGAAGTTTTCCCTCGGGTTTGGTCCAAAGCTTGTAGGCAAAAAATACGGAGACACAGAATATCTTATATCCGCTGTTCCGTTAGGCGGCTATGTGAAAATGCTCGGTGAAGAGCCAGGAGAAGAACTTACCGCAGAAGACAGGGCAAGGGCATACAACTACCAGCCTGTGTGGAAACGGTTTTTGATTGTGCTGTCAGGTCCTGTCTTCAATATATTTTTTGCATCTGTCCTGTTCATAATTATATTTATTTACGGAGTGCCTGCCCTGTTCCCTGATGTCGGCGAAGTCATGAAGGATTCCCCTGCCGAGCAGGTCGGGCTTATGAAAGGCGACAGAATCATAGAAATACAGGGGACTAAGATTACCGAATGGTCAGAAATGACTGGGATTATCTATGAAAGCCCTAATAAGAGCCTGAATTTCAAAATACAAAGAGATGACGAAATCATCGAGCTTACAATAACCCCTGAGAAGAAAACAGTTACGAATATCTTCGGCGAAGAAGAGGAAATTGGACTTATAGGCATAAGACCTCTGGGAAATAAGTTCACTAAAAAGTATAGCGTTCCTGAGGCATTCTATTTTGGCATCAAAAGAACAGTTGAGATAGCAGTTCTTACAGTTGTCTCTATCATAAAACTGATTCAGAGGATTATACCGGCTGAGACTATCGGAGGACCAATACTCATACTTCAGATGGCTGGAGAGCAGGCAGCGCGGGGGATGATGAATTTTTTCACATTCATGGCGGTTATAAGTATAAACTTGGGTGTTATTAATCTGCTTCCAATACCTGTGCTTGATGGCGGACATATTATGTTCCTTGGCATTGAGCTTTTCAGGAGAAAACCTTTGAGTGAAAGGGCAATGGCAACGGCACAGAAAGTAGGTCTTGCGGTAATTATCGTAATAATGGCGTTTGCCCTTTATAACGATATTATAAGAGTTGTGACAGGCAGGGGTACTCCATGAAGCCTGCGTCGCTTAAGACTCAGGTCTCATCAGGCGGGGTTATATTCAGAAAACATAAGGGTCGTATAGAAGTGGCATTGATTGCAGTCAAAGGCGGCACTGTGTGGTGTCTTCCAAAGGGCATAGTCAACAAAGGCGAAACCCCTGAAGAAACAGCATTAAGAGAAGTAGAAGAAGAAACAGGTCTTAAAGGCAATATACTTGGAAAGATAGGCCAGATCTCCTACTGGTATTTTATTAAAGAGGAAAATGTAAAATGCAAAAAGACCGTTTATTTCTATCTCATGCAGTATGTAAGCGGAAGCACGGACAATCATGACTGGGAGGTGGATGAGTCAGCCTGGTTCCCTATAGACGAAGCCATAAATAAGATTGCCTTTAAGGGAGATAGAGAAATAGTCGAAAAGGCAAAAAGGATGATTCTGGATAATGGCTGAAACGATTGTTGACTGGAATAAACTGAAGACAGCACTTGACGAGGCAAGGGCTCAGGGGAAAAAGGTAGTCTTTACCAACGGCTGTTTTGATATCCTTCATGCAGGGCATATCAGATACCTCAGGGACGCTAAAAAACTCGGTGATGTTCTGGTTGTCGCATTAAACACAGACAGGTCTGTATCTGAGATAAAACCCGGAAGACCAATAGTGCCTGAAGCGCAGAGAGCAGAGGTGGTTTCAGCACTTGAAATGGTGGACTACGTGACCCTTTTTGATGAACCTACACCTTATGAGCTTATAAAGTTTTTGATGCCGGATGTGCTTGTCAAAGGCGGTGACTGGAAGGTCGAGGAAATCGTAGGCTCTGATATCGTCCCTGAAACCCACAGCCTGCCTTATATAGAAGGAATGTCAACTTCCGCAATAATAAAAAAGATTCAGGAAATGAAATAAAACCTATCTGCTTGAGGTCGGATAAGAAAGGATTTATTTTACGATTCTGTTAAATCTTTTGGTTCTTGCGGGTGTTATAGCTGCAGTTTTTACCGGCATGTTTTTCTTCACGTTTTTGATTCTGTTCATTGTGGCAGGATGGGTTTTAAGTATTCCGCGCTGTGATGTTCTGTTCTGACTGTAAAGTCTCTGAAGGAAGTCCTCCAGTGCTTTTGGGTTATACCCTGCTCTTGAAAGATAAGTCAGTGCCTTGGTGTCTGCTGCGTATTCCTGAGACCGGCTGTAACCGGTAACAACAAGCGTTTTGAACACATCGTTGATTGAACCTTCAAAGAGTTTGACAAGCCGTGGTATGCGCTCTGAGCCGGCTTCTTTTACTGTTTTGGAGCCTATAATCTTTACTACTTCCAACCATCGCGATTGTTTAATAGACTTAACTCCGTCACGGTTGTTTATATGTGCTACTTCATGCGCAAGCACGGCTGCAAGTTCGTCTTCGTTTCTGGTTGCATTTATAGTGCCTTTTGTGATGAATATTATCCCCCCTGGACAGGCGAATGCATTTATCTCGTCGGATTCAAGGACAGCAAAGTGGTAACCACCGTATGTATATGGTTTATCCGAGTGTAGTGCTATTGTCTGCCCGACCATATTGACATATTCAACTACCTTTGTGTCTTTTGAAAGCGGATAGGATGAAAGAATCTTTGCTGCAACCGCACGCCCGAGATAATACTCTTCTTCATCAGATATAGGTCTTGCAGCCTTGGCTACCGGGACAATAGACGAAGCAAGAATATCCATGGGCTTTGATACGCCTTTTACCTCAAGCCCTCTGCACCCAGACAGAGAGACGATGATTACAAGTAAGAGCAATATTGTCTTTTTCATTGCGGTAGATTCAGTCCTCCGCTTTTGATGAACCTTAAAAGTTTGTCTTCTGGTATTTTGTATTTTTCTATCATGTCGATTGTCTGGAAGTTAAGTTCAGGGTATTTGCTCTTAAAAGAGTTTTCGACTTCTGGATTGAATCCTTTGCCTGCCAGAGCCACTTCATCGCTGGATGCCGCCTGTGTCCTCGAGCCTAATATTCCTGAGAAAGTAAATGTCTTTTCTTCAACAGCAGTTTTGTGAATACACCCTTTTATGCCTTTAAACCTGACCCTGAACCAGTCGCCTTCTTTTGAGATTGCATCCAGCCTGTCGTTATATCGCACTTTTAGCTTTACCGGAGAAAAGAATTTACAGTACTCCCTTATGGCGTTTTCTTTTGTAACGACTCTTAGTGTGCTTGCATGCACAGGGACGGATGCAAGAACAAATATAAGCAGGCTGACGATAGATATTAAAATGTTCATTTTTCCCTCATCTTAATAATATTCCAGTCTGTCTGCTGAAGGGTTGCAATCAGCTGTTCACATTTGTCTTTGTAGAACTTTGCAGGTCTGTCGTCAGGAAATTTTTCGAGTATGCTATTGAAGATGCCTAGTGCTTTTTCAAAATTCTGTTCATTGAAAAAAGCCATTCCTTGATTGAACATCGCCACGAGTTCTTTTTTATTATGCCTGATTTTGTCCTTTTCAGCAATAAGTTCAAAGATCCTTACAGGAATGTTTTTGCCTTTTACCTCGAGCATGCCAAGCTGTCTTGTAAAAAACATGTCATCTGTTTTTTTCAAAGTCTCTTCGCTGATGATTATCTGTGTATTGAAGAGCTTGTTTGCGGATTCAAGTCTTGAGGCAAGGTTAACAGTGTCACCGACAGCAGTATAGTCGAACAGCCTGTCGCTGCCGAGGTTACCCACAATGGCGTCTCCTGAGTGTATGCCTATTCTGACGGCTATTTCAGACAGCCCCTCTGCCCTGAATGCCCTGTTGATTTCTTCAAGCGCCTCCATGCACTGAAGTGCACAGCGGCAGGCATTTATTTCGTCTTTTTCATCAGCAACAGGTGCGCCCCAGAATGCCATTATACAGTCGCCTATGTATTTGTCTATGACACCGCTGTTTCTGATTATTACCTCTGTGAACGAGTTAAGTATGGTGTGAAGAATCTTTGCCGTTTCCTCAGCAGGAACTTTCTCGGCAATGGTCGTAAACCCTGCAATATCAGCGAAAAATACAGTGATGTGTTTTCTCTGTCCTCCAGGTTTGATAAGCACGGGGTTTTTCAGTATGTGCTCGACAATCTTTTTGTCCATATACCGGGAAAAAGTCTTTTTGATAAAGCGCCTTTCTTTCCCTTCGGTTGCATAACTGTAGGCAGCTGAAATAATAAAACCCACTACAAGTGAAACAGAAGGAGAGACTATGCCCATGTATAAGGCATTTTTAAATAATAAGGCAGGGATTGATACGGCAATAAGAAACAATATAAGAAATACAGAAAGATTTGCATATACGGAATGATATCTTATGACAGAAAAATTTATGAGGAAACAGATTAAAAACATGAATACGACAGTGTAGATGTTATTTATCGGCTTGATAAAGGTCTTGTTGATGATGTTTTCGAGTGTGGTGGCATGGATTACTACTCCTGTGGATATGGATGATACGGCTGTTGGCTTCAGGTCATAGAGCCCTGCGGCAGTCAGTCCGATGAACACTTTTTTCCCCCTGAAGTATTCTTTTTTAACAGAGGGATTCCCTGACAAGCTGTTTTCAAGATATGACCTGAGGACTTCAACAGCAGATATTGCTGGAAAAGGTGAGGTTTTTCTGAAGTATCTGAGCATGAGTGCCTGTTCCCTGAGAGGGATTTTGCTGCCGTCTATATAAATAGAGCCGTCTTTGATGGTTATTCTCCCCTCGTTTATTAAATAGCTGAGGATGAAATGAGGAATGGTATATTCCCCTGAGTTAAATATTAAGGGCACTCTTCTGTATACTCCGTCCTCGTCAGGCGGGATAGTTACATTTCCTGCTCCCCTGACAGAGAATTTCAAAGCGTCTATAGGGGTGACAACTGAATTAAATGCCATGGCAGCAGGGACTTTCCCTTTGACAGAGATTTTTTCCAGAAATTCCATGTCTTTTTCGCTTAGGTCTTTTTCCCTGTTTGTGAGAAAGACCGGCAGATATACATTCGATGCTTTTTTAATCGCCTTGGACAGGACTAAGTCATCCTCTTCACCGTATGATGAGGGTTCGGTAAAGAGTATGTCTATAAATACGGCGTCTGCTTCTGACAAGTAGTCCACAAGAGGTGCATACATCTGTCTGGGCCAGGGCCATCTGATGCCCTCTGCGTTCAGCGCGTCTATGCTTTGCTGGTCAACCTTTATGATTACTATATCATCTGGCGGTTCAGCAGGGTTCAGATTTCTGGACAGCAGGTCGTATGCCTTGAGTTCAAATGTGTTGAGAATGCCGGAGAAAACAATGCCAGCAGACAAAGCAAAAGATACTGCGGTTAGAAGTATTATCCTCAGGACTTTGTTTTTACCTTTAGCCATGTGATGTCCCCGGAGGGATTTCCGAGTTTATTTGTCTCCTAGGAATTGCCGTATTCTTTCGAGGACGAATTCTTTATTCATCGTCTTAATAATATAGTCTTTTGCTCCGACCTTCAGTGCCCTGACTACTGCGTCTTTTTCGCTCTCTGTTGTGAACATCACGATAGGTATGTGGTTTGTGTTCGGATGGCTTTTTATTATCCTTGTGGTTTCATGTCCGTTCAGCACGGGCATGTTTATGTCCATGAGTATTATATCAGGCAGTGTTTCCATTGCTTTTTTAATTCCCTCTGCACCGTCCTTTGCCTGTAGTACTTCAAATCCGTGCTTGGAGAAAAATGTGCTGTAGGTGCCCTGTATGGCAGGAGAGTCGTCAATTATCAGAATTTTTTTGCTCTTCTGCGGAGGGGGTTCTTCAGCGGTTGTTTTCTTTTCCGGCTCGACTGGTTCACAGTAGTTGTCTTCCTCTTTTTCTTCCTCTGTTGTCTCTAAGGTTTCTTCGCCTTTGTATTTTTCAAGCTCTCGTATCTCGAGTTCTCTTTTATGGACATAACGTGCAACTTTTCTGAGCTCGTAATCATGGACCCTGAGGAATGCAATACCGCACTTGTTGTTTTTTACATACTTGACTACGCCTGACACCACACACTTTCCTTCCTCCGGGATTGTAAGGCCAATGTATTCGATGACTGTTCCTGGCTGTAATATGGATTCGGCATTCGGAATTTCCAGCCCTATTCCGCCTAAACAGATGTCTCTAACCTTTATCTGGCTGGCGTATGCCTTTAATTGCTCTTTGTTGAATATAACCTCTATGGGATTTTCCGGTGACGGAGCTACACGCAGGTATTTCCTTTCATAAGCACTCATAATCGGCACCGTTACCTTTGATACAATGCCTATTATACTTTATTAGGCGATTTGTTTGCCAACATAAGCATTTCTTGACATTAACGGTAAAATGAATGCTAAGATTGAGGCAGCAAAAATACAGTGGCAATAACATGTTTTTAGTGGAATAGGTGACAGTTATGGCACTTTTTGAACTTAGCGAAGAAGGCCGGTCTTTACTTACTATTTTTCTTATTCTCATCCCCACGGCATTATACATCATGGGGCTTATGGAAGGGAAAAAAGGCTATTGGCTTTTTCTTTCCGGAATTTTTTTCCATATACTGAGTATTGTTCTGAGAGGGGTAGAGATAGGCAGGATTCCACTTACAGAAAAGCACGATAATATTTCGTTCATGGCGCTTGTAATGGCTTTTGTCTACTGGTATTTTTACAGCCGTCAGGGATTGAAGAATTTAGGTATTGTAGCATTGCCCTTGCTTTCAATCTTTATGTTTGTTTCTCTTGCCTTTAAGCCCATTAATACAATTTCGCCTTTTTTAAAGTCACCGTGGTTTTATCTTCACATATTCTTTTACTTTATAGGTTATGCGTTTTTTGGAATATCAGCGTGCATCGGGGTGTATTATCTGTTAAACGGCAAGGGCGAATACGAGTTGCTTCAATACAAGGGGATAATTCATGGCTGGATAGTGTTTTCTATCTCGCTGGTAGCAGGCAGTATATGGTTTTTTGTAGCCTATGGCACATACTGGCTTTGGACGTCAAAGGAGCTTTGGACTACGCTCGTATGGTTTTACTACGGGCTTTATCTGCATGCAAGATTTATAAGAGGATTAAGGGGCAGACCAGCAGCAGTACTTGGAATACTCGGGTTTGCAGTGGCTCTTTTTGCCTACTTTGGTGTGGGCACTGTGATACCGAGCCCACCGACTCAATTTTAGGTTTTGCCGGAGGTGTTTTTATTTTATGAAGGCAATTGCACGATTTTTCCTTTCGCTTAAGACTGCATTCTGGCTGTTTTTCGTATTCATTGTGTTTGCATTCATAGGTTCGGTAGTTCTTCCAAACAATCTTGCGTTTTTCTCAGGCATAGACGATACACCGCTTTTTAGGTGGCTTTCAGACTCCGGAAATCTTAAGCTTACATGGTGGATATACGCTATGATACTGATGCTTGCCCTGCTTGCAGTCAGCACTATATTCTGTACTATAGATGGCACAATTAAGGGGCTTAACAGCCGAAATCTCATACTGAAGCTTTCGCCACAAGTAATGCACCTCGGAGTGCTCTTTATAATGCTCGGGCATCTGCTTACAGCCTCCATAGGGTTTAAGACAGATATGCGTATTAAAGAAGGCGAAAAGAAGGTCGTCGCCGGAGAAATAGAGCTTTATCTTGAAGACGTGAAAGTACAGACTGATAAGCAAGGATATTATACTGACTGGGAAGCAAAATTATGGTGGTTTGAAAACGGCGAAAAAGTCAAAGAAGAGGTTCTTCGTCCTGTGCATCCTTTGTATTTCGGACAGTTCGGGCTTTACTTTAAATCAGTAAGCATAGAGCCTGAACCTTCAGCACTTATAAGGGTATGCCGCGACCCAGGTGCGCTTTGGGCACTTATAGGCGGTGTGTTCCTGTCAATCGGTGGTCTGGGCTTTGTTTACGGAAGATTCAGTGCCTGACACAAAGACGTCTTTCCACCTGTGAAATTTCTGTATGCCCCACTTCTTGTAAAACTCTTTTCTATAACCGATAAGCACTGTTTTGTCCGTAAAGACGGCACACATCTGTTTTTCATACCAGAAAAACCGGCTGAACATGAAAATTAGACCTGAAAAGGTCAGCAGAATGCCTGTATATATGAACACAAGTGCAGGGTCATATACGGATTGTATCTTTACGAACAGAGAGTTCTTGCCAAGTGAAATATCGACCTCTCCGAATGCAATGCTTTCCAAAGGTCTTATACTCAAGCCTTCTATGTTATTACCGTTTTTATTCTTAAAGCTTATGCTGTAAAGGGGAGTCTTGAGATTGTAGAGTTTTCCTGTAATGAGTCCTTTTTTTATAGTCTTTTCCGGTTGAAGCGTAATTGTAAGTGGATCCCCGGATGGCAGTGTGAGTGTATCGGTTTTGCCTGGTGGAAGTATGTCTATGTCTGCATTTTCAGTCGGTGATTTTCCAACTGAAAACGGCTGGGAAAACCCGAGATTGGTGATGCGATAATACTTGCCTTTAATTTTTGTGGGAAATCCGCTTGTAATACTGTATGTCTTTGTCGAGGTTGAAAGAGTTGCGGAAACACCGTTCAGTTTGAATATGCTTTTTTCGCCTACCTGCAAAAACTCTTCAGGAAGATTGGATTTAATACTTGTCAGATAGATGTTTTTTCCAAAGAGTTTGTCCCCTTCGTGAAACACTGCTTCTTCAGTCTTCCTGAGATATGCGCTGAAAAGAAGTGCAGTCATGAGAACAATCAAGCCTGTTCTGAATAAGGTTCCGGGAAGAAACGAGAGTTTCCCCTTTAGTGCGATTACATAGTTTTTGTCTGTGTCTGTGTGGAAGCCTTTTTTCTTTGCCCATGCAGTGATTGTTTCCCCCAGGTGAGGAGCGTTTGCAGGGAGTTCTATATAAGTATCCATGTTTTTGATGCTTTCAAGGGTGACTGTTTTGCGTTTGAGTCTTGAGCAGGCGATTCTGATGTTTAAAGATATGAGATTAACAATGAGCCCGATATAAAGAATTAGTCCTGCAGGTGTATGGAAAATGAAATTTATCCATTTTTCATAGGGTCTTTCAGTAAATGTTAAGAATACGTATGAGGTGCAAAGCAAAAGCAGCAGGATTAGTGTAAATTGCCATGAGGATACGAGTCTTATGATTTTTTTCTGCATCATAGGTGTGTCCCTTTTTTATCCAAAGCCTCGGCGTTTTTGTATGTTCTTATGAGGTCGTCAAGAGAGATTATTATGTAATTGTCTTCGAGTTTAAATGGAAGGGGTATTGGATTACAGCCCCCGGGGTTATTGATTGTGGGAATGGGTATGGGTGTCATGCAGTATTTGCAGACAAGGTGGTCTCCCCTCTGGGCGTATCCCTGTGCAGCTTTATTCCATTCTGCAGGTTTACATATCTCGCACTGGTCAAGTGCTACTCCAAGAGAGCCGTCAGGTTTGAGTATGGCAAGAAATATAATTTGCTTGTCTCCATAGTAATAAACATATTTTCTGAGTTTGCCGTCTGTAAGGTCTCCGACCTGGTCAGAAAGCGGTATCTTCAGGACACCAAGCCCTTCGGCCTCTCTTACAGGTATGGGTTCAGGACCATAAAGTGGATTTACTGCCATGTTCACTGCATGGATTAAGACTAAGAGGATTACAAATGAGAGCAATACTGGTGTTGTTTTATAAATAAGTTCTTTTCTGAAGAATGCGATATTGAGTCTTCTTTCTGCTCTGACTTGAATGTCGCTGACTATTGGTTCAGGCTTTGCAAACAGGTGGCTGAGTATGAGCAGAGGAGGAAGCATTGTAAATATCACCATTGCCGAGGTAGCCATCCGGTCTCCTGAGAGAAAACGGGCAAGAGCAGCAAAGGGGACTTCTATAAACGGATGCTCTGAAAGCAAAAGGACACCCTGCATATACTCTGTGGTGTCCTTAAAAAATCCGAGAAGGCCTTTTTGCAGTGCTATCAGTATATTTCCTTCTTCAAGTTCACCTGCTCCGCCAAATGCAAATTTCAATGCACCTGTTAGCATCAGAAGACTTGGAAGTGTCAGTGCTTTGTGAATGGGGATTTTCTCCAGAAACCGGTTCAGGAGAAGCACGGGAATAAAGCCTGAGATGATACCGGTCAGTCCTGCAATGGTTATACCTGTGATGTTTTCTTTCATCATGCCGTAGTCGTAAATTAAGAATCCTGAAGCCCTTGCTTCAAAGAAAAACACGGAAAAACCCAGAAGCATAAGCCCTGCTTTAACAACGGGCTTTGACGGGTTTGACTTAGAGATTAAAAACAGTATGCTCGAATAGAAGATTATTAATTCAGTGGTATATCTCCAGAATGTCCATGTTTTATTGCCCCAGAGTCTGCTAAAAAGCGGAACATAGCCTGCAATGAATCCTATGATGAAGGCGATGACAATTCCGGAGATAAAACTTTTGTGGTATTCGCTGTCATCCTTTGTCTTAAGGTATGCCAGCATAAGGACTAAGATTATAGAACACTGTAATGCCTCTCTAAAGGCTATGAGAAACGGCTGTGACATTTTTTAAAGTATTTTTTTCAGTTCGGCTTCAAGGCGAGAGGAAGAAAATCCTTTTGGTATTCGTGATTTTACTACTGCGTCTCTGTTGATGAATACAATACCGCCTCCGTATGTTATGCCGAATTTTTTTGACATGCTGTCGTCAGCATCGAATAAGTAATCGGGTATTCCGTTATCTTTGGCATATTTGGTGAGTTTTTCCACACGGTCTTGATGTCCTATCCAGAGGACTGTAAGACCGGTGTCTTTGTATTTTTCTTCTGCGCGCCTGACCAGCGCAATCTCTTCAGTGCAGCGGAGTCACCAACTTGCAAACCAGTAGATAACAACAGGTTTGCCACTGAGTGAGGAAAGGGTCACCTCATTGCCTGTCAGGGGGCTTTTGAGAGTAAAATCAGGAGCAGGAAATTCCGGAGGAAACCCGTCTGAGCATGAAAAACTTACTACAAAAACGAGTGCAATAAAAAGTGTCTTTACCCCAAAACGGGTCATTTTTTATCCGCACCTCTTCTGTAGAGGGCTACAATCCATGCTATCAGTATTCCAAGTGCCGCGCCTGACACATCGTGTATATAAGCCATCGGTGTTGTTATCTGTCCTGCGCCGAAGTAAAGGACACTAAATATTATCCCACCGACAAGACCAAGGACTGCTCCCATTACAAGTGTTCTAGCCATGTATTCCCCCTTTAATTTCAGGCATCAATAGGTGACCGAAAAAATTTTAACATACGGAGTTGAAGTAAAGTCAATTTACTTGATTATTTTCTCCAGTGCCTGAGACCACAGGGCATATCCTTTATCACTCAGGTGTACTCCGTCAGGAAGCAAACACTCTTTGAGTTCGTTATTCGCAAAGCAGGCGTGGATGTCCAGGAATTCTGCACCGGTTTCTTTGGCTATCTCTGCCAGAAAGAGGTTTGCTTTTAGGATGAACTCTTCCGGTATCCACTCAAGCAGGGTTGGCAGGAGACTGGTGATAAAGATTTGGGTTTTTGGGTAAGCGTCACGCAGGCGTTTGATTATTTCTTTGTAAGAGTCTAAAAAGTCAAAGTCTTCTATTGCAACATTGTTTATACCGGTCATTATGAAGATAAGGTCAGGGGCAGGGTGCGTCTTGATTATCCTGTCGATTCTTGAAAGCAGTCCTTCAACTGTCTCACCGGCTATGCCGAGATTAAAGATTTTGTGCTCCGGGAACCGCCTTTGCCAGTCAAAAAACTCTATAAGAGAGTCGCCTATAAAGAGTATGGTCTTTGAGTGCGTACCAGCCATGACCTTAGTATACAGTTTGCCCGGTTTTAAATTCTTCTTGACAATTATAATTCTAATTTAATATAAACTTACGTTTTGACTTTTTCAGACAAAAGGCAAAGGGCTACACTCAATTAGGGGGGAGGTGATGGTTTTAGGATTTTAGGATTAATTGAAATAATTTAAATATTTTGAGGTTTTTATGTAGAAAAGGAGGTAGAAATGAGGTTTATCACTTATGCTGCGTTGATTGCTGGATTGATTTTATTCTCTTTTGGGGTATCGTTTGCAGGCGGGCATGGTCATTCTGCGCACTGGGGCTATGAAGGAGAGATAGGCCCTGCGCACTGGGGAGACCTTAGCCCTGAATACTCAGCATGCAAAGAAGGAAAGATGCAGTCTCCAGTGGATATTACAGGTGCTGTTAAGGCAGACCTTGATGACATTGAGTTTAACTACAATGATGTTCCTTTGATGATTATAAACAACGGGCATGCCATTCAGGTTAATTATGCCGGGGACAGTTCAATTGAAGTTAATGGCAAGGAATACAAGCTTCTTCAGTTCCATTTCCACGGACCAAGCGAGAACACTGTTAACGGAAAGCCTTATGACATGGAGGCACATCTTGTGCACAAAAGCAGTGACGGTGAGCTGGCAGTGGTTGCCGTTTTTATGAAAAAAGGCAAGAAGAACGATTTCATCCAGACCTTGTGGAAATACATGCCTGAGGAAGAAGGCAAGGAAAGGTCAGTCAGAAGTGTAAAGATAAATGCAAGCCAGCTTCTGCCTGCTGATAAAACATACTATAGTTTCACCGGCTCACTTACCACTCCGCCATGCAGTGAGGGTGTAAAGTGGATGGTTATGAAGACCCCTATTGAGGTATCTGCCAAGCAGATTGCAAAGTTCTCCTCGATTTTCGAGATGAACGCACGACCTGTCCAGCCTTTAAACGGAAGGATTATAAAAGTCAGCAATTAAAAGATAAAGCCTGGGAATAAGCGGGTGTCCTGTGAAAAGGCTCCCGCTTATTTTTATGGCACTGGCTGTTATATAACACAAAAAAGGGGTTAGCCCTTTAGGGCTAACCCCTTGATTTTCCTAAGTGGAGCTGAGCGGGATCGAACCGCCGACCTCTTGAATGCCATTCAAGCGCTCTCCCAACTGGATTATAGAATCCCCTTTTTCTTTAAGCTCCAGCCTTCCGTTAACAGATTTGAAATATTTTTCACGGGATACGGCTTCGGAGCGGGTTTGATGTTTTTCTTTGTAAACCAGTTTCCATGGGCGTTTTCTGCGTGTTGACTTGCTTTTACCGTTGTTATGTTCAATAAGCCTTTTTTCAAGGTCTGATGTGTGACCTACATAGGACGAACCTGTTAATTCGCTTTTAAGGACATAAACAAAATAAGGCATTGGAGCTTTTCTTAACAATTAAAGGGTTGTAAGTTCAACTTACAACCCTTTTTTTCTAATGGTGGAGCTGAGCGGGATCGAACCGCCGACCTCTTGAATGCCATTCAAGCGCTCTCCCAACTGAGCTACAGCCCCGAACTTAAACCAAGAATTATCTTTTGCTGTAGCCGAGAGAACCGCCGACCTGTCGGTGCGACCGCTCTCCCAACT
>MTOV01000009.1 GCA_002011815.1 Nitrospirae bacterium JdFR-86 | reverse complement strand
AGTTTCAGATGAGCACAGGCACGTTGCTTGAGCGAGTGAAGGCAGACCATCGGATGTGGGTAAAGAGGCTTTATAGGATGTATCACGGACTTGAGAAGATAACACATGTAGGTGACCACAAGTCGTGCAGGCTTGGCAAGTGGTATTACAGTGATGCATCGAAAGGGGTATCGCAGTCTGAGGCGTTCCTGAAGCTTGAGGGACCGCATAAGGAGTTGCATGCGAAGGCGCAGGAGTGTGTGGAGAAGTATAACCGGGGTGAAAGAGACGAATGCCTTAACGGTATCATGCAAGTGGAAAATATATCACACGAGGTGATAAGGCTTATAGATGAACTGAAAAGGTTGTGACACATAGATTATATGACTTTGAAATTTGTTAGCGGTTTTGCAAGAGACTGAATATGTTTTTTGGTATAATACAGCAGCCTGGTATTGCAAAATTTATATATTTAAAAAATTTATATATTTAAAATTATATAAACCCTTTCTTTCATGAAGGGCTAAAGAGGGGAGGCGCTGTATGAAATCATCAAAAAGGGCATGCAGCTTAAAAGCCAGGCTTTTGACTGCTCCTGTAGTTGTTCTGCTTATTGTCTTCGTAACCAGTGGTTTCCTTATTTCCAATCGTGTCAACAGGGCACTTGTGGCTAATGAGGAGGCACAGATAAAACACATGTCCGAGGTACTTCTGGAGATATACAACAATCAGGTTAAGAGCATGACAGATGTCATGAAGATGAGTGTTCTTCATAAGTCTTTGTATGACTGGTATATCAAGGCGCAGAGAGGGGATTCCAGTCTTCTGAAAGACTTTTTAGAGCAGATGATTCTTCTTTCTGATGTTGATGACATTCATGTAGTACAGAACACAGGCAAGGTAGTGCTTCATTTAGACTCGAATACTGGTGCCGACGATTTGGAATTCAAGAGCATTATTGAACCGATTGTCAGGTATGCACCGCTTAAAGACAGGAAGGCGCAGCTGGACGAAATGATACTGACGCAGTTGATACAGGAAAACGGTACATTTAAGCTTGTTTCTGTAGGTCCAATACTTGACAGGAAGAATAACGTAAAAGCTGCGCTTGTTTTTGTTAAGAGAGTGGACAGTGCTTTTCTTGCGCGTCAGAAGAGCCATTTTGGTGACAATATAGAGGTCTCTGTAGCATCTGCTGACCGCATAGCATTCAGCACTCTTTCTGGTTTGTCGTTACCCACGCGTTTGATAAACGGGGAAAACAATTTCAATTCCGAGGTTAATGGTAAACCGTTTTGGCATCGGTTTGTTCCTGTTGATAATGGAAAGATGTTTTTGGGATTGAGTTATGACCTTTCGGAGAATGTTGCTACGCGTGCATCCATACATAATATTATGATTGTGATTTTTCTAGTTGCAGTAGGACTTGTTTTAGGCATTATTGTTCTTAATGTCAGGGGGACGGTGAGGTCTGTTGATACACTGGTGGGGTATGCGGAGCGCATTGCTGAGGGTGATCTTTCCTCAGAGATTGAGGAACTGGGCAGTGACGAGATGAACCGGCTGGCAGGAGCAATGAACAAGATGGCATCGAAGATTAAGGCTATTGTAAACGACATCAACATGTTGACGGAGAATGCTGTTGCTGGCAACCTTGAGACACGTGCTGACACTTCCAAGCATGGTGGAGATTTCGGCAAGATTGTAGACGGGGTAAACAAGACGCTTGATGCAGTAGTTATGCCATTGAGCATGGCAGCAGAGTATGTGCATCAGATAAGCAAAGGTGTTATACCTCCTAAGATTGAACATGAATATAGCGGGGATTTCAATGATATAAAGAACCATCTGAATTCTCTTATTGATGCTATGAATGAAGTCACGCATCTTGCAGAGGAGATTGCAGGTGGCAATCTGATGGTGGATGTAAAGGAGCGGTCGTCGCGTGACAAACTGATGCATGCATTGTCACTGATGGTGCAGAGACTTAAAAACGTAGTGGTTAAACTGCAGACGGCATCAAGTCAGGTTGCTGCTGGCAGTCGTGAGTTAAGCTACAGTTCTGAGCAGATGTCTCAGGGGGCGACTGAGCAGGCGCTTCAGACAGAGCAGGTGGCATCGGCTATGTCTGAAATGTCCCATGCAGTTATTGATGTAGCCAAGAACGCAATGGAAGCCTCTGTTGCTGCCAGTGAAACCAATGAGTTTGCAAACAAAGGTCTTGAGATAGTGAGAGAAACCGTGATGGGAATGCACGAAGTGGCTGAGACAGTAAAAAGCTCTGCCGTCATAATTGAGGAACTTGGACGTTCAAGCAGGCAGATAGGCAACATTATAAACACGATTAACGACATTGCCGACCAGACGAATCTTCTTGCCTTGAATGCAGCTATTGAGGCGGCAAGAGCAGGGGAAAAAGGACGGGGATTTGCAGTGGTTGCAGATGAGGTCAGAAAACTCGCGGAGCGGACAGGCAAGGCAACAAAGGATATTGCTGACATGATTAAGAAGATTCAGGCGGATACCGAACAGGCTGTAAAAAGTATGGAGTCTGCAAAAGCCGAGGTTGAAAAGGGTGTAAAACTGTCCGAGGATGCAAGAGGGTCTTTGAATCAGATAGTATCTGCTTCCAAACGAGGTATGGATATGGTTCAGAGGATTGCAACTACTACAGAAGAGCAGTCTGCTTCTACAGCGCAGGTCTCTGCTAACATAGAGGCAATTGCTAAGATAACAAAGGATATTGAGTCCTCAAGCGGAAAGATTAAGGATGAGGCACAAAAGCTTGCCCAGATGGCTGTGGCACTTAAAGAGGATGCAGACTGGTTCAAGCTGGAAAAAACAGACAAGCAGCAGGAGGCTGTTCATGATCAGCCCTCTTCTGAGACCCCTGTGGGGTAGTAGAAATTCCAATGCCTTATTTGTATGGCATTGGAATTTCAGGGGTGTTATGCTGATATTATTTAGAAGGTAAAGGAGGTGACAGAGGTGACGGATAAGGTTAATTGCTGGGAGTTTATGAAGTGTGGGAGAGAAAAGACAAAGGACTGTCCAGCAGTCACTAAAAATTCAGGTAAGATATGCTGGATGGTGGCAGGAACCATGTGTGGAGGAAAACCGCAGGGCACTTTCGTGGAAAAGGCAGGAAACTGCAAAAAATGCGAATACTACAAGTATATGAACGAATAGTCCTGAGAAAATGTCTTGATGCAGTGTTACAATACTGGGCAGTGTGATTTTAGTACAGGAGGTTTCCGCTTAACCGTGAAAGGACCTAATGTTTTGAAATTTTAAAATGGCTGCATGTGCATCTGAAATAAGAGATTTTATCAGAAGCATCAATGATGGCTCTACGATTCCAGCAATGTTGGGGAAGATCCTTTCCGTTGTAAGCGATGAAACCTCCTCTGCCCAGGAATTGTCGCAGCTGGTCTCTTACGATCAAGCACTTGCAGAGATGGTTCTGAGGGTTGCAAACTCAGCAATATTCGGGCACTCAGGGAAAATCAGGGATATAGACCAGGCGGTAATGTTCCTCGGCTATGAAAAAATAAAATCAATTGCCGTCGGTATGACGGTTATAAAGATATTTCCAGTCAGCTCATTCGATATAAAAAACCTCTGGATTCACGGCTATGAAGTAGCGTTTATTGCCAATACGTTGTCTGAGTCTCTTCCGACGACATCTCCACGTGAGAGTTTTCTTGCAGGTCTTTTGCATGATATTGGCAGGGTGATTTTTTATAAAAAAGACCCAGCGAAGTTTCTTGAGACTGCTGCGTCTGATGATTTACCTGTTGTAGAGCGGGAGTTATTCGGCTGCAGTCATGAAGATGCAGGAAGTTGGTTTCTTGAAAATACGGGTTTGCCTGAGGACATTATCGTATCGGTAAAATATCACCACAGACCCTCGGAGGCGACAAGTTACAAGGATGCTGTCTCTATAATTTCTCTTGCTGAAGCCATGTCCAATCGGCTTGTTCCAAGACGTGAAAATGACGGATTGTGGACACCTGAACACGATGCTATCATGCGTAGATTTTCACTTACGGAAGATGATATAATCTCCATCGGAAGCAGGCTCGGTGGTATACGGCATGAGGTGGAAGAATTTTTCAGTTAAGGTTGTTTCTGATTTCAGCAAGTAGGAGTTTGTTGTAGTGACTGCCAAAGAGTTGATATTGAAGTCGTGTGAACTTCCTGCGGTGCCAATGGTGGCTATGAGGATACTTCGTCTTGTGGAGGACCCCAATACCGATATAAGTGACCTGCAGGATGCCATAATGGCAGATCAGGCTTTTGCCGCAAGAGTCCTCAAGATGGCAAACTCTGCATACTATGGCTTACGCCGGAACATAGATACTGTATCAGATGCCATACTTGTCATGGGTTTTGCAACCATTAAGAATCTTTCACTCGCTGTATCTACAAGAGAGGTCTACAAGAACTTCGGACTTCTTGAGCAGAAGATGTGGGAGCACAGTATTGGTGTTTCTGTTGCAGCCGGCATTATTGCACGGGAAGTGAATTTTCTAAAGCCTGAGGAAGCGGTTGTTGCAGGGCTTCTGCATGATGTAGGCAAAGCGGTTATGAACAACAGCCAGCCGGAAAGATTTCTGATGCTTACACAGAGAGTTTACGAAGAGCGTGTAACGTATTCCCAGATAGAAGAGGAAATATTCGGCTTTGGTCATGCAGAGGTCGGTGGGCTTTTTGCTGAAAAATGGGGATTCCCTCCATTCCTCTGCGATGTGATAAGAAGTCATCATTCCTGCGACCTCGATGACACAATATTAACCGGAGACCCTAGCAAAATCACGCTCTGCTACATAATAGCTCTTGCAGATGCCCTGTGTGTAAGGCTGGGGGTAGGTTACAGAGGTCCAATGGAGGATATCGAACTTCAGGATGATAAGCTGAAGGCACTGCTCGGAATCACTGACGAGAGATTTTCAGAACTGAAGGAGACGTTCAAGCGGGAGTATATACAGGAGAAATTGCTTTATCAGATGTAAGATTGAGCTTCTGAATGGCAGTAGAAGCACCAAAAAGTATCTTCAAGATACCTGTGATAAAGAAAGACAGGGAGGAGCCCCGGCGCGGTCGCAAAAAACCCAAGATCCAGAAGAAAGACAAAAAAGAACGGACAGGCAGGATAGACATTAAAGTCTGAATAAAGAAAAGAATATGCTGAAGAGGCTTATAAAACATCAGCAGGATGCAGGCAGAAGTCCTGAGGAGCTTTTAACACTTGAGCTTTCAGAGGTTCAGGAGATAGCAGAGAAATTGTTTGAAAGAATCGATAAGAAGATAAAAGCATTGGAGTCTATAGAGGAGAGGGTAGACAAGAAAATAGATATGCTTGAAAGGCTTCTTCTCAGGGCTGAGAACCTGAATGTCTCTGCTGACTCTGGCACTGATTCCCGCTATCGTGAAGTCAATAACCTTGCAAAAAAGGGTCTGAAAGTTGACGAAATAGCCAAGATACTTGACATTCCTAAGGGTGAAGTAGAACTGATACTGAGCATCGCCAAGTAAAACTTTTCTTCAAAAAGGGAAAAATTTTCCTTCTTCACAAGTCCTGATTCAGATACAGGGTTTCATACGTCTCAGGTATTGCCTATAGCCGATTTCCGTAAGATACCGGAAAAAGGCGAAATATCTTGAAAACCGCTCTTTCCGCTTTCTGCATCCATCGCATTGGAGTGCCGGGCTCTTTTTTGGCATTGAACTTGCTTCTTTTTTCCACGGTATGTACAAAGGAATTTACATAGCACTTTCAGGGGCGATTTTAAAGCAGAACGAGATTGATATTATCTCGCGAAATCTTGCCAATGTAGACACTCCTGGTTATAAGAGGGACAGGATTTCTTTCAAGGAGCATCTGCTTTCTGCCGGAGATGTTTGGAGTCTTTCTGCTGGCAGGGTGATGAGTGAGGTTGCTGAGGTGGAGACTGATTTTTCCATGGGCGAGCTGGTAAAAACAGGCAAACCTTTGGATATAGCCATAGATGGCGGTGGCTTTCTCCATCTTGAAGGAGACAGGTATACGAGAAAAGGCAGCCTTAAGCTCGATGCCGAAGGTTATCTCAGGACGGCAAGTGGTTACAGGGTTTTGGGCAAGAGCGGACCCATACAGTTGCCTCCAGGCACAGTGGAGATAAGCATTACAGGTGATATCTCTGTAGACGGAAAGCAGATTGATACGCTGGACATAGTAGATTTTCCTGATTTAAAGGCACTGGTGAAGTCAGGGGCAGAGTTTGTCACGGATCAGGAGCCTATTGCAGCGAAGGCAGTGGTGTTGCAGGGGTATATCGAGTCGTCGAATGTCAAAGTGATTCATGAGATGGCAAGAATGATAACCGTTGTCAGGCAATATCAGGCTTATCAGAAGGCGATACAGGCATTTGATGAAGCCACGAGCAAGGTTACTAACGAGATGGCAAGAAGAATTTAATATACGGAGGTCTGGGATGATAAGGTCATTGTTTATAGCAGCAACAGGTTTAGAGGCACAGAAGGTGAATATAGATGTGATTGCGAACAATCTTGCGAATGTAAACACAGTAGGATACAAGAAGAGCAGGGCTGATTTTCAGGAGATATTGTATCAGGACTTAAGACCTGTTGGTGCGGCTTCTGCTGAAGGTGCCAGGGTGCCTTCTGGCATTCAGGTGGGCTTGGGTGTCAGGCCTGCTGCAGTGCAGAAGGTGTTTGACCAGGGAGATTTCATCTCTACAGGAAACAGTCTTGACCTTGCTATTGAGGGAGACGGGTTTTTCCAGATACTTAAGCCTGATGGAGAAATAGCATATACCCGTTCCGGTGCTTTTAAACTCGACAGCGAAGGACGCATTGTGAACTCCGATGGTTATGCGCTTGAGCCACCTATAACCATACCTGAGAACGCGGTAAGCATAACGATTAGTTCTGACGGAAAGGTTATGGTGTTTCAGGCAGATGACAGCGAGCCTGTAGAAGTAGGGCAGATAGAACTTGCAAGGTTTATAAACCCTGCGGGATTAAAAGCCATTGGCAAAAACCTTTTTGTACCTACCGCCTCCTCTGGTGAAGTTACAACAGCTATCCCGGGAAGCGAGGGGCTCGGCACAATCGCTCAGGGGTTTGTTGAAATGAGCAATGTGAATATAGTTGAAGAGATGGTAAACATGATTCTAAGCCAGAGAGCATATGAGATTGTCGGAAAGGTAATACAGGCATCGGACGATATGCTTCAGATGGCGAACAGTCTCAGGAGATAGGCAATGATAAAACGGTTTTTCATTATTGCTGCGATAATTCTACTGCCTTCGGTGGCAGCGGCGGTTAAGTGGAATCCTGAGGATGTGCTCAGGTTGTATCTAAAGGACAACTATCCCTGGGAAGAGATTGAATTCAGTGCTCTGAAGGCAAGTGCTGAGCTTCCGAATGAGTTGCCTGAACGCATAGTGCTTGAAAAGGGTCCTCCAGGCAGAACAGTCTTTCTGTTGAAATTCAGAAACGGCAGGAAGGTGACTGTAACCACCTATGTGAAGGCATTTGACCGGGTTGTTATGAGCAGGAGACCTTTCAGAAAAGGGCATCATATTGAAAGAGACGATGTATATATGACGCTTATGGATGTTATGCGTATACCTAAGGGTGCGGTTAAAGACCAGGAGGCTGTTGTCGGCAGGGTGCTTGCCCGTTCGGTTGTTGCGAATATGCCGATAGTGGAAAGCATGGTCAGGGAGACGCCTTTGGTAAAGAAGGGGCGCAAGGTAGTGCTTCTGGTGGAGTCTTCTAACTTCAGCATTGAGATGATGGGAGAGCTGAAGGAAAACGGCTATATCGGAAGCTATGTCAGAGCAGTTAACCCTGTGTCAAAGAAAGTGATAACAGGACTGCTCGTGGATGAAAACACAGTCAGAGTGAGGTTTTAAAGATGAGGATAAATGTTTTACTTTTCAGTGTATGTCTTATGTTTTTCGGGTGTGCAAGTATTACCGCTCAGAAGCTTCCGCCTGAACCTCCGAAGTATGTGTATCATGAAGAGAAGGCAGTGAAACCCTCGCCTAACTCTCTCTGGCGTGACTCCCGGAGTCTGTTCGAGGATGCAAGGGCAAGGGGGCTTAACGACCTTGTGACCATAAAGATCATTGAGAGTGCAACTGCTTCAAAGAAGGCTGAGACTGCAACAAGCAGGGATTCTTCCATGGATGCCGGAATAGACAAACTGTTTGGCATGCCTCTTAATTTCAATAAGGATAATTTCTTCGGCAAGGGTAACGCTTTTAGCCCTGAGGTTAAAGGTTCGATGAAGAACGATTTTAAAGGCAAGGGCGAGACGACCAGAGAGGGTTCTCTTGTGGCGACTATAACTGCGAAAGTAGTTGAGGTTCTTCCCAACGGAAATTTTGTTATAGAGTCAAGGAAGGAGATTACAGTAAACAAGGAGACGCAGATTCTTGTATTGAGGGGAGTCATAAGACCGGAGGACATAGGAAGCGACAACACTGTACTGAGCACGTATGTAGCGGATGCACAGATGTTCTTTACTGGAAAAGGTGTGATTCAGGACAAGCAGAGTCAGGGATGGCTCGTAAGGATAATGGATAAGGTATGGCCATTTTAAAGGTGAAGAAGATGAAAAGAGTTTTATCAGTGTTTTTGTTGTTTGTTGTGTGCCTGTTTGCAAACTCTGTTTATGCTGAGCGCATCAAGGACATTGCGAGCTTTGAAGGTGTAAGGGACAACCAGTTGATAGGCTACGGACTTGTTGTTGGTTTAGACGGCACAGGCGACAAGGGTCTTGCGACGATGAAAAGCATAGCCAATATGCTACAGAGGATGGGCCTGAAGGTAGGACCCAATGATATACAGGCTAAGAACACGGCTGCAGTTATTGTTACTGCAGTTCTACCCCCCTTTGCAAAGCCCGGCACCAGAGTGGATGCGCTGGTGTCGACCATTGCGGACGCAAAGAGTCTGCAAGGGGGAACCCTCCTCCTCACCCCGCTGAAGGGCCCTGACGGCAAGGTTTATGCTCTTGCACAGGGCCCTGTCTCTATCGGTGGGTTCACAGGTGGCGGAGGAGCAACAAAAGTGCAGAAAAATCATCCTACAACAGGAAAAGTGCCCCAGGGTGTTATCGTAGAGAAAGACCCGAATTTTGTGCTTGCAAGTGAAGGAGAAATAAAGATATTTCTGCACAGACCTGATTTTACGACCGCAACGGCTGTCGCAAAGAGGATAAACGAGGTATTAAACTCAGAGTATGCATTTCCAATAGACCCCTCGGCTATAAGAGTAAATATCCCCGAACATTACAACGGAAGGACAGTGGAGCTTATAACCCTGATAGAGGGGCTTGAGGTATCTGTTGATGTGCCTGCACGGGTGGTTATAAACGAAAGGACTGGCACAGTCGTGATTGGAGAAAATGTCAGGGTGGCGCCTGTTGCAATTGCGCATGGCAACCTTACCATTGAGATTAAGACTGAATACGGTGTTTCGCAACCGCCTCCGTTTGCTCCTGCAGGAGCAGAGACTGTTGTAGTGCCTGAGGAGGAGGTCAGGGTCAAAGAAAGCAAGGCAGCATTGATTGAGGTTTCAGGTACTACCCTTGGCGAGATCGTAAGGGCATTGAATGCACTTGGTGTAACCCCTCGCGACCTGATTGCCATACTTCAGTCTCTTAAAGCAGCAGGTGCGCTGAGGGCAGAACTGGAGATTATATAAAATGCAGATTCCGGACGGCTTATTCGGTTATTATCACGTTGATACTGAGAAGAACAGTCCTGAGGCAATAAAAGCAGTCGCAAAAGAGATGGAGGCACTTTTTGCCTACGAGATGATAAAGGCGATGAGACAGGCTTCAGGAAGCGGGGTGTTCGGAAAAGGGCTTGGCGCAGACACTTACGGCAGTATCTTTGATATGGAGATTGCGAGAGTTCTTGCTGAAAAAGGGCTTGGGTTTCAGGATGTCATCGCCAAGGAATTAGCCAGAATGAAGGAAAAAACAGAAGAATAATTAAAGAATTTCTGAAAAGTTCCGATAAGAGAAAAAAATGTCTCTTGGAGGAGGTAGGGAATGACAATTTATGGCAGTAAGCCGCCTGACAGTAAAGATATATATATAAGAACGCAGAAGACGACCAGAAAAGATGATGTTCAGGCGAAAAAAGGCGCTGAAAAGTCCGGCGTGGCTGATAAAGTAGACATTTCCAGCAGGACAAAAGAGATAGAGGAGCTTAAGCAGGTAATAAACCAGCTTCCTGATATAAGAGCCGATAAGGTTAAAGCAATCAGGAATGCCATAGAAGAGGGCACTTATAAAGTTGATTCTCTTAAGATTGCAGGAAAGATATTGGACGAACTGGTATGACATCAACCGAGGCAATAACAAACATTCTTAATGAGCAGGTTTCAGGTTACAGGATGCTTCTTGACCTTTTACAGAAAGAGAGGGCATGCCTGCTCGATCTCAATACAGAGGGCGTTGAAGGACTTGCGAAGGAAAAGGATACACTTGTATTAAGGCTCAGGCTTCTTGAGGAAGAAAGGATAAGGCTCATGAAAAAGTTTTCTGAGGAGAACCCCCAGAGCGGACTTTCCGAGGACATGAGTCTCAGGAAGCTTGGCGAGGTTACCGGCGACAGTGCTTTTCAGGACATACGCTCGAAACTTGTATCACTGCTTCAGAGCATTGAGGAGCTGAATGAATCAAACAGGGTGTTGATAGAGCGCTCTTTAAATTATGTAAGGAGCACGGCGAATTTTTTTGGTTCTTTTGGTCTGGGTGACAACTCAGGTGGCAAAGGCACCCTGCTTTCAACGGAGACCTAAATGTCGCTTTTTGGCTTATTCGATATAGGTAAGTCAGCCATTTTTGCCAGCCAGACTGCGCTGAATGTCACAGCGCACAACATTGCAAATGTGAACACACCCGGGTTCAGCCGGCAGGAGGCTGTTCTCAGCATAGCTTCTCCTGTGGATACTGGACGGGGGTTTTTAGGCAGGGGGGTAACTGTCTCTACTATAAGGAGACATTATGACAGGTTCTTGGGAGCGCAGCTTCTGCTTGAAAAGCAGAATTATGGAAAGTCTTTGGCACTGAGTGACGGGTTCGGCCGGGTTGAACAGCTTTTTAATGAGGCGCAAGGTATGGGGTTGTCAGGAGCGCTTCTTGATTTCTTCAACGCATGGCAGGATGTTGCAGCCAACCCTGAAGGGCAGGCGCAAAGAACCATTCTTCTGCAGAAAGCCAGCGACCTTGTGCAGACTGCAAAAAAGATAGAAAACGGGCTTGAAAATATAATCAGAGAGACAAACAGGGAACTTGAAGACATCATAGAAAGGATAAACACCATAGCCTCAGACATAGCAGCTCTTAACAAAAGGATAGCAGAGGCAGGAGGCACCAGTAATGCAAACGATTTAGTGGATGAGAGGGAGAACCTCCTTGGTGAACTTGCCGAGCTTGTAGAGTTTAATTCCTTTGAAAAGTCCAATGGTGCGATTACCGTTATTGTCGGGATGAAGAATCTTGTTGATGGTGATATAGTCACACCTGTTGAAGGCATCAGGGATGCAGCAGGTGATGTGCAGATTTATATGAGGGGCTCGAATATCGGACAGTATATAGACAGGGGCAAGATGGGCGGACTCCTTGCATTAAGAGATGAGATTAAAACCGATGTGCTTACTCCTTTCAGACAGCTTATAGCATCCATAGTGGATGAAGTGAATCAGCTTCACCGGAACGGCTATGGGCTTGACGGTTCAACTGGTCTGGATTTCTTTTATCCGGCGGACACAAGCGATATAGACAATGTGATTAAGAACCTGGCTGTTGCAATCACCGATGTTGAGCAGGTGGCTGCATCAGCGACAGACACAGGGCTTCCCGGTGACAACGGAAACGCCCTTCTGATTGCAGAGCTTTATAACGCCGATGTCATTTCCAATACAACGTTTGAAGGCTACTACAGCTCTCTTGTTGCATCCGTAGGGGTAAAGAGCAGGGCTGCGTCAGACAGCTTGAGATTTGAAGAATTACTGCTTTCTGACATTCAGCAGAGAAGGGATGCTGTATCGAGCGTTTCTCTGGATGAAGAGGCTGTTAACCTGATAAGGTTTCAGCGTGCCTTTGAGGCAGGCGCAAGAATGATAACAGTTACAGACGAATTACTTCAGACAGTGCTTAATATGGTATGAGAGTTACACCGTTTATAATATTCAACCGTTTGATGGAAGACTTCCACAGGAGCTTCAGGGATCTCTTCAGTGTGCAGAACAAGCTGTCTTCAGGGAAGAAGTTCAGTGCTCCGTCTGATGATGTTATTGGCCTGTCAAGGGCAATGGATTACAGGGTGAGCATTGATATGAACGAGCAGTATAAGAGAAACGTTGATGAAGCTATTGCTCAGATAAGTTTTACGGAAAAGGTGATGGAGTCTGTTACAGCGACCTTGACAAGGGCAAGAGAGCTTGCTATGGAGATGGGCACTGACACAAAGGATGCAGAGTCAAGAGCAGTCGCTGCATCAGAAGTGGCACAGCTTAAAGAACATATGCTTTCTCTTGCAAACAGCAAGTTCAGAGATAGGTATATATTCTCTGGTTTTAAGACAGACTCTGTGGCATTTGATACCTCTGGTGTGTATCTTGGTGATGACGGAGTAATGAATGTGATGATAGACAAGGACTCCAAAATAGCGATCAACATTCCCGGCAGCACGGTATTCAGTTATGGTGGTGGAACGTTCTTTGATGTCCTTGATGATCTCCAGACTGCACTGGAAAACGATGATGTGGATGCAATACGTTCAACGCTTGACACTCTTGATGCATCTTTGAATCAGGCACTGAGTGTCAGGGCAGAGCTCGGTTCAAGGTTAAGCAGTCTTGAGGCGCAGAAGAACAGGCTTGAGAACGACAACCTGATGTTAAAAACCAGTCTGTCAAAGGTTGAAGATGCAGACATCGTGGATGCTGTAAGCGAACTTGCAAAAACAGAGATTGCCCTTCAGGCGTTGAGAGATACAGCAGGAAGAATAATATCCCAGTCGCTTATGGATTTTTTGAGATAGAATTGATGAGCATTTGAACTTGTCTGGAATTTAATTTTAAAAAGGAGGCAGGATGCTGGTATTGACAAGGAGGTCGAATGAGGCTTTAAGGATTGGAGACAATATAAAGATAACCGTAGTGGAGGTGAAAGGCAATCAGGTGAGGTTAGGCATAGAGGCTCCGGCTGAAATTCCCATTTACAGAGAAGAGATATACAGGAAGGTGATGGAGGAAAACCGTTTGTCGGCTGGTATCTCAGTGGAAATATTCGGCAAGATTAAGGAGGTTATCAAGGGGAAATGATAAGTTTCAACACCTCACGATTCGGGAGTCTTCAGGTAGAAGAAGACAAGATAATATATTTTTCAAACGGGCTGCTTGGTTTTCCTGAGATTAAAAGGTATGTTCTGATGGATTACAAGGACACGCCTCTTAAGTGGCTTCAGGCGGTTGATGACCCTGATGTGGCATTTATAGTTGTGGAGCCAAAGACGATTTTGTCTGACTATTCCATAGAGATAGATGCAGCCACGAGGCAGTGTCTTCAGCTTGAAAATGATGAAGACCTTGCTGTGCTTGTAATTATAAGAGTTGAGGACGGCAAGGTCATAGCAAATCTGAACGGACCTTTGGCTATAAATTCAAAGCTTATGATCGGGATGCAGGCTGTTTCAAACAGGAATTAGAACCTGTCCCTTTTTTACAAGGTCTGTTTTAGCCGTAAAGCGGCACTTCAGCGGGTGAGGCATGATTGAGAATTTTGCAGTCTCAAACACTGGCAATGTGCTGACTTTTGTAAATCCCTCCGGCAAGACTGTCTCTATGAAAATCGGTACTGTAGTGAAAGCCGAGGTGATGGAGGCTATTGACAGCGGGATGGTGGCGTTACGTGTAATTCCTCCGGTAGGCAAGTCAGAAGACATGCAGGGCTTGATTATAAGGGCGAGGTCTGAAGTCCCGATGAGTAAAGGACAGACTGTGTTTCTTGAAGTCCTCAGCGGTGGCAAGACAATCAAACTCAGGCTTGTCGGTGTGTCAAAAGGCATGGCAGAGACCTCTGCAGATAATGATTCCACGGCAATACTTAAACTGCTTTCAGGTCTTTCCGGCTCAAGACTAAGCAGCAAGGACTTCAAACTCATAACAGATATGTTTAAGTCCCTTCCTGAAAGCATAAAAGAGGCTTTTCCTGAATTTAAGGCAATTGAGAAGCTCCTTCCGCAGATTCAGAATTTAAACGGCAGGGTTTTAAAGATGGCTGCTGAAGGTTCAGGCTTGATGTTTGAGAGCCGTCTGAAGTTTGCAGCGCTTGAAGGACTGGCTGCTGCTTCAAAATCAGGACTGCAGGGCATTTTTATGTCCGGGGTGGACAAGGATTTAAAAGCCCTGCTTCTTAAAATCAAGGATAAGCTTAAAAACCAGAAGATTCTTAAGGCTCTGAAGCATGAGGGTTTCAGGCATGCAGAGGTAGCGGAAGCGGTAAGCAGGCTCATAAGGAATATAGAGTTTTTCCAGCTGACATCAAAACTGAATGAAATTCTCTATATGTTTCTGCCGGTTTCCTGGGAGGAGTTAAATGACGGTGAACTTTCTTTCAGGAAGAACACTGACGGCAAAAAGGAATCATACACATGCGATATAAACCTTGACCTTGAGCCTTTTGGAAGGCTTTCGGTATCAGTGACGATGTTCGACGGTGCGTTCTATGTTACCTTTCTGGCAGAAAAAGCAGACACAGCAGAGCTTATAAACTCTGAGAGGGAGAATCTTCAGAAGAGGTTTGAGGCGCAGGGACTCCCGCTGAAGATAGTAAATATTAGTCAAAGGCAGGAAATAATCTTTGGTGGCAAACCCCAGCAAGGAGTTGACTTAAAGGTTTGACCAGGGAGCAAAGGCATAAGAAGGCGGCGGCATTGAAATACGAGCATGGGGAAGACACAGCCCCAAGGCTTGTGGCTAAAGGAAGGGGAGAGCTTGCTGAAAAGATTATAGAGATTGCCAAGGCTAATGGTGTTCCTGTAAGAGAGGACAAACAGCTTGTAGAACTTCTGTCTTCCCTTGAGCTGTATCAGGAGATTCCTCAGGAGCTGTACAAGGCAGTTGCCGAGATTCTTGCATTTATATATGCATTAAACCGGAAGGTTTCTGACTCAGGTAAAGAGGTATAAAAATTTCTTTTTAAGGGGCTAAAGTTTTTTGGAAATCTTCCGATAAGAAGAGGTGGTAAGGATAAGATAACGCCCGGAAAGGAGGGATGAGGAAGAAGCTTTAGGGCAAGTCCTTAAGTTGGATAAAAGGCACGGAAGCCTAAAAACCAAGATTCAAGGAGGAAGGAAAGATGGCACTTGTTATCAACACCAACATAGCTTCTCTAAATGCACAGAGACAGCTCGTGCAAAACACCCTTAGGCTGGACCTTTCTGTTCAAAGGCTGTCTTCTGGTTTAAGGATTAACTCAGCGAAGGACGATGCTGCTGGTCTCGCCATATCCGAAAAGTTAAGGGCGCACATCAGGAGCATTAATGTTGCTATCAGGAATGCTCAGGACGGTATAAGCCTTGCGCAGACTGCAGAAGGCGGCATGCAGGAAATCGGCGGCATCCTCACAAGGATGAGGGAGCTGGCACAGCAGGCAGCCAACGGCACACTCGGAAGCTCTGAGCTTTCGGCTCTGGACAACGAGTTCCAGTCACTGAAGAGTGAGATAGACAGAATTGCAGAGGTCACAGAGTTTAATGGAAAGAAGCTCCTCAACGGCGACCTGTCTTCAACCGGTATAACCCTGCAGGTCGGCTTCAGGAACACAACTAACGACCGCATAACGATAGGCGGCAGCGGTACAACTACATTGAATTCGCTGAAGTCTTCAGACCTCAACATCACTGGCAACATCTTGTCGAGTACTGCTGCACAGTCAATGCTCGATACGCTTGACAGCGCTATATCTACTGTTGCACAGAGAAGGGGCGACCTCGGTGCAATCCAGAACAGGCTTGAGTCAACCATTGCCAACCTCAGAATTGCAGGCGAGAACCTCACTGCAGCTGACTCACGTATAAGGGATGCGGACTTTGCTCAGGAGACCGCAGAGTTCACGAAGAACCAGATACTCGTTCAGGCGGCAACAGCGGTTCTTGCACAGGCAAACGTACTTCCACAGCAGGCACTCCAGCTTCTGAGATAAAGCAAAGCGGTTTTCAGTGGCGGCTTACTATTAAGCCGCCACTGAACCCCAGTAGGGAAGGGCAATGCTTATAGACGGCAACGTAAACAATATAATAACTGCGAAGTTGTTAAAGGCTGGAGAGCCTGAGGAAAAAGTACGCGCACTTAAGGGAAAAGAGCCTTCCTATAATAAGCAGGAAAAAGAAGCAGAAGCCAAACTTACGGAACTGAAAGCCGCGCTTAAAGAAGTCCTGAAGATAGAAAAATACATGAACAGGGGACTGCTCCTTGAAGTGGAAGACGAATTGCATATCGTCGTGGCAAAGATTGTGGACAAGGAAAGCGGAGAAGTCGTTAAGCAGATACCTCTTGCCGAGCTGATCGAAATCGCTAAAAAGATTAAAGAGAGCGGTCTTATTGTAAATAAGGAGGTTTAAGCATGTCTATTTTTTCCATAACCGGCTTGACCTCAGGCATAGACTACACCAGTCTCATTGCAAACATCATGGAGCTTGAGCGTCAGCCGATTTACAGACTTCAGGACAGACAGGAAGTTTATAACAAAAAGATAAGCGCTTACAGCACGCTTTCCTCAAAGCTTTCGACTCTTAAGAGTGCGGCTGAGACATTAAAAAGCTCTTCGAGTTTTTATGCCAAATCGGTATCTTCAAGTGATTCCACTGTAGTTGAAGCCACGGTCAGTTCATCTGCCGCCGTAGGAAACTATTCTATAAGCATAAGCTACCTTGCGCAGGCTGAGAAGGAAGTGCACAGTGGTGTTGCTGATACCTCTACAGTGGTCAACTCAAGCGGAAGCGATCTCGTCTTCCAATACACTTATGCAGGCACGCAAAGGGATATTACTGTGCCAGATGGCACTACCCTTGAAGGACTGAAAAACCTTATCAATGACGATGTTGATAATCCCGGAGTTACGGCAACTATTATTTATGACGGTTCTTTATATCGCTTGGTTCTTACAGGGAACGACATGGGAAGTGCTAACACCATAACTATAGATGCAGGCACTACCTTAGACGGCACGAATTCCGTAGACTTTACAAGCGGCACTTTCACTGAGACGAAAAGCGCACAGGATGCTGTTTTTGAGATAGACGGTGTATCCATGACCAGAACTTCCAATACGATTACAGACGCTATTGAAGGTGTAACACTAACGCTGAAGAAGGCAGACCCGACTAGCCCGCCGAGTGCAACCATTTCAGTGACGGACGATATAAGCGGCATAAAAAGCCAGATAGAAGAGTTCGTAAACGCTTATAACGCTGTGGTTTCATACGTGTCAGAAAACGCATACTACGACACCGACACTGGCGAAAGCGGCCCCTTAAACGGAGAATCGACAGCAAGGAAGATCATTGACAGATTAAGAAACATCATAGTAAGCGGTGTGGATTCACTCCCTGAGGACATGAAAGCGCTTTCACAGATAGGGATAACCACAGATTACAAGACAGGTAAACTCACCATAGACAGCACAACCCTTGATGAAAAACTTTCGTCTGACCTTGAAGGAGTGTTCAATATCTTCAGCGACGCTACAGATGGTATAGCTACAGAGATATACGATTACATTGATGGGGTGACGGACTCCATTAGCGGCAGTATTACACTCAGGGAAGAAGCGCTTCAGACTCTTGTCAGCGATATAGACGATGACATTGAAAAACTCGAGGTACGGCTTGAAAAGATGGAGGAGGACCTTAGGAGGCAGTTTGCCAGCTTGGAGGCCCTTTTAAGCGGCCTGACTACACAGGGAACATTTTTGCTTAACCAGCTAGCTGTATGGACAAAATAAAAAAGGAGGTAAGATGCAGAAAGCAGCAGCATACAGGCAGACAGAAGTGAACGCTTCAGACAATGTAAAGGTGATATCCCTGCTTTATGACGGAGCAGTCAACTTCCTTAAGATGGCAAGGAACAGGCTTCAGAACGGTGACATCTCAGGAAAAGGATTTTACATCGGGAAGACTACGGCGATTGTGACAGAGCTGTCCAGCTCTCTGAACATGGATGCTGGTGAAATGGCACAGAACCTGAGCAGACTCTATGATTATGTTCTTGACAGGCTTCTTGATGCCAACCTGCATAACGACATTAAGGCATTCGACGAGGCAGAGGGAGTTCTTGAGACCCTGCGCAGTGCATGGAAAGAAATGGAAAAGAACAGAGCAGTGAACAGTGGTCAGAAAGTGGCTAATGGCTCCTCTGTGGGTGTCAGGGCATGAAAAGGTTGCTTGAGCTGTATCAGAAGATACTCGAGATTACCCGCCAGCAGAAGAAAGCCCTCCTTCAGGGAAGACTTCATGAGGCTACAGAACTTCAGAAGAGACGGCAAAGTATAGTAGAGGAGATTCAAAATATTGACATGACTATGTCTTTTGCCCCTTCAAAGCGGGAAAATGATTCCAGGAAGGAAGACTTTTCCCGGGAAATCCAGGCTGCTATAAAAGAAATTCTTGCCATTGACAGCGAGATGAAGACAATCATACAGGTGGAGCTCAACAGTCTTGGCGAGAGGCTCGAAAGTCTTAATAAAGTTAAGGCCTTATGCAGGAATGTCTCCCCTGGCAAGGGCGCGACAAGCCTGGATTTAAGCGTCTGAGAGTCATTTCCAAAGGCGTCCCGCCAGCCGTTTTTATCTGACTCTGGTGTCCCCTGACTAACTGGCACAGATGTTGCTTCCCAATTTTTAAAACTTAAAGTATTGTTTCATTTTGACGATAAGAATATTGTGGGTGTGAACTGGAAGGATAAGGATTCAGGGAAGGTTTTTTCGATAAAAGAGGTCAGTGAGATTACGGGCGTGCCTGCGCATACAATCAGGTTCTGGGAGAAGGATTTTGGCATGTATTTAAAGCCGGTAAGGACTCGGGGCGGACAGAGGCGTTACAGCAGTGAGGATATAGAAATCATACGAAAGATAAAACATTATCGTTACGAGGAGAAATACACGATTGCCGGCACTATAAACGAGATAGAAAACAGCAGGAAGAGCAGAAAGAGTTTAGAACTTGAGGAGATAGTAGACGAGATTGCAGAGATGATAAAGGAAAAGGTTATTGAAAAGGTTGGAGGCTATGAGGGGTGAATGGAACAACAACAGGTTATCAACGACATTTTAGAAAATGCACTCAGGCGATTAGGCTATGAATGAACTGTATGACATAGGGGGAGAGATGCCGGTCTGTATCACAGGTATGCACCGTTCAGGCACTTCGATGGTTACCAGGCTGCTGAATCTATGCGGGTTATACCTTGGGCAGGAAAGTGACCTTATGGAGCCTGCACCTGACAACCCGGAAGGATTTTGGGAAAACAAGAGCTTCGTGGGACTGAACGATATGATACTTGCCGAATTAGGAGGGGCATGGGATTTGCCTCCTCTTGTCGAGGATGGATGGGAACAGCAACCAGAATTCAATCGGTTTAAAAGTAAGGCAATAAGTCTTGTTCAGAGGTTTAAAGGTCACGAGGCATGGGGCTGGAAAGACCCGCGCAATAGTCTGACACTGCCGTTCTGGAAAAGCCTTCTGCCAGATATGAAGGTTGTGGTATGTCTTAGGAATCCGCTTGAAGTTGCATGGTCGCTTATTAAACGCAACAAGAACTCCGCTATGTTTGGGTATCATTTGTGGCTGACTTACAATCAGCGTCTGCTGGCTGCTGCAAGCCCTGAACAACGGATAATTACGCACTATGACGCTTACTTCGCCGACCCGGTTGCAGAGTTAAGACGTCTGCTGGATTTTTTAGGTTTGTCCGTTTCCGAAGAAATGCTGAAAAAGGCATGTAGGACGATTTCTGTTGCTTTAAGGCATAATCGGTCCTCTACACCGGAGCTTCTTCAGAAGACAGAAGTCCCTGCCGAGGTGACAAGATTATATATGGAGATGTGCGAAGAAGCAGGGCCTGTGTGCCGTCAGGCACTGGCAGGAAGTGCTGCCCCATTGGATGATACCTATATGCAAGACCTTGAAGCAGCCCTGAAGGCTTGTGAGGGGAAATTGCAGCAGGCATCAGGCCCGATACAGAAGTCTCAGGTGCTGGTGGAGATAGGAGAGCTCTGTTTCAAGCTCGAAAGGTTTGATGATGCCGCATACTTTTTTGAGAAGGCACTGTCTTTAAACCCTGAAAGTGCTGAGGCACTCAATAACCTTGGTGTATTGAGCTTTCAACTCGGAGATTATAGGGCTGCTGAAGAGTTATTTAGAAGGGCACTTAAGCTTGATCCGGAGAACGAAGAGGCAAAGGTAAACATTGCTTTGCTGTCTGAGAATAAATTATGAGGAGACAAAAAATACTGCTGTTTACGCTGGGAAGGTCTCATTAAAAAGGGACTCGTATGGCAAAGAAAATAAAAAAGAAGAAACTGAAAAATAAGGTTATCACTGTCTTGCTCTACTCGTTCGCAGACTATTCACATGCCTGTCCGATGATCCGCCTGATAAGTCCGCTCACCACTTCCTGTATGAAAGGCAGGCTCAGGGTGGTTTTTGGCACGGAATTTACCGACAGAGGTATATATGTTAATCTCGATGCCATAAAAGAGGCTGACATCGTTGTAATCCAGAGGGACGCCAATCTGTTTACTTCAGCGATACTTGCAGAGGCAAGACGACTTGGCAAAGTGGTTGTTTACGAGGTCGATGACCTGTTGATAAAACTGCCTAACTCCCACCCCCAAAAAACAGGTTACGATGAGTCCGCCCAGCATATAATCAATCTGATGAGGAGGGTTGATGCGATTACAGTAACAACCCCAAAGCTGAAAGAGCAACTCTTAAAATACAACAAAAACATTTATGTCCTCCCCAACTATATAGATGTAAACATCTGGTCAGGTTCAAAGGTTGGCACAACGCAGGGAAGGGATGGGAAGATTGTCATGGGCTATATGGGCACGCCGACCCATGGGGAAGATTTACAGATGATAAGCCCTGCGATTAAGCGGATCTTGCAGAAATACAAAGGCAGGGTCATTTTCCGGGCAGTGGGATGCATCACCGAGGAATTACGTGACATGGAGGAAGTGGAGCTTGTCCAGAGTTTAGTTAAAGACTACAGGGAGTTTGCCAGCATGTTCCAGAGCAATCATATTGATATCGCCCTTGCCCCCCTTGTCAGCTCGCCATTTAATGAATGTAAAAGCAGCATTAAGTTTCTGGAGTATTCGATATGTAAAATTCCAGGCATCTATTCAAAGATAGCCCCGTATGCCGAGTCCGTAACTGATGGCGTAACAGGCATACTGGCAAATGATGATGAGGAGAGCTGGTATAAAGCGATGGAAATGTTGATTGAGAATAAGGATCTGCGGTTAAAGATAGGACAGAGCGCCTATTCAGAGGTAAAGGAGAAATACACCGTCCAGAAGAATGCTCATAAATGGTTGAACTTATATACGGACCTTGTAAAACAAAAGGAGTATTTCCGGAATGCACCTGTTATTAACCAGATGGCTATCAGGACAAGGCCTCCGGTAATTACCTCTAAAGTATCGGTGATTATTCCTGTAAAAAATGGTGGCGGGCAGTTAAGGGAGCTTTTGGGCAGGATTCGGTCTCAGCGAAGAGTTCAGGATGTTGAGATCATCGTCATAGATTCAGAGTCAACGGACAACTCGGTACAGATTGCTGAAGAGTTTGGAGCTAAGGTTATTCGCATTGCCCAGAAAGAGTTTAACCATGGAAGTACCCGTAATCTCGGGGCAAGGGAGGCAAGCGGCGATTACCTCGTCTTTACAGTCCAGGATGCAATGCCTGTAGGCGATTATTGGCTCTATAACATGATATGCCCGTTTATTGAATACCCTGAGCTGGCAGCACTGTCTTCAAGGCAGTTTGTCAAGCCGGAAGCCGATCTGTTCAGCCTCTGGCTGAATGAGAGCATGGCAAGATTGTTAGGTTTTGAAAATGATTCCATTTACACACTGTCTGAAAACTCAAAGAGGATAGACTGGAAGCTCTTTGACAGCACGACTAAGCGGAGATTGACATTCCTTGATAATGTTTCATCTTGTATCAGAAGGGATGTTTTTAAGGAGATCCAATTCAGCCCTCTTATTAATGCGGAAGATATTGATTTTGGAGTGAAACTTCTCGAAAGAAAAAAGACTATCGGTTATCTGACCTCAACAGGGGTCTATCACTGGCACGATAGGGGAGCAGATGATGTATTTAAGCGGCATTATATAAGTACGAAAGCCCAGATATATATCCTTGAAGACGATCTGCCGTATTTCTTCAATATAAACGATATAACCTTAGATTCGGTGATAGCAAGCATTGCAGGCACTTATGATTTAATCAATATCGCGGTTGCTGGGTTAGGACATATAGACCTTGAGCCTGTAACGGCTATAAAAACATTCATCAACGCTCTCAAGGCAAACATGGAGACCTCTCCTGGAAGGATAGAAAAGACACTGGAAGAAAGAGGGATTCAAGGGGATGACAGCCTGAATTCGTTGTTGGGGCAGATAGCAGGGGACATCGTCCTGCTGCCGGAGCAACGATACAATTTTAAGCGGAACTTCATAATTCCGGATTTTATGGATCGCTTTGGTAATTTTGCAGAGTATCTTTACTGTAAACATCATACTTTAAAAGGCAGGGAGAAGGATTTTATTTCGTGCATCTATAAGATATTTGCAATGACAGCGGGAAGCGCCCTTGGTACTTATTATCTTGAGGAAGAAACTCTGAACCGTCTGTCTCCCCGCCTGAGAGAAATCGACCGGCTTTTAGGAGAAGGCGTCTGTTATTTTTTAGAGGATAGACAAATGCAGGGTGCGGCACAGTCGCCAAACTTGAGATGCTTAACCGGCTGAAAGGAGAATTTAACAGGGAATATGGTCTTTACTTCGCATAATATCTCACTGGTGGAGACCAAAAGCGGTAAGCCTTCCTTGAAGGTAAAAGGTGAGGACGGCTCGGAAAAGGCGCTCCACAGCCTCTACGACCCGGAGGCAGAGGCTAAAAGCATCGTGGATGCCTTTCAGTTCGACGGAAACGGCATCCTTGTCGTGCTTGGACTAGGCTTCGGTTACCATATAAAAGAACTCCTTAGAAGATTTCCCCGCGCTGAACTTGTTGTGGTCGAGGCAGTCCCTGAAATATATGAAATCGCAAAAGAACGTGAAGAAATCTCTGATAAAGTCCGGTATGTCGTAGGGCTTTCTCCTGAAGAAGCATTAAGAGAGATTACAAGACACCAGATGAAAAACGGGATAGCTCCGGTTGCAGTCTTTACCCTGTCTTCTGCTGTTTCTGCGTTCTCTGACTACTACCGCCCTATTGTTTCAGCGCTGAAAAAAACCGTGTCGATTAGACTCTGGGAGAGGCTTAAATATCCTAAGTTTAAAAATGACAGTCTTGTCGTTGCTGTTTTGGATTCAGGCTATTTCCTCAATGTCGAGGTGGAGAAGGCGCTGAAGAGGCTCGGTCACAGGCCAGTAAAGATACACGTTAGAAGGGAGCAGGGCAGTGAGGCTTTTGTGCACGGGTTGATTGAAAAAATCATCGAATTCAAGCCTGACTTTTTCCTTGCCCTGAACCATCTCGGGTTCGATGAAGAAGGGGCCCTGACGTCTTTCTTTAATTCCATTGAGATGCCGGTTGCTTCATGGTATGTGGACAGTCCTAATATCATTGTCAGGGAATTCAAGGAGAATGTATCTCCTTATGTCTCGCTTTTTCTGTGGGACAAGGGCTATATGGATGACATGAGGTCTGTGGGATTTGAGTCGGTTTCTTATCTTCCGCTTGCCACGGACGAGACGGTATTTAAGCCAATCAAGCTCAGCAAAAAACATCTTAAGGCATATCGGTGTGATGTAGGGTTTGTCGGTAACTCCATGGCAGAGCCTACTGAGGAAAGGCTGAGAAAACTGCGCAAAGAGCTTCACCCGCTTGTGGAAAAGGTGGCGCGACTGCTCAGCACGTCGAGAATGTCTTTTGAAGAGGCAGTGAAGAGTCTGGATATAGACATCAGTCATCTTCCGGTGCAGGAAAGGATTGATTTTGAGGCTGCTGCTATCTGGAGGGCAACGCTTCTTTACCGTCTTTCATGCGTAGAGATGCTTAAAGGATTCGGGCACCATATTCATGGCGATAGAGGCTGGAGCAAACTTCTCAGTAAAGACTATAAGCTCTATCCGCCTCTTAATTATTACAGGGAGCTTCCTCTCTTTTACAACGCGTGCAGGGTAAATCTTAATGCCACGAGCCTTCAGATGGGTGGGGCTGTCAACCAGAGGGTCTTTGATGTTCCGGCATGCGGTGGTTTTCTGCTTACCGACCAGCAGGAAGAGCTCAGCGAGCTGTTTGAAGAAGGCAAAGAGGTCATTACCTATAAAGAAAAAGGCGAGATACCTGAGCTTGTAAGGTTTTACCTTGACAATTCTGATAAGAGAAAGACAGTTGCTCAAAGGGCAAGAGACAGGGTTCTAAGTCAGCATACATACAGACACAGACTGAACAGTATGATCGAGAGCATGAGAAAGAGGTATGCTGTATGAGGTTTTTTGAAGAAAACATCAGGGCATTAAGCAGTCTGGACCCGGAGCTTGCCTCTGCGGTTGTTGCCGCAAAGGCAGGAGCTGACCTGCAACTTGTCACCACAAAGACAGGGCGTCTTTCTTTAAAGGCAGGCGATATTGCACTTCATAGTCTGTATGATCCGGTAAGAGAGGCAGAAGCGTGGGTGGAATATCACAGAGAGAGCATTCAGAGGGCATCTCAACTCGTTGTGCTCGGCTTCGGGTTGGGATATCACATTATAGAGTTATGTAAGAGAACCCCGACGGATGTGGTTGTCGTTGAGCCGAGACTGGATGTCCTTAAAACAGCGATTGAATCAATAGATTTAACATCGGTTCTTTCAAGAGTAAGGATTCTTACAGGCAATGACCTGTCTTCTATAAGCAAAGGGTTTACGGTTCTTGAGCATAAACCTTCTATGAGTTTGAACAGTGGTTATTTTGATGCACTGTATTCAAAGCTCAGGGCGCTTAAGGCAGCGAAGGAGTGTTTGAGAATCATGGTTGTTGGCCCGATTTATGGCGGGTCACTTCCTATTGCAGAGTACTGCACCCATGCCTTAAGGGAGATGGGACATGAAGTGGAGTATGTGGACAACAGCCGATACAGAGATACTTACTTCGGCATCGACGCCTTGACACAGAACAAGAGCCAGCGGTCTCAACTGAGGTCACTGCTTGTTGACTTTATTTCTGAAACCATAATGACAAGGTGCGAGGAATTTAAGCCTGACTTCCTGTTTGCACTTGCGCAGGCACCTTTTACTCATAACGCTCTTGTGAGGCTCAGAGACCTGAAGGTTGTTACTGCCTTCTGGTTTGTAGAGGACTTCAGGCATCTGACCTACTGGCAGAGTATTGCTCCGTTTTATAACTACTTCTTTGTCATTCAGAAAGGCGAGTTCTTTAAAAGACTAAGAGATATAGGGGCGAATAATTTTTCGTATTTACCTCTTGCCGCTTGTCCTGATGTCCACAGGAAATTGGAGCTCAGCCCTGATGAGCTCGCTGAGTACGGAAGCGATGTTTCGTTCATGGGTGCTGGATATTACAACAGAAGACTGTTTTTCCAAGGTCTGCTCGGGTTTGACTTTAAGATATGGGGAAGTGAGTGGGACTTGAATTCGCCACTTGGAAAGTGCGTCCAGAGAAACGGCGAAAGGATAGAAACAGAGGAGATTGTCAAGATATTCAACGCCACGAAGATAAACATAAACCTGCATTCTTCCACATATCATGAAGGAATAAACCCCTACGGCGATTTCTTAAATCCGAGGACATTCGAGGTGGCAGCGTGCGGAGGGTTCCAGCTTGTGGACTGCCGGCCTGAGCTCGCTGAGTTCTTTGAACCGGGCAAAGAGATTATATGCTTTAACAGTCTTGATGACCTCAAGCGAAAGATAAGGTATTACCTCAATAATCCTGAGGAAAGACAGGAGATTGCAGAGAGAGCAAGGGCAAGGGTTCTAAAAGAGCATACATACAGACACAGAATGGAAGAAATGCTGAATTTCGTCCTGAAACATGGCTTTGAACTGCCACCATGGGCAAAAGGAAAACACGACATAGGAACCCTGCTTCAGAGAGCCGGAAGCAATACAGAGCTTGGAAAATACCTTGCAGGATTTATTGGAAGGGGCAGAGTTGGCTTCCCTGAGATTGTGGAGGAGATAGCCTCAAAAGAAGGAAAGCTCTCAGATGTCGAAAAGATTTTTCTCCTTATGAGGGAGATTAAGGAAATTTATACCTCAAGGGATGTGCACGTATGAAAGACGTAATTATAGTTAATCTTACACGCATGGGTGACCTTTTGCAGACCACACCTGTGATTGCAGGTCTTAAGGAAAAATACCCTGCAGTGAGAATTACCCTGCTTGTAAGTCCTGCCTTCTTTGAAATATGCAACTATATTCCTTATGTGGACAGGGTGCTTACATTCGACGGGAAAAAAGTTATAGAAAGCTTAAACAACGATGACTTTATAAGTGGATTCCGGTATGTAGAGGACAGTCTTCGCACAGTGAACGACACAGTTTACGACGTGGCGATAAACCTTACCCATTCTACAGCAAGCGCTTTTTTGCTGTCTCTAATCAACGCAAAGGAGATACGGGGCTACACCGTAGATGCCGAAGGGCATAGTGTTATCAAGCATCCGTGGATGAGGTATTTTTTCAATATAGTTACGAGCAGACAGTGCAATCCGTTTCATATCTGCGACCTTCACGTCAAGATTGGAGGCGCAGTGCCTGCTAAAAAAGGACTGCACCTTGTCGTTCCTGAAGATGCAGAGCAGAGTGTAAATGACGTTTTATTAAAGCATGGGGTAGGTGAAGGGGATATTCTTATCGGGCTTCAACTCGGGGCAAGCCGTGAGGACAGAAGATGGCCTGTCTCTTCTTTTGCAGAGCTTGCAGACAGGCTGACAGATGAATTCGGAGCCAAAATCCTGCTTACAGGCTCTTCCAAAGAGGCAGAGCTTGGAAAGAAATTCGAGGACATTGTCAGGACAAAGCCTCTTAATTTCATCGGAAAGACAAGTCTGGTTGAACTGGCTTCCCTGCTTAAAAGATGCAATCTCTTTATAAGCAACGATACAGGACCTATGCATATAGCTACTGCAGTTGGCACAAAGGTAATTGGTATCTTTCTGGTTACGGCTCTTTTCAGGGAGACAGGTCCGTATGGCGAGGGGCACTATGCAGTGCAGGCTGATATACCGTGCAGTCCATGCAGCTTTCGTGTGAAATGCAGTGAAATGATATGTAAAGATGCAATAAGCGCAGATAAGGTTTTTGAGTTGACACGACGCATAATGCTTAATACTGATGTTTTGCAGATAGAGCCTTCTTCCATGTGGGATGGTGTACAGATTTACCGTTCGTATTTTGCAGAAGATGGGTTTCTGGATTATTATCCTCTTATAAAGCGTCCGCTGAATAATAAGACCCTGTTTTCATATCTTTACAGGCAGACATGGGTCAGGATTCTTGATGGAGATTCAGAATTAACACCGGAAGAACTGTATCAGAGTATTGTCGACAAGATAAACCTCAGGCACAACTCGATTGAGGCAGCAGTTCAGTTGGACGAAGAACTCAATGCTCTGAGGAGCCTGATCGGTCTGACCGAAATGGGATTGTCTCTTGTCACACTCATAGCCAAAGAGGCTGTGAGGCCTTCTCCGGATGTCAAACGTATAAAGGAGCTGTGGAAAAGAGTGCCGGATATCGAAGAGGAAATAGAAAAAATAGGGTATTCTCATTCTCTTCTGAGCCCTTTAACCTTCCTGTTCAAATACGGAAAGGGAAGCATTGAGGATGAAGACCTTGCCTCGCAAGCCGAGCAGATTCGTCTGCTTTACACTGACCTGCTGAACCATACAAAGATAATAATGCAGACTATTGAGCAGTTGATGTCTTTGCATGCTTCTAAGGAAGAAGCAGGTAAGATGACAAAGGACAGTGTGAATGAGTATCATAAACAGGAAATTCCAAGGAGGTAAAAAACAGTGGGAAGCAAACAAGAGTTACTGGATGTTGTTAAGAAAAGCCTTGCAGAGACAGGAGACATTACTGCTGAGATAGGGACAGAGCTTATGGAATGTGCAAACCATCTCAGAGTCGAGCAGACAGAAGAACTTTTCAACTCCCTGTCAGAAGCATTTGATAATCTGAGCTATCTTATGGATTACATAAGAGAGTTGAGAAATGGCTTGAAACACCTTGATGTATCGCAAGAGCCTCTTTCCTGCTGGGACAAGTCTCTTGTAGTTCTCAGGGACATGGCTTCTGCATTTGAAAGAAAAGACTGGATAATGCTTGCTGACCTCATACAGTATGAGTTTTGCCCGATACTTGAAGAAGGGGGGAAAGGTTTGCACACGTTGAAGGAGACGCTTGGCGCTTAAAGTTTTTCTGAGAATTTCCCGACAAGAAAGATATAAAATAAAATACTTGTTTATTTTATGGTAAGCCGGGGACGATGTTGCAGAAGAGCGATTTTAAGATTCTGATTGCAGATGACGACGACATAACAAGGGATATGCTTGTTAGTCTTCTTTCAAAGGAGGGTTATCCTGTTGTTGCGGCCAAAGACGGTCTTGAAGCCAAGAAGATTCTCATGCGCGAGGATATAAAGCTTGTGATTGCAGACTACAGGATGCCCGGCGGTGACGGTATTGAGGTGCTTAAGCATGCCATAAGGAACAGCCCTGATATCGCAGTTGTCATACTTACTGCTTATGGAACTCTTGACAGCGTGCTTGAGGCAATGAAAGAAGGGGCATACGATTATGTGACCAAGCCGTTTAAGGTTCAGGAGATAATTCTTCTTGCGGAAAGGGCATATAAAAGGGCGGTGTTGATAGAAGACAACAGGGAGTTAATAAAGCATCTCAGGGAGACTTATCGGGATATTGAGGTCATAAAAGCTGTTTCAGACAGCAGAAATCCGGAGATTACCACAGGGTGGATAGAAAGAATAGAAAGGCTGAAGGAAGTAAATGTTCTCACAGCACAGGAAGCGGATATGTTGCGTGAAAGACTGATAAAAGGAGGCGTAGAATAGGAGGGAAAACTCGGGGATGATATTTAAACAAGGGGAAAAGGTTTTCTGGCGGTCTATCCACGGCAAAACGTTTTACACTGCAGAAGTGCTTTCACAGGATAGTGAAAAGTTTGTTCTTAAGCTGAACGAGTCTCCTGGGAAGGCATTGCCTGCAGGACAGGAAGTGGTCGTGCGCAGCGGGGACGACGACTATTTCACTCAGGTGCTGAAGTTCGGACATGAGACACTTGAGTTGAAGCCTCTCTGGGCAGAGCAACGCAGGTATTTTCGAGTGGATGATGTCTTTCCCGTAGTCTCCAGAAAGATAGACAAGAGTGCACCTCGAAGAAAGGCGAGGACATTCTCCGGCGTTGGCATGGAGGTTGCCGAGGTAAAAGTGCCTGAAGATGTAGATTCGGCAACTGCCCGGCTGCTTGAAAAACTCAGCAGTGTTAATTCCAAGCTCAGTTTGATGCTCTATGCACTTGAGATGTCTGATGTATCAGTGCCGGATGAGGCAACAAATAGACAGGTATTGAAAATGTTTGATGAGGTTGATACCAAGCTCGAGGTAATATTGCAGAAACTGCAAATAGACGGTTACCGGCTTATGAAGGCGGAGCACAAGCACATAAGCGTAAGTGCAGTAGGCATCAGGTTTACGGTGAACGAGAAACTCGAAGTAGGAGATGTGCTTGAGGTTAAGATGCTTCTGCCCACGTCACCTCCAGTAGGTGTGGTTACAACAGGCGATGTAGTCAGGGTTAATGCCCTGGATGACGGCAGATATGAGGTTGCTGTGGACTTCTCTGATATGGGTGATGATGTCAGAGATGAAATAATACATTACGCACTTAATCGTCAAAGAGAGATTATAAGAGAGAAGAGACGACAGTGGGAAAATAATGTTTGATGGACAGTGCAAGTTTTATAGGAATAATTCTCGGCATAGCAGCGATTGTCGGTGGAAATATTTTCGAAGGTGGAGCGCTGGACTCTATTGTGCAGGGAACTGCAGCTGTAATCGTTTTTGGGGGAACTGCAGGCGCAACGCTGTTGAGTTTTCCTTTAAGTGATGTGCTGAAGGCGGTTTCGTCTCTTAGGGATGTGTTTTTTGGAAAAGACCCGGACCCTGAATCATATATCAATGATTTTATTCTTTATTCGGAGAGAGCCAGAAGGAGAGGACTGATTTCACTTGAGCCTGAGATTTCAAAAATCAAGGACAGTTTTTTCAGAAAGGCACTTACACTTGCGGTTGATGGCATGGCACCAAATGTAGTGAGGGAGACAATGCAGCAGGAAAACATTACCTATGAAGAGGAGAGAAGACGAATAGCCAAGGTCTTTGAGACTGCGGGTGGGTTTGCACCTACTATCGGGATTATCGGAGCAGTTCTCGGGCTCATACATGTGATGGAGAATCTTTCCGACCCTGCAAAACTCGGTTCAGGAATTGCAGTTGCATTTGTGGCAACTATATACGGTGTGGGTTCTGCAAACCTGATACTTCTGCCTATATCAAAAAAGCTTATCAACAGGCTGGACAAGGAATTATCCCTAAGGGAGATGATTCTCGAGGGAGTTATAGGTATACAGTTAGGGATAAACCCCCGCTACCTTGAGGAAAAACTCAGGGTTTTCATTGAAGAAAAAGAACCAGGAGAAAAGTTATAAGTTTTCTAATATGAAAAGAAGCAGGAGAAAATACGAGCAGGACAATACAGACAGATGGGTGGTCTCCTATGCGGATTTTATCACCTTGCTTTTTGCATTCTTTACTACGATGTATGCAATCAGCCATGTAGATGTGGGCAAGCTTGAGAAATTTGCAGGCTCGATGAGGTCTGCCTTTAAGGCCAAAGGGGTTGAGACTTCATGGTCGGTTATAGACGAGGTGACCCCTGTGGATCCGGATATCGTTGGTATCGAAAAGAAATTCAAAAGCGTAATAGATGCTTTTCCGGCGCAAAAAGGCATAAGGATAAGAAGGGATGAAAGAGGAGTAGTAGTGTCTTTGGGAGAGCAAGTGCTTTTTGAGGTCGGTAAGGCGGATATAAAGGAAGAGGCTATTCCGGTATTGACGGCTCTTGCCTCGGTCATCGAGGAGCTTCCAAATAACGTAATAATCGAGGGGCATACAGACAGCGTGCCTATACACAATTCAAAATATGCGTCTAACTGGGAGCTTTCTACTGCAAGGGCGACAAGTGTTTTAAGCTATCTTCTGAAAAACTATAATCTTTCTCCTGAAAGATTCTCTGCAGCAGGCTATGGCGAATTCAGACCCATAGCACCCAACGAAACACCAGAGGGCAGGGCAAAAAACAGGAGAGTGGATATTGTGATAGTTCAGGATTGAAAATTTCTTGAGTATGAAAGTACTTGTTGTAGGGGAAAAGAAGAAGCTTACAAGGCGTATAGAAAATCTGTTAAAGAGGGTTGTTTCTCCTGACGGAAAGATGTTTCATGTTTCAGATACAAAAGAAGGTCTTGAGGTGCTTAAGAAAGAACGCATGGATGTGGTTGTCGTGGACTATAAATTGCCTGATATTACTGGAGTGGAATTTATAGAGAGAATCAGGCGGGAGGGGTTTGATATTCCTGCAATACTGGTTGTCGGCAAAGGAGTAAAAATCAAGGAGGAGACAGCAAGGCAAATAGGGTGCGACTTTGTAATCTCAGAGCAGGAGTATCGCAATGCATTGCCTTTTGTCATAGAAGCAGCTTACAACAGATATCTCTTTGACAGCGAGAGGCGCAGCAAGGGTGAGATTCTCTCCGTAATGTCAGAAGAGATTATTAAAAGTAAAGAGCAGTGGCAGGCTACGATTGATGCGGTAACTGATTACATATTCGTTATAGACAGGGATTCCAAGATCAGAAGGACAAATGTATCTTTTGCCACGAGGTTTAAAAGGCATCCCCGTGACATGATAGGTATGAAGATTGACACTCTTCTGGGCATTGACATGTCCTATGGGGACAGTCCGTTTAAAGAGGTCTTTGCTTCTAACACTCCTGTTTCAAGAGAGCTGAGAATTGGTGATGAGACATTCATAGTCAATATCTTTCCCGCAATGTTCGATGACGACGAAGTGGCTGTCTGCATTATGAAGGACGTTACCGAGACGAAGAGGCTTAGGGAGCAGCTTTATCATTCGGATAAACTTGCATCCATAGGGCTTTTGGTCTCTGGTGTTGCGCACGAGATAAACAATCCGCTTACAGGAGTTCTCGGTTATGCAGAGATGCTTCTTTCAATAACAAAGGAAGACAAAACGCAGAAGTATCTCTATAAGATTTATAATGCGGCAGAAAGATGTAAAAAGTTTGTAGAGACCCTTTTGTGTTTTTCCCGGCAGCAGAAGTCGCAGCACTCACTTGAGAATATCAACGATATTATAGACAGGACACTTGAGGTCAGAACTTATTGGTTCAGGTCAAATAATGTGGAGATATTAAAGAATTACGGTAATGTGCCGCTTGTATATATAGATGCCCAGCAAATGCAGCAGGTAATGCTGAACATCCTGATAAACGCTGAGCAGGCAATCGACTCGTATAACCAGTGCGGAAGAATCGTGCTGTCAACAGCCTATGATGAAAAGAATAAGAAGATAATAATAAAAGTTTCTGATAACGGACCTGGTATACCGGCAAAACATCTTGATATGATATTCGACCCGTTTTTTACCACAAAACCTGCTGACAAAGGCACCGGGCTTGGACTTTCGATAGCCCGCGGCATAGTCGAAGAGCATGGAGGCAGCATCAGGGCTGAAAGTCAGGAGGGACAAGGAGCTACGTTTATAATAGAGTTGCCGGTTGACTGAGACTTTTTTTTATATGGCGAAATTTATTATCATATTAATTTAGTATAACGAACAGTAAATTATGTTTGCTGCTATAGGCATAATTATAGTTTTGGGCTCTGTAATAGGCGGCTTCCTTATGGAGGAAGGCAATCTTCATGTGCTTTTCCAGCCTGCAGAAGTAGTTATTATATTCGGTGCTGCTATAGGAGGACTCATAATTGCCTCTCCTGCAAGAGTGCTGAAAAATATTATTAAGAATATCAAGACTATTTTCAGCTCTGACAGCACGAACAAGCAGGCATATCTTGAACTCCTTTCCCTCTTGAACACAATACTGTCAAAGATAAGAAAAGATGGTCTTATTTCTATTGAAGCGGATATAGAGAATCCGCAAAAGAGTGCGATATTCAACAAGTATAAGACCGTTGTCGCAAACAGCCGCGCACTTGAGTTTATATGCGACAATCTGAAGGTGATAATCACTGCGAATATGCCTCCGCATGAACTTGACAGTCTGATGGAGATTGACATAGAGGCGCATCATCATGAGGAGATGACTCCGGCTACCAGTATTGCAAAGGTTGCTGATGCTCTTCCTGGTCTTGGAATAGTTGCTGCAGTCCTTGGTGTTGTGCTTACCATGGGCAAGATAGACCAGCCGCCTTCGGTGCTGGGTCACAGCATAGGCGCTGCCCTTGTCGGCACGTTCCTCGGAGTCTTGATGTGCTATGGCTTTGTCGGTCCAATGGCTACTAATCTTGAGCACAAGGCAAAGGAAAAAGAAGTGTATTTTCAGGTTATCAGGGTAGTCCTTGTCGCCTTTGTGGGCGGTGCTGCACCACAGATGGCTGTTGAGTCAGGAAGAAGAGCTATACCAGGCAAGGAAAGGCCCACCTTTAGCGAACTGGAGAAGTCATTAAGCAGCAGGTGAAACAGCAAAAGACAATAATAATAAAAAAGTCTAAGAAGAGAGGTCATGAAGGCAGTCACGGTGGTTCTTGGAAAGTAGCCTATGCAGACTTTGTGACCGCAATGATGGCTTTTTTCCTCCTCCTGTGGCTCATCACAATGGTCTCGCCTGAAAAAAGGGCAAGGGTTGCAAGCTATTTCAAGTATTTTGCACTTTTTCAACATGCCGGCACATCCATGATGGAAGGCAGTGTTGAGATAATGGACGAAAGGGCAGGAGAGGCTCCAAAGGTGCCAAAAGAACTCGGAAGAGGAAGTATGGATGTGCTTAGCCGGGAACAACTGAAGGATAGGTTGAAAAAACAGATAGAAGAGAAATTGGCGGATGTCAAAGACCAGGTAATGGTCGATATCTTCGAAGGTGGTGTAAGAATTCAACTTGTAGACAAAAAAGGCAAGCCGATGTTTTCTCTTGGTAGCGCCGAACCTACAGAAGATGCAAAAAAGATTCTCAAGGTTATAGCTGAAAGCATAAGAGATATTAATAATAAGATAGCTATCGAGGGGCACACAGATGCCCTTACTTACTCAACGAATAAATACACAAACTGGGAACTTTCTACAGAAAGGGCATCTGCCGCAAGAAGAGAACTCGAACGCTACGGCATGGATCCAGACCGCCTTACAAAAGTAGCAGGCTATGCAGCAACAGACCCTCTTATAAAAGAAGACCCTACTGATCCAAGAAACAGAAGAATCAGTATATTGCTTTTGTATCCTTCTGAGAAAATCAATTCGCAGGAAAACCTTATTAACCCTTAAAAACACGCCTGCCAGAGTCTTTAAACTTGCTCTTGACAATCCCCTTGTGTTTGATAGGATTTATGATAGCCTACTAATGTAGGTTGTGTTAGGTCAATGGATAAAGTCTTTATTGATAGAGGGGGAACAGCAGAGGGATACTCAGGCACAGAGAGGCGGAAGCATGTAAGGTTTCCGGTCTGTCTTGCCATCAAGTATGGAGAGGATGTCTCTGAGGACTGCCTTGATTTCATCCTCAATACAAGTAAGGGCGGAGTGTTTGTCAGGTCGGACTGCCCACTTCCAAAAGGAACAAAGGTGATAATACATTTTTACATACCGCCTGAGGACAAGCTCCTTGGAAAGTTTAAAGGAAAGGTAGTAGGAGTTAATCTCGATGACCGTATTTATCCAAAAGGAATGTATATTAAATTCATTGATTACACAAAAGAAGACATGAGAACACTTGAGGATTATCTAGAGGAAAAACGTCATCTTGTGGACAAAACCGCCTGAATATACATGCCAGTAGTAATAATATCAGGTTAAAAACAGATAAAAAGTAATGAAAAGATGCCTTGTGTTTCTTGTTTTCCTGATTTTAATTGCCGGAGTGCTTCAGGCTGCAGAAGTGCCTTTGAGTAATGAGACGAAGTCGTGTCTGAACTGCCATAAAGGCTTGACCTCCGGAATCGTAAAAGACTGGCAAAAAAGCAGGCATGCACAGACAACCCCTGAAGAAGCACTAGGCAAGCCTGCCATCGAGCGCAGGGTGTCCGCAGATTCAGTGCCTGAAAGGCTGAAACATACAGTTGTTGGCTGTTATGAATGTCATGGTCTTAATCCGGAAAAACACAAAGATAATTTTTCACATTACGGCTTTAAGATAAATATAGTGGTCTCGCCGAATGACTGCTCTGTCTGCCATCCTGAGGAAGTCAAACAGTATTTAGGAAGCAAGAAGGCGAATGCATGGGGCAATCTTGCGAGGAATCCGGTCTATCACCTGCTTGTCAACACGATAATAGGCTTGAAAGAGGTGGAGGATACAAAGATTTCAGTATCCACCCCGTCTGATTTTACAAGACAGGATGCATGCTTTTCCTGCCATGGGACAGAAGTCAGGGTTAAAGGCATGAAGAGTGTAAAAACGGCATTTGGGATGATAAGAGTCCCTGAACTTGAGAACTGGCCTAATCAGGGTGTGGGCAGGCTGAACCCTGACGGGACAAAAGGTGCATGCACATCCTGCCATCCAAGACACGCCTTCAGCATTGAGGTGGCAAGAAAGCCTTATACATGTGCCCAGTGCCATCTTGAGCCTGATGTCCCTGCATGGAATGTCTATGCAGAAAGCAAACACGGAAACATATTTTTATCAGAGCACTCTGAGTGGGACTTTGATGCAGTGCCGTGGAAACTTGGCGTGGACTTTCAGGCACCCACATGCGCTACATGCCATAACAGCCTTGTAGTCGCTCCTGACGGAGGTAAGATTGTCGAGAGGTCGCATGACTTTGGCGAAAGACTCTGGGTAAGACTCTTCGGTCTTGTTTACACCCATCCCCAGCCGAAATCAGGTGATACGTCTATTATAAAAAATAAAGACGGACTTCCCCTTCCTACAACATTTACCGGAGAGCCGGCTTTGGGTTATCTTATAGGCAAGGATGAGCAAATTAAAAAGCAGGAGACAATGAAAGCCGTCTGCAAAGGCTGTCACAGCACATCATGGACGGACAGTCATTTTGCAAAGCTTGAAAACACGATAGAGGAGACCGACAGGATGACCCTTGCGGCTACAAAGCTTCTCCTTCAGGCATGGGAGCTGGGCATTGCCGATGACACGAATCCCTTTGATGAGGCAATAGAGCAGAAATGGATAAAGCAGTGGCTTTTTTATGGAAATTCCATAAGATATGCCTCGGCAATGACTGGTGCGCCTGATTATGCGGCGTTCAAATACGGCTGGTGGGGNCTTACGACCAATCTGCAGGAGATGAAAGAGAAAATAGAACTTTATAAAAAGCTCATGGAGTCTCAGGAAGAATGAATGTTATTGCATTTCTTGGCAGTCCCCGGAAAGGGGGCAATACAGAGACACTTCTTAAGGAGGCAGTAAGGGGTGTCAGGGCATCGGGTTTTAAGGTAAGGATTTTCGACCTTAACCGGATGAATATAGCTCCGTGCCAGAACTGCGGCGGATGTAATAAAACAGGCAGGTGCGTCGTAAAAGACGACATGCAGAAGGTCTCTCAGGCAATCAGGAAGGCAGACAGGATTATACTTACAAGCCCTGTATTCTTCTCAGGGCTTTCCGCACAGGTAAAGACAATGATAGACAGATGCCAGCAGTTCTGGTGTGAAAAATATATTTTGAAAAAACCGATTGCCGAAGGACAGCACGGTAGAAAAGGACTGCTGATAATCGTAGGAGGGCAGAAGAAGCCGACAGGCGTTAAATGTTCAGAGGCAACAGCTATTGCATTTTTCAGAACCGTAAGCGTGCCTGAGCATAAGACATTGAGTTTTACAGGCATAGACGCAAAAGGCGAGATACTCCTGTATCCGGATGCCCTGAACGAGGCATTCGAGGCAGGCAGGGAGCTCGTTAAATAACAGCCTCTTTCCGGCTGGATTCCACCGCTTGACAAAGCACCGCAGTTTAGTATAACATACGGCAACCGTTTGCCGAGATGTCAGTCCTTATCCTAAAGAATATAATCTCTGAGGGTCCTGGGACAATAGAGGACTTCCTGTTGGAGAATTCCATCCCCTACAGGATTATAGAACTCGGCGACGGTGAGACGCCTCCGTCTCTGGATGCATTCGATACAGTGGTGATGTTGGGCGGTCCGATGGCTATTTATGAAATGGACGAATATCCGCATCTTCAGGCAGGTTCAAGGCTTATCAGAGAGGCGATAAACCGCGGGATGAAGGTCTTGGGTATCTGTCTTGGCGCACAGATGATTGCGCATTGTCTTGGCTCGAATGTATATAAGGGGCATAAACAGGAGATAGGCTGGTTTGACATAGAGCTTACCAGTGAGGGGATCAAAGACTCTTTGATGAGAAAGCTGGCGGTTCATCCGGCAGTGGGGGATTTCTGGAAAAGATTTAAAGTTTTTCACTGGCACGGTGATACTTTTGATCTGCCGATGGGTGCCGAGAGGCTTGCAAGTTCTGCGCTTTATGAAAATCAGGCGTTCAGGTATAAAAACAACGTCTATGCCTTTCAGTTCCATATAGAGGTAACGAAGGAGATGGTGCAGGAGTGGTTCAAGGACGACCCTAATGCAACGCCCGACATTATGGATAAGACCAATGCCCTTTATGAAGAATACACAGGCAGGGCGATGAATTTTTACAAGGCGTTTTTCCTGCAACTTTAAGTGCGAACATATTTAAGACGGCAGGTTTTTGCCCATAAATTTAAATTCAGGAGGTAGGCTATGACGCCAAAGGATGTTTTGACCTTTGCACAGGAAAACGATGTGGTGATGGTTGACTTCAAGTTCATCGACTTTCCTGGTATCTGGCAACATTTTTCGATTCCCATCGATGAGCTTAAGGAAGAGACTTTTGAGGAAGGCGTTGGTTTTGACGGTTCATCAATCAGGGGATGGCAGGCGATAAACGCATCGGACATGCTCATTATACCTGACCCTGAGACTGCAATCCTCGACCCGTTCAGAAAGTATCCGACCCTGAGCCTCATATGCAACATTGTTGACCCTGTAACCAAAGAGCCTTACACAAGAGACCCGAGATACATAGCACAGAAAGCTGTGCAGTATCTGAAGTCCACAGGCATTGGCGATACAGCGTATTTCGGTCCTGAGGCAGAGTTCTTTATCTTTGATGACATAAGGTATGACCAGAATGCTCACAGTGGTTATTACTTTGTGGATTCTGTAGAGGGAATCTGGAATTCCGGAAAGGAAGAGGGCCCGAATCTCGGATACAAGCCAAGGCACAAAGAGGGTTATTTCCCTGTTCCGCCGACAGACAGTCTTGAGGACATGAGAACAGAGATGGTCAACATAATGAAGAAGTGCGGAATACACGTTGAGGCACAGCACCACGAAGTTGCTACAGCAGGACAGGGCGAGATTGACATGAGATTTTCTCCTCTTGTAAAGATGGCGGACAACCTCATGCTCTTTAAATACATAGTAAAGAACGTGGCACGGCAGCATGGAAAGACTGCTACATTCATGCCCAAGCCGGTATTCGGTGACAATGGTTCAGGCATGCACACCCACCAGAGCATTTGGAAGGACGGCAAGCCTCTGTTTGCAGGCAACGGTTATGCCGGCTTAAGTGAAATGGCTCTTTATTACATCGGAGGCATACTGAAGCATGCCAAGGCACTTGCTGCACTTACAAACCCAACGACCAACTCCTACAAGAGGCTTGTCCCTGGCTATGAGGCACCGGTTAACCTTGCATACTCTGCAAGAAACAGGTCTGCGGCTGTAAGAATCCCGATGTATTCACCTTCTCCAAAGGCAAAGAGAGTGGAAGTCAGATTCCCAGACCCGTCATGCAACCCTTATCTTGCGTTTGCAGCGATGCTCATGGCTGGTCTTGACGGAATAGAGAACAAGATAGACCCAGGCGAGGCACTGGACAAAGACATTTATGAGCTTCCTCCGGAAGAGCTTGCAAAAGTTCCTCAGATGCCCGGCAGCCTTGAAGAGGCACTGGACAGCTTTGAAAAAGACCACGAGTTCCTTCTGAAAGGAAATGTCTTTACAGAGGATGCACTCCAGACATGGCTTGAATACAAGAGGGCAAACGAAGTAGATGCCCTCAGGCTGAGACCCCATCCGTATGAGTTCTTCCTCTACTATGACATCTAAAAATTAAAAAGGGGCAGGCGTTCTGCCTGCCCCCTTTTTTTAAATCGCCTCCTCTCCTCGCTCTCCGGTTCTTATTCTTATTACGTCCTGCAGATTGTAGATAAAAATCTTTCCGTCACCGACTTCTCCTGTTCTAGCCGCCTCAGAGATTATTCTTACTACTTCTTCGGTTTTTTCATCAGGCACTGCGACTTCTATTTTTATCTTCGGCAGAAATTTTACTTCGTATTTTGTTCCCCTGTATAGTTCTATATGTCCTTTCTGTCTGCCGAAGCCTTTCACCTCTATTATAGTCATACCCTGAACCCCTGCGTCTGTGAGTGCCTTTCTCACATCGTCGAGCTTGAAATGCTTGATGATTGCTGCTATCAGCTTCATGGCTTTTTCCTCCTGTTTCGATTATTATCTATCTATACCTGATGCTATGACCCGGCAACAGATATATTATATAAATGATAGTCGATAAAGAAATAAAAAAACTGGTAGCAGAAATCTCCCTCAACACGCCTGACCCCATAAGGGCTGAAACAAACCTCTTGAGATTTCTTGAGGTATTGCCTGAAGACCCCCCGCCGTCTTATATAAAAGAAGCAGCACGCCTTTTTGCCTTTAGCCAGTTCCTTTCAAATTACTGCATTTCAAACCCTGAGGGGTTTTTAACCGCAGTGGAAGAGATTAACAGGCCTGTCACAAGGGAACTGCTTCTTGAAAGAGCGAAAGCCGAGCTTGTGCTGAATGAAGACATAGACATTAAAGAAGCTATGAAGAGAATACGGTTATTCAGAAAACGGTATCTTCTGGGAATAACACTGAGGGATATTACCGGAAGGACAGACATACGTACTTCGATGGATGAGCTTACCAGTCTTGCAGAGGTGATTATTGATTTGGTGCTTGGATACTCCTTGAAAGTCAATCTCCGCCGGTTTGGAGAGCCTTCTCCGGATGGAGGAGTTGCGCTTATCGGTCTTGGAAAGCTTGGCGGTGCAGAGATTAATTACAGTTCGGACGTTGACCTGATTGCGGTTTACGGCAGCGAACAGGGGCAGACCTCCGGCGTGCTCAGCCCTGCAGGCATAAGGTTAAACAGAATTAGCAATCATGAGTTTTACTGCAAGGTCATAGAGATGTTTACCAGACTGCTGTCTTCAAATACAGAAGATGGTATAGCCTACAGGGTTGACCTCAGGCTTAGACCGCACGGGCAGAAAGGCGAAGTCGCACTGCCTGTCAAGTCATACCAGATGTATTACGAATCATGGGGGCGCATGTGGGAAAGAATGGTTCTTATAAGAGCAAGACCTGTCGCAGGAGATATGAATATGGCTGGAGCGTTCATGGAGACGATTAAGCCGTTTGTCTGGAAAGGAATGATTGATTACTCAGAGATTGATGAAATCAGGGCGATGAAAAAGAAAATAGACTCAACCCTCTCAAAAGATGACATAAAGCGCGGGTATGGAGGCATAAGGGAGGTGGAGTTTTTTGTCCAGACCTTTCAGCTTATCTATAGCGCAGAGCAGGAGGCACTCAGAACCCACAGACTTTTCGATGCAATACAGGGCATCAAGAAAATGGCAATAGTGCCTGAAGAAGACCTTGCTACTCTTTGGGAGAACTATCTTTATTTCCGGCGGCTTGAGCATTATCTCCAGATGAAAGACGACCTTCAGACACATGCTGTTCCTACTTCAGAAGAAGAGCTGAATTGTCTGGGTAGAAAGATGGGTTTTCCCACAGGCAGGCGGTTTTTGTCAGACCTGCGGCTAAGAAGAATGCAGGTAAAAACCATGTATAACTCCCTGCTTGGCACTAAGGAAGACATTCATGCCGAGACCCTTATGCTGCTTGAAGGCGACCTCAGCGATGAGGAACTTGCCGGATATCTTTCCTTCAGGCGGCTGAAAGACCCGCAGTCGGCTCTGATGAACCTGAAGAGAATGAAAGAGCATCTCGCGCTTTTCAGGACGCAGAAAGAACGCACTATCATAAGAAAGGTTCTTCCTGAACTGCTTGAAGAGGCATTAAGGGCAGAAAGCCCGGACAGAGTGCTTTCAGGTCTTGAAAGTTTCTTCTCGGCACTGGATGTTGAAGAAGCACATCTTACAGGACTCAGAGAACAAAGAGAATTGCTAAATGGCATAGTGAAGCTTTTTTCACTCAGCACATATCTGACAAGGGTCTTTCTAAGCAGCAGACGCTACCTTGACCGGTTAATCGAACAGTGGGCTGTAAAAAAGTCCCTGAGAAGAATGCAACAAGAAATAGAACGTGACTCTGAACATCAGGGGGATTTTCAGATAAGGCTTAGCGAGTATAAAAGCGCGGAGGAACTCCGTGTTGGAATCCTCTTTCTCATGGGTGTTATCTCGGTGCATGACCTTCAGAGGTATTTGTCGCATCTTGCCGATGCTGTTATAGGGGCGACCATAGACAGGTTTGGAAGTAATAATCTTTCTGTTTTTGCACTCGGCAAGCTCGGCGGAAGGGAGATTACTTTCGGCTCAGACCTTGATATAATCTTTTTATCCGGAATACCGGACGGGCTGAAGGCAGCGGAACAGGTAGTAAAGACACTTACTGCATACACAGACAGGGGGGCACTCTACAGTATAGACGTTAGACTAAGGCCGGATGGTTCAAAAGGAGTGCTTGTAAAAGACGTCGAAGGATATAGGGATTATTATCTGAAGAGTGCGCATAACTGGGAGATTCAGGCGCTTCTTAAGGCAAGACCTGTGGGCGGAGATATAAAGCTTCAAAAAGCGTTTATGAAAATGGCACGCGAGATAATACTGAAAAGAGGAGCAGGTGTAAGAAGAGAAGATATCCGCGAGATGAGGAAAAGGATTATTCAGGAACTGTCGCATGAGGCAGAGGGAATAGACATTAAGCTTGGTCCCGGCGGCATAGAGGACATAGAGTTTTATATCCAGTGGCTACAGCTTCAGCATGCAAAAGATACCCCGGAGGTGCTTGTGCAGAATACTGCTAATGCAATCAGCCGTCTGGCAAAAAAAGGAATACTCAATCCGGATGAGAGGGAAGTCCTTTTTAATGCCTACAACTATTACAGAAGGCTCGAGACCTTCCTGAGATTAAATGAAGAGCATGCAGTCGTTAAAGATACAGAGATTACAGAACTGGCAGGGGTTTTTATGGGACATAGAAGCAAAGAGGAGTTTTTAAGCCATGTGGAAATGCTCAGAAACAATGTCTTGGGAGTGATTAACCTTAACTAAGGAGGCATGAGATGAAAAAGCCGAGAGACAGCAAAGACGTAATGGAGCTTTGCAAAAAACATAATGTGAAGTTTATCAGGCTGTGGTTTTCCGACATTCACGGGATGCTTAAGAGCTTTGCCCTTCCTTTTGAGGAGCTTGATTATGCTTTTAAGGAAGGCATGGGGTTTGACGGCTCTTCCATCAAAGGGTTTGCAAGGATTGACGAAAGCGATATGATAGCCCGGCCTGACCCCACGACATTCGCAATCCTGCCATGGCGGCCAAAAGAGAAGGCGGTTGCAAGAATGTTCTGCGATATCTATGAGCCTGACGGCACACCTTATAAAGGCGACCCGAGATATGTGCTTAGAAGGAATATCGAGAAGGCGAAGAAAAAAGGTTTTACTTTTTATCTTGGACCAGAGCTTGAGTATTTCTACTTCAGGTCAAACCAGTGTCCGGACATTCTGGATGAGGGCGGATATTTCGATTATCCGATGGATGCGGCTGAAGACCTCAGGCGCGAGACCATTCTGTCACTTGAAGAAATGGGCATAAAGGTCGAGTATTCACACCATGAAGTTGCCCCTTCACAGCATGAGATTGACCTCAGGTATGCAGAAGCCCTTGAAATGGCAGACACAGTAATGACCTACAGGGTTGTCGTAAAGGAGATAGCCAGAAAATACGGTGTTTATGCCACGTTCATGCCAAAGCCTTTGTTCGGGCAGAACGGAAGCGGTATGCACACCCACCAGTCGCTTTTTAAGGGCAAGCAGAATGCGTTTTTCAACGCAAAGGACAAGTATTATCTTTCAGAGACTGCAAAGAAATACATTGCAGGTCTGCTGACGCATATAAGGGAATTAACGCTTGTTCTTAATCAGTGGGTAAACTCCTACAAGAGACTTGTGCCTGGATACGAAGCACCGGTTTATATCTGCTGGGCAAGGAGAAACCGCTCTGCACTCGTAAGAGTGCCGCTTTATAAGCCGGGCAAGGAAAAGGCAACAAGGATAGAGCTTCGTTCTCCTGACCCTGCATGCAACCCTTATCTTGCGTTTTCCTGCATGCTCAATGCCGGACTGACAGGAATTGAGAAAGGCTACAAGCTCCCTGAACCTACGGAAATAGATGTGTATCACCTTTCAGAGGAGGAAAGGGCAAAGATGGGCATAGGAGAACTGCCGGGAAGTCTGATAGAGGCTATAGAGATTGCAGAAAAGAGCAAACTTCTGAAGGAGACCCTTGGAGAGCATATATTCAATGAGCTTATCATGAGCAAGAAGACCGAGTGGGATAACTACCGCACACAGGTGTTCCCCTACGAGCTGGAGACATATCTGCCTATGCTTTAAAGGGGGACAGTGTCCCTTTCTTTCGGATTTGTAGGGCTGGGGTTATATCCCTTTCAGGACTTCTTTGAAAGGCATCAGTTGTGAGTAATCGTAAAGTATAGCCATTGCCTTACTGTCTGTAGGTATGCCTGCCTCTTCGAGTGCAGCGATGGGGTTAAGTCCGCCGACTATCACCATACCTGCCTTGTCCATGCCTACAGGCATTTCAATCAATGGCTGGTTCGGATTGCCTATAAGCAGTATTCCGCCTATGCCTATGGCTTTGAGCTTTTCCTGTAACTGCATTGCCTTTTCAATGCTTACCACTGGTATTTCCCTGAAGCTTGCAAGTATCTCTCCTGAGCTGTGTTTTACGGTATGACTAACAGATGTCATTCTGCTCTTTATAAAAACGATAAGCGGATCAAGAGAAGAGCCTTCATAACTTATAAGTGCTGTAAACCGTGAAGGGCCTTCTTTTTCCACCTGAAGGACACCTCCAAATCTCGATGTAACAGGAATTCCCGCCTTGAGGAATATACCGTTTATCGTTACACTGCAGACTGTGCCCAGCCCTACCATGCCCTCGGGCACTGTGATTTCCCCTATCTTTTCACCTTCTTTTGCAAGGACTATCCTGTTGCTCATCACATAAGGCGAGGCAAAAACAGGCTTCATAATCTTCAGGGCATCCCCCAGTTCCTTTGCAGGGAAAAAGGATACGTTCAGTATTATGTTGCCCTGTTCGCTTTCTATGTCGAAATTCGTAAGATAAGACAGAGTTTCTATCTTGCTTATGATAAAGCCTACCCGTTCAGATACAAGAGCGTTTGAAAGTTCTTCCTTGCCTTTGTTTGTAATCATTCTGCCTTCCTTGCCGAATACTTTTGTAAAGCCCTTTTCATCAAGTATCTTAAGGTGGTATCTGACTGTCCTTTCGGTAAGCTCAATGCCATGGAGTTTTAACTGTCTTGATATCTCTCTTGAGCCGAGTATTGTGTCCGGATGTTTGTCAAGGATGTCAAGGATTGCGAGCATTGTCTTGTTCATAATCCCTCCGGATGCCTATTATAATACGCCTTTGCATTAATAGTCCAACCTGAGGGAGGTTATTTCTGGCTGGATTCAGAAATTACTGGCTCTTCAGGTTCGCTTTCTTCTTTTTCTTCGGATGTCTCTTCCTGGGCGTTGCGCCATGGAAGGGTTTCTCCGGAGAATCCTCTGAAGTCTATGGTTGCGGTTTTCATCCGGGGGTTAAAGTCTGTTATTAAGAAGAACGGGCTTGTTTGTCCGGGCAGAATAGGGTTGTATTCTATCAGACTATGCTGTGAGGATATGATTCTGCCGTCTTCATCCTCGAACCAGACGACCACCTGCACACTGCCAAGACTTTTGTCTGATATGTTTTTGACATATCCCTCCACAACAGCATATTTATTGTCCTGAAACCATGACCAATCCTGAAGCTCAAGCACTCTCTCGGCTTCACTGGACTTTGCAGGGGTTCTTTTGGCTGCGGTGCGCACAGCAGCAGTTTTTGCCGGTTTCGTGGCAGCTTTGCTTACCTCGTTTGCAACAGGTGCAGGCGGTTTTGTCTTCCAGTAATCACTGCTTAGATTGACCATCATAAGAGGCTGTCTTTCTGTAGTCTTTGCAACTTTGGATCCGGTTTCCTGCAAGGCGGATTCGTCTTTGGTTTTGCTGGATGCTTTCCAGTATTTGTCAATCGCAGGAAACAGAACTGTAAAGCAAACCAGGACTGAAAGGCATAAGATGACAACCAGAAGGATAAACTGTTTCTTTGTCACTTTATAACCCGGCTCTGCGGCATTCTTATAGATTCATTATATCAGAGTATGGATACCAGCCGAAGCTTGTCATGACTAAATAGCAGGCAGTTTTGACAAAGCCTCTTTTATTTTCTCCTCTGGATATTCATAGTCCTGAAGTTTTCCTGCCAGATAGTCTGCGTATGCCGCAAGGTCGAGGTAGCCGTGTCCGCTGAGATTGAACAATATGGTTTTTTCTTTGCCTTCTTCTTTTGCAAGCAGTGCTTCGTCTATAGCTGCTTTTATAGCATGTGCAGTCTCAGGTGCAGGGATTATTCCCTCTGTTTTTGCAAACTGCACTGCTGCCTGAAATATTGCAGTCTGTGTGTATGCCTTTGCCTCTATCAGTCCGTCGTGGTAGAGCTGGCATACAAGCGGGGCATCGGCGTGGTATCTGAGTCCGCCTGCATGGATGCCTGGAGGCACAAAGTCGTGTCCGAGAGTGTACATCATCAAAAGCGGAGTGAGTCCTGCAGTGTCTCCGAAGTCGTATCTGAATTCGCCTTTAGTCAGCGTAGGGCAGGATGCAGGCTCTACTGCCACGACCCTGAGGTCTTTTCCATTGATTTTATCCTGAAGGAATGGGAAGCTTACGCCTCCGAGGTTGCTTCCTCCACCGCAGCAGCCGATAACGATATCCGGATAGTCTCCGGCTATCTCAAGCTGCTTTTTCGCCTCAAGACCGATAACAGTCTGATGAAGCAGGACATGATTCAGGACAGAGCCAAGGGAATAATTCGTATCGCTGTGTGTAGCTGCATCTTCGATGGCTTCTGATATGGCGATTCCAAGGCTTCCCGGGCTTTCAGGGTCTGCCTCAAGGATTTTCCTTCCTGCATTGGTCAGATTGGAAGGGCTTGGATGAACTGTGGCGTTCCATGTCTCCATTGCTATTCTTCTGTATGGCTTCTGCTCATAGCTTACCTTTACCATATAGACTGTGACTTCTATACCGAAGAGGCTTCCTGCCATTGCCAGTGCAGAGCCCCACTGTCCTGCGCCTGTCTCTGTTGCAATCCTCTTCATTCCGGCTTTCTTGTTATAGTAAGCCTGAGGAACTGATGTGTTTGGCTTGTGGCTTCCTACAGGGCTTGCGCCTTCGTACTTGTAGTAGATTTTTGCTGGTGTGCTGAGTGCGGCTTCCAGTCTGCGTGCCCTGTAAAGAGGTGTTGGCCTCCAGAGGGTATATATATCAAGCACCTCTTCAGGGATGTCAATCCATTGTTCGGTGCTTACCTCCTGCTCTATCAGCGTCATCGGAAATATAGCACTCAGGTCATCAGGGCCAACAGGCTTGTGCGTTGCAGGATGAAGCGGCGGCTTCGGAAGATTCGGCATGTCTGCCATGATGTTATACCATCTTTTCGGTATCTCCCTGTCAGAAAGCACTATCTTAGTTTCTTGCATCTCAGACCTCCAGAATAAGTTTAAGCCTTATATTATACCATTCCCCTTGTCAACATCTCTTCAGCACGGATATAATCCAAGTACCATGTGGAGCATAAGGATGAGGGCATCAAGACACGGAGTTCATATCTCAGGTGCAGAAGGACTCTATGAAGCAGAAGACATTTTGCAGGCAGTCAGGCAATACACAGAAAGGGCATTGACTCATCCGAGGGGAATACCTGACAGCATTACACTGAGCATTGATGTGCTTACGCAGAAGCCGAAAAAAATCTCCTCTCTTCCGCTCTGCACTCTTAAGTGTGCTTCCCCTTCCGAAGCAAAGGCGTTTTCAGCAGAGCTTCTTTGCGCTATTGGTGTATCCAGCGTTGCAGTAAAAAAAGCATTCAAAGTCATTCAGGCAGGCAATATGAGAGGAGCAGCTCTTATGTCAGCTCAAACCGGTAAAAGATTTGAGCCTGACAGAACAAGAGGCGTGAGGGCATCAAGAATGGGAATAGAAAAAACAGCACTCAGGATTTTAAACCAGAGGCTTTCAAGACTCGGCATCAACACACCTACAGTAAAAGAAGCCCTGATACTTGCATCAAAGGTGGCTTCATGCAAGAGCATTATAGCTGAGCTTTGCGTATCAGACGACCCGGATTACACTACAGGCTATGTAGCCTCAAAGAACTTTGGCTATGTAAGGGTTCCGAATATAAAGACAAAAGGGAGCACTTCCGGCGGAAGAGTTTTCTTTATCAAAGACACCGATAACATAGACGGTATAATAGAGTATCTTCAAGCCAGACCAGTAATCATTGCACAGGTCTCGAAACTGAGCGGGCTGAAATCTCTGAATGAAATCGTCCATGACCATCAAGGCAAAATGCATAGAGATTTTGTGCGATGAATGCGTCTTTGACAGTCATAGCAAATCCTGCAGCCCGCCGTGCATCCAAGAAGAAGATAGACAGGGCGGTAAGTCTCCTGAAGGCAGAGGGGTTTGAGGTTAATGTCCTTTTTACAGAAAAGGGCGGTGATGCAGAAGTCTATGCAAGGCAGTTGGTTTCTGAAAATCCGCATTTTGTCCTTGCAGCTGGTGGCGACGGAACATTCAATGAGGTCATAAACGGTCTTGCAGGCACGGATGTGCCAATGGCAATACTGCCGCTTGGAACAACAAACGTCCTTGCCAAAGAGCTCAGTATACCCGAAGACGTAGAAGAAGCAATAAACAGGGCACTAAGAGGAAAACCTCAGAAGGTCTCGCTCGGAAAAATAACGTTTTCTCAGGGAGTCCGATATTTCTGTCTGATGGCTGGTATCGGGTATGACGGGCAGACAGTAAACAATGTAAACAAAAGGATAAAAAAATACTCAGGCAAAGGCGCATATATATTAAGCGGGGTGAAGACACTGCTTTCATGGAAGCCTGAACTGCTTACAATAGACATAGACGGAAAACGCTATCATGGATATTCTCTTATAGTGAGCAACTCGTCTAAATATGCAGGGAACTTCAGGGTAGCACCTGACGCAAGCCTTAAAGAACCGCTTCTTCATGTGTTTTTAATGCACGGCAACAAACGGCTGGATATCGTAAAATACACCCTTGGCATTTTAAGCGGAAGGCATCTTAAATTAAAAAACATAACCTATATCAAGGCAAAAGACATTGAGGTAAAAGGCACTGCACATGTGCAGGTGGACGGCGATTATCTGGGAAAGACGCCTGCTTCCCTTACCGTCGTCCCTGACGCCGTAAAGCTTATATATTAAAACCCTGCGTATTGTCTCGATACTCACCGGGTTCTGATTACAATTCTAAGTGGCATATGTGGATTTTATTGCACAGGCTTGGAAGGTCAATGCAAAAACAATATACATCTTTCAGTAGTATTTTATATTGCGCAGCGGGTTCTTTTGAGCTATGCTTTTTTATATGAGACTAGAAGGCAAAACAGCCATCATAACAGGTGCCGGGAGGGGACTTGGAAGGGCAGCAGCTATTGAGATGGCAAAAGAGGGTGCATCTGTGGCCATCTTGAGCAGAACGCCTTCAGAGCTTGATGAAACTGCAAAGCTTATCTCCGGAGAGGTCGTTTACTTTAAGGCGGATGTGTCAAACCCGGATGACATAAAAAACGTAGTCGACAAGACCATATCCATCTTCGGCAGGATAGACATACTTATGAACAATGCATCGGTTGTAGGTCCTGTAAAGCCGGTATTCGAGGTAGAAGAAAAAGAGTGGGACGAGGTGTTCCGCATTAATTTAATCGGGGTTCACCTGTTTTCAAAAGAGGTAATCCCTCACATGATAAGGCAGAATAGCGGAAAGATAATTAATGTGACTTCCGGTCTGGGCGAGATGGTGATGCCTCTTTTCGGAGTCTATTCCATAACAAAAGCAGGGGTTATTCAGCTGACAAAGACGATGGCAGAGGAGCTTAAGGCTTATAACATTCAGGTCAACGGTCTTGACCCAGGGGTGATGGATACGGATATGCAGGAGGAGATAAGAAAACTCGGACCTGAAGTGCTGGGTGAGATATATGATGAATTCTTGGTCCTGAAAGAAAAGGGGCATTTAAGACCTCCGGAGGAAGTTGCACGGCTGGCGGTTTTCCTTGCATCAGAAGAGTCGGATTCAATAACAGGGGAAAACGGAACAGAAACCCATTACATGCGCTTCGGTTATACCGGGAATCCCCGATTACATTCTGATGTGATATAATTCCTGCATTTCAAGGCGGAGAGCATTTTCATTCCAAGCAGTGAGGTGGCTCTTATATGTTTTCTACCATTTCCCAGACACCGCATGGGCAGATGCCTGCACAGAAGCCACAGCCGATGCATTTTTCATCGTCAACCACATATTCGAATGAGCCGTCTTCTTTTTCTCTCCGGCTTATAGCACCCCAGTAGCATGTAGCCTCGCACATACGGCAGTCGCGGCATGTGGCGCAGGACATGCAGATGTTCGCCTCTTCTTTAGGCTTGAATTCCTCAGTGCGGCAAATGTCGTAATAATCAGCCTTGATTCTCTCGTAAGGAATGACCTGTTTTACCTCAGGCATATAGTCATAGTGCATTAACTGCGAGTGTATTACCTCTGCGACTGTTCTGCCCTGCCCGATAGCATGTGTAACGAGTCCTGGTCTTGTGGCATCACCTATGGCAAAGACCTTGACATCAGAAGTCTGTCCAAGCTCATTGACCGTTATCCATCCCTTCTCTGTATGAATGCTCGGTGGCAGGAAATCGAGTATGGGCACTTCACCTATTGCGATTACCACAAGGTCTGCATCCAGAACTGTGCCGTCGGTAAAGTATATTTTCTTTGCCTTTTTGTCATATTTTTCTGCGAACTTAGGCCAGAGGATTTTCGTGCCTCTTTCCTCTGCCATCTCAAGTTCTTTACCGAATGCTGCAGGTTTCTGTATGTCCACTGCAGTGACTGAAGCCGCACCGCAGTTGAATGCCTGACAGGCAACGTCCATTCCCACGTTACCAGCGCCTATTACCACTACGTTCTTGCGCTTGAGTGTGGAAAGCTTTCCGATGTTTATGTTTTTCAAAAATTCTATTGCAGGCACAGTGTGCTCTGAGCCAGGGAACTCGAGCTTTCTCGGTCTGTGTGCACCGCAGGCAACAATAACTGCATCATGGCTCTTGTAGAGTTTTTCAAATGCCTTCTGGTTAATCTTGCTCTTAAGATGCACTTTAACCCCGATCTCTTTGAATCTGGAAAGCTCTTTAAGGAGCACCTTGTGGGGCAGACGTTCTCTCGGGATGCAGAGTTCGAGTTTTCCGCCGAGTTTGTCTTCTGCCTCGTAAAGGTCAACTGTATGTCCTTTAAGTGCAAGCTGCCATGAGGCTGAAAGTCCTGCCGGACCACCGCCTATTACTGCAATCTTGTAGCCTGTCTTCTTTCTTGGTAGCTTTGGTGCAGGAAGCTTTAAGGCAAGTTTTCCAAGCTCTTTAATATTAAGCGGTCTGTCAAGCCTGCCTCTTGTGCAACTCTGCATACAGAGATTAGGGCATATCTGCCCGCAGACAGTAGCCGGAAGCGGGCTGTACTGGAGCACGAGTTCAAGCGCTTCTTTCATCTTGCCCTGCCTCATAAGCGCAGTCCTTTTGTGCGTGGGTATATGCGTAGGACATGTGTATGCACATGGCGGTGCATATTTTTCATTAGCCCACACTGGCTTGTTGCGCCTGTCATCACCTGTGGTTATGTAAGGCAGGACAGTTAGGTCATGATTTATATATTCAGCGAATATTCCGCCTTCGCCGACTTCCTTTTCCCAGACGTTCTTTCTGAACTCGGAAGTGGTTACAGGGAATCTCTTTCTCCTGTGTTTTTCATCCGGGGTGTAGGCTACAAGCTTTTTCCAGTCGTCAGGGGATTTTGTAAGCTCACGGTAGTAAGACATTCTGTCGATAGCCTGAAGGAAAGGCTTCATTCTCTCAGTAAGCCATTTCCAGTCCTGCGGGGTAAGGTCAAGGAGCTTTACGTCCCATTCGCTGTAGCCTTTTATAGGACCGCGGAAGTATATAGTTCCGCCGACCATTCCCACGCACGGGCGATAACCCAGGATATTTTCCTTGTTCCTTGGGTTCACACCGCAGACGACTGCTATACCGCCTGCCTTGAACTCTGCAAATGAGTCACCCACATCCCGGAAATACCATGATTCAGGCGGGTCGAATCTTGGATTGTGCTTTGTCATCGTATCGCATCTTGCACCGCCTCCGCCCTGAACATAAAGAACTCCCTGTGCTGCTGCGTTATGCGCGCCGTTTGTCACATCTCCAAGAACAGTGATTTTTGCACCGCAGTTAATCCAGCCTACATCGTCAGAGGCACTGCCTTTTACGATTATCTCCGTGCCGAACATGCCCATGCTGCCGAGTCTCTGTCCTGAAGGACCTTCTACTGTTATCCTTACGGTCTCGCCTCTGGGCCATATACGTCCGCCGATTCCGTGCTGCCCGTCGGCACGAACAAGGATATCCCTTGCACCGTTCCTTACGGCTTCCTGTATCTGCTCCTCAAGGATTCGTGATGGAACCCTTGTGCCGTTAACGTTTCCTTCGATTATGACCTTCTTTTTAGCACGCATAACTTATCTGAAGCCTCTCTGCGATTGCTTTGTCGTCCACGCTTAAGCCGTCGGACATTCCGATAGGAAGCTCTGTGCTCCTGCCCATAGGGGCGAATATCTTTTTAAGCTCTGTATCTGCTGCCTTAAAGACCTCTACGACTCTTTCAGCCACCTTATCGGCATCGAGTCTTCTGTAAAGTTTCGGGTCCTGTGTGGTTATTCCTCTTGGGCATCTGCCTGTATTGCAGAGGTTACATCTGTTCATCTCGTCTCCAAAGCAGTCGGCAGCTGCCTGCATGATGTATTTGCCTATTGAAACCGCAGATGCACCGAGCATGAACAGGGCTGCTGCATTTGCAGCAAGATTGCCTTTTTTGCCGATTCCGCCTGCTGCTATAAGTGGAAGCTCATTCTGCTTGCCCTGTTTTACGAGGTCAAGATAGCATTCCCTTATGTTAGAGGCGATGGGATGTCCCATCTTGTCCATTGAGACGTTGTATGCAGCGCCTGTGCCGCCGTCTTCGCCGTCTATGGAAAGTGCAGCGGCATAGGGGTTTCTTGCAAGATTGTTAAGCACTGCCCTTGCAGTCTTGGTGCCTGATATCTTCGGATACACAGGCACTCTGAAGCCCCATGCCATTGACATGGACTGTATCATCTTTGCGACTGCTTCTTCTATCGAATACTTTGTCTGGTGCGTTGGCGGAGAAGCAAGGTCAACATACATTGGCACACCCCTGATGTTGGCTATGAGCTTTAAGACCTTGTATGCCATCAGGAGTCCTCCATCCCCTGGCTTTGCACCCTGTCCGTATTTGATTTCTATGGCGCAGGGGTCTTCCACCATGTGCGGAAGCGCATGTATGATTTCGTCCCAGCCGAAATACCCGGACGCAATCTGGATTATGAAATACTTAAGGAATCTCGATTTAAGAAGTCTTGGCGGCACTCCGCCTTCGCCAGTGCACATTACAACAGGCATGCCCATGACCTCGTTCAGATAAGCCACGCCCATTGCAAGCCCTTCCCACATCGGAGGCGAAAGCGCACCAACAGACATACTGCCTATCATTATCGGATAGATTTCCCTTACAGGCGGAATAAACGTGTCGTTTTTAAGGGTAAGCTTTCCGTTTTCGTCCTTAAGAGGAAGTTTCTCAGGTGGAAGAATCCTTCCAAGCAATGTTCTGATACGGAATTCGTGTCTTCCTGCATCCAGTGCAGGGTCTGTGAGCATGGATATTCGTGTGAATTTAAGCCTGTCGAGTGTGGATGTGCCCGGGTCGTTTCTTCTTCCTCCCCTCTTGTATGCGTCTCCACCTTTGTTCTTGAAGTGCAGGAACTTGTGCTGTGGGTTATATTCCGGCTCGATAGCCTCGTTGGGACAGACAAGGGTGCATGTGCCGCAGCCGGTGCAGTATCTGTTGATATCCGTTACCTGCCTTACGACATGCACTATTCTTTTTGTAACCATTGGGGTAGGCGTAGGTGCTTCGGAATACACTATTCTTTGCGCCTGAATGCCCGGCTCTATAGCCTTTACAGGACAGACTGCAGTGCATCTTCCGCACCGCTTGCACCTGTCGTCCCGCCAGCGGATTATATACGGAAACTCTTTTAATGACAGTTGATGATTATGATCTAACCATGTAGCTGGTTCCATACCTTTACCTCTTTAGCTCCCGGTGAGACGATGACCATGTCGTATTTCATCGGGAATACGTCTTTAGACCTGTCTCTGTCAGGTATAGCCCTGTCAAGACCGCATTCCTCTGACATAAGGGCATATTTGCCTTTAACGCCTCCGACCACACCGGGTCTTAGTTTCTTTGAATCCTGAACCATAAAACACGTCCCGTCAGGAGTAAAACCTATAACACAGTTCGGACCGTCTATGGTAAGCATCCTGAGGGATGCCTTCAGGAGCCTGAGTGCGTCCCTGTCAGGTCTTTTCTCTATCTCGGTGTCTTTAAGCGGGGTTATTATGTCTTTATAATATGTAAGCGGGAAGCCCAGTTGTCTGCGTGTGTAGTGCAGGATGTGCGTGAAGACCTCGCTGTCGCTGTTGTAGCCGATATAGCCTGGAAATCCCCTGCTCATGAGAAACTCCCTTATGGGAACAAAAGCAGTGTTTTCTCCGTTCGTCATCGTGCAATAACCCTGTATGAAGAACGGGTGACAGGCATAAAGGTTTATTGCATAGTTTGTGTTCTGCCTGCCCTGTGCAAAAATTATCTTCGCCTTTAAATTAGACTTATCAAGCCCGAAGAACTCGCCAAGGGTAAGCGGGTCTCCAACCTCTTTTATAGTGATGATGTCAGGGTAAAATGAAAACACCACTATGGATTCGTCTTCCTCACCGAGTTTTCTAAGGGCTATGCGGGTCTTCATAAGAAGGTCTTCTTTTTCAGCCCATGGCTTGTCAAGGTATTCTTCAGGATACTGATAAACCTTTGCGAAGTAGTAATCCCTCTTTTCTATACCCTTGACAGGTCTTATTGCAGGAGACCACATGTGCTTTTCCTTGAAGCCGAGGCTCTGCATGTAGTCTTCGAGTTTTCTGTAGCCGTCCTTTGAGCATATGCCTGACAGTATGGGATAGTCTTTCAGTTCGCGGAACTCTCCGTTAAGGTCTTTGAGCACCAGTCCCATGCCAGAGCCGTCATGCCCTTCTTTCATCGTCTCAAGGGCAACGATGTTCTCCATCGGGGAGAAATATTCATTGGATGTTATGGCTGCCAGGCGGCACATTATTCTGTATATATGCTCCTAATTTTAGACTAAAAAACGGCAATCGGCTGCCGTCTGTTTAGAATAAAATTTATTATAACATGTTGTCAAATGATTTGCTGTATCGTTGCCTCTGCCCAACCCCCGACACTTTTTTGCCCGGTGGTACAGTCACTTTTAAGAGCACTTCAAGCGTATATTAAAAAGGGTCTGTGACCCTCCGGGCGTTCCGCTCGGCCGGTCTCCGCTGAATTAATTCCAACTCGGTCGAAACGACCTCAAACACGAATTAATTCTTAACGCTTCGACTCGAAGCGAGTCTTCGCGCAGAGTCGCTTCGACCTCCCCGCAAGCCTGAAATTTTTATTTTAATTAGAGACCTTTCCATAACCCTTGACAGGGCAGGGTATATGGTGTATACTTTATTGAGAATGAGTCTCAATAACAATAAGGGGAGGTAGCCGTACATGCACCGACATCGGCACCGCCATCGTGATAAAGGATATAAAACCGGAAGCGGATACCAGCGCATTGCACTCATCGGAAACCCTAATGTGGGAAAAAGCATTATATTCGGGCTTCTTACAGGAAAATACGCTGCCGTATCGAACTATCCGGGCACTACGGTCGAGGTCTTTCACGGCAACATAACCCTCGACGGAAAGAAGTTCCTGCTGGTGGACACGCCCGGGGTAAACAGCCTCATCCCAATGAGTGAGGACGAAAGGGTTACAAGAGACATCCTCTTGAGTGAAAAGCCATCGCTGGTCCTGCAGGTGGGTGATGCAAAAAACCTCAAGAGAACCCTCTTGCTTACAATACAGCTTGCTGAGATGGGACTGCCTGTGATTCTTGACCTGAACATGGAGGACGAGGCAAGGGACAGAGGAATAATTATAGATACAAAGAAACTGAAAGAAGTGCTCGGCGTAGAGGTGGTGGGCACTATCGCACCCGAAAGAAAAGGAATAAAGACCCTGAAAGCCGCCATAAGCCAGCAAATACCAAAAGTGCCGCAAATCAAAATCCACTACGGCAGTGTAATAGAAGACTATATAGAAAGGGTCGCCTCTTATCTGCCTGAAACAAATATCTCAAAAAGGTCTCTTGCCCTGATGATACTTTCAGGGGACGAAAGCTTAAGAGGCTGGCTTAATGCAAACCTTGAGGAAGCTACAATCCAGAAGCTTGAAGACCTCAGAGATGAATGCCAGAAGAAGGTTAAAAGACCCGTGGGCTTAATCGTCAATGAAATCCGTTTTAAAAAGGCAGGCGAGATAACGAATATGGTCATGAAGAAGTCTCCGCAGAAGGGAGGCTCGCTTTCAGTCTATATAGGAAGGGCGAGCATGCATCCTTTCTGGGGACTTCTTGTACTTCTTCTGGTGCTTTACGGTCTTTATGAATTCGTGGGTGTATTCGGTGCAGGCATACTCGTTGACTTCCTTGAAGAGACCATCTTCGGGAAGTATCTGAACCCTATGTTTATAAAGACAATAGAGGCGATAATCCCTGTAAAATTCCTTCAGGAGATGTTCGTCGGGCAATACGGGCTCATCACAATGGCTCTTACATATGCCATAGGCATAATACTGCCGATAACCACTACGTTTTTCATTGCATTTTCCATACTCGAAGACAGCGGTTATCTGCCCAGACTTGCGATTATGTCCAACAGGGTGTTCAACATCATGGGGCTTAGCGGGAAGGCGGTTCTGCCTATGGTTCTGGGGCTTGGCTGCGGCACAATGGCGGTGATGACCACGAGGATTCTGGAGTCCAGAAGGGACAGGATAATAGCCACGTTCCTTCTTGCACTTGCAGTGCCGTGCTCTGCACAGCTTGGCGTTATACTGGGAATGCTCAGTGCGCTGTCGGCAAAGGCTCTGGCTATATGGTTGTTTAGTGTCCTCGGAGTGCTGCTTTTTGTCGGTTATCTTGCATCCAAGATTGTGCCGGGTGAGCAGTCAGAGTTCTTCCTTGAAATTCCGCCTATAAGGATGCCGTCCATAAGCAATGTGACTGTGAAGACAGCAGGCAGGGCTGTGTGGTATCTGAAAGAGGCTGTGCCGCTTTTCATGCTCGGCACTTTTATACTCTTTGTCCTCGACAAGCTGAAAATATTAGGTGTCATTGAAAAGATTACATCACCGGTTGTCGTTGGCGTGCTCGGACTTCCTGCAAAGACAACAGAGGCGTTCTTAATCGGGTTTTTCAGACGTGATTACGGAGCAGCCGGACTTTTCGCAATGGCTCAGGACGGACTCCTTACGCCTGTGCAGACGGTTGTAAGTCTCGTGACCATAACACTGTTTGTGCCGTGTCTGGCACACTTTCTTATGATGATAAAAGAACGCGGACTACGCATGTCCCTTACAATGCTCGCAATAATAATACCGGTTGCAGTGCTTGCCGGCGGAGTGCTTAACTGGATACTCAGAACATTTGACATTAATATATAGTTCAGTAAAATATGTGGAACTCTGGACAGGAGGCATCAGTGGAAGAGATAGGAAAGCCCTGCAGAAGAGCGGCTCGGTCCAGCACCGAAGAAAGCCTCTTTGAGGACGAAGTGCTGGAGACCGTCTGGGAAATAAGAGAGAAGAGTGAAGCCGTAAGGCTTGCTGATGTCGTAGAGGAGCTCGGCAATGAAGAAAGCATACGCAGGATGCAGGCCAACGGTCTTATAATGATTCAGGACGACAAAATCTATTTCACAGAAGAGGGCGAGTGCAGGGCAAGAGATATCACCAGACGCCATCTTCTTGCTGAAAGACTTTTTGCAGATGTCCTTGACCTGACGGACTACGAAGAGGATGCATGCAGGTTTGAACACGTGATAAGCCCTGAGGTCGAAGAGGCGATATGCACCTTTCTCGGACATCCGCCTTTATGCCCGCACGGAAGACCCATACCTAAGGGAAAGTGCTGTGAGCTTTATGCAAAAAAAGTCCAGCCACTTGTGCAAAGCCTCAAAGACCTGGAAGTGGGTAAACAGGCAAAAGTGCTTTTTATAACCGCGCCGGCAATGGACAGGCTTGCATCCATGGGACTTGTGCCAGGTGCAAGTATAAGACTTCAGCAGAAAAAACCGTCATATGTCGTGGAAATAGATGAGACCACTTTGGCTGTCGGTGAGGATATAGCTAAAGGAATATACGTGAAGCAGGCATAAAAATGGGGTAGAAGAATTTAAAGAATTTCTCAAGAAGAAAGGACTCAGGTTTACAAAAGAGCGTGAGGCTATAATAAAAGAGATAACTTCCCGCCGCGGACACTTTGACCTTGAGGAGCTTCACCTTGCCCTGAAAAAAAACGGACTGAGAGTCTCAAAGGCATCGGTCTACAGAACCCTGCCCCTGCTCCTTGAAAGCGGTCTGCTTGAGCAGGTCGAAAGAACAGACAAGCATGCACATTATGAACACACAGGCAAAGGTCACCACGACCATATGCTCTGTATCTCCTGCGGTAAGGTGATAGAGTTCTATTCAGAAGCACTTGAAAGACTTCAGGACAAGCTCTGCAAGAGTGAAAACTTCGAAGGCGTAACCCATACACTCGAAATAAAAGGATACTGTAAGGCATGCAGAAAAAAAAGAAAGAAGTGATTGCTATCCGTATCTGCCGGTAAGCCCGTACGCCTTTATCTTCAGAAGCTCAAGAAGCATCTTTGCAGAGTCTTTAAACACCCTGACTTTTGAATCCGGGGAATTAAGCCACCTTATGGGAATTTCTTTTATCTTATAGCCCATCTTTTTTGCAATGAATAAAACCTCTACGTCAAAACTGAATCCGTGTATTCTGGTTTTTCCAAATACCCGCCGGGCAACATCCCCTTTGAAAAGCTTAAATCCGCACTGCGTGTCTTTTATCCCGCCTATGAGCAGAAGGCGGACAAACACATTGAATGTCTTTCCCATTCTTTCCCTGTACCAAGGCTGTCTTATGACGATGTCAGACTCTTTCAGTCCACGTGAGCCTGTGGCTATGTCAAAGCCTCTGTCAATGAACGGAAGAAGCTTTTGCAGTTCTTCAATGGGGGTTGACAGGTCTGCATCAGACATGAGAACAAGATTGCCTTTTGAGGACAGTATCCCGTTTTTCACGGAAAAGCCTTTTCCCATATTTTTTCCGTTCTGTCGGAGCTTTATCCCGGAGAGTTCGTTTCTGATTGCGCTGACCAGTGCTGCCGTGCTGTCAGTGCTTCCGTCATCTACGACTATGATTTCAAAGTCCTCAAAATTTTCCCTGAGATACTGATGAATCTTCTTTAGTGTTTCAGAAATCCGGGGTTCTTCGTTATATGCTGGTATTATGACTGAAATGAAATCCTTTCTCACTATGATTCCTTTCAAGAGATTATTATAACGATTATGAGAAAAGTCATCACACCAGCAGGCTGTCCAAATCCTTTCTAAACCTTTACAATGAATGCTGGCAAATGTTAGATTTTTATTGTGAAGTATGGCGAGAAGGCTATAAAAAAGGCAAAACTTCAGCTCTGGGACAATCCGCATCCTGAAAGGGACTATGAGATAAACATAAGCTTTCCTGAGTTTACGTGTCTTTGCCCGCGTTCAGGCTATCCTGATTTTGCGACCATAAAGATTAACTATGTGCCTGACAAGAAAATCGTTGAGCTCAAGTCTTTGAAGCTTTTTCTTAATTCCTTCAGGGATGTTCATATCTCTCATGAGGATGCCACGAACAGGATATACGAGGCACTGGCGGAAAAGCTCAAGCCGAGGTTTCTTGAGGTAATCGGAGACTTTAACCCGCGTGGAAACGTAAAAACTATTGTAAGGGTCTCGTCAGATCCGCAAGGTGAGCAGGATTAGGTAATCCCCTTTGCCTTCTGGATAAAGAGTTTTAGTTTTTTGTGGTCTTTTTTGCCTTTTTCTTCTTCTACTCCGCTGCTGACATCTACTGCATAAGGGCGCACCCATTGGACTGCCTGATTTATGTTCTCAGGTGTAAGTCCACCGGCAAGTATAATCCTTCCGAACTGTTTTGCATCTACTGCAATGTCCCAGTTGAATATCTGACCTGTGCCGCCGAGTTTCTCCGGCGTGTATGTGTCAAGCAGAAAGGCTGAAACCTTGTAGTGTCTTAAGGGTTCAAGGTCGCTCAACTCTTTGACCCGTATTGCCTTTATCACCCTTTTTGAGATGGTGCATGCCTCAGGCGGCTCGTTTCCATGAAGCTGTGCAATGTCAATCCCTGTGTGTTTTAGTATTTTTTCGACCTTGGTGGGTTTTTCGTCTACAAAGACACCGACTGTTGTGATAAATGGCGGAAGTTTCATGATGATTTCTCTGGCATCGTCTGGGGTGATGTATCTTGGGCTTCCCTTGTAGAAGACGAAGCCGAGGGCATCAGCACCGTACGTTACTGCTGCCAGTGCATCATCAATGTTTGTTATACCACATATTTTGACTTTAACCATATCTACCTCTTGATTTGTTAAGAGGGGACTGTGTCCCCTTTCATGAGTTCATCTATTTTTTTGCCTATGTCAGCGGCTTGCATGAATGTCGTGCCTATAAGCATTGCGTCTATACCTGCATCATCCATTTTAAGGACATCCTCTCTTGTCTTGATGCCGCTTTCCCCCACAGTGATTTTCTCCTCTGGTATCTCTTTTTTTATCTCAAATGTAGTATTCAGGTCTATATTTAATGTTTTGAGGTCTCGGTTGTTGATGCCTATTATGTCTGCATCTATCGCGAGTGCTTTTTCAAGTCCTTCAAGGTCATGGATTTCAAAGAGCACGCTTAAGCCGAATTCCCTTGCCATGTGGTAGTATTCCTCTGCCTGCACTCTGTCCAGTATTGTCTCTATGAAAAGGACTGCATCGGCTCCTGCTGCTCTGGACTCGTATATCTGGTATTCGTCAAAGAGAAAGTCTTTTCTTAACACTGGCTTGTCCGTGGTGCTCTTTACTTCTTCGATATACTTCAAGCTTCCCAGAAAGAAGTCCTCTTCGGTAAGCACAGAGATTGCATCTGCTTTTTCATGGTATATGCGTGCGATGTTTGCAGGGTTAAAGTCTGCTCTTATAAGCCCTTTAGACGGTGATGCCTTTTTGATTTCTGCTATGAGTTTTATTCCGGCGTCTCTTTTAATTGCCTTTTTAAAATTTCTTGGTTTTTCCATGTCAGGGATTTTCGCTTTAAGCTCCCTGAGCGGGGTTTTTGACTTTGCGAATTCGAGTCTTTCGTGCTTTTTTCTGAGGATTTCATTCAGGATGCTCATGGAAGGATTTTAAAGGAACTCAACGGCTTTTTCAATAATCCGCTTGTCTTTTTAGGGTTAATCATTTATCCTAAGGAAAAAAGGAGGTTTTCAGGTGTTGACGATAACAGACACAGCAGTAGAGAAAGTAAAAGAGGTATTAAACGCAGAGGGCAAGCCTCACTGGGGACTGAGGGTTTTTATTTCCGGCAGTGGTTGCTGTGGTCCTGCCTATGGCATGGATATAGAGGAGAAGCCCACTGAGGAAGACGAAGTAATAGAAAAGAACGGCCTGAAGGTCTTTGTTGATAAAGATACCCTTGAGAGGCTCAGCGGCATGGAGATTGACTTTGTAGACGACGGGCAGAATCAGGGCTTTATAATCCGTAGCAGTCAGCCCCCGTCATGCGGTTGCAGCTCTTGTGGTTAATGAAGACTTCCTGAAAAAGGAGGTTGATGATGTTTCCGGTGCATAGACCGAGACGGCTTAGGAAAAATCCGGTAATCAGGCGGATGGTGAGGGAAACCTCACTGAGCGTTGATGATTTTATCTATCCTCTTTTTGTCGTAGAAGGCAAAGGTATAAAAAAAGAGATATCTTCCATGCCCGGCTGTTTTCAGGAGTCTATTGACGAAGTGGTAAAAAATGCAAAAGAGGCTTATTCCCTGGGCATACCTGCTGTGTTGCTGTTTGGCATACCTGAACATAAAGACGAGGTTGGCTCATCTGCATATGACGAACACGGTGTGGTACAGGAAGCAGTGAAAGCCATAAAAGATGCTATTCCTGAGCTTTATGTGATAACTGATGTATGCCTTTGCGAATACACAAGCCACGGGCACTGCGGAATAGTGGAGAAAGGAGATGTTCTTAACGACCCGACACTTGAGCTTCTTTCAAAGGAAGCAGTCTCGCATGCAAAGGCAGGTGCAGACATGGTAGCCCCTTCTGATATGATGGACGGAAGGGTGGAGGCTATAAGGCTTGCACTTGACGAAGAGGGATTTTCCGAAGTGCCGATAATGAGCTATGCTGCAAAATACGCTTCTTCTTTTTACGGACCTTTCAGAGAGGCGGCGGAGTCAACTCCTCAGTTCGGCGACAGACGCTCCTATCAGATGGACCCTCCCAACAGGCGTGAGGCGCTGAAAGAAGTTGCTCTGGATATAGAGGAGGGCGCGGATATTGTTATGGTCAAGCCTGCTCTTTCCTATCTCGACATAATATCTGATGTAAGAGAGAGCTTTGACGTGCCGGTGGCTGCCTACAACGTAAGCGGCGAGTATTCACTCGTGAAGGCTGCCGGAAGGCTCGGATGGATAGATGAGCAAAGAGTAATGATGGAGATTCTTACCTCTATAAAAAGAGCCGGGGCAGATCTCATACTTACATATCATGCAAAAGAAGCTGCAAAGCTGCTTAGTAAGTAAGTTAAAGATTCACATCAGCCCTCTTTCAAGAAAGCTGAAATAATCTGACCTGCAGACAATCAGATGGTCGTGCACTTTTATGCCGAGTGCCTTTGCCGCTTTGCAAAGCTCGGCTGTTATCATCTTGTCTTCGGCAGAAGGCTTGCAACTGCCGCTCGGATGGTTGTGGACGAAGATAATAGCAGAGGCTTTGTGATAAAGCGCCCTTTCCATTACTTTCCTCGGATACACTACAGACTCGTTCACTGTGCCTTCGTGTATAACCTCATCTGCAATAACCTCGTTCTGCGAGTTAAGAAAAATGGCTCTGAACTGCTCGTCCTTAAGTCCGGACATCACAGCCTTGCAGTAGTCAAGCAGTGCAGATGTCGAGGATATTTGTTTTTTCTTTTTTATAACTCTTTCCTTAAGATAAAGTGAGACGCATTCTTTAAGCGCCTGTATGAATATAGCAGTGTTTTCCCTTATGCCTTTGATACTTATCAGGTCGTCGTAGGAAGCGTCCATGACGCCCTGAAAACTCCCGAATTTTTTTATAAGCTCCTTTGCAAGAGGCTTTACGTCCTTTCTCGGAATTGCATAAGTAAGCAGAAGTTCAAGGGCTTCGTAGTCCTGAAAGCCCTCGAATCCTGTCTTAAGAAACCTTTTTCTGAGTCTTTTTCTGTGGTTGAGATAGTGGGGTTTTTCCATACGGGATTATACCATAGGGTTACAAGCGTGTTTAAGATTGTATTTGTAAAGTGGTTACAAAGCCGGGGAGCTGTCAAATATAGAAAAAAACTCTGTCTTTGATTAAAATGATGTTCATGTCAGTAAAAAGAAGGAGTGTAAATGAGTAAAGCCGGAAAGATAGGAATTGCCTTGATTATTCTTGGATTCTGCCTGCCTGTGGTGTTTCTGCCCTTTATCCCTGATGACCCGGTAAAAATGGGTCTGATATGGAAGATAAAGAATGCAGAGGTCGTGTTGTACGAAGACTTGACTGTGGATTACATGGACATCGCCTCTTTCAGACAGAGGTATCCAATGTATAACGACATCCCGGATAAAGAGCTTGCAGAAAGACTATATGCAAAGTATTTCTCCGGCACGCCGTTTGAAGAATTCCATAAGGAATTTCTCAAGTCTGCAACTTCTAAGCCAGGAGAGCCTGAGCAATATGAGGGTGACTTCAAAGACCCGATGGGCATCAGAGTGGATATCAAAGAACTCTACAGTTACAGTGAGGTCAGCAGGGCAGTGTTCTTGAGCGAGGCAGTGGATTTCGGACTGATTACAATCACAGTAAAGAGGATTGCATTTCCTTATAAATACGCTCTCATTGCAGGCGTTGTTTTGAGTCTGGCAGGGCTGGTGGTTACGGTTAGACGCACTGCTTAGACGTCTATTTCATATTCCCTTAATACAGGCAATATTTTTTCAAGCACAACCCCGGCATCTGTAATTCCTGTTATATCTATCCAGTGGATTCCTTCTTCTTTCTTGAACCATGTGAACTGTCTTTTTGCATAGCGTTTTGTGTTTCTTTTTATAAGCCATATGGCTTCATCAAGCGAGTATTGTCCTTCAAGGTATGCAGCTATTTCTTTATATCCTATAGCCTGCATGGGTGTTCTGTCGGGATTCATCAAAAGGATTTTCTTGACCTCTTCAACGAGTCCTCTTTTGAGCATATCGTCAACACGTTTTTCTATCATCTGGTAGAGTTCTTTTCTGTCTCTTGTAAGCCCTATCTTTATAAACTCATATGGCAGTGGGGTGGTGAGGTCTTTTTTTATCTCGGACATTTTTTTCCCGCTTTTAATGCAGACTTCGAGCGCGCGGATTATCCTTCGTGTATCATTAGGCATTATTTGTGAGGCGGTCTCAGGGTCAATGCCTTTAAGACGCATGTAAAGGGAAGCGGTATCTTCTTTAAGCAGTTCGGTTCTGAGTTCCCAGTCTGCGGATGGTCCTTTAAACAGTCCTCTGGTCATTGCCTTTATATATAATCCTGTGCCGCCTGTGATTATCGGAATCTTATTTTGCTTATGAAGCCTGTTGATTATCGGAGTGACGTCCTCTACGTATCTGCCTGCACTGTAGCTTTCAGAGGGCTCTATTATGTCTATCATGTGGTGTTTGACTTCTTTCCTCTGCTTTGGTGAGGGTTTTTCCGTGCCGATATCCATGTGCTTGTAAATCTGCATTGAGTCAGCACTGATTATCTCTGTTTTAAGTGTCTTTGCAAGAAGTATTGATGTTTCTGTTTTCCCCACGCATGTAGGACCAACGAGCAGTATGACCTTGTTCATGATATTGCAACTCCCTCAATGGTTACCTCCCTGCTGGAGGTATCAATACTGTAGTGGATATCGAGGAATTTCTTAATGACCCAGAAGTTTGTCTTTAGGTGTTCTGTAAGTCTCTGCGTTGTAAACCGTGATGAACCTTCTGCCACTGCCAGGTAAGGCAGTATCTGGTCTGCCATGTGCAGGTCAAGGCATGAGCCTGAGTTGTAATACTCAATGAATGCCTGTGCTGCCTCTTCGCCAACTGCTTCTGCCCTTTTGCCTCTTTGCCCAAGCGCTGAAAACCCTGAGACAGAGTTCTCTGATACTGCGCATAAAAATACAAACGTTCCCTGCCCCGGAGTGCTGACCTCCCTGATTTCTATATCCATTGGAATTTCTTTCATGTCTTTGAGTTTTTCAAGCAGGCTGTCTTTCTGCCTTTGTGCAATGCTTACAGGCAGGTTGCCCACTGCGGAGATGCCTTTTATATGGAGTATGTTCCCTCTGTGTGTAAGGTCTGCTGGTTTAACTCTACTGCACGGTTTGATATAAAACTGTATTTTTCCGCCTCCTTTTGGATAAAACCCGTATGAGTCTATCTCTGCCGTGATGTTTATGCCAAGTCGCCTGAGTGTGGGCAGGAGCGCTTCCTTTATATAATGAAATGGCGGACTCCACGGCACATGAGTGCCGCCTTTAAGCGTTACGGTTGATTCTCCACGTGACATTACAAGCGGAAGCAGGAGTGTCTGTGCAAGCAGGCTTGTTGAGCCTGCTGTGCCGATGTCGAAGTAGTATTCTCCGGGCTTTACTGCCTTAGGCTCGAATAAAAGCTCTGTAGAGCCCTCCCTGTCTCCTTTGCACGATGCACCTGATATCAATGCTGCGGCTTTTACGCATGTAAGGTGCTGTGGCATGAGGCCGGGCTTTTTCCTGCCTTTTCTTATATCGAATATCCTGAAGGGCTTTCCGAGCAGGCAAGAAAGAGCCAGTGCAGTTCTCAGTATCTGTCCTCCGCCTTCGCCGTAGCTTCCGTCAATCTCAATCACAATAATTATGATACCAGAATACAGAGCAGGTGTAGTGTGGATGTGCTTAAATCGTTTCGAGCAGTTCCTGTGCAATTATGTCCAGTGGTTTGCGCGACATGTTTCTGATGTCTTCGACGAGTTTCGGGGTCAGCATTGAAAGGAAGGCAGCCCCCACATCTTTATTGTATTGAGTCCCGAGATTTTCCTTAATCTCCGAGACTGCTTTTTCATAAGGGAGTGAGCCTCTGTAAGGTCTGTTTGTGGTCATTGCGTCAAAGCTGTCGGCTACGGCTATGATGGAGGCGCCGAGTGGAATCTGGTTCCCCCTGAGTTTGTCAGGATAGCCCATACCGTCCGGTCTTTCATGGTGGGAACGCACCAGCTCTACAGAGTCCCTCAGAAATTCATATCGCTTGAGTATCTTGTAACCTTTTACAGGGTGGGTGGAAAGCATATGGAATTCTTTTTTTGTAAGTTTTCCGGGCTTAAGAAGTATGTGATCCCTTATCCCTATCTTGCCGATGTCGTGCAGGAGTGCGGCGAAGTAGAGTTCTCTGAGGAATTTCTTGTTTCTGGAGTATCCGAGCCTGTCAGCGAGATGCATGCAGTAGTAGAACACACGGGAGGAGTGCTGGGCTGTGTAGTTGTCACGTTGCGACAGCATGGTAATGGAATTGACAAGGATGTCGAGCGTGCGGGCGTAAATCGTCCGTGTGATGTCGGTCTTGACCACTGTGGCGACAAGCCCTATTGTCGGGACATTGTGTATCTTGGTTTTAATCTGGAATATTGATTCTCTTTCATACACAGTGCGGCTGAATACCTTTCCGATGTTTTCCTCTGTAATAAGCGGTCGTATTATGCTCTTGAAAGATTTCAGAGTGCCAACACGGGAGATGTTAATTCCGTTTCTGACGATTTCCTTTGGTGTGAGGTTCGAGCCCATTGCAGCTCTTTTGTTTATTTCATGTATTCTGCCGTCCCTGTCGGTTATGTAAAATGAGTCCGGGTTGTCATCGAACTGTATGATGTATTTGTTCTTCCTCTTGCGGTTGATTATTGCCCAGTGGATGATGTCCTTAATGCGTTCAGCGCTGTCAGAACTGAGGAGGTAGTTGTCGAAGCCTGCGCTTGTGACTTCCGTGGTTGCACCAAGGTGTTTCAGGCTGTCGGCAATAAGCACTATAATGCCCTGATAGCCCGACTCCCGGATCGTGTGGCAGAGCCGGAAACTCTTCTGGTTCTGTGTGCGTGTGTCTGAGCCGATGAAGAAGATGTCAGGAGGAGAGTCATAAAGGTATTGCATTACCTCGTTATCACTCAGCATCCTGTATTCAGGCTTAAGAGTGTTGATTATGATATCTGAGACAGGCGTGATTTCATCATTACAGACGACAAATGCAACGGACTTTATGTCTTTTGTATCATCGATTCTTCTGTAGATGTGCATATTTACACTTGCGATTGAAATATATCAGCCTGCCTGATTTTTGTCAATGACACGGAAAGGTGCAGGAATACTACCTGTGGTTTCAGACAGTGCTGATTTTAAAATGGTATGATTAGTTATGCTGATAGTGAAGTCTGAACAAGATTCAAGGAGGCAGGGATGACGTTTTCAGAGAAGATTTCATTAAGCACAAAAGGCTTCAGTGATGTAATTGACATCACAGGTGAAGTAATCTCGATTTCAAAGCGCTCGGGGATAAAAAACGGACTGGTTACTGTTTTTTGCCGTGGCTCTACAGGTGCGGTGACAACGATAGAGTATGAGTCAGGGGTTGTCAACGACCTTAAAAGAGCGATTGAAAGGCTTGTCCCCTCGGATATCACTTATGAGCATGACCGCCGGTGGGGCGATGGAAACGGATTCTCACATGTAAGGGCAGCGTTAATGAAGCCGTCTTTAAGCATTCCTCTTGTTGACGGAACCCTTACGCTTGGAACATGGCAGCAGGTGGTCTTTATAGACTTTGACAACAGAAAAAGACGCAGAGACCTGATAGTGCAGATTACAGGGGAATAGACCGATCTGACCGATGGACATTATTACGGTTTTGTTTATAGCGGTTGGACTTTCAATGGATGCCTTTGCCGTTTCTGTCACAAGCGGGTTGACGATTAAACGGCTTAGGGTCGGCCATGCACTGAGGATTGCAATGTTTTTCGGGCTGTTTCAGGCTGTTATGCCCCTGGTGGGATGGCTTGCAGGTTTCAGTCTGAGGGATTTTATCTCAGGAGTTGATCACTGGATAGCCTTCGGACTTTTAAGCATAATCGGTATTAAGATGATTTATGAGGCAGGCAGGATGAAGTCGGATGAAAAACGGATAGACCCGCTTAATATTTATTTTTTGCTGCTGCTGTCTGTGGCTACAAGCATAGACGCATTGGCTGTAGGATTCAGCCTTTCGCTTCTAAATGTCTCCATCATAACTCCTGCGGTAATAATCGGCATTGTGACGTTTTTGCTTTCGCTCTCTGGTGTTTTCATCGGCGACAGGCTGGGGCACTTCTTTGAGAGCAGGATTGAGGTTGCAGGCGGTCTGATTCTAATCGGCATCGGGGTAAAGATATTGATTGAGCATCTGACCTAAAAGGTATAATTGCGTATGCTGGTAACAGGCATCGGGCAGTGTTCGTGGGACTATCTTGCGCTGATAGACGCTTATCCTCAGGTAGATACCAAGAAAGAAGTGCTCAGCTTGAAGGAGCAGGGCGGAGGTCCTGTGGCTACCGCACTGGTTGCGCTTTCGCGTCTTGGGGTTAAGTGCAGGTTTTACGGCATTACAGGCGATGACTATGAAGGGGAAAAGATAAGGCAGTCTCTTATTACCGAAGGCATTGATACAGACGGGTTGATTAAAAGACCTCAGGCTTTGTCCCAGCTTGCGTTTATAGCCATAGAGGAGAACACCGGAAAAAGAACGATATTCTGGAGAAGACCCTCAGGCAGGGAACTTACCCCTGAAGAACTCGGAGAAGACTTCCTTAAAGACAGCTCTTTTCTTCTTATTGACGGCTTGATGAAGGAAGTTTCACTTTACGCTGCAAAGAAGGCAAGAGAGATGAACGTTCCTGTGATGCTTGATGCCGGAAGATTAAGAGAAGGCATGCTCCAGATTGCAGCCAGCTCTGATTATGTGGTTGCCTCTGAAGAGTTTGCAAAAGACTTGGGATGGGACGGCAGCGTTGAAAAATTCAAAGGAATGGCAAAAAACATAAGTGAGGGAGTCGTAACAGTTACCCTTGGCGAGAGGGGAAGCATAACTTTTCTTAATGGCGAAGTTATACACATTCCGGCTTTTAAGGTGGATGCAGTGGATACAACAGGCGCAGGGGATGTTTTTCACGGCGGCTATATCTATGGGTTGCTTAAAGGCTGGGATATTCCAAGGACAATCCGTTTTGCCTCTGCGATGGCTGCTCTTAAATGCAGGGAGATAGGCGGAAGAGCAGGAATCCCTGTCCTTGATGAAGTTAGTGAGTTTTTGGGAAAAAGGACTTAGAAACCCATAAGGATATTATTGAATCTTTTTAAACATTTCTTTTTTTGCACCGCAGATAGGGCATTTTGCAGGTGCTTCGCCCTCGACAGTGTTGCCGCAGACCTGACAGATATAATAGTCAACCTCTTCGTTTCTGCCGAGGTTTTCAAGTGCTTTTTTATACAGTGCTGCATGGACTTTTTCTACGTCGTTTGCGAAGTTAAATGATATTTCAGCCTTCTTGTTTCCCTCTGTTTTTGCATCTTCTATCATTGTGGGGTACATGGTTTCAAACTCATAGGATTCTCCGCTGATTGCAACCTCAAGGTTTTCCCTGGTGGTCTTAACACTGCCCATTACTCTCAGATGGTTAAGGGCGTGCACGGTTTCAGCCTCAGCAGTAGCCCTGAAGAGTTTTGCCACCTGTCTGAGTCCTTCTTTTTCAGCCTGCTCTGCAAAGGCAAGGTATTTTCTGTTTGCCTGTGATTCTCCTGCAAATGCGTCTTGAAGGTTTTTGTCTGTTTTTGACATAAAGGATACCTCCTTACAGACAATTATCTGTATGTCTTAGCCTGATTATAGCAGAGCATAGTATGGTTGGCTATTGGAAATGAGGACTGGTTTTTGGGGGTAATGGCGGGGNGGACGGGACTTGAACCCGCGACCTCCGGCGTGACAGGCCGGCGTTCTAACCGGGCTGAACTACCACCCCATTATTTTCCCATGGTAGGCGGAACAGGATTCGAACCTGTGACCTCAGCCTTGTAAGGGCTGCGCTCTCCCACCTGAGCTATCCGCCCGTAGAATCTATATTAAACTATACCATATTTGGCTTTGTCAAATCGCCGTCACTGCATGATAACATCCAGAAGTTCAGGCAGAAGTTCAGGTTTCTCGCCTTCTGAAAGAACAGGGAATGCCGTCTTTTGCAGTTGATAAATACCCTTATGGCTGGTATATTATTACCCTGATTGAGGGGGTGGGACAATGAAAAGAGAGCAGTGGAAAAGTCAGCTTGGGTTTCTGCTTGCTGCTGTAGGCTCTGCCATAGGGCTTGGTAATATCTGGCGGTTCAGTTATATGGCATACAGCTATGGCGGAGGAGCCTTCCTTATACCTTATGTTACAGCTCTTTTGACTGCCGGCATCCCCCTTTTAATCCTCGAGTTTGCAATAGGGCATGAACGCGTCGGCTCTGCCCCACTTGCCTATGCAAAGATAAGCAAGAAATGGGAATGGCTCGGCTGGTGGGCTGTAATATTCGTTATGTTCGGCATCGAACTTTATTACACAGTAATTATAGCGTGGTGTATGGACTTCTTTGTCCTTTCATTCAATCTCGGCTGGGGAGAAGACCCGAATTCTTATTTCTTCAAGGACTTCCTTGCACTCAGTGACAAGCCCTCTGCCATTGGACAGATAAGAACCCCGATTTTTGCCGCGCTCGTTGTCGTATGGTTCATGAACTGGATGATTCTCTACAGAGGGATTCAAAGGGGTGTTGAGCTTGCAAATAAAATATTCATGCCTCTTTTGTTCGTGCTGACTGCAGTGCTTGTCGGCTGGGCACTAACCCTTGAAGGTGCAATGGAGGGCATTAAAGCGTATCTTACGCCTGACTTTTCCAAGCTTTCAAACCCCAAGGTATGGATAGACGCCTACAGTCAGATATTCTTTACCCTGAGTCTTGGTTTCGGCATAATGATAGCCTATGCAAGCTACCTTCCTGACAAAACGAACATTTCAAGAAACGCAGTGCTTACTGCTTTTATAAACAGCGGGTATTCTTTGTTTGCAGGGTTTGCGGTGTTTTCCGTTCTTGGTTTTATGGCGACCTCGCAGGGAAAGCCTATCTCTGAAGTCGTCTCACAGAGCATAGGACTTGCCTTCGTTGCATATCCCAAGGCAGTAACCCTTATGCCCGGGGGAAACCTCTTCGGAGCGATATTCTTTCTCTGCCTTGTAGTCGCCGGCATATCTTCCTCTGTTTCCATAATCGAGGCGTTTACATCCGCAGTGGTAGATAAATTCGCCCTGAACAGAAAAAAAGTCGTAACTCTTATTTGCACATTAGGCTTCATAGGTTCAATAGTCTTTACTACACAAGCCGGGCTTTTATGGCTGGATATAGTTGACCATTTTCTGACCCATTACGGGCTTGTAGTGGTCGGAATTTTTGAATGCATTATTGTAGCCTGGCTGTTCAAGCTGAAGATTTTAAGAAACCATGTCAATAAAATCTCAACTCTTAAGCTTGGTCCCTGGTGGGATTTCCTTATCAAGTATTTTGTGCCTCTTGTGCTTGGAGTAATCCTTATCGGTGACATTTACAATGAACTCAGGCAGCCCTACGGTGGGTATTCGTGGTTGTCGATTATAATTATCGGCAGAGACTGGGTGCTGCTTACACTTGTTGCCGCCTTCTGGATGGCACTAAGACCATGGAAGACCGAGCATCATAAGGCCCCTGGAAGAGGCGATAAAACAATTGTCTGATATGATATAATTTGTCATGCCAAAGGCGAGGGCGCATCTGCTTATCTCCGGAAGAGTTCAGGGAGTTTTTTTCAGGGCATTCACAGAGGAAGTCGCTTTGTCATACGGGCTTAAAGGATGGGTAAGGAATGTGCCTGACGGAAGGGTAGAGGCCTTGTTTGAAGGTGAAAAAACAGCCATAGAGGAAGCCATAAGACAGTGCTACATAGGTCCGCCAGCATCAAAGGTTGAAAACATAGATGTAAAATGGGAAGAGTTTCAGGGTGAATACAACTCCTTCTCCATAAGATATTTCTAAAACGCACCCCGATGGCTCTCCAAACAAAAGTAAACCAGTATTCTTCCATTGGTTGACAACTCTGCACCTACTTACGCAGAATAATCCCATGCTTAAGTCTTTAACTGAGAGAGTTCTTAATGGTGCTTCTCTGTCCAGAGAGGATGCGCTTGGCATTGCCTCGGTTGATGGTGCAGAGGTATTCGAGCTTTTCTCCTCGGCGAATAAGATAAGGGAAGCATACAGGGGGAAAAAGATCGACCTTTGCTCGATAGTCAGTGCAAAGACAGGTGCCTGCCCTGAGGACTGCTCTTACTGCGCCCAGTCGAAAGTTGCAAGGGCAGAGATAAAGACGCATCCGCTTGTTGACAGGGGGTATGTTCTGGAGAAGGCAAGGACAGCGAAAGGGCAAGGCGCAAAAAGGTTTTGTGTCGTAATAAGCGGAAAAAGGGCAACGGATTCAGAACTTAAGCAAATAGCCTCTATGGTTTCTGCTATAAGGAGTGCAGGGCTTCTGCCGTGCGCAACGCTCGGGCTTCTTAAGCCTGATGAACTCAGGATGCTTAAAGATGCCGGGCTTTACAGATATCATCACAATCTTGAGACCTCAAGAAGGTTCTTCCCTCAGATATGCCGCACTCATTCGTATGAAGACAAAATAAAGACCATAGAGGCAGTGAAGGCTTCGGGCCTTTCGCTCTGCTCAGGCGGAATATTCGGTATGGGAGAGGACTGGCAGGACAGAATAGACATGGCGCTTACTCTCAGAGAACTTGAGGCAGATTCCATACCCATAAACTTTCTTGTTCCGATAAAAGGCACGCCACTTGAAGACATAAAGCCGCTTAGGCCTCTTGAGGCACTGAAGATAATAAGCCTTTACAGGTTTCTTCTACCGGATAAGGAGATAAGGGTCTGCGGAGGCAGGCTTCAAATACTCGGCGAGTTCAACTCGTTCGTGTTTATGGCTGGAGCAGACGGACTCCTTACAGGAGACTGCCTTACCACATCAGGCAGAAAGCCTAAGGATGACCTTAAATTAATAGAGCAATATGGACTTTCCTTAAGTTAGGTTTCAGGAGGTATTTTGATGCTTACGGTTAAAGAGGCGATTGAAAAAAGGCGGAGCATTAGAAAATTCAAGCCAGACCCTGTGCCCGATGAAGTTATAACCGAGCTTCTTGATGCTGCAAGACTTGCCCCTTCTGGATGTAACGCCCAGCCGTGGCGGTTCAAGATAGTCAAAGACAAAGAGACGAAACTTAAGCTTGCCGAGGCAGCACACAATCAGAGGTTTGTTGCAGAAGCCCCTGTGGTGCTTGTCTGCTGTGCAGACATAAAAGGCTATCTGGACAGGACTGTCTCCACGATTCAAGACCTCGGAAGGATAGGAGCAATAGAGGACAGGATAGTAAAGATAATCCTTGACAGGACTGAAAAGATGCGGAGCATGACCCTAAGTGAGTTGGGTGCAAGAGTGGCTTTTAATGTTGCGATAGCCGTAGAACACATCGTATTAAGGGCACTGGATTTCGGACTTGGCACATGCTGGGTAAAACTCCTTCAGGAGCAGATGATTAAGGACATCTTCGGCTGGGATGAAAACCTTCATGTCGTTGCCCTGCTTCCGCTCGGTTATCCTGACGAGTCCCCTCCGCCAAGAAAAAGGCTCAGTATCGAAGATATACTTATTGAGTGAAATTTACGAACAGAGTAAGTGGCAAAAAACAGGTGTGGTAAGTGATGCAGGAGCGGTCTTTTTACATTTTAGATGTGTTTGCCGAGGAAAAATACGCAGGCAACCAGCTTGCCGTCCTCATGGCAGGGCAGAAAATGTCAGACGCAGAGATGCAGAAGATTGCAAAGGAGTTCAATTACTCTGAGACGACATTTATTCTGTCTGATACACCTGAAGACGAAGGCTACAACATCTGCATATTCACACCTGAAAAAGAGATACCTTTTGCAGGACATCCCACATTAGGCACTGCTTATGTGATACAAAAAGAGATTATCAAAGAGCCTGTGGATACGGTCTTTTTGAATTTAAAAGCCGGGCGGATACCTGTTAAGCTGGTTTACAAAGGAAAAGAGGCAGACCAGCTGGTGATGAGACAGCCGGAGCCAGTGTTCGGGAAAACTCTTGATAAAAATGAAGTTGCAAAGGCAATAAGCCTGGACCGTTCCGAGATAGACGGGAGGTTTCCTGTAGAGGAAGTTTCAACAGGTATGTGGTTTATCATCGTTCCTTTAAAAACTCTGAATTCCATAAAAAGGGCGAAGACAGACAGAGACAGATACTTTAAGCTGATTGAAAATACAGGGGCAAAGGCGATTGTCCTGTTTTCTCCTGAGACTTACAGAAAAGAAAATCATCTGAATGTGAGGGTGTTTGCCGGTTACTACGGGATACCAGAAGACCCTGCTACTGGAAGCGGCTGCGGATGTCTTGCCGCATATCTGGTAAAACACCGGTATTTTGGAAAAGACAGTATTAATGTGCGCATCGAGCAGGGGTATGAGATTAAAAGACCCTCGCTATTGTTTCTGGAGGCTGAAGGCAAGACAATATATGTAGGCGGAAAAGTGATAGAGATTGCAAAAGGAAATTTGTTGTGAATTGTAATCCTGTGGGAGTAATGGGACAGTATGACATTATCATAATCGGGGCAGGCATCAGCGGGTTGTCTCTGGCGCATTACTCTGCCAAATGCGGACTGAAGACACTGGTGATTGAAAAGAGTGACAGGGCAGGCGGATGTTTTAACACTCAGCGTTTTGAATCAGGTTTCTGGCTCGAACTCGGCGCACACACCTGTTACAATTCCTATCGCAACCTGCTCGGAATTATAGAGGACTGCGGGATTTCAGACCGCTTGATTAAGCGTGAAAACGTCCCCTTCAAGCTTCTTGTTGGCGGCAGGATAAAATCCATATTTTCAGAGCTTAATTTTCTGGAGCTGGTTTTTTCAGCACCAAGAATCCTGACTCTAAAAAAGAAAGGGCAGAGCATTAAATCCTATTATTCAAAGATTACCGGCAGGCGAAACTTTGATAGGGTTTTTTCCCATGTTTTAAGTGCAGTGCCCTGCCAGAAGGCAGATGATTTCCCTGCGGACATGCTCTTTAAAAAGAGACCTCGCCGTAAGGATGTAGTGAAAAAGTTTACACTCACAGGAGGACTTCAGACGATAATTGACTCGATTGCCAAAGAAAACGGCATTGAGCTTCTGACAGGAATAGAGGTAAAAGAGGTTGAGTTTAAGAATAATATTTTCGCAGTTACAACCGGAGACAGAAGACGGTATGAGTCTCGGGCTCTGGGGCTGGCGACTCCGCCTTCGGTTGCAGCAGGGCTTTTAAGGGATTCCTTTCCTGAAGTTTCTTCGCTGTTGTCGCAGATAAAAGTTACGACTGTTGAATCAGTAGGCGTTGCAGTCAGAAAGGAAGCGGTCTCTTTTAAACCTGTGGCAGGCATTATCCCTACAGGGGATAGTTTTTACTCAATCGTCTCACGTGATGCAGTACCGGATGAGGACTACAGAGGATTCACTTTCCATTTCAAGCCAGGTATGGACGATGATGCAAAACTAAGGAGCATCTGTAAAGTTCTCGGTGTAGAAAGAAGGCAGCTGGATTATGTGGTTACGGCTAAAGCCTTTATGCCTTCACCTGTGCTCGGGCACGATAGGTTAATTAAAAAAATAGACCGTCTTATTGCATTTAAAAGACTTGTCCTGACAGGGAATTATTTTTCAGGTCTTGCAATAGAGGACTGCGTTACAAGGTCGCTTGAGGAGTTTTCCCGCCTCACGACAGTGCTTGGGTGCATATGAAGGCCGTATAATGCCCCAGGGCGGGCAAAAGCATGTAAAGAAAATTAATGTTGAAGACCGCAGGAACTGAATAGCACACACTGCCGTGCTGTGTTAAAATCTTTCCAGTTGAGTAAACAGTTCTATAAGCAAAATGGGGGAGGCTTTAGCCTCCCCCATTTTGCTTTATTTAATGCAAGTCGTAGCCTGCTTCGCTGTGCTGGCTGAGGTCAAGTCCCATGACCTCATGTTCTTCATCCACTCTGAGTCCGACTATCCAGTCTATGACCTTGAGGATGATAAGTGTCACTGCGACAGAATAAACTGTTACCACAGCGATAGCCTTTATCTGTGTGAACAGAGTTGCAGGGTTTCCGAAGAGCAGTCCGTTTGCTCCGCCTGCATTGATTGCAAGAGAGGCAAAGACTCCTGCACCAAGGGTGCCTGTTATTCCACCGATTCCGTGAACGCCGAAGGCATCAAGGGAGTCATCGTAACCGAGCATGGTCTTCATGTTCAGTGCGATGTAGCAGATCACGCCTGCTGCTCCGCCAATGACGATGGAGGCTGCAGGCGAGACAAAGCCAGCAGCTGGTGTTATGGTTGCAAGCCCTGCAATACAGCCTGTTGCAGCGCCGAACATTGTGGGGTTGCCTCTGTGAATCCACTCAACAATTACCCAGACCAAGGTGGCAGTGGCTGCTGCAGTATGAGTTGTAACAAAGGCGACGGTGCTCAGCCCGCCTGAAGCCAGTGCACTGCCTGCATTGAACCCGAACCAGCCGAACCACAGAAGTCCTGCTCCAAGCACTGTCATCGGAAGGTTGTGCGGAACCATCGGCTCTTTCAGATAGTCCTTTCTCTTTCCGATGACCAGAGCAGCTATGAGCGCGGATATTCCTGATGTCAGGTGCACCACCATTCCGCCTGCAAAATCAAGCGCCCCGCTCTCCTTAAGCCAGCCGCCAGTGCCCCATATCCAGTGGGCGACAGGGTCGTAAACAAGAGTGCTCCACAGAATAATGAACAGCAGATAGGCTGAAAACTTCATCCTCTCGGCAAATGCACCGCTTATAAGCGCGGGTGTAATTACCGCAAACATGCACTGATATATCATAAAAGCCAGATGCGGAATTGTCGGTGCATAGTCTGCGTTCGGCTCAAGCCCGACTCCGTTCAGTCCGAACCACTCAAGGCTTCCGATAAAGCCGCCGATGTCAGGACCGAATGAAAGACTGTAGCCGATGAGCACCCACTGGACACTTATCACAGCTATTGCAACAAAGCTGTGCATTATTGTGCCAAGAACATTCTTTCTCCTTACCATTCCGCCGTAAAACATGGCAAGCCCTGGAGTCATCAAAAGCACTAAAGCAGCAGAGGCAAGTATCCATGCGGTATCGCCTGTGTCTATGGCGTCTGCCTCTGCAGCAAAGGCAATGCTCTGGAACAGCAGCACGATTGCGATTGCAAGCAGTATTTTTAGTTTCATCATATCGCCTCTTTCCCCCTTTCGTTTGTCCTTATTCTTATGACGTCTTCAAGTGCGTAGATGAATATCTTTCCGTCTCCTATCTCACCTGTTCTTGCAGCCTCCTGTATGGCTCTGACAGTGGCATCCAGAAGTTCCTCAGGCACTGCCACCTCCACTTTTATTTTCGGCAGAAACCTGACTTCATACTCTGCGCCTCTGTAAACCTCCATATGCCCTTTCTGCCGTCCAAACCCCTTTACTTCAACAATGGTCATGCCCTGAATACCGAGGTCTGTCAGAGCCTTTCTTACCTCATCAAGCCTGTAGTGCTTGATTACTGCGGAAACCATTCTCATCAGAACACCTCCCCGTAATATTCCTTAGTACATACAAACTATGCATACAACACAAACCATGCCAGAATAAAAATCCTTTGTTTTCAACAAGTTATGGAATGTGAGAGTCCTACAAAATTGTATGTCCTACAAAATTGTCAGACAAAATTGTAGGAATATGCTTTTGTTTCGCCCTCCGCATGTTTCATAAGAGACCGCACTGAAAACGGTAAAGGCGGTATCGGCAAGTCAACAACGACACAGAATACAGTTGCAGCCCTTGCTGATATTGCACAAGAAGGCTGTTTACAAGGCGCGGAAAGCCCTGGACACCAAAGTTCATCGAATCAATTGATATGGAGAAATGTATAGGGTGCGGACGCTGCTATAAGGTCTGCACAAAGAAATGTCACGAGCATATAGAGCTGTGATTATAGAGAAATTCGATTACAATAGGGGTATGAGAAATAAGATAAAAATGACAGTGCTGTAACTGTATGGGTAAGAAAAAACCACATGTAGTGCCGGGATATATAATCTATGGGATTTTTGTGCTCGGTCTCATCTCGGCAGTCGCATTCAGGGCGATTATAGTTTTTGAGCACTTAAACCCGCTATGGGTAAGACCCGTATGGTATGTAGGTATTCTGGGATATCTGGTCTTCTTTTTTTACAGATACCTTATCTCAAAGAGAAGAAAGAGAGCCATAGAAGACTACAGCCTGATAGAAAAGGTAAAGGCGAACGCATGCCTTTCGGCTGAAGACCGTGAGGTCGTAATATACCTGCTGTCATCAATTGAAAAATCTCTTGAGGATGTCAATTATTACATTATATTCATGCTCTCGATCCTCGCCATAATGGTTGACATGGCCTTTGTCTTTCTGACATAGAAACCGTCGTTTTAAATAAGGTTCACTGCAGGATTAACATTTCCCGCCAAGCAAAAACATAAGTATTTGAAAGATTATTTTATCCCTGAAAGCAACGCTACAGGATCATCCTACAAAGTTGTAGCAAACATTACATTTTTGTAAACCAGGCTTGAATAAAAACTCATAAAAAACAATTAGTTACGTGTTGGCACAGTTCTGGCTCTTATAACAGGCATGGTGCAGGAAAGGATTTCTCTTAAACAGAAGCTCAAGGAGCTGGAAGAGGCAGAGATACTGGATGCGCTCAGAAAGACCGGCTGGGTCAAGGCAAAGGCCGCAAGGATGCTCGGTATCACCGAGAGGATGATCGGCTACAAGGTCAAGAAATACGGATTGGATAAGGAGGTGAGGAATCATTCGACAAGAAATTAATTAACCGGAGACAAAAGTCAATAAATAAAAAAAGGAGGCAAGGATGAGGTTTAAGAACTTTATTGTTCTGGTTTTGACATTGGTGATGGTTTTAGGCACAGCAATGATTGCAAAGGCTGAGGTGGAGACCTCAGGCAGTGCATCTACAAGCATCATGAGCAACTATGTATGGAGGGGACAGAAACTCAGTGACGACTGGGTTATACAGCCCTCAATGGATATAACCATTGGCGACTTCGGGGTAAACTTCTGGGCGAATTATGACGGCGATACAAAGGAAGCTACTGAAACAGACTTAACCCTTAACTATTCGTTTTCTTTTGACAAGGTAAGCCTTGGTGTCGGCTACATCTACTACATGCTTGATGGTGCAAACGACACACAGGAGCTTTATGCCTCAGTAGGCTATGACTGCATAGTTTCGCCTTCACTTACCTTCTACTACGATTACGACGAAGGCACTGGCGGATTCCTGGTTCTTGCACTGGATTATTCAAAGGAGCTTAAAGAAGGAATAGCTTTATCTCTTGGCGCATCTGCAAGCTATGTGTTCGACAACAACATTGTAGGCGTTGACAAGAACGGCAACGAGTACAGCGATTTCCATAACGGCGAGGTCTCTGCCTCTTTGAGCATACCTGTCGGTGATATGGTGACCGTTGAGCCGGTGATTGCGTATTCGTTCCCACTCAGTGATGATGCAGAGGATGCGCTGAAGCAGGTGAGCTTTGACGGAGATGAAGAGACCTTCTACGGCGGGATAACCGTGGGNGTGAGCTTCTGACAGCAACTAAAAACTCTATAAATGGAGGAACGGGATGAGAAGGTTGATGCTGATAACAATGATTTTAATGTTGATGCTGGGGGTATCCAGTGTCAACCTCTGGGCAGAGGACGTGCCCGGTTCTAACCCTCCCTTGGTGGAGCAGTCTGAGACTGCTCCACCGCCCCTTCCAGCGGAGGAAGACCCTGCGCCTGACCCAGGCGGTGCAAGCACGCTCAAGACAGACCCGGGCCTGGCAGTGGATTTCGTGTGGGTTCTGGTTTGTGCCTTTCTGGTCTTCTTTATGCAGGCAGGGTTTGCAATGGTTGAAGGCGGGTTTTGCAGGGCAAAGAACGTAAGCAATCTCATGATGAAAAACGCAATGGACATGGCAATAGGCTCGCTCGGGTATTTTGCAGTTGGCTTTGCGATTATGTTCGGTGCTGACAAAATGGGGTTGATCGGAACAGACGGATGGTTTCTGCTAGGTGACGCCTATGACGTAAGCAAATACCAGCTATTTATCTTCCAGCTTGTGTTCTGCGCTACAGCAGCGACCATTGTCTCAGGTGCAGTGGCAGAAAGACTCAAATTCAGCTCGTATCTGCTCTACACCGTGGCGGTAAGTGCGATAATCTACCCCATTTACGGTCACTGGGTATGGGGCGGAGGATGGCTTTCAAGCCTCCCGTTCGGACTCGGACATCTGGATTTTGCAGGCTCTGGAGTGGTGCATCTTGTAGGCGGTGCAGTAGGTCTTGCAGGTGCAATAGTTGTTGGACCAAGATTCGGAAAATTTAGTGAAAACGGCAAACCGAATGCCATACCAGGGCACAGCATGAGCCTTGCGGCATTAGGAACGTTCATCCTCTGGTTCGGATGGTTCGGGTTTAATCCCGGAAGCACGCTCTCAGCACATGAGCTGAGAATAGCAGTCATAGCGGTCAACACTAACCTTGCAGCGGCAGCAGGCGGAGTGGCTGCAATGGGAGTGATGTATCTGAAGTCAAAGAAGTTTGACATCGGCATGACCCTAAACGGAATACTTGCCGGACTTGTGGCAATCACCGCACCGTGTGCATGGGTAGAGGCATGGGCAGCAGTGGTGATAGGCCTTGTGGCAGGTGTTCTGGTAGTGCTCAGCGTGCTGTTTCTGGAAAACATCGGCGTGGATGACCCTGTAGGTGCAGTAAGTGTTCACGGTACAAACGGTATATGGGGACTTATAAGCCTCGGACTTTTTGCAGACGGAACATACGGAAACTATACGACTGAGGCTCCTTATGTTACGGGTCTTTTCTACGGCGGAGGTGCAGGACAGCTCATAGCACAGGTAATCGGTGCTGCGGTGTGCTTCCTGTGGGCGTTCGTGCTCGGCTTGATTGTCTTTAAGGTTATTGATGCGACTTATGGACTCAGGGTTCAGCCGACAGAGGAAATCGAAGGTCTTGATGCACACGAGCACGGAACCCCTGCGTATCCTAATTTCTGGATATTGAAATAAGAGGAGGAGCCCATGCAAAAGGTAACAGCCGTTATAAGACTCGAAAAATTCGAAGAGGTAAGAAATGCCCTTGAAAGAAAAGGCTATCCCGGGATGATGCTTACACGCATCGAAGGGCACGGACAACAAAAGGGCCTTACACAGCAGTTCAGAGGAAGACAATACACTATCGAGATGCTTCCCAAATTCAAGCTCGAGATAGTGGTGAAGGACGAAGACGTAAAAGAGATAGTTCAGACGATAATTGAGGCAGCACGAACCGGCTCTACAGGTGATGGAAAGATTTTCGTCTCGCCCGTCACCGAGGTCTATAGAATCAGGACAGGCGAGACGAACGAGGCAGCATTATAAAGGGGGCTTAGCCCCCTTTATAATGTCTAAAAGCAGACAGATTATAACATCTTATCTATATGATATTTTTTAATCCTGTAGCCTAACTGTCTTGGTGTTATGCCAAGTGCCTTTGCTGCCTTATGCTGAACATAGTTATTTTCCTTAAGCGCTTTGATTATTCTTTCCCGTTCGAGGCTTACAATCTCGGATTTAAGAGATGACTTCTCTGTAACTGGTGAGACTTCCGGCAGAACATCCTGACTTTTTGTTATGCTGTGAGGTATGTCCGACAGCTCGATGGTCTCCTTATCACTCATGATAATAAGCCGTTCGAGCATGTTGGCAAGCTCTCTTACATTTCCAGGCCAGTGGTAATTCATAAGCGCCTTTAATGCTTCGTCCGAAACCCTGACATTTTTGCGATAAGCCTTGTTGAATCTTTCAGTGTAGTAATCGATAAGCAGCGGAATGTCGTCTTTTCTTTCCCTAAGCGGCGGGAGCACAATCGGTATGACATTAAGCCTCCAGTAGAGGTCTTCCCTGAAGGTGCCTTTTTTCACTTCTTCTGCCAGGTTCCTGTTGGTTGCAGTGATTACCCTTACATTTGCCTTGATAGGCTTTGAGGAGCCAACCCTTTCGAAAGTGCGCTCCTGAAGCACGCGCAGGAGTTTAGCCTGAAGGTTGATCGAGAGTTCGCCTATCTCATCAAGGAATATAGAGCCTCCCTGTGCCATCTCGAACCGCCCGATTCTTCTTGATGTTGCACCTGTGAATGCCCCTTTTTCAGCACCAAAGAGTTCGGCTTCAAGCAGGTTCTCCGGCAGTGCAGCACAGTTGACTGCAATAAAAGGTCCTTTTGCCCGCTTGCTCTGGAAATGCAGGGTCCTTGCAATGAGCTCCTTTCCTGTGCCGCTTTCTCCAAGCAAAAGCACCGTGGCATCAGTATTGGCCACCTTCAGGACGGACTTTATGACAGCCTGAAATTTCTCTGACTCTCCGACTATGTTCGGCAGATTGTATCTGTCTTTAAGCTGAGACCTTAAGGATTCCTTCTCTTCCTCGGACTTTCTGTATATACCCCAGAGTTTTACGAACTGTGCAATTAACGAGGCGACAATGCCGAGCACTCTAAGGTCGTCGTCAACCCCTCCATGCTCTTCAGCATAGATTCTGTCCACACTCAGCACGCCGAGGGTCTCACCCTTGAGTTTTATCGGCACGGATATAAAAGAGATTCCTTTTTTCTGCGGTCTTGAGCCTGTCCTGTTGAGAAACTTTGGTTCTTCTCCGATGTCAGGGACGAACATCGGCGAGCCGCTTTTTATGACCATGCCGACGATGCCCTCGCCAATGCGATACTTGCCTCTCCTTATCTCGTCCTCTGTCAGCCCGTGCGCTGCAGCTATCCGAAGCTCTTCAGATACCGGGTCGAGAAGGAAAACACAGCCTCTCTGCATGTCAAGGAGATTGCTGAGTGTCTTCATCGCAGATGTGAGGTTTTTCTCAAGGTCAAATGAAGCCGTGAGGACTCTGCTTACCTCAAGTATCGCCCCGAGCTCCCGATTTTTCTTTAATATTAATTCTTTTTCTTTCATACGGCAATAGGTTACCGTTTACCTTATGAGATTATACTACAAAATTGTAAGTGCGTCAAGCAAAGCACAATGGTCTCCTCCTGTTGGAAGTGAAAAGCCGGAATCTGCTAAACTTGAGGCTGTGGCAGCTAAATCTCTCCATGAAAGCCTCGATGCCCTTTACAAAGGGTATGATTTCAAGGGCAGGGTAAGGCACGACCCGATTCAGTTCCCTATGAAATATAAAAGAAAAAGGGACATCGAAGTCTCTGCTTTCATAGCCGCATCGTTCGCCTACGGAAGGGTTGACCTCTTTATGCCGGTTATAGACAGGGTTCTTTCAATAATGGAGGACAGACCTTATGATTTTGTCAGGGACTTTAATGTCGGAAAAAAGAGGCGTCTCTTTCAGGGCATAAGATACAGGTTTAATGATACGGATGATATCGTCTGTTTGGTATACATGCTGAGCGTATTGCTGAATGAATATGGAAGTGTTGAAAAAGCCTTTAAGCGGTTTTACAGCAAAAAGGATTCTGATGTTGGGAATGCGCTTTCAGGCATGATAGAGTTTATTTTAAGTATTAATACTGTGCCTGTTTACGGCAGGGATATAAAGCCGCATGGGGTCTTGCAGTTTTTCCCGTCACCCGGAAACAGGAGTGCATGCAAAAGGGCAAACCTGTTTTTAAGGTGGATGATTAGGGACAGGGACATAGACTTTGGAATATGGAAGGGCATACCGAAACACAAGCTCGTTATACCTCTTGATGCTCATATAGCAAGGGTGTCGAGGTGTCTTGGATTTACGAGACGCAAGTCTGCTGACTGGAAGATGGCTTTGGAGATAACCTCGGCACTGAGAGAGCTTGACCATGAAGACCCTCTTAAGTATGATTTTGCGCTTTGCCACAGGGGGATATCCGGAGTCTGCAGGGCAGAGAATTGTGAAAAATGCGAGTTAAAAAGATGGAGCTTAAGAACATAGAGTTTTCCACCGAGCCTGAGGATTTAATCTGCTACGGGTTTGATGCCTCAGGGCATGAGGGCAAGCCTGCAATAGTTGTCTGGCCTAAGAGCACAGAGGATGTAGTAAGGGTTATGAAGTATGCTTTTGAGCGTGGAATACCTCTTGTGCCAAGAGGGGCAGGCACAGGCATGACAGGCGGTGCTGTGCCTTCAAGTGGTGCAATTGTCCTTAGCTTGGAGAAGATGAACCGGATACTTGAAGTGGACTCTGAAAACCACAATGTAGTGGTCGAACCCGGGGTTATAAACGGAAAACTGCAAAGAGAGCTTGAAGGCAGAGGGTTTTTCTATCCGCCTGACCCTGCAAGCATGAAGTTCTGCACAATAGGCGGGAATGTAGCTGAAAACGCAGGTGGACCAAGAGCGCTTAAATACGGTGTAACAAGAGACTATGTAATGGAGATTGAGACAGTGCTTCCTTCTGGTGAGTTAATCACAACAGGTGTAAAGACGCATAAGGGTGTGGTGGGCTATGACCTTACAAGGCTTCTGGTAGGCTCTGAGGGCACACTCGGCATATTCACGAAAATAAGGCTCAGGTTTCTGCCTCTCCCTGAGGAGGTTACAACGCTTCTTGCCTTTTTTAAAGATATCGAGGCATCAGGCAAGGCAGTTGCAGGGATAATCTCAGCAGGAATAATACCGAGGACGCTTGAGTTTATGGACAGGGAAACCATAAAGGCAGTCGAAAACTTCAAACCTACCGGGCTTCCTACAGACATAGACGCACTTCTTCTCATAGAGCTTGACGGTTATCCAAAGGCTATAGAGAAAGATGCAGAGAAGATAGTAGACATCTGCAGAGGGCTTGGTGCAGAGGTTGAGATGGCAGCGGATGAAAACGCAAGGCAAAGGCTCTGGGAGTGCAGAAGGGCAGTATCCCCTGCGCTTTATCATCTGAACCCTGCAAAGATTAACGAAGACATCGTGGTGCCGAGAAACAGACTGTCTGAAATGCTCGTCAGCCTCCAGAGGCTTTCTGAACAAAGCGGTATAAAGATAGTGAATTTCGGTCATGCAGGCGATGGGAATATTCATGTAAATATCATGACAGACAGGGAAGATGAAGAAAAATACAAAAAAGCGCAATCACTTGTAAGAGAGATATTCAACACGGTTTTGAGTCTCGGCGGCACTATATCAGGAGAGCACGGCATAGGGCTTACAAAAGCGGATTATATAGACATGGAGATTAAAGAACAGGAGCTTAACCTGATGAAAGGCATAAAACGGCTTTTTGACCCGAAGGGCATACTTAATCCTGGAAAGATTTTTAAATGAATTCAAAGACTACGACAGGACAGCAGCTTTGACAGGATTCAAAATTTTTAAATTCGACAATTTTTATTATATTTATTATATAAATATAGCTGGCTCAGTGAGCGTATCAGCGTTTTGTATAGAACCTGTGATTTGTTTTTCTAGGGAAGGCATTAGCGGTGTCTCAAATAAAAATTTTTCACCTGTCAAGGCTGCTGCTATGCTGTTGTTGACGAGGTTATATCTTAGAAGGTGTATTTCCCTGTGACAGCAGCTGCTTTATCATTCGCCTTGTATCTTTTCAGCATAGCTTACAGCCCGTTGCTTTATGCAGGGTTTGCTTTGCAGTCCGGCTATCTCCTCTGGAGGGGAATTGAACTTGGAAGGCTTCCGCTTGTCGGAGTGCATGACACACTGAATTTTCTCTCAGCCTCGCTCGTTGGATTTTCCATCGCTGTTTATCTTGCATTAAAACAGAAGAATGTGCGGATTTCACTGAACAGGATGCTTTCGGTCATGGCTGCGGTGTTTACTGCGTTTTCACTTTTCCAGAAGCCCTACAGCACACCTCTTCCTCCGGTGTTAAAGACATACTGGTTTGAGCTTCATGTAGCGCTTTCGTTTTTTTCCTATGCCCTGTTCGGCATAGCGGCTTTATTGGGGATTATCTATCTCAGGGCAGGTGAGTCAGGTCTTGAGAGGCTTCAGCATAAGGCGGTATTTATAGGTTATTGTCTTTTCAGCCTTTCGATGATATTCGGCGGCATATGGGCGTATCTTGCATGGGGCACATACTGGCTCTGGACTCCTAAAGAACTCTGGACTGTAATACTCTGGCTGTTTTACAGTCTTTATCTGCATGCAAGGCTCACGCAGTGGTGGGCAGGCAGGCCTTCGGCAGTGCTCGGAATCGCAGGGTTTGCTGTTGTAATGTTTACGTATCTTGGTGTAGGGCTTTTGATGAAAAGCTCGCATGCTTTTTAAAAGATTATGCTTAAAAACTTCTTAGAAAGCATACTGGATTTTTTCCTCTCACTCAGGACAGCCATATGGCTTCTGCTTGCGCTTCTGATTTTCCTCCTTATAGGCTCTTTTGTAATGCCTGCAAGGGAGGAGTTTCAGAGCATAAACTCCATACCGCTTTTTAAATGGCTTGTTGAAAACCCTGCAGGTGTTACATGGTGGCTCTGGGGCTCGATATTCCTGCTTGCTCTTTTGACAGCAAACACACTGCTATGCAGTGTTGAATCCATAGTCAAGAAAAGACAACTTAAGGGCTGGCTTCTGGTAATCTCTCCGCAGGTAATACATCTGGGGTTTCTTTTTATACTCCTTGCGCATCTGCTGAGTTCAGCCGGTAGTTTCAGGGGGAGTGCAGTTGCAGTTGAAGGCTCTGTCCTCAGGCTTCCGAATGATATCCTGCTTCAGGTAAAGAGCATAACACTTGATGTTAGTCCTCAGGGCTATCCTGTGGACTGGCGAACTGATATAGAATATTTTAAGGATGGCGTGAAATTAAAGGAGGATTTTCTCGCTCCTAATAAGCCTTCGTTTTATAAAGGGTTTGGAGTTTATTTAAAAGACATAAGGTTTAATGCAGTGCTTCTTGAGATAAGCAGGGAGCCAGGTGCACCATGGGCGCTTGCAGGCGGTTTGCTTTTTACAGCAGGCACTCTGGTGTTAGTCATCCTTAAGATGAAGAGAGAAAGCTGATGCCAATATTCGTAGTGCATGAGCATCATGCCCGGCATCTTCATTTTGACCTGAGACTGGAGATGGACGGGGTGCTTAAGTCATGGGCAGTGCCAAAAGGACCTTCAATGAACCCAAAGGACAAAAGGCTTGCAATCCTTGTCGAAGACCACACACTTGATTACGGCTCTTTTGAAGGCGTGATTCCTGAAGGACAATACGGTGCAGGCACAGTGCTTATATGGGATAAAGGGGATTTTAAGCTCAAGGCAGGGAGCATAAAACAAGGAAGGCTTGAGTTTACGCTTGAGGGTAAAAAGCTTAAAGGGATGTTTGTTCTTGTGAAAATGTCAGGGAAGGAGAAAGAGTGGCTTCTTATGAAAAAGAAGGACGAATACGCAGAGCCTGATTTTAAACTCAAGACCTGTCTTGCGCCGTCTGACCGCCACAAGTAGCTGAAAACTGTTCAGCACCAGTCCTGCCAGTCCTCTCCTGATAAGGATTGTTTTTTATCATTATTTTGCCGGGCAACAAAAGAGTCGTTGACCCTGTGTGAGTTTACTTTTAAAATAGTGCAGTATGAGCACAGTCGTTGCAGAGATAATCGAGTTTATCAGAGAGCCTAAGATAGCCTATTTCTCAATGGAGATAGGTATTCTTAATGACATTCACACCTACAGTGGCGGTCTTGGCGTGCTTGCAGGCGATACGATCAGGTCTGCAGCAGACCTGAAACTGCCTATGGTTGCAGTAACCCTTATAAGCAGAATGGGTTACTTCGAGCAGGACATTGACGAGAAGGGAAGCCAGACAGAACGTCCTGCGCCATGGGAGCCTTCCAAGTTCATGATACTTCTTCCGCAAAAGGTCTATGTTCAGCTTGAGGGTAGGGAAGTAGCCATACAGGCATGGCTTTATGTACAGAGAAGCGTTACAGGCGGAAGCGTTCCCATACTTTTTCTTGACACGGATATAGAGGAAAACACCAAGGAAGACAGAGAGCTTACACATTACCTCTATGGAGGGGATGAGAGATATAGACTTAAGCAGGAAGCCATACTCGGTTTCGGCGGAGTAAGGATGCTTCATGAACTCGGCTTTGAGATTAAAAAATACCACATGAACGAAGGGCATGCCAGCCTTCTTACTATTGAACTTCTGCATGAGTATAAAAGAGATATAGAAGAGGTCTGGGACGAAGACCTTATATGGGATGTTCCACGGGTAAGAGACCTCTGTGTATTCACAACACACACGCCTGTGGAAGCCGGTCATGACAAGTTCTCTTACGACCTTGTAAAAGAAGTCCTTGGGGAGATACTGCCGATGCACATTCTTAAAAAGCTCGGCGGCGAGGACAGGCTTAACATGACATTGCTCGGGCTTAACTTAAGCGAGTATGTCAACGGTGTGGCGAAAAAACACAGGGATGTCTCAAAGACCATGTTCCCCGGATATGAAATATCTGCAATAACCAACGGGGTTCACTCATACACATGGACATGCGACAGCATGAAACGGCTTTATGATAGATATCTCCCAGGTTGGGCTAATGAGCCTGAGGTCTTTGTCAGGGTAGGCAGAATACCTGATGAAGAACTCTGGGAAGCACACATGGAGGCAAAAAGAAAACTCATTGATTTCATAAATGCAGAGACAGGCGTTGGGATGGAATATGATGTCCTTACCATAGGGTTTGCAAGAAGGGCAACTGCATACAAAAGGGCATACCTGCTTTTTAAAGATATAGAGAGGCTCGAAAGGATAGGCAAAGGCAAGATACAGATCGTATATGCCGGCAAGGCGCATCCTAAGGATGGACCCGGAAAAGAGACCATAAGATATGTCTTCAAGTGCATAGAAAAACTAAAAGAAAAAATCAAATGCGTTTATCTTAAAAACTATGATATGCGTATGGCATTGTTGCTGGTCTCTGGTGTGGATGTCTGGCTTAACACCCCGCAGAGGCCACGGGAGGCGTCAGGCACTTCAGGCATGAAGGCAGCGCACAATGGAGTGCTGAACTTCAGCGTTCTGGACGGCTGGTGGATAGAAGGACACATAGAGGGCTTTACAGGCTGGGCTATAGGTCCCCCGCCTACAGAGACTACACTCGTTGAAGCTGACGATACTCACGATGCAGAAGACTTATACAATAAACTCGAAAACATCATAATCCCTACTTACTACGGGAACAGAGATGTATGGATAAGGATGATGCAGAATGCAATCGGGAAAAACGCTTATTACTTCAACAGCCATAGAATGATGCGCCGCTACGTTACAGAGGCTTACATAAGATAGACTCCAGTGAAAGAAATACCGCTTAAAGACATAAAATACATCCTCCTTGACATGGACGGCACACTCCTTGACAAGTATTTCGACGACTACTTCTGGGAGCACCTCGTGCCTGAAAAATACGCTGAAAAAAACAACATCACATTCGGAAAGGCAAAAGAAGAACTCCTTAAAAAATACAAAAGACATGAGGGCACTCTGAACTGGACGGATGTGGATTTCTGGTCAAGAGAGCTTGACCTTGATATCCCCGCACTTAAAGAGCAGATAAGACATTTAATAGAAGTCCATCCCCATGTAGAGGACTTCCTTAAGGCAATGAGAAGACGCAGAAAGCGTATTTATCTTCTTACCAACGCACATTATAAATCCGTGAATATAAAGTTCAAGAAGACAGGCATCGGAAAGTATTTCGATTCTGTGATTACGTCCTTTGAGATAGGCTGTCCAAAAGAGAAAATCGAATTCTGGAGAAGAACNGAAAAGCTTTTAGGCTTTGACAAAAATAAGACCCTCTTTATAGACGACACAGAGGAGATTCTTCATACTGCCAGNCGCTACGGGATAAAATACATCCTTCTTAAGACAAGGGCAAGCTCAAGGGAAAAGGTTAAAAAGTCCAGTGAGTTTCTTTCCATATCGGACTTCAGGGAACTTCTGGATGACGAGGCTGAAAAAGGAAAAGTGTAATGGATAAAGAGCATGTAGATTTTCTTGTTATTGGAGGCGGAGTGGCAGGCTTAAGGGCTGCCATAGAGCTTGCTCCTCATGGAAGTGTTCTTGTCGTCACAAAAGACATTCCTACGGAGAGCAGCACAGGCTATGCACAGGGCGGTATTGCCGTGGCAATGAGTGATGAGGACGAGGTCGGCATACATTACGAGGATACTCTTAAGGCAGGCGACGGCTTGTGCAGGGAGGATGCCGTAAGAATCCTTGTCGAGGAAGGACCTGAGAGGATTCAGGAGCTTATCTCATGGGGAGCGGAGTTCGACAAGGAAGGCTCTAAACTTGCCTTTACACTTGAGGCAGCTCACTCAAGAAAAAGAATCCTTCATGCTCACGGAGATGCAACAGGCAAGGAGCTTGAAAGAGTGCTTATCGGCAAGGTAAGGTCGTATCCCTCTGTTAAACGGTACGCTTTTGCAATTGCCGTTGAGCTTATAGTGTCAGATGGCAGGTGCTTCGGCGCATATGTCCTGAAGAACAGAAGGGTAGTGCCTATACTGGCAAAAGCCACTGTCTTAGCCACAGGCGGAGGAGGACAGATTTTCTCCATAACCACAAACCCACAGGTGGCAACTGCCGATGGAATGGCAATGGCGTTCAGGGCAGGTGCTGTGCTTGAGGATATGGAATTTGTGCAGTTTCATCCAACAAGCCTTTATCTGCCTGCTGCACCACATTTTCTTTTAAGCGAGGCAATGCGCGGTGAAGGCGGAATATTAAGAAACATCAACCGCGAGCCGTTTATGAAAAGGTATCATCCACAGGCAGAGCTTGCACCAAGGGACGTCGTCTCAAGGGCTATAATCTCCGAAATGGTAAAGACCAAAAGCGACCATGTGTTTCTCGACCTTACGCACCTTGGAAGCGACTTTGTCAGAAGGCGCTTTCCAAGGATTTATTCGACCTGTCTTCAGTATGACGTGGATATAACAAAAGACCTTATACCTGTATGCCCGGCTGCACATTACATGATGGGCGGGGTGAAGACTGATACAAACGGTGCAACCAACATAAAAGGGCTTTATGCTGCAGGTGAGACCGCGTGCACAGGCATACACGGTGCAAACAGACTTGCAAGCAACAGCCTGCTTGAAGGTCTTGTCTTCGGTAAGAGGGCAGGCAGTTCTGCACTTAAAAACCCTGTGGAAGCACCTGAGCCTGAACTCCAGATGCCCACAGTCGCCCACTCCATCCCTGCACACGACGAAATAAGAGGAAGACTAAGAAGACTTATGTGGGAGAAGGTCGGAATCATAAGATGCGAATCCTCACTTACGACTGCAAAACAAAGGCTTTCAGACTGGGCTTATATCCTCGACAAGACGCTCCTTACAAGACGCGAGCTCGAACTGAAGAACATGCTTCAGGTGGCAACCATTATAACAGAGGCGGCTCTTAAGAGAAAGGAAAGCGTGGGCGCACACTACAGGTCAGATTATCCCCAGAAAGGAAAAGACTGGCAGAAGCATATTTCATGGAGGAAGAAGATTTAACCTTTCTTTAAAAGCCTTTACAGCCCTTGTTATAATAGTTACATGACGCGGAGAGACTTCCTCGGCTTCTTCCTTCTTGGAGGATTCCTGAGCTTCCTCGGAAGAAAACTCACCAGTCCTTTTTCAAAGAAAATAGACAAGCCCAGAGAAGCAATGTTCTGGAGAAGGCTTTAATAATGTATAAAAAAGGGTCTGTGACCCCTTTGAAAATACTGCTGTATGCCCTGCTGTTAACAGGGGTTTTGTCCCTTGTCTCATGTAAAGAGCCTGTTAAAGAGCCTTCGGTGGCAGGAGCGTTTTATCCTGCAGAGGAGACTACCCTCAGACAGATGGTTCAGGGGTTTCTCAAACAGGCTGAAAATAAACCCGTAAGCGGAAAACTCGTAGCTCTTGTCTCACCTCATGCAGGTTATGTGTTCTCAGGGCATGTGGCAGCACACGGTTACAAGCATCTGAAGGATGTCAATACGGTTATACTGATAGGTCCAAGTCACTACAGCAGTTTTAAAGGCGCATCTGTGTATGACAGGGGAAGCTTTAAAACCCCTCTTGGAGTCGTAAAAATAGACAGGAAAATCGCAAGAAGACTTATAGACGAAACAGCAGATGTGAGGTTTTATCCAGAGGCTTATGAAAAAGAACACTCGCTTGAAGTCCAGCTTCCTTTCCTTCAGGCAGTGCTTAAGGATTTTAAGATAGTGCCCATTTTAATCAGCATGCCTACGAAGGAGTCTTATGAACACCTTGTGCTGAAACTCACTGAGATACTTTCAGAAAACAACAATGCCATGCTTGTTGCAAGCACAGACCTTTCGCACTACCATGACTACAGCACAGCAGTTGATATGGATAGAAAACTCATAGATGCAATTAAAAGGCTTTCTGTTATGGAGACCCAGAGACTTGTGATGAGCGGGCAGGCTGAGATGTGCGGGTTTTATCCTACACTTATAGCAATGGAGGTCTCAAGAAGACTCGGTGCAAACCTCAGCGTGTTGTTTAAATACGCAAACTCAGGTGATGTCACTCAGGACAAACACAGGGTGGTTGGCTACGGCTCAATCGGCATTTATAAAAGCCCTTATACAGAAGAGGACAAAAAAGAGCTTCTTTCCATTGCCAGAAACGCTGTTATATCGTATGTTCGTAACGGCACAGTTCCTCAGATAGAAGTAGAAAACCCCAAACTTATGACAGACGGGGCTGTTTTTGTCACTATAAACAAAAACGGACATTTAAGAGGCTGTATAGGACACATATATCCTGTAATGCCGCTTTATGAATCAGTCCTGAGAAACGCAATTGCCGCATGCTCAAAAGACCCCCGTTTTCCGCCTATGAAAGAATACGAACTGAAAGACATGGAGATAGAAATCTCGATACTCTCATACCTTGTGCCTTTAAAAGATGTTAAAGATATCGAGATAGGAAAACACGGGCTTTATATCATAAAAGGACAGAAGGCAGGACTTCTTCTTCCACAGGTGCCTGTAGAATACGGTTGGGACAGGGAGACATTCCTCAAACAGGTCTCACTTAAGGCAGGACTGCCGGAGGACGCATGGAAAAACGGTGCCTCCCTCTATACCTTTACAGCCGAGATTATAAGAGAACACTAAGGCTCGAAAAGGACCTTTTTCCTAATTAACAATCTACTGACACACATTTCACAGGAAAAATCTTTTTGAATCAATAACTTAAAAAATTTTCACTTTTTCCTTGACATCCACAAGATATTGTGGTTAAATGTCCAGCGAGACGGTAATTAACACAAATTATTGAATTTTATGGTGGAGAGCAAGGATGGAGTGCTGTGAGGGTGTCAGAGACTGGTTAAAGTGTTTAAGGTGTGAGTATTTGTGCACGAGCAACTGTCCGATAGAGGGTGAAAATGCATTTGAAGAGCTTCTTAAGAGGCTGAAGTTAGCGGAAAGCAAAGGAAAGGTATAGGTATAAAATTAATATTTACAGGGAGGCAGATAATGAAGGTGGTAACAGAGGCCAATCTTACAGTCAATGCACTTAAGGTTCTTGAAAAGAGATACCTCAAGAAGAACGAGGAAGGCGAGGTGGTAGAAACCCCTGAGGAGCTTTTCAGGCGTGTGGCAAGGACTATTGCTTTTGCTGATTCGAGGTATGGAAAGAGCGAAAAAGAGGTTAAGAGGGTAGAGGAGGATTTTTATTCGATGATTGCCTCCCTTGAGTTTCTACCCAACAGTCCTACGCTGATGAATGCAGGCAGAAGGCTTGGACAGCTCAGTGCATGTTTTGTTCTGCCTGTAGAAGACTCGATGGAATCCATATTTGATGCAGTCAAAAACGCTGCGATAATTCATAAATCAGGCGGGGGCACTGGATTTAGTTTTTCAAGGCTCAGACCGAATGGAGATGTCGTAGGCTCTACAAAGGGCATATCCTCAGGACCTGTCTCTTTCATGACTGTTTTTGACACTGCAACCGAGGCAGTAAAGCAGGGCGGCACGAGAAGGGGCGCAAACATGGGCATCCTGCGGATAGACCATCCGGACATACTCGATTTCATAAAGTGCAAGGACGAAAACACCAAACTCAACAATTTCAACATATCCGTGGCTCTTACTGACAGTTTCATGAAGGCAGTGGAACGAGACGGCGAATACAGTCTCATAAATCCAAGGACAAAGGAAGTTACACGCACGCTGAAGGCACGGGAGGTTTTTGATCTCATAGTGGAGCATGCATGGAAGAACGGAGAGCCAGGCATAGTTTTCATAGACAGGGTGGATGAGTCAAATCCAACGCCGCACATAGGGCATATAGAGTCAACTAATCCCTGCGGGGAGCAGCCGCTTCTGCCTTTTGAGTCGTGCAATCTCGGCTCTATTAATCTTTCAAAGATGGTAAAGACCACCTCAGAAGGCTGTGTGGTCGACTGGGAAAAGCTTAAGGATATTACATGGCGGGCAGTGCATTTTCTGGATAATGTTATTGATGTAAACAAGTATCCTCTACCTCAGATAGAGGAGATGACAAAGGCGAACAGGAAGATTGGTCTTGGTGTAATGGGCTGGGCTGATATGTTGATACTGCTCGGCATACCTTATAACTCGCCGGAGGCAGTGGAGCTTGCCGAGGATGTAATGGGATTTATACAGAAAGAGGGCAGGGCAGCTTCAAGCGCACTTGCTGAGGAACGGGGAGTATTCCCGAATTATAAGGGAAGTATTTTTGACGGAAAGATAAAGGTCAGGAACGCAACCGTTACTACCATAGCGCCGACAGGCACACTCTCGATAATAGCAGGGTGTTCTTCAGGCATAGAGCCTTTGTTTGCAGTCTCGTATGTAAGAACTGTAATGGAGGGGACAAAGCTTATAGAGGTAAATCCCCTGTTTGAGAAGGTCGCAAGGGAAAGAGGCTTCTGGAGCAGGGAGCTTATGGAAAGCATTGCGGAAAAAGGCACTATTCATGGCTTCAAGGAAGTGCCAGAGGATGTAAAGAGACTTTTTGTAACTGCTCATGACATAACACCCACGGAGCACATAACCATGCAGGCGGCTTTCCAGAGGTATGTGGACAATGCGGTCTCAAAGACTGTGAATTTCCCTAACAGTGCAACACCTGAGGATGTCAGGGACGTCTATCTGCTTGCATACAGGCTTGGCTGTAAAGGGGTTACTGTCTACAGGGATGGCTCAAGGGAGGAGCAGGTTCTTACAAAAGGCAAGGCAGGAAAGAAGAAAGAGCCGCAGACAAAGATAGTGCCGAGGAAGAGACCAGAGGTGATTAAAGGGACGACAAGGCTTATGAAGACCGGTTGTGGCAACCTCTATGTCACGATTAACGAAGACGAGGAAGGGCATCTTTTTGAACTGTTCACCTCGATGGGCAAGGCAGGTGGTTGTGCAGCAAGCCAGTCAGAGGCAATAGGAAGGCTTATCTCCCTTGCAATGAGGTCTAATATAGACCCTGAAGAGATTGTAAAGCAGCTTAAGGGGGTTTCCTGTCATCAGCCTGCATGGCACAGTGAAGGCAGAATTCTTTCCTGCTCGGATGCCATAGCAAAGGCGATTGAAAGGTATCGCATGAAAGGCAAGAAGGGAAACGGCGAAGGCGGCAATATACATGAGGAGATAATGATTATCGGCGCCTGCCCTGAATGCGGCGGCGCTGTTGAACACGAAGGCGGCTGCGCAGTCTGCCACAACTGCGGCTTTACGAAGTGCGGATAGAGAACGGCGATATAAGACGGATAATCTATTTTAAGGGCAGAGCTGGAGTCTCTGCCCTTTGTGTTTTTGAGTTATGAAAGTGAAAAAGCGCAAAAACTGGCCAAATAAAAATTTCCGTGAAAATTACGAAATTAACGAATTTTTAAAATATTACAAGAGGCTGCCTCATGGACGGAATTTTGAAATAGTAAAAAAGAGCGAAAAACCAGATTATATTTTAAGAGATATTAATTCAAACGAACATTTTGGCGTAGAATTGACTTCGGTTTATCTTAGTGATCGAAGCGTCCCTGATGTTCATATGATAAGGCAAGAGAATGGGCCTGTCCCTATCCCTTATGATCCAGCAGAGGTTGAGCAATATAAACGGCAACTGCTTGAATCAATAACTGAAAAAATAAATAAAGCTGCCACTTACTATGACACAAGCTTCCCTTTAATATTATCTGTATATGTGAATGAATACATAAGAGTTCACATTGACAAAGATGATTGGCAGTCTTTTGTTAAAGAAAATGAGCAAGTATTTGACCAAATGAGTCCTTTCTGTGAGATAGTGTTTTGGCCTGTACAGAATGGACTCTTTTCGGTAGAACCAGAATGAACTTGAACTCTATGTGGAAGGAATACCTCCTAAAACAACTCAACCCCTCAACAACACCCGCAAGCTGAAAAACTTAAGGATTGACAACTTCCCTCTTGATAAAACACACCTGATTGTTCTAAGTTACTATAGTTGCAGGTGTGCGGGAAACAATAAAAAAGTCGGGGAGGTATATAATAAAGGCTGTCCTCGAAAACCCATTCTGAATCCTTTTATGAGAAATATTACATTAGTAATTCTCGCCTTTTTGCTCTTTATACTGGGTTCATGCGGTGGCGTCAACTACCTTAAGACAGCACCTGTCGAAGACCCTGCAAAGATAACAGGTCGTTTTACTCTGATACTTTACGGTCCAAGCTATTACGGTGACCTTGAGAACGTAGCAATTTTGGATATAGAAGAAGACGGTTATGTAATTGTTCCGGCTTTACAGGTATTCGAATACGAAGAAGGGCTTGATGCGTCTGAGGCAATTCGTGAGGCTGAACGCTTTGTAAGCTCGCAGAGTGCGGTTTACACCACTAAGATGAAAAAAATCATAGATAAAAACGGCAACACCATAGGTTATGAACTTAGACCAGTGTATTTGATGGCAGACTTCAGCGATGGCGATATCCTCAGGGTTGACTACGTGCTCAGGAAAGCAGGAATCGTGTCGGTTGAGGTCGGAATCCCGTTTGAGTTGCAAAGACTCGTTATCCGAAAAGGACCAATATACTAAGATAAGTTCTTCGTTATATCCTTACTTGTCTTTTCACAGAGTAAACCTCGATGTATAATTTCTGAGTGATTCCTGAGCCTGACTGGAAAGACATCGTAAAAGAGTTAAGAAAAGGCACTGCTGTTGTCCTCGGTGCAACAGATGCAGGGAAGACCACCCTTGTTAAATATCTCCTGAAAGAATTTCTTCATAAAAATATCAAAGTTTCGCTTGTTGACTCTGATATAGGGCAGTCTTCGCTGGGTCTTCCAGGGACAATCTCCATGAAGGTATTCAACAGCCCTCGAGATATGGATGACTTTAAAGCAGATTACATGTTCTTCATAGGCTCTCTTAATCCCTCAGAGCATATCCCACGGATGATAGAAGGCACAAAGGCAATGGTTGAGAAGTCTAAATCAAAGGGTGCGGATATTGTTATCGTGGATACAACAGGGCTCATCGCAGGAGGGCTTGGAAAAGAACTTAAAATCGGCAAGATAAGGGCTATAAAGCCTGATGTGGTCATTGCACTTCAAAGAGGTGAGGAGCTTGAGCATATACTTTCTCTTGTAGAAGACGCTGTGATATACCTTGTGGACGTGTCCAGGTTTGCAAGGGAAAGAAACAGAAAACAGCGCATCGAATACAGAAACAAAAAGTTTGCAGAGTATTTTAAGGACTCTCAGATCATTGGGCTTTCAATTAAAGAGCTGGATTTCTTCTATCGGGGAAGACGGTTTGATGTAAAGACAACAGGCATAGAGCCAGATGTCCTTTTAGGCATCAATCGTGGAGATTCAACTGTGGCTTTGGGAATCTTTCAGAGATTCAAAGACGATAAAATTGTGATAAAGACGCCTTTGAAATCACTCAGCGGTATAACCGGAATTATGATTGGAAGTTTTACGGTAGAAAATCAGGTTACTGTGAATAAACCTTCAGGGTAGAAAGGTGTTTTAAAGCATCGCTTTTCAGTATGCCTTTTTGCCAGTTTTCCCAGACCTTTGGGTCTGTCCGGCAGTCGTATTTGCGGCATCTTTCAGGTCTTTCCGTCCAGATACTGCAACGGAGGGTGCTTCTTTCAAGATGTGTGCAGTAGCCGTCGTTTTCTCTTTTGATAAAAAACGGTTTTTTCTGGTTATATGCTATTTTTTTGCCTTGAGCCTCTTTCTTTGTAAGAGCGAAGTGGAAACTACAGCAAACGGCTCTACAGAGTTTAAGCCGTGGCTCACAGTCAACTAATGCAGGCTTTTCGTTTTCGTCTTCGTCGCCGTAGACAGCGCCTATGCCAAGCTCCATGAGCTTTTCGAGCATCTGTCTGACAAATACCTGTTCTTCAGGCGGTAAGTTCATCAGGCTGACTGTTTTAGAAGTTTAACAAGTTCATCGAGCACGTCACTTGCATTTTCTCTGAAGACCACTGTTGCAATGAAGTCCAGCGGTGTTTCCGTGCGGTTTATGAATATCAATTTTGCTCCTGCTCTGTGTGCCTCACGTGGAATGGAGGCTGCAGGCTCGACCTGCAGGGAAGAACCTATCATTAGGAACAGGTCGCAGGTGGCTGCGCACTGAAATGCTCTAAGCATGTCCTCTACAGGCATAGCCTGTCCGAAGGAGACTGTGGCAGGTTTTATGAATCCGTTGCACACGTCACACCGTGGGTCAAGGTCACCTTTTTCAAGTCTTGCCTGTATGTCCTCTATTGGCCATGTCTTACCGCATTCAAGACAGTTCGCTCTTCTGTTTGTGCCATGAAGCTCTATGATTATGTCAGAAGAGTTCCCTCCTTCCTGATGAAGACCGTCTATGTTCTGGGTTATGAGACAGTTTAATTTCCCTATCTTCTCCAGTTCTGCAAGAGCCAGATGTGCCCTGTTGGGCTTTGCACTTTCTATCTCTCGAAAGAGGTCTCTCTTCATAGCCCAGTATTCCTTGCGTGCACTGTTGCTTGTGAGAAATTCCTGAAAAGTTACAATCCTGTAGCGGTCCCAGATGCCACCCGGACTTCGAAAGTCCGGTATGCCGGACTCTGTCGATATGCCTGCGCCTGTAAAAGCAGTAATCCTTTTGGCTTCTTTAATAAGATTTAATGCCAGGTTTAATCTTTCATTGAATGATTCCATGGAGGGTATTTTACACGAAAAAAAGGTCTTTGTATATTATTTTGTATAATTATTTGTATATTATATTTTATGCTGGCAGAAGACCGGCTCTGAAGAAAGCATCCCAGACCTCTGGGCACCATTTCACCTGAGCGGTCTTGGGCTCATCCAACAAGTTGACTGGTAAAGACTTTGATGTTCTGCTGGCTGAGTCCAGAGGAAAAGAAAACTTATACAAACATGAGGCCAGCTCTGAATATTGCGTGTGAGACCTGTGAACACCACTTCACTTCAGCGATTTTAGGCTCATCAGATAAATGAGTGCTGAAGACTTTTATGCTTTCACCTATCTTAAGAGGGCTGTTCGTATAAAGTCCCAAGCCTCTGCTGCTTATATTTGTTGTTAAACCTATGCCTCTCTGAGGTGGGGTGCCGGCTTCTAAAAAGGAAGGTTCGTACTCAACAGTTATAGTGAAAAGGTCTCTTTTTTCTCTTCTCCTTTCTTCGACCTCTCCCATTAAATTTACTCGTACAGTATTTAGTTCCCTAAGACAAATATTTTTAATATCGTTTTATCAGTCTTATAAGCTACTTTAAATAGTGAATCAAGGTCAACTTTAAATTATTTATAAACCTATAATTGTATCTAATATTGATTAGAACTCAGGATAATTGCTTATTTTGAAGGTTTATTGTTAATATTCGAGTGTATTTTGACGAAGCGCAATAGCTTTTATAAAAAGGTTACATGAATGCATTCCTTTTGGAAGTGAGTTTTTCCATCCTGTGTTTTATCTTAATCCGGGCAGGGCGTATCTTAAGGACAACGGCAGGGTTGAGGCAATGAAAGCGTTTAACAAGAGGTTGGAGAAGCGACCTGCAGTGGGAACTTGCAAAACTCGGGAGGTGGAGGAAGCTGCTTCGGCAGGTGTGCTAAAATATTTTAGCCGGGTGCGTCTTTTGCTCAGGCTTTCATCTTCCGGATGACAAACGACACTGGAATCAAGGCTGAAGAACTTTTTAACAAAGGGATTGAACTTCTTGGAAAAGGCGAGTCCTTGAGTGCCCTTTCGTGTTTTGAAAAGTCTTTCGAGATTAAAAAGACCGTACAGTGTCAGTCCTATCTGGGAATGTTGATAGCCCTTGAGCGGGGAAAGGTTAAAGAAGCCATTGCTCTGTGTGAGGATGCTGTTTTAAAGGAGCCGGACAACACTGTGTTTTATCTGAACCTCGGCAAAGTGCTTCTTAAAGCCGGAAGAAAGAAGGAAGCCATTGAGACAGTAAGAAAAGGACTTAGTTTCGGGGAAAACGAGGAAGCCAGTTTGTGGCTTTCAGGTCTCGGGATAAGAAAAAAACCGGTGTTTTCTTTTCTTCCAAGGAAAAATTTTCTGAATAAGTATGCAGGGCTTATCTTAAAAAAACTCGGATTGAGGTGACAGGGTTATCGCCTGTTTTATTATCTGTTGTTACATTTGCTTTACTCACCAATCAGGGATGTGATAAAATTAAGATTATCCTTTTTTAGCCTTTTCATCTTTTATGTCTAAACGGAAAGCCATAGGGGTAGATCTCGGAGGAACGAATTTAAGAGTTGCTCTGATTTCAGAAGAGGGTGAGATACTTCAGAAGATAAAAGAGCCCTCCTCAGGGGATATAATGTCTTCTCTTAAGGCTGCGGTAGAGCGTCTTATTTCCGATGATGTAGTAGGCATAGGCATCGGCGTTGCCGGTATAATCGACAGGGAAAACCAAGGAGTGATTACCTCACCGAATCTGCCTTCTATTTCAGGAAAGAGTTTCAGAGAACTTGGATTTAAGTTGCCCCTGGTTGTTGAAAACGATGCGAGTGCTGCTGCTTTTGGAGAAAGGTGGATGGGTACTGGAAAGGATTTTAAGAACTTTGTTCTGATGACATTAGGCACTGGCATAGGTGGTGGTATTGTTTACAAAGGTGAGCTTCTTGGCGTAGCTGCAGAGGTCGGACATATGAGCATAGTGGATAATGGAGAAAAATGCCCCTGTGGCAATTACGGTTGTCTTGAGCTTTATGCTGCTGCCCGTGCCATGGTAGGTACTGTGACAAAGGCTCTTGAAGGAGGAGCAGACAGCATGCTCAGGGAGTGCTGTAAAGGCAATATCTATAAGATAACGCCGGAGGACATATACGAAGCCGCATTTGAAGGAGACAATCTTGCCAGGGAAGTGCTCAAGGATGCAGGCAAATATCTTGGTGTAGGCATAGCCAATCTGATAAACATAATGAGTCCGGAGGCTGTAATACTTACAGGCGGTCTTATAGGTGCGTGGGACATTTATGTGGAGGAGGCTATAAGAGAGGCATCAAGGAGGACATTTAAAGGACTGTTTGAAGGAGTAAAGATCGTGCCGTCTTCGCTTGGTGATGATGCAGGCATCCTTGGAGCCGCTGCACTTGTACTTCATGAAAAAAACCCCGCCGTCTAAATCTGTTTCAGAAAAAAACATCAGAAACTTCTCTATAATTGCACACATAGACCACGGCAAATCCACGCTTGCCGACAGGATACTTGAGTGCACAGGGGCTTTAAGCCGCGAGGAGATGGCAGAACAGGTTCTTGACTCCATGGACCTTGAAAGGGAAAGAGGTATAACGATAAAGGCTCATGCAGTAAGGCTGAACTACAAGGCAAGGGACGGTAAAGAGTATATCTTAAACCTGATAGACACGCCAGGGCATGTGGATTTTACGTATGAGGTCTCAAGGAGTCTTGCCTCGTGCGAAGGGGCACTGCTTGTGGTGGATGCCTCGCAGGGACTTGAAGCCCAGAGTCTTGCAAACACATATCTGGCAATAGAGAACAATCTTGAAATAATACCTGTTATAAACAAGATAGACCTTCCTTCAGCAGACCCTGAAAAAGTCAAGCATCAGATAAGCGAAACACTTCCTATCGATGCTGAAGATGCCATACTTACAAGCGCCAAAAACGGCACAGGCATATCCGAGGTGCTGGAGGCGATAGTTGAGAAAATCCCACCGCCTGAAGGAAGGGATGACCTGCCTCTTAAAGCGCTTATCTTTGATTCATGGTTTGACAACTACCGCGGGGCAATAGTGCTTGTAAGAGTCTTTGACGGTGTCGTAAAGCCTGGAATGAAAATAAGGCTTATGAGTTCAGGAAAAGATTTTGAGGTAAGCGAGGTTGGTGTTTTTACACCGAAGGTAAAGCCTGTCTCCAGGCTTGGTGCAGGTGAGGTCGGTTATATAGTTGCCGGCATCAAGCAGGTAGCAGATACAAAGATAGGCGATACGATAACAGATGCGTCAATGCCTGCAAAAGAGCCGTGCCCGGGTTATAAAGAAGTAAAGCCGATGGTGTTTTGCGGTCTTTATCCCACGGACATGAGCCAGTATGAAGAGCTGAAGGACGCACTGGAGAAGCTCAGGTTGAATGACTCATCGTTTGTCTTTGAGCCTGAAACCTCCATGGCTTTGGGTTTTGGTTTCAGGTGCGGTTTCCTCGGACTTTTGCATATGGAGATAATAAAAGAAAGGCTTGAAAGAGAGTTCGACCTTTCGCTTATAAGCACGACTCCGACTGTCAGATACAGGATGACTGACCAGAAAGGCAATGTGCATCTTGTGCACAACCCTGCTCAGTGGAACGAAAGATTCATAAAGATAGAGGAGCCGTTTGTAAAAGTTATTGTATTTGTGCCTGACAGGTTCGTCGGTCCTGTGCTTGAACTCTGCCAGCAGAGAAGAGGGGTTCAGAGAGAGTTCAATTATCTGGGCAGAGAAAGGGTTATGCTAGTATATGAAATGCCTTTAAGCGAAATATTGTGGGACTTCTACGACAAACTTAAGTCGCTTTCAAAGGGTTACGCCTCAATGGACTATGAGCAGATCGGCTACAGAGAGGCTGACCTTGTAAGGCTTGACATCCTTATTAACGGACAACCTGTGGATGCATTGTCCTTGATAGTTCACAGAGACAAGGCTTATTATAAGGGGCGGCAGGTTGTGGATAGTCTGAAGGAGGTCATACCAAGACAGCTCTTTGAGGTTGTAATACAGGCTGCAATAGGCGGAAAGATAATAGCAAGGCAGACAGTTAAGGCGATGAGAAAAGACGTTCTTGCAAAGTGTTATGGAGGCGATATAACAAGAAAAAGGAAACTCCTCGAAAGACAGAAAGAGGGCAAAAAGAGGATGAAACAGGTTGGAAAGGTGGAGATACCACAGGAGGCGTTCTTTACAGTCATGAAGGCGACAGGATGATGAAGAAAAGCAAAAAGAGGGTTATTTGGGAATACACAGAGGCTATAATCACAGCTCTTATTCTTGCACTGTTCATCAGGGCATATGTTGTACAGGCATTCAAGATACCCACAGGCTCTATGAAGCCGACTCTGCTTGTAGGAGACCATATTCTCGTCAATAAGTTTATATACGGTATAAAACTGCCTTTTTCTGACAAAAAATTTCTGGTTTTAAAAAAACCTGAAAGAGGGGATATAATAGTATTCAAGTATCCGGAGGACCCCAAGCGGGATTTTATAAAGAGGATTGTGGCAGTAGAGGGCGATGTAATAGAATCGAGGGACAAGATCATTTATATAAACGGCAAGCGTGTAGAAGAACCGTATGTAAGGCATACAGATAGGTCTATATCTCCGGGAAGGGTTGAACCAAGAGACAATTTTGGTCCGTATCTTGTGCCTAAGGGCAAGTATTTCGTAATGGGGGACAACCGTGACCAGAGTTACGACAGCAGATACTGGGGATATGTGGATGCAAGTGATATAAAAGGTAAGGCATTTATAATCTACTGGTCATGGGACAGTAAAAAGCACCTGCCAAGGTTAAGCAGGATAGCAAGACTGGTGCACTGATGCGAACGCTTAAAAGACTAATCTGTCTTTTAGTGATTGCTCTTTTGGGTTATTCAGGATTCATATTCGGTATGCCTTACTACAGGTATTTTGCCTTGAGGTCTGATGCAGCGGACATGGTGCGGTTTGAGGTTAAAGATGAAGAGAAACTGAAGAACCGTTTGTTTGAGCGGGCACAGAGGCTTGGGGTTCAGTTAGAGGAAGAGAATGTAAGGCTTCAGCGCATGAATGGAGGGTACAGGATGGAAGTCTCGTGGTCGGAGACAGTAAATGTGCTGAATATATATAATAGAGAATTATACTTTAATTTTAAGGTAGGCAAATAGATGTTCACGGGTATTATATTGGAGCTGGGAGAAGTAGTATCGTTTAAAAGACAGGCGGCAGGTGCGGTGCTGGCGGTGAAGGCAGGCTCTATAGCCGCAGATGCAGCAGTAGGTGACAGCATAGCTGTAAACGGAGCGTGTCTGACCGTTACTGAAATAAAGAATGAGACATTGAGTTTTGACTTGTCCGACGAGACTCTAAGAAGCACGACTCTTGGCAGTCTTAAGGCAGGCGACAAGGTAAATCTTGAGCCTGCTTTAAGAGCAGACGGGAGGCTTGGAGGACACTTTGTCACCGGACATGTAGACGCTGTCGGAAGAATAAGAAGCAAGACCAGAACAGGAGATATGTTTAAGTTCGAGATAGAGGCGTCGTCTCAGGTAATGGATTTTCTCGTTGAGAAAGGCTCTGTGGCTGTGGACGGTATAAGCCTTACGGTGGTGGATGTCCTGAAGGACTCCTTTACCGTGGTTATAATACCCCATACCGCAGAGGTTACTACTATCGGGTTTAAGGGGGTAGGGGATACCGTCAATCTCGAAGCAGATATAATCGGCAAGTATGTTTTACGCTTTCTAAATAAACAAAAAAAGGGTGATGAGGGACTCATGGGGGCACTCCTCAAAAGTGGTTACCTCAGCACCTGAATAGCAAGGTGGGGATTGGGTATGAAAAAATACAAGTTCAATACCATTGACGAGGCTATTGAAGAATTAAAGGCAGGTAGGATGGTTATCCTCGTTGACGACGAGGACAGGGAGAACGAGGGCGACCTCTGTATGGCAGCAGAGAAGGTTACCCCTGAGGCTATAAACTTTATGGCGAAATACGGCAGAGGGCTTATATGTCTTTCTCTTACGCCGGAAAGAGTAAATGCACTTAAACTTCCGATGATGGCTGAGGAGAACACATCCACATTTGGCACTGCGTTTACGGTTTCCATAGAGGCTAAAAGGGGTGTAACAACCGGAATTTCTGCGCATGACAGGGCAAGGACGATTCTTACGGCGATAGACCCTTCTACAAAGCCTGAAGACCTTGCACGTCCTGGTCATGTTTTTCCTCTTAGGGCAAAGCCAGGCGGAGTGCTTCAGAGGGCAGGGCAGACAGAAGGCTCTGTTGACCTTGCACGGCTTGCAGGGCTTTACCCGGCAGGCGTGATATGCGAAATAATGAACGACGACGGCACAATGGCAAGAGTCCCCGAACTCATGAAATTTGCAGAAAAGCACAACCTCAAGATAGTCACGATAAAAGACCTGATTAACTACAGAATGAAGACGGAAAGCTTCGTAAGGAGAATTGCGGACGTGCGGCTTCCTACTGATTACGGAGACTTCAGGGCGATAGCATACGCCAATGATGTTGACAACAACGTCCATATTGCGCTTATCAAAGGTGAGATAAAGCCTGAAGACAAGGTTCTGGTAAGGGTTCACTCCGAATGCCTTACAGGTGACATATTCGGCTCTAAGAGGTGTGACTGCGGTGAGCAGTTGCACAAAGCCATGCGCAAGATAGAGGAAGAGGGCAAAGGCGTAATACTCTACATGCGGCAGGAAGGAAGAGGCATCGGGCTTGCCAACAAGCTCAGGGCATACGAGCTTCAGGACAAAGGACTTGATACGGTCGAAGCGAATATCAAACTCGGTTTCAAGCCTGACTTGAGAGACTACGGCATAGGCGCACAGATACTCGTTGACCTTGGAGTAAGAGACATGAGACTCATAACCAATAACCCCAAGAAGATAGTCGGTCTTGAGGGTTATGGTCTGAGAGTGGTTGAGAGGGTTCCAATAGAGACAAAACCGAATGACAAAAATATTATTTATTTAAAGACGAAAAAGAAGAAGCTGGGGCACATGCTGGACAACGTGTAAAAATCACTGCCCTCTTATCGCCTCAAGAAGCATCCTCTTGGCTGTTTTAAGGTCTGCTTTTATGGTGCATCCTGCGGCGTTTTTGTGTCCTCCGCCATCGAACTGCTCTGCGATGCGTGCGACATTGAAGTCTCTCTTTGACCTGAGGCTTACCTTCCAGTAGCCTTCATCTGTTTCCCTGAAGAATACGGATACCTTTATGTCCTTCATCATGCGGGGCACGTTCGAGAAGTTTTCGGTGTCAGAGGGCAGGGTTTCTGTCGTGTTGAACATGTCCTTTGTGACCACTATGAATGCCACGCTGTCTATTATTTCAAGCGTACTCAGTGCCATGCACAACAGCTTAAACCTGTTTCTTGACCAGCTCTCGTGGATGCTTTCTGCTATAAAGCCGGGGTTTGCCCCTGCCTCTGCCAGTTCTGCTGCAGCTTTCAGGACTTCAGAGCTGGTGTTACTGTATCTGAACGTGCCTGTGTCCACTGCTATGGCTGCATAAAGGTTAACGGCAATGTCCTGTGTTATTTTTATGCCCATTTCTTTTAAGAGCTTGAATATCATGAGACCAGTGGCAGGGGTTTGGGGTTCTACCCATTTTATGTCGCCAAAGTTAGTCTCTGTTTCGTGGTGGTCTATGACTACCGTGTGTTTGAAAGTGAGCTTTTCGATTCCTGCCCTGTCCGGTGTATTGCAGTCAAGCAGGATAAGTGAAAGCTCTTTTGTATCTAATGATGATACAGAGTTTGTAATCTTATTGTATCCGGGTAGAAATTTATAAAACTCCGGAACAGGGTCTTTGTCGTAAACGACTGTGTTTTTGCCGAGTGATTCGAGGGCCATTGAAAGGGCGATTGCCGAGCCTAAGGCATCACCTTCGGGATTCAGATGTGTGGCGATAAAAAAATCGTTATTGTCCTTCAGGAAGGAGACGATGTTTTCCAGAGGGGTCATTGCCCCTTCTCCCGGATTTTTTTAAGCAGGCGCTCGATTTTGTCTCCGTACCGGGCGGTTGTATCGAGTCTGAATTCAAGTACTGGAATGAATTTCATGCGCAGTCTTTTGCCTAGTTCAGAGCGAATGAAACGTTTTGCAGAGTTCAGTATTTCCAGTGAGATCTCTATCTCTTCCTCTTTGAGTATACTTATGTATATGCGTGCTATTTTGAGGTCTTCGGTTACGTCCACGTCGGTGACTGTAAGGAAGCCTAACCGTGGGTCTTTTATTCTGTGCATTACGATGTCTGAGACTTCTTCCCTGAGGAGATGACTCACTCTCTGGGAACGCTTATATGGAAGCATGTTCTTAAAGTTTTGCTGCTACTTTCTCTATGATATAGTTCTCGAGGATGTCTCCGACTTTTATGTCGTTGAAGTTCTCTATCATGATACCGCATTCATATCCTGCCTGCACGTCTCTGACATCCTCTTTGAACCTTTTTAGAGAGGAAATCTTCCCCTCGTAAACGACTATATTGTCTCTTATGACCCTGATGCCGTCGCTTGCACGGCTGATAGTGCCATCGGTTACATAACAGCCTGCTATTGTTCCGAGCCTTGAGACCTGGAATGTCTTGCGCACCTCTGCCCTGCCGAGCACTTTCTCCTTCAGTGTAGGTTCGAGCATGCCCTCGAGCGCCTTTTTCACGTCTTCTATTGCCTCATAGATTATGTTGTAAAGTCTGATGTCCACGCCTTCTTTTTCTGCAGTCTGTGCGGCTTTCATCTCAGGCCTTACGTTAAAGCCGATGATTATTGCATCGGAGGCTGCTGCCAGCATAACGTCAGACTCATTAATACCGCCTACCGAAGAATGCAGGACTTTTACCTTTACCTCAGGGTGCTTTATGCCTTCAAGTGCATCCTTTATCGCTTCAACAGAGCCTTGCACGTCGCCTTTTATTACGATGTTCAGTTCCTTTATAGCACCTTCTTTTATCTTTGAATAGAGTTCATCGAGTGTGAGTTTTCTTGCCTTTGCCATTTCAGCGGATTTTTGTTTCTGCAGTCGTGCGAGTGCGATCTGTCGTGCCTTTCTTTCGTCTTCCATAACTGCGAAGGCATCTCCTGCAGTAGGGACGTTTCCGAAGCCGAGGACTTCCACAGGGGTTGAGGGTCCTGCCTCTGGAATCCTCTTGCCTGTGTCGTCAATGAGTGCTCTGACCTTGCCTGCATTTACTCCTGAGATAAGGGCATCTCCGACTTTCAGGGTTCCTGCCTGCACAAGCACTGTTGCCACTGGTCCTCTGCCTTTGTCGAGTCTTGACTCTATGATAACGCCTTTTGCAGGCCTGTCAGGATTTGCCTTTAACTCCATGACTTCTGCCTGAAGCAGTATAAGCTCAAGAAGATTTTCAATACCTATCCGGTGTTTTGCTGAGATTTCCGCAAATATATGCTGTCCGCCCCATTCCTCAGGGATTATGCCGTACTCTGAGAGTTCGGTCTTAACCTTATTGGGGTTTGCCTCTGGTTTGTCTATCTTGTTAATAGCAACGATGATGGGCACATTTGCAGCCTTTGCATGGTTAATGGCTTCCACTGTCTGGGGTTTTACACCATCGTCTGCAGCTACAACAAGAACAACGATGTCAGTTACTTTTGCACCTCTTGCTCTTAGTGCTGTGAATGCTTCGTGTCCTGGGGTGTCCAGAAAAACAATGTCTTTTCCTTTCAGAGACACCTTGTATGCACCGATGTGCTGGGTTATACCGCCTGCTTCTGTCTCGATGACCTTGGTCTCTCTGATTGCATCCAGAAGGGATGTCTTTCCATGGTCAACGTGTCCCATGATGGTTACTACCGGTGGACGAGGTTTGAGCTTTGACTCATCCTCCGGAGCCTCTTCCACCACGGAAAGGTCCTCTACGGATGCGACCTCGAGTTTCACACCAAGGCTGTCAGCAACAAGGAGTGCGGCATCAAGGTCAACCGGCTGGTTTATAGTAGGCATATAGCCTAATTCCATGAATTTTTTTATAACATCGGAAAGCTTTGCACTTATAAGCTCAGCAAATTCCTTAACAGTAGTGCCTTCCTGTATTTTTAGTGTCTTTTTTCTCGGCGCAGTAATTACAGGTTGCTGTTTTTCGACCTTTACCTGAGCCCTTTGTCTTGCTGTTTTCTTAAAGCCTCTGTGGTCGTGCCATTTTCTGTGTTCTATTTTTCTTATGGCCTGAAATGCCCTTTGCATGCCGGGTCTTGTCTTGAATTTCTCAACTTTATCTGCTTCCATATCTTTCTTGAACCTGTCCGGCACTTTCAGTTCTACTTCTTCTTCAGGCAGGATGACGGTTGGGATTTCTTTTTCCTCGGCAGCAATGGGTTGAGGCTGAGGCTTCTCTTCTATTTTTGGAGCAGGTGCAGGCTTCTTTCCTACTTCTGGAGCAGCTGCAGGTTTTTCGACAGCAGGCTTCTCTTCTGCTTTTTGAGCAGGTGCAGGCTTTTCAATCTCAGGCTTCTTTTCTGCTTCTGGAGCAGGTGCAGGCTTTTTGACAACAGGCTTTTCTTCTACCTTTGGAATAGGTGCAGGTTTTTCAACAACTTTAGCTGGTTTTTTCTTTGCTTTTGGCTCTTCTGCGACCTTCTTCTTAGGTTTTACTTCTTTTTTAGGTACCGCTGGTTTTTTAAATATTTTTGTCAATTTTTCAGCTGTTTTTTCATCTATGTTTGATGAATGAGTCTTGCCTGTTATGCCGAGTTTTGCCAACGCCGCAAGTATATCTCTGTTGGATGCACCCAACTTTTTAGCAAGCTCATAGATTCTTATATTTGGCATTTAGTCTTAACCCCTCCCAATGCAGACTTGTAAGAACGTATTCAAAATGGTATCATAAAAAACGTTGTTAAATCAAATGAAGGAGGCTGTTGTGGCACGCTGTCATGTCTGTGGTAAGTCAAGAATTGTTGGCAACCATGTAAGCCATGCCAATAACAGAACAAAGAGACAGATATTTCCGAATCTGCAGAGAACAAGGGTAGTTATTAACGGCAGAAGACAGAGGGTTTATGTCTGCACGAGGTGTCTGCGTTCAGGACTCGTGAAAAAGGCTGTCTGATTTGGAAAAAGCGGATTCCGCTATATACTCGCTGGTAAAAGACCTGGGCATGGAAAATGCCTTGAGGCTTTACCATATAAAGGCATCATGGGGTGCCATATTTCAGGAACCGCTGTCTTTGCATACCTCCCCTTCAAAATTCACAGATGGGGTGCTTATTATCAACGTGGACTCGCCTGTATGGCTTCAGCAGATAAACTTCTATAAAACAAATATAATCAAGAAGCTGAGCCGTTTCGGAGTAAAAGATATAAGACTTAAACTCGGCAGGGTCAATGACCAGGCAGACAGAATCAAGAAAGACCAGCATGCCCAATCCGTACACCATGAAATCACTGACGAGGCAGACATCTCTTTTATTGAAGACGTTGTCTCTTCGATAAAAGATACAGAGCTTAGAGAAAGCATCATACAGGCAATAAGGAAAGGACTACGAAGAAGACATGGTTCAACACAGGGTTGCAACCCTTGAGTAAGATGAAGAGATACCTCTTGACAGTTTTCGTTTTGTCGGATATGTTTATGTGGAGAATTTTGTAAATAAGGAGTTTGACATGAGGATAAGTCTGGCAATAGTAATTTTAGCAGTTTGTTTTATAATTTCGGTTGCTTCTTCAGGGGTAGCCGAGCAGTATGAGTATAAGGACTATGAGGTTAAAAAAGGTGATACCCTTTGGGATATCTCTTCAAAAGAGTTGGAGGATCCGTTTCAATGGCCTCTGATATGGAAGGAGAACATCTTTATAGAGAATCCTGACAGGATATATCCAGGGCAGGGCATAAGGATTCCACTTAGGGTAATAATGCAGAAGGAAGAGGCGGTGCCCGTAAAGCCTGAGCCGGAACCCATAGAGGTGTTAAAACCTCCTGTGAAGGTAATCGAGCCTGTCAGAGGCAGATATCTTATAACCAAGGAAGCACTGCTTGCAGGCGGTTATATAACCAGGGATGTTCCTTACAAAGGAGAGATTATAGGTTCTCCACGCCGCAGAATCGTATTTGGCAAAGGCGATGAGATATTCTTTAACAGCATAGTGCCTGTGAACAAAGGAGACAGGTTTTATGTTATTCGTAAGGTGGACAAGGTAGAACATCCGAAGACACGGGAGGATCTTGGCTATCTTGTCGGTGTAGTCGGCATTGTGGAAGCCGAGGAGGCTGGCAAGGACAATGTAAAGGCAAGGGTCATTGAGGCGTTTAATGTGATATATACCGGTGATTTTCTGGATGAGTATTATGAAGTTGAGCCTCCGTTTTTGCCGGGTGAGCCACGTAAGCCACAGATTGAAGGCTTTGTTGTTGCAATGGCTTATATGAAGACATTGAGTTCGCAGTTTGAGCTGGTTCACATAGACAAGGGCAGGGCAGATGGTCTTCAGGTCGGTGATGTGCTGATGACTTTAATACCCGGCACTGAAAACAGGCAAAACGGACTTCTTCAGATCGTAAGTCTCAGGGACAATACTGCCCTGGCACTTGTCGTCAAAAGCGATATTGAGATTAACAGAGGCGATGCTGTAAGTGGGCTGCAGTAAGATTTAAGATATAAGTGTTCTGAGTGCCTTCAGTCTGCTCGGGTGTTTCAGTTTCCTGAGTGCTTTTGCCTCTATCTGACGGACTCTTTCCCTTGTAATCGAAAGGTATCTGCCGACTTCTTCAAGTGTATGGTCTCTGTCAGCGCCGATTCCGAATCTCATCTTTATGACTTTTTCTTCTTTTGGAGATAATGTTCTCAGCACTCTCTGCAGCTGTTCGGATGCCTCTATTCTTTCTGCGTCAGCATAAGGTGAGGGACTGGTTTTGTCGCCTATGAAATCTTCAAGTTCGGTGTCTTCGTCTCCGATTGGGGTCTGAAGTGCAATCGGATCCTGTATTGCCCTGAAGACCTCCTCTACTTTTTTGGTAGGCACACCGAGTTTTTTGGCGATTTCCTCATTGCCTGGTTCTTTTCCAAGCTGGTGTGTCAGTTCTCTGGATGCCTTTGTGACCCTGTTGTAGAATTCCATCATGTGCACTGGCACCCTGATGGTCTTTGTCTGGTCAATGAGTGCTCTTGTTATTGCCTGTCTTATCCACCATGTAGCGTAGGTCGAGAACTTGAATCCTTTTTCGTATTTGAATTTATCTACGGCTTTCATCAGCCCTATGTTGCCTTCCTGTATGAGGTCAAGCAGTGGCAGTCCTCTGCCCACATAGTTCTTTGCTATATTGACGACGAGTCTGAGGTTTCGAGTGATAAGTTCATTTTTAGCCTGTGTCATCAGTTCTTTCGCTTTCTGGAGGCGATCCCACTGGCTTTTGAGTTCATCTATTTTCACACCGGTTTCTGCTTCAATCTTTTTGTATCCCTGTTGCACTTCTTTCAGGAGTGATTCGAGTCTTTTTGTATTTATTCCTTTCTTTTTCTTTTCGTTGATAGCTTTTCTTAGTGCCTTCAGGGAGCCATAGCGTGCGATTTTCTTGTCCAGCTCCTGGACCTGTTCCATGAGGGTTTCGAGCCTTGAGAGTGTTTTCATGAGTGCTTCGTCGCCCACTTCCTCTTCTGATTCCTCGTCGCCGTTCTGAGCCATTTCCGTCTTTTTGTATATGGGCATTGCCGTTACTATATTTTTAATCAGTTCTCTGCCTTCTTCGAGCTGTTTTGCGAGCTGTGTTTCTTCGTCTTTTGTAAGTATGGAGATATTGCCCATTGAGTGGAAGTAAGCCTGCACGAGGTCTTCTGTTTTTTCGTATTCTGCTACCTCTTCTTCTTCAGGTTCTTCTTCGGGCAGGACATTTTCTTCGTAGTCTACGATTTTAACGCCCATGTCCTGGAGAAGGTCCATGAGGTCTTCCAGTTCATCGGGCGTAAAGAACTCTGCGGGCAGTGCTTCGTTTATTTCCTCATAGGTAAGCACTCCCCTTCTTTTTCCGATGTCTATTATTTCTTCAAAAATATCTTTTTCTCTCATAGTTTTCTACCCTTAAGACATAATTATACATTAAAAAAGGAGTGTTTTGAACCCCTTTTTTAGATGAGTGAAAAATTTTTGTTCTTAGAAAACAGGGGGGTTTTAATAAGGTCAAGCCGCACGGTCTATTAGTACTGGTAAGCTAGGCATTACTGCTTTACACTTCCAGCCTATCGACGTGGTAGTCTACCACGGACCTTCAGGAGCC
>MTOV01000020.1 GCA_002011815.1 Nitrospirae bacterium JdFR-86 | reverse complement strand
ATAAACTCAACACGGCTTGCCCTTTCAGGAAAACTCGACATGCTTATTGAGGCACCCGAAGGATACTTTCCTGTTGACTTCAAATACACAAGAGGGAAACCACAGAAGAATCACATATATCAGCTTGGTGGCTATGCACTTATACTCGAAGATGTATACCGGAGGAAAGTCAAATATGGTTTTGTGTATCTTATACCACAGGAAAATGTAGTGATTTTCGAGATTAGCGACTCGCTGAAAGAGAAAACGCTGAAAATGCTTTCTGACATACGATGGATGCTTAAGCACGAGGAGATGCCTCCGGCAGTCACAAACAGGAATAAATGTCTTGACTGTGAATACAGGAATTACTGCGGGGATGTATTTTGAATATTTCGCAAACCTGAGGGGTTCTGGAGCAAAAATGGATGTTGCGAAATTTTCCGAAAAAATCTTTGCCCAACCCCTTGTATTTTTGGTATTTTAAGAGCGGATTCACCTTAATTCCCAATAAAGAGGGAACTGAAATACGGTATAACCACCTGCGCTGTCAGTGCCTACAGTAAGATTCACCTTAATTCCCAATAAAGAGGGAACTGAAATTGTAATGCTGCAAGCCTGGCGTTTTCCTCTCTGCGGTTGATTCACCTTAATTCCCAATAAAGAGGGAACTGAAATTTTGCCCCAGAAAGTGCCCTGACGTTTCGGGTCATGATTCACCTTAATTCCCAATAAAGAGGGAACTGAAATTGCCCACGCTGTGGGCGGAATAGGAGGGGTAAATGAGATTCACCTTAATTCCCAATAAAGAGGGAACTGAAATTTACTTACCTTCTCGATAATTACTTCACTCATACCTCAGATTCACCTTAATTCCCAATAAAGAGGGAACTGAAATTCTCATAACTCGTTCTACTCCTCTGTTCTATGCACGGATTCACCTTAATTCCCAATAAAGAGGGAACTGAAATAATGCATTCCCCTTACAAAAAAGCAAGTTTTAGAAGATTCACCTTAATTCCCAATAAAGAGGGAACTGAAATACTTTTCTGTCTTTCTTTGCTCTTCTAAGGCTGTTTGATTCACCTTAATTCCCAATAAAGAGGGAACTGAAATTGAAAACGTCCCAGAGAAAGTTGAGGGTTTCCTGAAGATTCACCTTAATTCCCAATAAAGAGGGAACTGAAATTTCTGGCTTATCATGTCAATACTTTTTTTATCCATTTGATTCACCTTAATTCCCAATAAAGAGGGAACTGAAATTCTATAAGAGCCTCTGGCTGTTTCTCGAGCTCTACACGATTCACCTTAATTCCCAATAAAGAGGGAACTGAAATTTCAAAAATTTAATCTTCATGTTCTCACCTCCGATAAGATTCACCTTAATTCCCAATAAAGAGGGAACTGAAATTTGACCTCCACGGCCAGTCCTGATACTTGGTTTCATGATTCACCTTAATTCCCAATAAAGAGGGAACTGAAATTGACTCCTCAGCCAAACCCCTGATAAGCACAGAGTGAGATTCACCTTAATTCCCAATAAAGAGGGAACTGAAATATACACCCTGAAGCTTAGGCGTAGTCTTTGGCAGGAGATTCACCTTAATTCCCAATAAAGAGGGAACTGAAATTCGTCATCTCTTGCATTAGCCCATCGCCACATCATGCGATTCACCTTAATTCCCAATAAAGAGGGAACTGAAATACAGAATTGATATCCTGCACCTGTGCTTGTTCAAAGACAGATTCACCTTAATTCCCAATAAAGAGGGAACTGAAATCTTCTTTAACAGGCGTAGCGGGTCTTCAATTACTTTGATTCACCTTAATTCCCAATAAAGAGGGAACTGAAATTGAAACATGGAGGAATGACCTCACGAAATTACTTCAGATTCACCTTAATTCCCAATAAAGAGGGAACTGAAATCGTCTTCTGTGTGAAGCATATTACACCTCTTTTTTCGGATTCACCTTAATTCCCAATAAAGAGGGAACTGAAATGATGGAAACGTGGGACGAGAAAATCACAGATGCCATGATTCACCTTAATTCCCAATAAAGAGGGAACTGAAATGTTATATAACGCATTGTCATTGTCCCTGAGATACATCAGATTCACCTTAATTCCCAATAAAGAGGGAACTGAAATTACCCACGCCTCACTTGCGGAATCAACCTGCTCGAGATTCACCTTAATTCCCAATAAAGAGGGAACTGAAATTGCAAAGAGTGTTTGGAGGCAAGGGAAACCAAGGGAAGATTCACCTTAATTCCCAATAAAGAGGGAACTGAAATGACATAGCAGACATCGTGAAAGAGGTTGTTAAAGCGATTCACCTTAATTCCCAATAAAGAGGGAACTGAAATGTCGCTGTTATCGGCGACTGCAAAAAAGGTTCCTATGATTCACCTTAATTCCCAATAAAGAGGGAACTGAAATACTATAAGGCATCGGACGGCTGGAGTCTCAAGTATTCCGATTCACCTTAATTCCCAATAAAGAGGGAACTGAAATTCACTCCAGTTTGCGGTTGTAGTAGCGTCTATCGTGATAAGATTCACCTTAATTCCCAATAAAGAGGGAACTGAAATTTCCTCAAGGGTAAATAGGGCACAAACCTCTACGAAGATTCACCTTAATTCCCAATAAAGAGGGAACTGAAATTTTTTAGGTGTTTATGAGATAGCGATGTATGACGCAGGATTCACCTTAATTCCCAATAAAGAGGGAACTGAAATGTGCTATAGCCAAGGAGTGTAGCTATCTTATTTTCTGATTCACCTTAATTCCCAATAAAGAGGGAACTGAAATTCAAAATAGTTTGTGCATCAGCTATAGCCTGAGTATGATTCACCTTAATTCCCAATAAAGAGGGAACTGAAATAATGTAAATTGCTAAGTAAATCATCTATCTCCTCAGTGATTCACCTTAATTCCCAATAAAGAGGGAACTGAAAGCTCAGAACGTTTATGGAGGTGTTATGGTTTATCACACGATTAGGACATGCCCCTCAAAAAAATAGTGCCACTTGTAATTAGAATGCTGGCATAATATAGCACTTGATACAACGAGGCAAGGATGAAGAGGAGCAGGTATTCGGAGGAACAATAGTAGGGATTCTCAAAGAGGCAGAGAGCAAATGTAGTGGGTTCATTTCCGGACGGGCAGTCGGCTCTGATGCTTGCGGCCACCAGACTCAGGCACATAGCTGGTATCACGGGCAGTACATGAAGACAGAACGCATTGAGGAGATAGCAAAGGAGACTGAGATAGCTTAACCGTGAACAATCAGATAAGAACCATCAGTCAGAGAATGTGCGAAAAATTCTTGACACTGCCCTACTGAGTACTTGAAAGCCTCCTCAAAGCCGACCATGCTCATTCGCCACAGGCCAAGGGGAGAGTCGAGAGGCTCTTCGAGGTCTTCCAAGGCAGGCTCATAAAGGAGATGCGGCTAAGGGGATAAAGACGAAAGATGAGGAACGACTTCCTTAAGGAATATCTGCCCCGGCACAACAGGAGGTTCAGCAGTAAACTTAATTTACCAGCTGAAGAACCACCTTTATCTGAAATGTGCGAAAATAGTGTACATTATCCTTATAATGCTTCAGCCACGATATGCAATTGCAGTCCAGTATCGTTAATTTTTTTTATATCTGTTATATAGGTATCAGTAAGCTCTTGCTGTTTTAAAAAAGATGGCAGCGGCTTTCGGGACCTAAAAGTGCCAATCAAGATTCCTTCAAGTGTGTGAAGTGAGAATGTTCCGTCTGAGTTTTCGGATATACTGAGAATAAGCCGATCTCCTTTTTCAAAAGCTTTAGTTACTTTAGCTGTATCAATTTTGATTGTGAATTTATATTTGTCTTTATCCAGTCTCACCGTTCTTTCGAAAAAAAATCTATCTTGTGCACGGGATACCAAGCAAATCTCATCTTCAGAACAAGTTAGACCATACAAATCTTCCTCAGATAAATTATTAAACCAACGAGATACCTCTTTGCTATCGTTTCGATTACCATCGAAAGATTCTGAAAGCTTGAGTGCCAGTTTGCGTGACTCGAGACCAAAAGCCATAAGACAGCTTGCTACAGGATCGTAAACACCATACTTCAGTAACCCCGAAAAATTAGATGTAATCGAAGGTAATTCCTTATTATTTTCCTTAGCTTTATCAGATAAAAAAACCCACAGAGCATTTAATCCCCAAGGAGCCTTGTAAACAAAAGCATCTTCTATGTATGCACTTATTTTTGCAGGATTGTTGGTATACCTTCTAACCGTTCTATCTTGCGATATCTCATTGGGGTTATATCCTTGAAGCCAGAGAGATAATATTTTTTCAAAGCATTGATTTAAGGTTTCATTTTTAGGTTTTAACTCTCCTAAGTTGAATAGAAATCTACATATATCTGCAAGATATTTATTTTTGTCATCTGGTGTCCATGAATTATAATCTTCTGCCTTCAGGTATACGTCCAATAAAGAATCAGCGTGATTCTCAACTTTTTCACAGTCAGTAAATGGAAAACCTAAGAGGTAATATTTTTTCCTTTGTGACTTTGTTTGTACTTTATTTCTTATATACCTAATACGTGCATGTAGAATTTCAGTCGCCGCTCGGAGCCACTCTTGAACATTTTCTTCTGTCTGTAACTGTAAAAACAAAAGTGATTTTTGAAATATCATTTGTAATAGATCTGGAGAGATATCTTCATCTGATATTTCCACAGTTAAGGCCAAGAGCTCAGAATCGAGAAAATCAAGCCATTCTCTAATTTCATCTCTTTCATTTTCAGATAACCAAGTTAAGTTATTCTCAGCTAATTTTTGACATAATTCCGGCAAATTTATGTTCCCATGAGAGCTTTCCCATTTTATCAATACCATCCTTAACAATTCTCTTAATGCACTTTGCAAACGATAGGTTTTATATCCTTGAACTATCCGCTCTATTATTTCTCTTTTTCGTCGGACTTTCGCCGGTTTTGTCAAATCCACAGCAAATAAAATTTGTCCTTCATTCTCTTTCATTCCTCGTCCAGCACGTCCACATATATTCCAAAAATCTGTTGGGCTAATGTAGGAATCATGCCCATGCTGAAGACTATCAACTATTACAGTCCGTATTGGTAGATTAACTCCTTGGGCAAGAGTAGTTGTTGCTATGATTAGCGATACAACTTCTTCCCTGACTAATTCTTCGATCTTAAGCCGTAAAGAATGAGGGATATCTCCATGATGAACTACAAAACCTGCCTCCAGAAACTTAACTAATTCTGCATCTGCTCCCATCATTTCTTCTGCCAACTTTATTGCTTCATCAAGAAGACAGCGTTTATCTTCATTTATATTCAGCTTAAACTCGGAACCTTGAGTTTCTGCAATCGCCTTATTTATTTCAATCGCTTTGAGTATCCGTCTTCCAATAGGAAAAGCTGATCTTTTTTGAGCACTGAATATCATAGTAATTCCTTCACGTGAAAGTTTTATAGCTGCCTCTACTACTGCTTCTTTCAAATCTTTAGGATATTTGGTTCGCCATCTTCTTCCTTTGATTTCTGATAGCTCACTTTGTCGTATAAAATTTAGAACATAGCAATCATGTTCGAAGTCTGAATAGTATATTTCTCCTTTAGTTCCAGTCCATCGGAACTCTCCAAGTAACTGACGTGAAGGACGCCATTCAGATTCAATAATATTCTCTTCATCGCCAGTTATCCATCTTGCAAACTCTTTGGTATTGGGAAGAACTGCAGAAACAACCAGAAACCGAACATTTTGTGATTCAAATCTTCTCAATATCCTATGTATAAAAAACTCAAATTTTAATCCTCGCTTCGTAAAATTAATTAAATGACCTTCGTCAACTATTATAAGTTTCACACCTTTACAAAGTTCAGGATTATATCTAATAAAAGCATCCATTTTTTCTGGAGTCGCAATTAACACTTTTGATTTCTCAATCAAATGTTTCTCAACCGCACTTAAATCAAAGCCTCCGTAAATTTCAGATACCATAATACCCAAACCTCGAAAACTCTCTCTGAGTTCTCGTTCGATTTCTACTGCTAATGCTCGGTATGGAGCAAGATAAATACATTTAGATTCTTTATCATCAAGTAAGGTCCTCAAAATAGCCAACTCTGCGATTTTCGTTTTTCCTGAACTTGTTGGCATCTTAAGAACATAGCTTTTTCTGTCTGGATCATTTATTTTAGGCAACGCCTCAATCTGCGAGCGCCATAATTCAAGCAACGGTATCCTCTTTTTAAGATTATTTCGAATATACGGTACAATAAGTTCTCCAGAAGAATCATCCGAGATTAAAGGTACAAGATTGAGCCAAAGTGAATTCCTCTCGTATTCGTTAAAAAGATATTTAATAGCGAAAAATAGCCACCACCAGTCCACATAATGGAGATTGCTGGCAAGTTCTATTCCCTGCTCAAGAAGGAAGACAGCTTGGCGAAGCAACTTTTCATATCCATTTTTGGGGAATTCTATGAAATATGAAAGTGCTTTATTCAGAGTAGTTCGGAGAATCCTTTCAAATACATCTGGTTCTGTAAGAGTTTTGTCTCGCAATCCAAAAGCTAAAGCAGAATCAGAATATTCTTGGCTAAATAGCACTGAAGAAATTAGAGGACGTAATCCCCGAATATCCTTCAAAAATAATTTTTTAAGCACTTCAAATTCTTGTGGTAATGAGTTCCCGCTTTCCAAATCTTTCATTAAAACATATGCCCTTGCGTAATATCCTGAAATGTAGTATCCAAGGGCTGAATTAAAAATCTGCTCTACTCGCTCAACACTTTCCTTTGGGGCAGTGGCATAAAGAAATTCAAGGATTTGTGCTCCTTCTTTAATATAATTATCAGCCTTTGCTTTGTATGTTTCAGAGTCCTTTAGAATAAGTCCCTGCCAGAATAAAAAGTAGGCTATATAATGGAGGTCATTGTCGAGGGTACTGGTATAACTCGGCCAATCTCGAGGATTTGCTCGAAGTTGTCGTAATACCGATCTTGAGTAAGCCTGACTTACAAAATTTTGAAATTTTCTGTTGTTTGCTAAGTCTTGTAGACTCTTCAATGCCGATTGTGAACTACCGTTCACTTTAGATTAATCCTCCTTTCAAATACGGTATTTACTAACTCTGTTAGGCTATTGAGGGTCAAATTCATCGCTGTTAAATTACGAATTGGTTTTTCAATTGATTCAATAGCACCAAAAGGATTTCTCGGTTTATTACCAGTTATTAAAAATATAATATATCGTACATTAAAAGGGTTGCCCCTTGCTCGATTTAATAAATTGAGCAATTTCTCTGCAATGTCATCTTTTTTCTCTTTTCTAAGGATTGAAATAACAAACAAAAGGGATTTCGGTCGTGGTCGTAGTCCGCTATATGATTTATCAATTTTTTCATAAGCTTCTTTTACTGCCTCAGAACTAAATCGATTTCTTACTTTTACTTCTGCAATACAGATTTCTTTTTTAGAACCTTTTTGTTGGTCGAGCTTAAAAGCCAGCACATCATCCCCAGGAGGGGATGCATCAGAATGTTGGCTATATCGAAGCCGATAAACTGGGATGAGATATCCTTCTTTTTGTCTTAAATATTCTGAGGCTAAAATTTCACCAAAATTACCTTTTCTTATATTCTCATCTCTTGGACGTCTATCAAGTTCTCTTGCTACTTCAGGATACCCAAGATATTGAAGATTTTGTTTGAACTCTTCAGGATCATTATGGTGAATAAAAATAATCGCTGTTAGAGGTTCAAGTATAACTTCTCGTGCTCCGTTTTTTTCTATTAACTCCAAGTGCCTAAATTTCTTGTAATTATTACCTGGACCATTTGTAAACCAATGAATTATAAAGTTATCAGTTGTAATTTTCTCTTGATATCGTTTCTTTGCAGGCATACTCGTTTATCTTATGTTTCTTCTCGCAATTTATTTCTTTTCAAAATCTTCCACTATCTTTATCTCTTCATCTGTTAAACCGTATAATCTATAAATCATCCAGTCAATTTGGCGTTCGTATTCTTTGACTTTGGCTTGTTTTTGCGGATTCTTAAGATAGTCTTCGAATTGGGTGAGAGAGAGAATTTTGTTGACAAGTTCTATAATTTCTTTTTGTTCATTTTCGTTCAGCTTAATAATGGGCAGGGCTAAAAGCGGCTCTTTGTCTATCTGATAGTTATTACCTTGCATTCTACCTTTGTGCTTTAACCAAAAGGCAATTAGTTTTGAATTAACAATGCTATTAAGTATTTTAAATTTATCCTTCCAGTCTTTATCACATGAAAGGCGGCTAATACATAACAATCAAAATCTGTATAGGTAAAAACTGGTTCAATACATTTACGGACAGCTATTATCTTTTCACCTTTAGAGAGATTCTCATCTCTTGCTCCTTACCTACAAGAAAAGACCATCCATGCTGGAGTAAATTCTTCTCTTACTCTTACTCTTACTCTACCTAATCGTTCTTCATCAAAACGATAATCTATTTTTACTAAAGAAGACCGCCAATCTTCTTCTTTGGGAGAGACAAAGGCAACTAATGTCGCGTATTCTAATTTTCCGCCCCTGTTTCCTTTAAAATACTAGGCAATAAAATTTTTTGCATAGTCCTTGCTCTTTTTCAAGGAAGTTTTTCTTTTGAGTTTTACTATCAATAAATCAATTTTATTCTCACCATCGTCATATTTCCCACTGCGTTCAAATGTGCTAATATACTGAAAATCTATATCATTTCTATTCAGTGTATTATCTCCCTTTCTCTGCTTTCCCTAGGAACAGTCTTACTCCATATTTTGTTTTATTTGGATACGCAAGGAAGCTTGCCACCTCTGAACCATCAGATTTAAACACCTTTACCCATGCCGGGTTCTGGGGAGCTGAACCAAGTCCAGTAACTATTTCAGCCACACCGTCACCATCTATGTCTATAGAGGCCACATTCACTCCGTAACCATATTTGGCACTATATGGTGTTAATTCAAGAACAGCCGAACCGTCAGACTTAAATACTCTCACCATTGGTACATTTTTCGGGTCTGGGCCTGCACCTACTATTATCTCTGAAATTCCATCACCATCAATATCACCAGTGGCTACATTTGCACCGTAATTGCCTTCAAATGCATTAAAGCTGCTACTTTCCCACAGATGCTGCTCATCCTGTTTCCAAATCTTTATAAGAGCAGGATTATTCGGTCCTGGGCCAGGAGCTGTAATTATTTCTGGCACATTATCACCATCAATATCCCCTACTGCTGTATTGACACCATATTTCATGCCTTCATATACGGTCTGTATAGCCATTTCATCCAATTCACTACCGTTATATCTAAGAACTTTCATTATCGCTGGATTCTTGGGATCAGGCCCCATACCTACCACAATCTCATCAATCCAATCGCCGTTAAGATCTCCAGAGGAAAGTGTAAGACCATATTTTGTATCAAAAACAGTAAACTCTTTAATAAATACCCCGTCTTTCTTAAATATCCTGAGTACTGCTTTGTTTTTGGGATCAGGCCCCTGGGATACCACTACCTCATCGTAGCCGTCCCCATCTATGTCGGCTGATGTTGCATATGCGCCATATTTTGTATCAAAGGCTATCAGTTCAAGTACTGGTTCAAGGTCCGAATTGAATACTCTTATCCACGCCTCATTGTTAGGCCCCGGCCCTTCTGCTGTTATGATACCATCTGCTATTTCAGGATTTAGCTGTAAGTTGATAGTAAAATCTAACCTGTGTTTTACAAGTCCGTCATCTCCAGTAACAGTCAATTTGTAAGTGCCCGGAATTACATACTTTGATGTTTGAATATTCAGAGTCACAGCACCCGGCACCTGGACTGTAGATTGGCTAAACGATGCCTTGACACCGAACGGCACACCATCAACGCCCAATGTCACTTCTCCTTCATAGCCGTTTATGGAATCAAGAGTTATATTAAATATTGCTGTTTTAAGCTGTTCCAACTCAGTTACATTTGAATCCGTTTCCATGGTAAATGCGGCGACATCAAGGGTTAAGACAGACTCATGCACTATACCATCACCAGAAGCTATGATTTTTACCTGGTGCGTGCCTGCTTTAGTGCCCTCATTGGTGAATATCTCAAGGGTGATTATGCCAGGAGGCACCAGTGTGTCAGGAGTGATTGTTAAAGTAGCACCCTCCGGAGGCTCTGCTACAGTCAATGTCACTGAGGCATCAAAGTATCCGAGAGGCTCGATTGTCCCTGTATATACTGCCTTCTCACCCTGTTTTACTCTTATAGATTCTACATCGAACACTATCGAAAAATCGGATGCAACCACTTCAATAATCGCGCTTGATGATGCAACAATCTCGCCCGAGGGGTTCAAAACATACTGGTCAATTCTATAACTACCCTCTTCTATCTCAGGAGATATGTTCCAGTAAAAAGGAATACTCTGTGACGATATTGCTTGCAGTATCCCCAATGTAATTGTCTCATCAAAAATTACAGTGCCTGAAACAGAAGATACCGTTGTTCTGATACTGTAGTCGTTAAGAGCATCCATAGAAAGGTTTGTAACATGAGCTGTAATATCTACATCTTCGTTTATTCTGTACTTACCTCTGCCTGTAGTTGTAAACAGAGTTATTTCAGGTATCTCCACGCTAAGAATCTCAGTGTTATTCTTCTCATTAAATTCAGCGACTGCGTTCTCAGCATCCGCTACTGCCTTAAGCACCAGTGTTCCTGCCTTGCCGAGGACATTCAAAGTAAGAGTTATCTCTTCCGACTCGTCAGGGTTAAGTGCCTTTACAGGCTGGGTCTCAACCAGATTGGTGCCCTCGTAGAACGCCAATGAAGTTGCATCAGCCAGTGTCTTGCCCTGGTTAGCAACCGTAAACTTGAATGCAAGGGTATTATTACTATCTATATCTCTTGCCTGATAGCCTCTTACTGTTAGATCAGGCAGTGTGCTTCCGTATACAAAGCTTGTTTCTTTTGTGCTCTTCAGGCCGCCAACGGTCAATATCCCTTTTAGCGTATGCACTCCAGGCTCGATTGTCCCAAGGTCAATATCCGTGTTTACAAATCCTTCAAGTGAGAGTTGCTGCGTTTTAATTGTATTTTCATCTATCTGTATCTCGAGGCTGGCATCTACTGTCCCAAAAGCGTTTACTGTAACTACGACTGGCTCCGTATTTGTTGAATAGTCGGTTTTGTCAGTGGAAATTCCAAGTAAAACTGCATCACCCACATCAAATGCCTCACTACCAGATACAAGCAGTAAACCATCTTTGTATATCCCGTAAACAAGGCGGTGTATACCAGCGGTATCAGTCACAAACGGAGTTTGATCTGTAAACAACAAGTTCTCTGTTGATGAAAGACTTATACTTTTCTCTCCAATCAGTGTATAACCGCCTTCAGGGTCTACAATCCAGGTTTTGAGCGTGGCTGGGATGTCAGTGTTACTCGATATCGTGTACCGTGTTATTATGGTGTCGCTCATAGCATATTTGCCTTTGTCGTTTACGCACTCAAGCACTTTTACCTGAATGCCAGCTACATCAAATGGGTGGGTCTCGGTAAATGTCTCCCCGGTATCCGTAGTGAGTGTTGCGGTTATGGTATAGGTACCTGCCGTCATTTCGGCTGGGAGCGTGAAGCTATCTATTATAGAGCCTGTAAACATTATTGTATTTGTATAATCAAGGGCATTAATCGCCAGGGTTCCACTCTGTCCGCCTAAAACCGTGACAACCACAACTTCACCGGGATTGTAAACCTGCTTGTCCGTGGTAATGGTCAGGACATCTCCTGCCCTGTGGATATAAAGTGAATTAAGGTGTATCGATCTGCCTGATTCGTGATAGATGCCGTAGAAGAGTTTTTCACCAGTAATCTGTGTGAGCGGGACATCAAATGTTAGCGCCTGACTTCCACTAAGCGTAAATGCCTGCTCGGACTCGTATCCGGCATAGTTCACCCTTGCAAACAGAGGCAGAGACACTCCTGTCTGCGACTGCACGTTCAGTGTAAGATGCGCTGTTTCACCTTCCAGGTAGTTCTGCTTGTCAAGTGATGCATCCACGGCTATGTTGATGCCTGCAAGGTGGTACTTTACCTGCCCTGATGTTATCAGGTTTCCATCTCCGTCCGTGAGACTGTAGTCAGCAAAGTAGTCCTTCTCCTCAAGGTCATCCGGAAGTGCAAACCTGAAAGTGAACGTCTTTTCCTCTCCTGCTGCAAGCCATGCCCTCTGGCTCGAATCAATAAGGTCATACATTGAAAGGCTAAACTCTACCTCACCCTCAAGGTTGCCAGTGTTTTTTACGCTGAATGTCATTTCCCCTGCCTGCCCTGGCTGGTAGGTCTGATAGGGCGGAAGCTGTGTAATTTCAAAGACCGGTCCGAGGATTGAAAGGGGCGCGCTTTCTGAGGCAATGGTCTGCCCGCTGTTTTCAAGGAGACTTACATTTAATACATAATCCCCCGGAGTGATTGCCTGTGGGTTAATATCAAACGTTACAGCCCTTACCTCATCGGGTAAGAGTGCCGTAACCTCCTGCTCTCCGCTCCAGGCATCTGCTCCGGAGCTGTCAACCAGAACATAACGCAGATTGCCGTCTATACTGTTGTAACCGAGGTTTGTCAGGTCCACCCTGACAGGGATAAGCCCGCCTGCCTGAGTACTAATGGATACGTCCATCCGGACATTGTTTTCTTTCTTAACCGAGAAATTCGCCTGAGCAAATGCATCCGGAAGCTGGCTTGTAGCAGATATGGTATATTCCCCTTCCGTAAGCTCGTAATATAATATGTCGGTCATACTTGCCCCTGCTGGGATGTAGTATGTCCTTGACTCAATGAGACCCATTGGAGCAAGACTGAACTCTACGGTCAGGGACTCACCAAGTGTCCCAGTATTCATTAGGGTCACAGGTATTTCAACCCCACCTTCAGGGTATACAGTTTGAGGAGAAACAGCTATGGATGCGCCGAGGCCGTAATTCACTGTCTTTGTCAGTGTCTGGACTAAATCGCCTGTGAACATAAATGTGTAGGTTGTGGACGCTATAATCTGCCTGCTGTAGCCCAATACCCTTGTCTCGCCTGCAGGAATTGTGATGTCCTGTACTTGGTTGTCTATTGAGGATTGAAGCATTACTGCTGCATCCACCTTCCCATCGTTTTTAATCTCAATGTTTATATCAAAAGGTTCGTTGCCCACCNCCTCCGGCGCAGTAACCGCCGCCGTTACCACGGGTTTTGCCACCTCGTACTGGTCCGTTATCTCAACAAGCGCTGAGTTGCCTTGCATAACTACGCCTGTAAGCACATATGTCCCTTTGGCAGATGCCGTTGTTGTGGTGGTAAATGAATAGCTACCTCCGGCCGGGAGATCAAATGTCGCACTATACAGCGCCTGGCTGTCTTGGTTCAGAATCAATGTTAGCTCCGTAGCTGTAATTGATGCTAGGTTCCTTACCTCGCCTACTATTGTAACTGTCTCGCCAGGCCTATAGTATTTCTTATCTGTCGAGAATATAAGAAATGTATTACCCTCAATGATATAGAAGGAGTACTTATCTTTTGCTATTGTCTGGCCGAGGTCATTCTTTAGTTCAGCATTTAGATAGAGCTTGCCTGTTGTATTCAGCGTGCCTATGTCAGTGATATATTCCTGTGCGGTATTTGCAGCCTGGGTAATTGGAACTGTGGTTTCAAAGAGAATTCCAGAGGCTCCATTTGAGATGGCCATTTTCTGAATGCGGTGACTATTTAAATCTACCACATATACAGAGCCAGCAGGACTTACGGCTATACCTCTTGGCAATCTAAACCGACCATCGCTGTCACCATAACTACCCCATTTAGCAATAAAATTACCACTACTGTCAAATCTCTGGACGCGATAGTTATAAGTATCAACTACATAAACAGAGCTGTCAGATCCTGCAGCTATACCACCCGGATAACAAAACTGCCCCTTTCCACTGCCATAACTGCCCCACTTGGTTATAAAGTTGCCACTACTGTCAAACTTCTGAATGCGGTTGTTACAGGTATCAGTCACATAAACAGAGCCTTCAAGATCTACGGCTATGTCCCACGGATAACAAAACTGCCCCTCTCCACTGCCATAACTGCCCCACTTGGTTATAAAGTTGCCGTTACTGTCGAACTTTTGAATGCGGTTGTTACAAGTATCTGCCACATAAACAGCACCTTCAGGATCTATGGCTATACCCCTCGGATGACAAAACTGCCCCTCTCCACTGCCATAACTGCCCCACTTGGTTATAAAGTTGCCACTACTGTCAAACTTCTGAATGCGGTTGTTATCCGTATCTGCTACATAAACGGTACCATCAGAACCTACGGCTATACCTTCTGGATAGTAAAATTGTCCGTCACCATGACCTATATCTCCCCATTTAGTAATAAAATCACCATTGCTGTTAAACTTCTGAATGCGATGGTTATAAGTATCCGCCACATAGACAGAACCGTCAGGACCTGCAGCTATACCTTCTGGAAAATTAAACTGTCCATCGTCACTGCCTTCCCCCTGCCATTTTGTAATAAAGTTCCCATTGCCGTCGAATTTCTGTATCCTGCTGAGGGAACTGCTCCCTACATATACGAAGCCGTCATGGTCTACAGCTATGCCAGAGGGATATCTAAACTGTCCATCACCACTGCCTCTGCTTCCCCACTTGGTTATAAAGTTCCCATTGCTGTTGAACTTCTGAATGCGGTAATTTGAGCTGTCAACTACATATATTAGGCCGTCAGAACTTATAGTCATACCATCTGGATACCTAAATTGTCCATCGCCACTACCATAACTACCCCACTTAGTAATAAAATTACCGTTACTATCAAACTTCTGAATGCGGTGATTATTGGTATCCACCACATATACAGAACCGTCAGAGCCTACGGCTATACCATCTGGATACTTAAATTGTCCATCGCCACTGCCATAACTACCCCACTTAGTAATAAAATTACCATTGCTGTCGAACTTCTGAATGCGGTGATTCGAGCTATCTACTACGTACACAGCACCGTCTGGGCTTACAGCTACACTTCTCGGATATTTGAACTGTCCATCGCCACTGCCATAACTACCCCACTTAGTAATAAAATTACCATTGCTATCGAATTTCTGAATGCGCTGATTATGGGTATCCGCCACATACACGGAACCGTCTGGGCCTACGGCTATACCATCTGGAGAATAAAACTGTCCATCACTCCTGCCATAACTACCCCACGAAATTATGACTCTACCGTTACTATCAAGTTTAAGCACACGATCGTAGCTTATTTCCAAATTCAAAACATATATTGAACCGTCAGAACCTATGGCAATTCCACTGACATAATCCAAGGGCAACCATCCTTCCTTTGGCAGAAAGTGATCGAACTGCCCGCCCGTTCTGTGAGTTTCCATCTTACTCACAGTAACATTCAAAATCCCATTTACAATTCCGAATTGGCCATTTATGACGTTCGATATACCTGTTATTACCTCTGTTTTCAGATAAGCGTCCTTGTCTGTTCTTGTTTGTAACTCTGCTGTCAGGCCGGTAATTTCAAGGGTTCTGGAGAATGCAGTGAATCTGCCTGTTTCAGAGTCTCTGGTCAGCACATTCAGAAAAGCAAGGCTACTAGCTGCCTGGGACGATATATGAATGTCTGCCAGAGTCTTTATCTCACCGGCAAGAATGGTATCTGTTGCACTTCCGTTGTAAATAACAACGCCTTTATTGTCGATGATGTAAAGCTCTTCTGCTGTATAGTTCGTATCAACCCCTCCAGTATTTTCCATAGTTAGATTTATCACATCCCCGGTAGTAACCGTTGTCGGCCCAGAATACCCAATCACCAACGATGATTCAGGAATTGTAAACTCAGAAGTTTGTGTTATCGAACTGCCTGAGGGTAAGAGCAAGGTCACATCTATATTATGTTGCCCTGCTGCCAGGGTTTCAGGCAGAGGTATCGCACAATCCAGTGAAATAGTATTATTTATCCCCAATGAAATAATCGTTGAATCAGTGTAACCTGCATCCGGCACAGACACCATCACAGAGACACCATCCAGATTGAACCTCCCTGTATTGGTAACGCCGACTGTCAGACCGACTACCTCCCTTATCCTGTAGAAGGTTTTGTCAAAGGAAAAACCTATGGCTACGGAATTAGGAATGATAACGCTTATTGGTTTTCCCGTCTTCGTCTCATCCGATTGGGTATATGTAAGTGTGTAATCTCCAAACTTAAGCGATGAGATAGTTACAGGCACATCAATAGTCTTGCTTTCGCCCACAGTCAGAGCAAAAGGCAAACTACCGGAATATATAACAGCACCCTCAGGGTCAATGAGGTTTACATCGAGCACACCCGAGGATACGGATATCTTGCCGTTATTGTTCAGAATAAAAGAGATTGTATTTGTCCCTGCACTGAAGGCGACCGACAGGTCCGGTATAGCCGAAATCCGGCTTCTAGGAAGTTCGAAAGACACTGAATCCCTTCCTATCTTTCTCCCTGCTGAATCATACGCCTCGACTGATACTATATAGAAACCGCCTTCCGCTGTTTGTGGCAGTAAGAAACTCAGGCTCTCCATCACTGTCTCGTTGGCAGCAAGGGCTACATCCAATGTTGTATCGTAAACACTTCTGTTCAACGGGTCTGAGACGTTCACCTTCAATACAGCAGTATAGGCGGCATTCTGTCTGTTCTGGAGGCTTAAAGTCAGGTTGACAGTATCACCTTTTTTATAGACAGCCTGGTTGGTCTGGGCATCGATACTGACAGAGGGCGAAAACACCCATATGCCCTTCCGGGCAAAACCTACTGTATTCCCAGACTCATCATAAAACCATCCCCGAAGCCATCCCTGATGTTTAACCTCAGGAATGACTATATTAAAGGAGATTGAGGCGTTTGCAGGTGCATTGAAATCATACGTCTTCCCTTTTATCCAAGAGCCGTCAGGTCCAAGGTGCACAAGGTCGTATTTGAAAGTCAGCGGTGTATCCTTGTTAGTATTATTCCATGCCTTTACAGTAAAAACAGCGGTTGAACCATAAGCGTACTGCTCTGCATCAGACTGGATTGCAAAATCAAAATCAGGGCTTTCGTAGGGATTTAGAGGCGGATTGCTTACTGCAAACCTGCCTGAGTCGGTCTCTGCCTGGGGCTGGATGACATTGCCCGCAGCGTCAAGCAAAGCGTAGTCGACATGATAAATGCCAAGAGGGCTGGTGGAGGAAACAGTATAAGAATATGGAATCGTAACAGTCTTACCAGCAGGAATGGCAATCTCCTGTGTCTGCTCGCCCACAACCTTTCTCAACGGATCAAGTATGATGAACTTTACTGATGTTGCATCTTTATCGGTAAAGTTAGACAGACTAATGTTAAGGTTAACTGTTTCTCCTCGTGTTACTTCAGTAATGGTATCGGGCTTCTTAGCCCATGAGATAATGTTCTGTGCCAGTTTTATTTCTGTCTGGTTTGCCTGACTGTGTGTGAAGGCAAAATCTGTATATAAAGTGGTTGCCACCACATAACCCTTCCCATAGGGATAAATAATCATGGCTGGCTGACCATTGGCGACTCTTCTGAGCAAAATCGTGCTGTTTTCCGGATAAGAAGTAAAATAACCGTCCACCCCGATATTGGCGGTCGAGGTAGAGAAACCCGAAAGCATGGGATGCCAGGTATCTATATAGACTGAATTATACTGACAGCTCTGGTCTTCCTGATAACCATAGCCTGTCACAGGTCTTTTTTCTCCTGTTTCAGGGTCTGGCGGTGTAGGCAAAAGACTCCAGTCACTGCCATGCTGTTGCGTAAATACAACAAGTGTTCCACCGTTTTTGACATACTCCCCAAGCTTTGCCTTTAAGACCTCTGAGTTTTCCATTCCGTAGAAACCACCTGTAGGCACCAGCATCACTGGATGGTCTTTTACCATTGCAGGGTCAAAATCCCATCCTTTGAAAGCAACAGGTTCGCCTATCTTTAACATCAACGAGATTGATGGTTTGTAGTAGCCATTTGTAAAGAGTGCTATGTCAGGGGCACCTTCCCAGTCAACCCTTGCATCTCTTTCTTCCAGCTTCTTTCCTATTGCCTGAAACTCAGCCTCTATTGCTTCCTTTACTTCCAGAGGAGCATCCATGTATTTTGTCCTCCCCTCTATGAACATATCCATAAACCGTTTCTTATACCAGACGCTTATTTTGCCCTTCTTGACAGCCGTTCTCATATAAAAGTTCGTCAGGTCATAGTCAGTTAATCCAAACTCTTTTTCCCAATAGAATTCATCACTTACATCGAATCTGTCATCTGGATTATCATTGGCAGGGGTGGGCTGTTCAGGCGGCAAATCACAGGTAAAGCCTTCTTCGTTTTCAGTGTCTCCTATTAACTGTGCAAGCGTGTAAACATCCGACTCAAGACTCGCCAGTAATATCCAGTGGCCAGTATCTCTTCTACTTAAACTCCCCCCTCTATTCATTTCCTTATATATTGCATCTATATATCCCGCCACATATTTAATGGTTTCAGGAATAAGCCTGTCCACGTTTTCCTGAAGTTGTTCATCAGTAATCTTCCCTAAGTAATCTGTATGTAAGCTCATGCTGGTATTTGCAAGTCCCACAAAAAACTGCTTAAGATTGTATATATCGCCAACTTCATAATTGCCCTTGAGATACTCATCAACAGTAACTCCCTCTTTAAAAGCATCAGAATTAACAATATCTGCCCAATGTTCCTTTACATAATCCTCAAAGGTCTTTGTAAAGACATGGATATCGTCCTTCGTGTGGGCGGGATTGCCCATGTCCTCAATAAGATGCAATATATGACCGAACAGGCGGTATACTTTACTTTTCTCTTCGTTAGAGAGACCGCTTACGCCATCAGGGCTACACCCTATTATCTTGTATATCTCTAAAGCGTACTCTCCTGCTCTCTGAAGTGCCGATTTCCAGACCCCTTTTAATCCCTTCTCGTCACGAGGGTCATAGAAATGCTGAAAGTAATTACCATTCTCACCTTTAACAATCGGTGATTCGTTTAAAGGTATAATTCCGAATAGCTTCGTCGAGTCCTCATCATGGACACCGATGCGGAGAAATGGAAGAGCTAATTCGTCTGCCCACTCTTTAAAATCTTCTCCTCCGTCCAGATCTGTCTGTTGATGTACTTTTTTCTTCAAAAGCATCCCCTCTGCGGTAATAGTATCATGTCCGCCAAAGTAACCACCTTCACCAAGCGGTTTTACAGCATTTTCACGGGTGTAAGGACGTTGCCGTGTATCATTCGGGTCATCTGGATTTACACGATTCGCATTATTATCAAACCCAGATGTCAAAGAAACCATCGAAAGGATCAGTATCAATGAAAAAACTACTGAAAGACTCCTCCTGGACATGGACACCCTCCCTATTTCCACTCCTTATCAAGTAAACGTTGAAGCTCGTTTATTTGAAATTCAAATTCTTTTATCCATAGTTTAGATCCTCGTTTTTCTTTAAACTCTTTAACTTTCTTGAATGTCTCTATTGCTTTCTTATAATCACCTTTCTTTTTGTAAAGATAAGCCAACCGTCTCATTGTACCTGTATAGTAAGTTCTCTGGTCCATGGTTTTTGGCTCTCCAAGTCGTTTAAGAAACCTCTCATGCTTTGCAATTGCAAAATCAAGTTCCCATTCATCACAGCCGCCTTCAACTGGAGGAACCTCGATACCAAAACGGCCAGTTAGACAATAGTTATAAAGTGCCCTAATATAAGAGTTATACTCTCTTTCATCAGTTAATCCCTTTTTCCAAGGTTTAACATAAATGACGACTTCTATTTGTTTCTTTCCAATATATTCTTCTCTCTTCAGATAAAAACCTCCACTTTTGTCATCTATGGTGTTAGCATTAACACTGAAACTCTCCACCTCAGTCCCAAAGCCTATCGGAAAGGGAGGTTTTTTAAATTTCTTTGATGGGATGATAAATCTACCTTCTTTATCAGTTCTGGTATGCGGCTGTCCTACAGACAGATAACTGTGCACATCTCCACCTACGGTCTTCGTCTTAACTGTTAACGTACTTGAAATCCACGCCCCCTCAACAGGCTCCCCTGTCTCTGCATCCAGCACTACACCTCTAATCTCAGGCGTCCTGAGCTTACAGCCTGCTAAAGTACTCATCAATAACACCACTGCAACTATTATCGTCAGTCGCTTAAACACTATTTCCTCCAATCTCCAGAATTATAATATCCCATTATCTTCTCCAACAAAAAAGCCTACCTCCGAAAAGGTAGGCTTGCAACCGTTTACACCTGCCATTTCGACAGCCCCTCTATCCGATTGTACCGGACAGGTGGCTTTGTGCCACACGGTTACCCGTGCTTTACCCTTTCGATGGCAACAAACAATAAATAGTCATTCAAAAAAGAACAACCAGCAGTTGATTTGACTGAAACATATTCTATCTTTAAAAGTCAATTTTATTATTTTTATAAATTAATAATTTATTCTAATAGAAGGCTGCCTTGCCACAATGCATATTGACATAATTTATATCATTTCTTTTACTTCTCTGAAAAACCACAGACTGTCTCTCGTCTGCTCGTAAATAACATTTCTGTCGGGATCAAGGTCATGAGTTTTGCAGAGGCAGGGACATGCCCCAAAATAGTGCCACTTGTAATTAGAGTGCTAGCACTGATACAAGGAGGCAAGGATGAAGAGGAGAAGGTATTCGGAGGAACAGATAGTAGGGATTTTCAAAGAGGCAGAGGCCATCATTCCGGTGCCTGAACTGTATCGGAAGTACGGCATAAACGATACAATTTGCTACAACTGGAATCTCTCTTGACAAGGTTATAGAGGAATGGGGGGTGATTATAATCAGGCGTACCCCCACAGCTTACCCAGGGATCTGACTCCAAATGAGTTCAGACTTGAAATGAGCTGGTTTGCTCTAATTGACAGTGGTACTGCGAATGGAGGTATGTCCAGTGTACCTTTGGTGGAAAGACTACAGTCAGTGTAAGCCCATTAAGCTTTCAGAACAAGCACAGGATTTATTTTTGACCTTCAAGTCCGCTTATCAAGCCTTTTGCAGCTGACAGAAAAATAGCCTGCTTTTTCCTGCCAAGACTTCTAAAAAGGCTTAATAGTTCGGTGAGTTCAACCTCAGCTTTCATATCAGCTTTACTGGCAGGGAGGGTTACGAGTTCAGAGAGGGGCATATTTAAGGCATTTGCTATCGAGTAATAACTGGAGATGGATGCGTTTACTTTGCCGTTTTCTATGTCGCTGATATAGGTTGGGTGCAGTCCTGCAAGCTCTGCAAGCTTTTCCTGAGAAATTCTTTTCACTTTCCTGACAGTCCTTATTTTCTTCCCGATTGTCTTCAAAACCCGGCTTGAATCCATGCATAGAGGATAAGAAAAATTGCAGGGATTAATTAATAGACGATAGGCTATAAAAAATATTGATAATTTAGATTATATATGATATTATTATGCGAAATCTGGCTTATAGCCTAAAAATCACAGCCTAACTTTAAACAAGGAGGTATTAGAGGATGCGAAGTGTAACCATATTCATAATAATTGTTTCAGGCATTCTGTTTTTAAGTCTTTGCAGTTATGCAGATGATGGAACACATAAGCGGATATTGCTTGTATTCGATGGCGAATCCAGAGGTCCGTTTGGAGATACAAAAATAGTTCGCTTCAAAGATCCTGATTACAACGTAGTTTGCTACATGTATCTGCCCGAGTATGTCACAACTTCAATAACCTATGCTGGCGGCAAGGGCGGAACTGCATTTACAAGTTTTGCCGGCAATATAAGCTGCGTAAAGGTAAAAGGATCTTTATGGTAGAAATTTAAACCCCAACAGGATAGGAGGTTTGAAATAATGAAAACAGGGTTTGTTTCGGTTATCTTGGCGTCTATTTTAATCTTCTCAGGCTGTGTTACCACACAGGGACCAACTGTTGTCAAGGAAAGGGAAAAAGGAGCAGTGGTTACCAGTAGTAAAGGAGTGGTGGAGAGGGTTCGCTGTGAAACTGCATCCAGTCCAAAAATTTCCATTGGTAAAGTATCCTGTAAGGCTGCAGCTTGCAGGTCTTCTGGACCTAAACCCGGTGGTCTTCTTGCACTTTTACAGCTTGCCGGTGTGCCTAACTTTGAGGGTATAGGTGATGGCCTTCAGGATATGTTCACAGGTGCCCTTCAGGATACAGGCTGTTTCAGAGTATTTGACAGGGAGGCTATGGAAGCCCTGCAGCGCGAGCTTGCCATGAGTGGTAAACAGAGTTCACTCGAATCAGCTGATTATCTCGTTATGGGAGCTGTTACATCAATCAACTTTGAAAGCAAAAGAAGGTCTTTTGGGGGAGGTTATATTCCGCTTTTAGGAGCCATCAGCTCCACAAAACAGAAGGCAACTCTGGGAATGGATGTGCGTGTTGTAAAAGTTGAGACAGGGGAAGTGGTGTTTAGTAAGACCTACAGTGCTGAGTCAGGTAAAACAAGCTATGGTATTGCTGGTTTTGGAGCAGGCGGTGGTGTGGGCTTTGGAGGTTCGGTAAGTGGTCTTTCAGGGACTGCCATGGAAGAGGTAGCCCGCGACATCGTGGTTCGTGCTACATATGATATAGTCAAGGCGCTTATGCCTGCAAATGTAGTGAAGACTGAATATATCAACGTGAAAAAATAGTTCTACGATGTCAATAATGCAATGATTTCTACAGCTTAAGCGGTTCCAAATGTGAGTAGCCAGTAGAGGCACTTGAAACCCTACTGTTGCAACTTTCTCATCTTGATTTTGGGCAAGATGTTAGAAAAAAGACAAATTGTTCAGGACATTAATGTGCAGGTAGGCAGGTTTATTAAGGAGGCTCGAACAAGCAAGGGAATGTCCCAAATGGAACTTGCTAGAAAGATAGATGTATCTTACCAGCAGGTTCAAAAATATGAAAAGGGGATAAGCAATATTTCTCTTTTCAGACTTGAGCAGATAGCCAAGGCCTTGAATGTGCCGGTGAAGTCATTTCTATGTAATGGCGAGGAAGAAATATCCAGAGAGGAGGTAGAACTTATTTTGCTTTTTCGCCGGATAAAAAACCGGGATTTAAAGGGCAGGCTTTTTACAATGCTGGAAGCGCTTTCAAAGGGGAAAGTGTCCACCTAACTGTGTAAATTAAAATAACAAAACACAGGAGGTGGACACCCCTTACAAGGAACTTCAAAGCGGTCTATGAGCATCCACTATTGAAGAGGCAGAAACACAGATGAAGGTTCGTAGGGTTATGTACACCACGAATATTATCGAGAGCATAAACAGTTAAGTTTAGGAAGGTAGACCGACCCAAGAAGAGTGTTTCCGACAGACGAGGCTGCGTTAAAACACTCTACATGGCTGTTTTTGAGATTGAAAAGAGACGGACAAAGTCCATCAGGGATTAGGTTACAATCTATGCACAGCTTGCCATCACTTATCTCTGTTTTACTAAAAATAGTCTATGACAAATACTTCAAACATTTAACTCGAGGATTCTAATAATCCTTGCATAATCACCTTTATGAGGGTCTTCAAAAGGAGCGAATAGAACTTTATCTCCCGGACGCAATTCAATTTTCGTTCTAATCAACTCACGATCGTCAATGTTATAAATACTCCCATCGCGAAGAGATTTTACTTTGCCCTTGTTCAAAGCAGAATCAAACTCAAGGATTAAGCCTTCTTCTTTTTCATAGAGGTCATCCCAAAGGGCCTCCCTTCCCTCTCTGTCTTCTGAGATTACTGGACGGTTCTCTTCCTCTTTATTACGTTTCTTCTTAGCCATATTGGTTGTACGGATAGCTAAAAACACTGTCCTGCAACTGTCCTGTTAGTGTCCTGCTTAAATGGAAAGAGCTCTCAGGAGGTATTTCCCAAGAGCCCTTAATATATTGAATAATCGTCATTTCCCTTTGGTGGCGGGGGGTGGATTTGAACCACCGACCTTCGGGTTATGAGCCCGACGAGCTACCGGACTGCTCCACCCCGCGACAGCGTGTATATTTAACATAACTTAATTTTAGAAGTATTGTCAACAAGTCTGCTTAACTAAATAAAAAACTTCTTGACACCATGCATAACCTTATATATTCTGAGATATATTCTTTGAATTAAGCATTTAGTATGAAGGGAGGTGAAATCTTTGGGCCATCGTGAAAATGACCACATTGACATCGTAGGTAGGCTTTTAAAACGAGGCGTTTCACGTAGGGACTTCATGAAATTCTGCACTGCAATGGCTGCTACTTTGGCTCTACCTGCAGGATTTGCCACAAAGATAGCAGAGGCGCTTGAGAAAGCCAGAAAACCCTCACTCGTGTGGCTGGAGTTTCAGGATTGTGCCGGAGACACCGAGTCCTTCCTGAGGGCAAACAAGCCGACGGTAGCTGAAATCGTCCTTGATGTCCTTTCAGTTGATTATCACGAAACCATCATGGCTCCTGCCGGCAAGCAGGCGGAAAAATCCCGTGATGATGTAGTCAAACACCAGAAGGGGAAATACATTGCAGTGGTAGAAGGCTCTATTCCGACAAAGGACGGAGGAATTTACTGCTGTATAGGCGGCAGGTCTGCACTTGACATCGTGCGTGAAGTCTGCGGCAATGCCCTTGCCACTATAGCAGTAGGCGCTTGCGCATGGGATGGTGGCTGGCCAGCAGCAGACCCTAATCCTACCGGTGCAGTCGGAGTGAAAGACGCAGTGCGGGGAATAACACTGATAAACTTGCCCGGCTGCCCTATGAACGTGGAAAACCTCACTGCCACTATCGTTCACTATCTTACTTTTGGCACTTTCCCTGCAACTGACAGCCATGGACGTCCACTCTTTGCATACGGCGAAAGAATCCATGACCACTGTGAAAGAAGAGCGCACTTTGATGCAGGACAGTTCGTAAGACAGTGGGGAGATGAAGGGCACAGAAAAGGCTGGTGCCTCTATGAAATGGGATGCAAAGGACCTGAAACCTACAAAAATTGTCCTGTAATAAGATGGAACGAAGGGACGAACTGGCCTGTAGGTTCTGGTCACGGCTGTATAGGATGCGCTGCACCTCGCTTCTGGGATACCATGACCCCGTTCTATAAGAGGCTTCCGAAAGTCCCGGGCTTTGGTATCGAAAGCACTGCTGACAAAATCGGAGCTGGTCTTGCAGCTGTAACAGCCGCAGGTATTGCGGTGCACGGAATAGCAAGGGCTGTCAAAGGAAAACCAAAAGAAAAGGAAACAACTGAGTAGGGAGGGTATTAAATGGCTAAAATCGTAGTTGACCCTATAACCAGAATCGAGGGTCACCTGAGAATAGAGGCTCAGGTAGAAGGCGGCAGAGTCAAAGACGCATGGGCATCAAGCACGATGTTCAGAGGAATGGAGATAATACTTAAAGGAAGAGACCCTCGTGATGCATGGGCATTCACTCAACGAATATGAGGTGTTTGAACGACGGTTCACGCCACCAGCTCCGTGAGAGCTGTAGAAAACGCACTTGATATAACTATACCGGACAACGCAAGGATCATAAGAAATCTCATAACAGGAATCCAGTATGTTCAGGATCATGTAATACATTTCTATCACCTCCACGCCCTCGACTGGGTTGACATCGTCAGCGCCCTGAAAGCAGACCCCAAAAAGACATCCTCTCTCGCTCAGGCCATATCAGACTGGCATAACTCAAGCACCGATTATTTCAGCGAGGTTCAGAAAAAGCTCAAGACATTCGTTGAAAGCGGACAGCTTGGACCTTTTGCCAACGCTTACTGGGGACACCCTGCATACAAACTTCCGCCTGAAGCAAACCTCATGGCTGTTGCGCACTATCTGGAAGCACTCGACTGGCAGAAAGACGTAATAAAGATTCACGCTATATTAGGAAGCAAGAACCCTCATGCCCAGACATATCTTGTCGGCGGAATGGCTGTGCCCATCGACCCGAACAGCGAAAGCGCACTGAACACCATCTCCATTGCCCATATGCTCACACTTGCAAAAAAGGCAAAGGAGTTTGTGGAAAAGGTCTATATCCCAGACCTTCTCGCAGTGGCATCTTTTTACAAAGAATGGGCTCAATACGGCGAAGGTGTCGGAAACTACCTTGCATACGGTGAATTCCCCAATGACAACATCTCCAACACAGACAACCTCTGGCTTCCAAGAGGAGTAATCAAGAACAAAGACCTGAGCAAAGTGCATCCTGTAGACCACGAAAAGATAATGGAATACGTAACCCACTCGTGGTATGAATACAAAGAGGGCGATTCTGTACCCAAACATCCGTGGGACGGCGAGACAAACTACAAATACACAGGACCTAAACCTCCATACGAACACCTCAACACTGACGGCAAATACAGCTGGCTTAAAGCCCCTCGATACGACGACATGCCCATGGAGGTCGGACCTCTTGCAAGAATGCTCGTTGCCTATGCTTCCGGACACAAAAGGATACAGGAAGTCATCAACCTTGTGCTCAAGAAACTCAATGTAGGTCCTGAAGCCCTGTTCTCGACACTCGGAAGGACAGCCGCAAGAGGAGTGGAAACTCTCGTTACCGCAGAGATGCTCACTGTTTGGATAGAACAGCTTATAGAGAACATAAAAAGAGGAGACTTCAGAGTCCATGACGGAAGCAAATGGGACCCCTCAACCTGGCCTAAAGAGGCACAAGGCTACGGCTTCCATGAAGCGCCAAGAGGCGCACTCGGACACTGGGTAAGGATAAAAGACAGAAAGATTGCAAACTACCAGTGCGTTGTGCCGAGCACATGGAACGGTTCGCCAAGAGATGCAAAAGGGCAGAGAGGGCCTTATGAGTCTGCACTCGTCGGAACACCTGTGAAAGACCCGAATCAGCCTATCGAGATACTCAGGACAATACACTCGTTCGACCCGTGTATGGCATGCGCAGTGCACGTCCTTGACGCCGAGGGCAAACCGGTAACCAAGATAAGGATTGTATAGGAGGACGCCATGAACCAGAGACTAAGAGTCTATGCATGGGAATTCCCCGTAAGGTTCACACACTGGATAAACGTCCTCTGCATCTTAACCCTTTCAGTAACCGGTTTTTACATCGGAGCACCGTTCATACACGCTTACTCGTCAAAACAGTACATCATGGGCTGGATGAGGTTCATACACTTCACCGCTGCTTACGTATTCCTGATGAGCGTCATTATAAGGCTCTACTGGGCGTTCGCAGGAAACAGATATGCAAGCTGGAAAATATGGTTCCCCTTCTCTTCTGACCGCTGGCGCGACCTTGTAAATGCTGTGAAGTTCTATCTGCTCATCAGCAGAAAGCCTCCTTATGCAGTCGGGCACACTGCGCTTGCAGGACTGACATATCTCATCGTCTTCCTGCTCTTTATATTCGAGATAGTCTCAGGCTTTGCACTTTACAGTCAGGCTCACAGCGGAGCCTTATGGACGCTTCTTGGCGGATGGCTTCTCGGCATCATGCATGTGCAGACCATAAGACTCTTCCACCACCTCGTAATGTATGTGCTGCTGGTGTTTGCAGTTCTGCATGTCTACATAGCATGGCATCTGGATACAGTAGAGAAGAACGGCTTGATGGGAAGTATCTTCGGTGGATACAAGTTCGTAACAGGCAAGGAGTGGGAATAAAGACAGCGATCTTAGGCATAGGCAATATACTCCTGAGGGATGAGGGGGTTGGAGTCCACGCCGTAAGGGCACTTCAGGAAAGGTATACCTTTCCTGAAGACGTAGAACTCATTGACGGAGGCACTATGGGACTTGACCTCCTCCCCTTTATCGAAGACAAGGACAGACTCCTTATAATAGATGCAGTAAATTTCAAAGATACCCCTCCCGGCACGGTCAGGATTATCGAAGGAAAAGACATAAAAGCCTTCCTCGATACAAAACTATCCGTGCATCAGATAGGTCTTCCGGACATGCTCTTTTCAGCATCCCTGAAAGGCACAATTCCCCCTGAAATGTGCCTCGTGGGAATACAGCCTGATACAATAGAAGTAGGACTTCAAATGTCTGAAAAACTAAACGAAAGATTCGAAACACTGATAAATGCTATATTAGATAAACTCAAGAGCTGGGGAGTAGAAGTAAACAATGTGTCTGGCAATACCGTCTAAGGTAATAAAGATAGAGAATACAATCGCCACTGTTGACGTTTATGGAGCCAGAAGAGACGTAAGCTTGCTCCTGATGCCCGAGGAAGTGACCACAGGCGATTACGTGCTGGTGCATGCAGGTTTTGCCATCCAGAAAGTGGACAAAGAAGCTGCAAACGAAGCACTCAGCCTGATTAAGGAACTTCTTGAAAAACAAGAACAGGAAGAAGAGTTTTACTAACCTCTTCTTTGTCGTCTATACACCTTCTCTTGTATTAAAAGACAATTTTTAATAAACTAAGGCATGGTCTCAGCAGTGCTTTCAGGTGGAGAAAACAGAAGATTCCCTTTCACAAAGGGCTTTATAGAGCTTAACGGAAAGAGAATCATAGAATCCACAGTGGAAACGCTTAAACAGATTACGAAAAAGGTCGTGATAAGCACAAATGAGCCTGAATCTTACTTTTATCTCGGCGTACCCCTTACAGGGGATATCATTAAACACGCCGGACCTATGGGAGGCATTCACTCCGTGCTTGTCGGCACGGACGAACACGAGGTCTTTGTAACCGCATGTGACATGCCGTTCATAAAACCTGAACTCATAAATTATATAATAAGCAGAAAGGCCAAGGACGCCACTGTACCTGTATTTAATAAAAGACCGGAGCCTCTTTTAGCAGTCTATACAAAAAACATAATAAAGCTTATGGAGGACATGATAAGCAAAAGGCAACTGGCTCTTACTGACATGCTTAAAGAGATTGACGTTCAGTATATACGGGAGGAAGAGGTAAGAAGGATAGACCCTGAAGGAAGGTCATTTATTAACATCAACACCCTTGAAGACTTTGAAAGGGTATCAAAAAACTGCTAAGCTTTTTCAGGAGGAAAGATTATGTTTGGTTTAGGCACACAGGAGCTGATTATAATATTCCTGATCATACTTGTGCTGTTCGGAGCATCGAGGCTTCCAGAGATAGGTAGGGGACTTGGAAAAGCCATAAAAAACTTCAAAAAAGCCACCTCTGAGCCTGATGAAATAGATGTCACACCGAAAAAACCCGTAGAGAAAAAGGAAGAAGAAGAAAAGAAATAAAGTGCACAGGGGCATAACAGCAGAGATAGACCTTGAAGCCGCGGCGCACAACCTTAGACAAGTCAAAAAAGCTGCAAAAAACCTGCCTGTTATAGCGGTCGTAAAAGCCGACGCTTATGGTCACGGTGCATACGAGCTTTCCTATGCTTTTCAGAAAGCAGGGGCATCCGCCCTTGCAGTGGCGTTCACATCAGAAGCCAGACAACTAAGAGAGGCAGGAATAAATATTCCGATACTCGTGCTCTTTGACCAATCCGACATACCTTCTTATTTTGACCTGAACCTTATCCCTGCAATCCATGACTTAAAAACCGCAAAGGCATTGTCACGTGAAGCCGGCAAAAGAAATGTCACCCTTGATGTACATTTGAAAGTGGAAACAGGAATGGGACGGCTGGGACTTAATAACGAAAAAGACGTATTGAAAATCCTAGAGCTCCCTAATTTAAGAATTTCAGGTCTAATGAGCCATTTCTCAGAGGCTGAACTTGCAGACATGGATTACGTAAAACTTCAGCTTAAACGGTTCAAGGAAATAAAATCCTGTCTTCGTGAAAAAGGTCTAAGACCCAGTTGCCACATTGCCAACAGCGCGGCAGTTTTGTCTTTCAGGGACTCACATCTTAATGCAGTAAGACCGGGACTTATACTCTACGGATGCCTCCCTTTTGAAGAAAACCGTGCAAAAATTTCCCTGAAGCCTGTTATGAAGGTCAAGACAAAGATACTCGCCTTAAGAAGACTTCCAAAAGGACAGCCTGTAAGCTACGGCAGGACGTTCATCACCAGAAGACAGACGCTTGCTGCGATACTGCCTGTGGGCTATGCCGACGGCTATCTAAGGGCAATGTCAAATAATTCATATGTACTTATAAGAGGCAAACGCGCACCTGTCATAGGCAGAGTGTGCATGGACCTCATCGTGGTTGATGTCACCGACATAAAGACAGTAAAAGAACAGGACGACGTTGTGCTTTTAGGCTCTGACGGGAAAGAAACCATAACGGCATGGGAACTTGCCCGCAACGCCTCTACAATACCTTATGAGATAATGCTTTCACTCGGCACTAAATCCAGAAGAGTTTACTCAGGAGAGAAAAGCTCTTTACACAAATATGCTTAGGGTTATTGAGTATATAGGAAGTCTGATAATAAAGTTCGCGGATGAAACCGGGAGGATACTGATTCTTTTATTCAGCACCCTGAAGCAGATGATACTTCCTCCTTATGAGATAAGAAACATCATAAAGCAGATGCTTGAGATAGGAGTAATGTCAGTACCTGTGGTTCTGATAACTGCAATATTCACAGGCATGGTGCTTGCCCTCCAGACATATACAGGGTTTAAGAGGTTTGGAGCCGAATCCCTTGTAGGCTCTGTAGTCGCCCTTTCGATGACAAGGGAGATGGGACCCGTGCTCACAGGGCTTATTGTCACAGGAAGAGCCGGTGCTGCAATGGCAGCAGAACTGGGCACAATGAGGGTTACAGAACAGATAGACGCCCTCGAAACCCTTGCCACAAACCCGGTCAAATACCTGATAGTGCCGAGATTCCTCTCAGGCGCTTTAATGCTTCCTGCCCTTACTGTGCTTTCCGACATCATAGGAATAATCGGGGGCTATATCATAACAGTAGGACTCTTCGGTGCAAGCTCTGCACAGTATTGGAGAAGGGTATGGGATTATCTCGAACTGGAAGACATATACAACGGATTAATCAAGGCGTGCTTTTTCGGCGCAAGCATTGCGCTTATAAGCTGTTATAAGGGTTTTTATACGAGCGGCGGAGCCGAAGGCGTGGGAAAAGCGACTACAGGAGCTGTCGTCCTGTCTTTCATGACCATATTAATATCAGACTATTTCCTGTCTGCATGGCTGTTTAAATGATTAGAATCGTGAATGTGCATAAAACCTTCGGGGCAAACCACGTTCTCAGGGGCGTTAACCTTGAGATTAAAAAAGGCGAGAGCATGGTGGTAATCGGTGGAAGCGGAAGCGGTAAAAGCGTCCTGATTAAACACATCATCGGAATCCTGAAGCCGGACAGCGGAGACATATTCGTGGACAACATAAACATAGTAAATCTAAAGGAAACCGAACTGAACAAGATAAGAAAAAAATTCGGCATGCTTTTTCAGGGAGCAGCGCTTTTCGACTCTCTAAGGGTCTGGGAAAATGTGGGATTTTCTCTTCTAAGGGAACGGACATACAGTGAAAAAGAGGTAAGAAGAATTGCCTCGGAAAAGCTCAGACTCGTAGGACTTGCCGGAGTCGAAGACCTCATGCCTTCAGAGCTTTCAGGTGGAATGAAAAAACGTGTCGGACTTGCAAGAGCCATCGCACACAACCCGGAAATACTGCTTTATGACGAGCCGACCACAGGATTAGACCCAATCATGGCAGATGCAATCAACGACCTGATAATAGAAATGAGAGAAAAACTTTCAGTTACATCTGTTACAATTACACATGATATGCAAAGCGCCTATAAGATAGCAGACAGAATCGCAATGCTATACGAAGGCAAGATAATCGAAGTCGGCACACCGGATGAGATTAAACAGACCGAAAACCCGATAGTCAGACAGTTCATAACAGGAAGCGCTGCAGGACCGATAAGGATAGAGGGGGTAACTGCATGAGAGGTTCAAGAGCAGAACTCGTTGTCGGTATATTCGCACTGGCAGTCCTGGCAATCCTGTCGTTCATGACCTTCAAGGTCGGAGATTTCACATGGAGGGGAAAACAGGGCTATATAGTCTATGCATACTTTAAAAACACAGCTGGTCTGGACGAAAAAACAAAAGTAAAAATAGCAGGCGTGGATGCAGGCACCATAGAAAAAATAGAACTCGCCGACGGAATGGCAAAAGTCACAATAAGGCTCTACCCTTCTGTAAAAATCTACTCCGACGCTGTAGCCTTTATACGGTCTTCAGGGCTTTTAGGAGATAAGTTTCTTGAAATAAAAGTCGGCTCTGAAAAACCTTATCTAAAAGAAGGCGATACAATAAAAAACATTGAAGAACTCGTTGACGTCGACGACCTCATTAGAAACCTCTCAAATGTCTCGCTGAACCTTGTGGACTTCATAGCTGAACTCAATAAAACAGAACTAAAAGACGCAATGAAGGAAACCATACTCAACCTGAAGGACATAACCCGCGACTTAAAAGGGTCCATCTCCGAAAATAGAGAAAAATTAAAGGCGATTTTAGACAGGGTCGATTCCATCACGGCTTCTCTCGAAGAGCTTATAGAGAAGAATAAAGGACCTGTGACAAACACGTTCGCAAACCTTGAAGAATTCTCCAGCTCATTGCGCTCCAATGGTCCGACGCTTGTAAGCAACCTCAATAAAGCCGTAAAAGAACTGAAAGACATGATTGAAAAAACCAGACCGGAACTCGAATCCATCGCTGAAAACACCCGTTCAACAATGGACTCCCTCAGCGCCATAACCAATAAAATCGAAAGCGGAGAAGGCACGCTCGGAAAACTTCTAACCGATGACAAGCTCTACAACTCCCTTACAAGAGCCGCAGAAGGCGTTGACAAAACAATATCCTCCATACAGAGATTCAGAACATATATAACATTTAAGGCTGATTACCTCACAAGACTTAAAGAAGGAAAAGGCTATTTCTATGTGACGCTTCAGCCGAGAAAAGACAAATACTATATACTGGGCATAGTAGGAGACCCCATTGGAAAAATTGACGTTACAGAGACCACCACTAACGGCACAACCGTAAGAAAGGAAACAGTTGAAGAAGATATTGAATTTACAGCGCAATTCGCCAAAAGGTTCAAGGACACAACACTCAGAGTCGGTCTTACTGAAAACACATTTGGCGTAGGAGCCGACCACTTCATGTTTAACGACAAACTAAAACTCACCCTTGACGCATGGGACTTCGGCAAGGACGAACAAGGCGCAGACCACCCGCACATCAGAATCGGAGCTGACTACTTCCTGTTCAAAAACGTCTTTATCTCAGGCGGCGTTGACAATATATTAAACAGCAACAGACAGGGCGTCTATATAGGAGGCGGCGTAAGATTCGAGGACGAAGACTTCAAATACCTGTTCGGAACAGTCCCGAAAATACCCGGGCAATAATGCCTCTTGCTACACATGAAGCCCTATGCCAGCTTCACAAAAATCTGATTTTTGCTTATAATACAAATAGGAAGCGGTTTTAAGCTAAAGTTTCAGATGAAGGTATGAAAGTTAACAACGGCAGGTTTAAGTGAAATTACAGAAAACACTTAGGGCATTAATATGATGGCCAAACTAGGGCAGATATTATTAAGGCTCGGCTATGTAAGAGAGTCCGACATCCAGAAAGCCCTTGAGATTCAACGCTCAAGTGGAGGGAAAAAAAGACTTGGCGAAATCCTCACCGAGCTTTTTATAAAGGAAGACGCAGTGCTTCATGCCCTTTCTGTCCAGTTTAACATCCCGAGGATTACTGAAGACCAATTCCCTGAGGTTATGCCCATTGACAAGATTTCCTTTGATTTTCTCAAGGAAAATCTTATCCTGCCTTTAAGTCTTACTGACAATACTCTAAGCGTTGCCATTGCTGACCCGACGAAAACCGATGCCATAGAAAGCCTAAGAGCGTCTTTTGACTATGACATAAAGTTATTCCTTGCAAGGGCTACGGCTATTGCAGAGCACATCACCAAACTTCAGAGTTCAAAAGATGCAGTAATGCAGAGGCTTATCGAAGGCGTGGCTGAGGAAGAGCCAACCCCGGAGACAGTTGGCGAAATCAACTACCTCAAGGACCTGGCACAGGAAAAAGGGATAATACAGCTCGTCAATATCATTATAGACAATGCCATAAAAGACAATGCAAGCGACATACATATAGAACCTGAAGAAACAGCTGTAAGGGTTCGTTACAGGATAGACGGCATTCTCTATGATAAAGAGACGCTTCCTGTAAAAACGCAGGCAGCTATTGCATCCAGAATAAAGCTTCTGTCCCAGATGAACATTGCAGAAAGGAGGCTCCCGCAGGACGGAAGAATCAGAGGCAAATTCTCAGGAAAGGAAATAGACATAAGGGTCTCCACAATACCCACTGTTTATGGCGAAAGTATAGTGATGAGGCTTCTTGACAAAGAAGCCGCGTTCATAACACTTGAAGACCTCGGATTCGACAGCATGCTGCTTGAAAAATACGAAAACCTCATAAAAAGACCTTACGGCATGATCCTTATTACAGGACCTACAGGAAGCGGTAAGACTACTACACTTTATGCATCCCTTGACAAGATAAACTCACCGGACAAAAAAATAATAACCATAGAGGAGCCGGTAGAATATCTTTTAAAAGGCATTAACCAGATACAGGTAAAACCGAAGATAGGACTTACATTTGCAGGCGGCCTAAGGCACATAGTCCGGCAAGACCCTGATATCATAATGGTGGGCGAAATCAGGGACATCGAGACCGCAGGCATAGCAATACACGCTGCACTGACAGGTCATTTGTTGTTCAGCACTCTCCATACAAACGATGCGCCTTCTGCGGCAACAAGACTCATAGACATGGGGGTGGAAAACTACCTTGTCTCCTCCACCCTGATAGGTGTCATGGCTCAAAGGCTTGTAAGACGCATATGCCCTGAGTGCAAAGAGCCTTATAAAGTTCCTGATGATGTAAAGCTCGAACTCGGCACTGACGTCTCCACCTTGTGGATGGGCAAAGGCTGCGACTATTGCATGCACACAGGGTATCGCGGAAGAATCGCAATATTCGAGCTTATGGAGGTCGGCGACGAAATCAGAGACCTCATCACGGCAAAGGCAACAGCACGCGAAATAAAAGAAAAGGCTGTCTCACTCGGTATGCGGACGCTCAGAGAGGACGGGCTGGAAAAAGCCAAAAAGGGCATAACTACTGTAAACGAGGTCTTAAGGGTCACACAGGTGGAGATATAAAAGTGAAGGAAAAAGGCGTTGCACTTATAATGACACTCTGGGTTCTGGTCTTTCTTACGGTTGTGGCAATGAATTTTTCGTTCTCATCAAGACTTGGAAGCGCAAGCACAAGGAATTTTAAGGAAGACACTCAGGCGCATTATCTTGCAGTCTCTGCTTATGAGGAAACCCTGGCGTATCTCCTTACTGACAAAGACCCTCAGGTGGACTTTATAGACAAAGACGGCAATTTCCGGACAGACGCTGAAAGAGCCCCGATTACAGGAAAGCGTAAAGTCGGAGACTTCGAGGTAGAAATAAAAATCACGGATGAAGAATCAAGGCTCAATATAAACCGTCTTAACGATTTTACTCTTAAAAAGCTTTTCACCTATGTAGGCGTGCCTGAGGATTCTATTCAGGAGCTTATTGACTCTCTGGCTGACTGGAAAGACCCGGATGACCTGCATCACCTTTCAGGAGCTGAGGACGAATACTACGAACCACTCGGATACAAAACAAAAAACAGTCCTCTTGAGACCCCGGAAGAACTCCTGCTTATAAAAGGCTTTACCCCTGAATATCTCTACGGCGGTAAGGACACCATACCCCTCTACCCTATGATTACAACATGGGGACGCAGCATAAATATCAACACAGCATCAAAAGAGATTCTGGAGGTGCTCGGCTTTAGCGCAGAGGAAATAGACGCTCTGATGCGGCAAAAAATCGATGAAGACGGGTTAAGGTCGATTCCGAGAAAGCTCGCAGGTGTCGGCACCACAGCATCGTATATTTTCAGGATAGAAGTAACAGCAAGGCTTAAAGATAATCCTCAGGCAGTTAAAATAACCTCAATCGTAAGGAGAAATTTCGGGGTAGACGGACCTGAAACAAAAACATTATTCTGGAAGGAAGACATTGAAAGTAGCAGGGCTTAACATAGAAGACTCCTATATAAAGGCGGCTATTCTTAACAAACGCTTTGGTGCTATACAGTGGCTTCGCACCGAGGAGATAAAACTCGGCGATGAAAAAACCAAGGTTTTAAAAGAAGCCCTTTTCCGGTGGAAAAATGAAACAGGCATCGAAGGCATAGTAGTTGGTCTTGACTCCAAAAACTTCTCCCATACCTCTGTCAAGCTCCCACTGAAAACGAGAGAGGACATTTCCCGCGCCCTGCCGTTTGAAATGGAAAAACACCTTCCGCTTTCGCCGGATGAATACCTGCATGACTTCTTCACAGTAGAGACCACAAACACAGGCACTAAAAACCTCGTCTTATCTATTAAAAAAGAAAAACTTCAGTGGATAACCGAATGTGTAAAGGATGCAGGGCTCAAACTTCTTGGCGTCAGGTGTTCAGGCATCGAGGCACTAAACGAGTTTCTTCTCTCGGAAAAGGCACAAAACGTAATATTCCTTTATCCTCGACAGCACGCATACTGCATATTCGGGCTTAAAGACTCTGTGCTTTCGTACTTCAGAGTTCTATGCGACGTAGATGAAGTCCTTATTGAGATTGAAAGAATCTCGGAGACTTACAACGGAGGCATATACGCTGAAGGCATCAAAAACAGGACTCTGGCTGAAAAGCTAAATGCCAAAAGCCTTTCTTATTCAATGCCAAATCTGATAGCCCTGTCAATTTTTAGAAAACGCCCTATAGACCTTAATTTCATACCTGAGGAATTCGTCGCACCGAAAATCGACTACTATCCCTATGCCATTGTCACCATGAGCATTCTGTCTATACTTATCTTCTTTTCCACGTCAATATTTTCGTATTACAAAGACTATGCTGCACTGAAAAAAGTAGACGCACGTATAAATGAAATAAAAACCACTGCACACGAGCTTGTGGAGACAAAAAAAGAGCTTGAAGCCATAGAGGAAAAAAGAAAGTTTCTGCTTGAGTTTCAGAGCAAAAGGAATATAAATATAAACGTGCTCAGACAGTTAAGCCTGATTCTGCCTGAAGAAGCCTGGCTTACGAGTTTCTCTGCAGATGAAAAAGGCAAAGTAGAAATCGTAGGGTTTGCAGACAGGGCGGCAAATATAATAGAGCCTCTTGAAAAATCACCGCTCTTTAAGAACGTAGAGTTCTCCTCACCAGTGACTGTAAAAGACGGTATGGAACGCTTCTCCCTCAAAATGGAGGTCGAAAGATGAGACGTTCCTTAGCGCTTATAGGAGGCTTCGTCATTGTAATAGCGGTTTATGTGTTCTTCGTGGCTCCCCTTTCAGACAAGAGGGCACAGCTTAAAGAAAGGCTCGAAACCGATTACATGGCTCTTAAGAAATACGAAAAATTTATTCGCAGCACAGAAAAGGCAGAGATTCAATTAAAAGATGCACTGAAGGAACTCGAAGATATGGAGAAAAACATAATTCAGGAGACTGATGTGTCCCTTGCATTCGCAAAACTCCAGTTAAAGATTCAAGACCTTGCCGATTCTTCAGGTCTTCAAATAAAATCTATAAAACCTCTGCCAGTAGTAAACTATAAGGGTTATACCGGACTCCCTATATACATGGACGGGATCGGGAATATAAGCCAGCTTGGAGAATTCCTGAAATTGCTGGATTCGACAAAGGAGTTTATTAATATAGAAAGATTGCATGTGACAACTACCCCTAAGAATACCCTCAGAATAAAGATGCAGCTTTCAGGGTTGATGAAGACATGATAAGACGGTGGTTTATATTAGGAATTTTGTTTTTTATTATGGTAAGCTTACTCTGGAATTTTTACCAGGAGGTCATAGTATATAATCCTATTGCAGACATTGAAAAGACAGAGCGGGTATTAGAAAACAGAATCGGAACCGTCGCCGCTTTTAAACCGGCATGGGGAAAAGAGATTATAGAGAAGAACCTTTTCAGCCCTCTCAGAGGGCACGAGCCACCGGCAGAACCGGTCGAGCCAGTGGAAGCAGTGGAAATCCCTCCACCGAAAAGACCGGAATTGAAATTGGATGGTATAATACTTAATCAATTTGGAGAATACATCGCATATATAAAAAAGAATCATGAAAAGACAGTGCCTTTAAGAAAAGGCGATAAATTTGGCGATATTCTGGTCGTTGACATAAAGGAAAGGGAAGTAGAATTGTTATGGAATGGGGAAAAAATAATTCTGGAAATGAAAACCACTAGGACTTTGAGGTAAAAGATGTTATTCCGGTTTGTTTCTTTTACATTAGTGTTTTTGTTTCTGTTCTCTTGTGCTCCGAAAAAGGAGATTGTAAAGAAAGAGGAAGCACCACCGCCTGCGCCTGAAAAACTTATACTGCCTGAACTTCCGCCTGAGCCTGAACCTGAAGTTGAGCAAAAACCGAAAAAGGTTCCAGCGGTAAGATTAGAACAGGAGGCTGACGAACAATTCATTATACTCAATTTCGACAATACCGACATACAGACCGTTATATCCACATTCGCAGAACTTCTGCACATAAACTACATCCTCACTCCAGGCATCTCAGGAACAGTTACCATACAGTCTTATAAAAAATTCCCATTTAAAGACCTGTTTCAGATATTCCAGAGCATACTTGAGGTAAACGGACTTACTGCAGTAAAGGACGGAGAGTTCTACAGGATTGTGCCCATAGACACTGCAAGGCAACAGCCTGTAGATGTTGCCAAAGGCAAAGAAGCGAAAATCACTCTGGATTCCTCTTTCATCACACAACTGGTGCCGCTTGAGTATGTAAAGGCATCCGAGGTAGCAAAAATCCTGAAGAATTACATGTCCAGAGGCACTGACCTCATCGTCTATGAGCCGGCAAACCTTCTGATAATCACTGCCCTGCCCCACACACTGGTGAAATTCATGAAGATAATCGAGGCACTTGATGTCTCTGAGTCAGAGCAGGAGTCAATAAAGACATTCGTATATTATGTGGAAAACGGCGAGGCAAAAAAACTGGCTGACATCCTTACGAAGATATTCGCCGAGAAGAGAAGAACCGCAACTGTTGTGCCTAAGACTTTGGTTCCAAGACGGAAACCGACCCCAGCCACACCAGTAGCCATTGAGGCACTGCCCGGTGATATAGGTGAGATTACAATCACGGCATACGAGGACATAAACGCCCTTATCATAAAAAGCACTCCAAGAGCATATCTCGCACTGCTTGAAGTCTTAAAAAAGATAGATGTCCCTGTAAAACAGGTTCTTATAGAAGTGCTGATTGCAGAGATAACCCTTACTGACTCGTTCCAGTTCGGTCTGGAATGGCTTATAAAGACAGCATCATCAGACACCATTGGTTTTACCACATCGACAGTAGAAAGCCCGCCCACTATAACAACAGGGCATCCTGGCAATTTCGCCGCTGTGGTCTCAGGCAGTATTGATTCTGCAATGTTCAACTATGTTCTTACCACACTTGCCACAAAGACAAAAGTCAATATTCTTGCAAGTCCGCACATCCTTGCAATGGACAACAAGGAAGCCAAGATCGAGATAGGCAGTGAAGTCCCAACGGCAACCGGCCTTACACAACAGCCTGCAACAGGAGGGGGAACCACTCTTGTCACCTCAGGCCAGATTCAATACAAAACCGTGGGCACGCTCCTTACTGTCACACCCCATATAACCGAAAAAGGAAACGTCTCGATGAAACTGGTCATTGAATCAAGCAGTCTAAGCGAGAAATCCACTATTATCGGCTCTGGAACATTTCCTACTTTCGAGACACGCAAGGCAACCACCTCTGCAGTCGTAAAAAACGGACACACTCTGTTCTTAGGCGGACTCATCTCTGACAAGAGAACAAAGACCCGCTCAGGAATCCCGTTTCTCAGTAAGATTCCGATTATAGGTTATCTGTTCAGCTCTTCATCAGATAGCACTGAAAAAACAGAGCTTTTAGTCATGGTGACCCCACACGTTGTCAGCAACCAGCAAGAAGCCGATGCCCTGACAAAAAGATTTCAGGATAGAGTAAGAACCATTAAGAAAAGAATCGCTGACATAAAAAAACAGAAGAACCCCATAGAAGAAGAAAACGCTGACGAACTTTAATTAGCCAAAAACTCCAAGCGAAGGATTAAAACTGCCTTTCGAGCACTCCTTCTACAGATATAAGTTCAGGACTGTATTTTCTGGGCTTTCTTCCAAAACATACACCCATTTGCTCGTAAAGAGAGACCTCCTCTGGGTCAACATACCTCTGCTGGATAACTTTTTCCGTGGACTGATAGTATATTTTAGTCCCAACGACTTTTACGACAGTGTTTCCTGTAAGACCTTTTGCCAGGAGTATAACAGCGGCTGCACCGGCTTTTATGCCGAAATTGACATCAAATGCAGAGGTCTGTCCTGACCTGACAAGATGTCCAGGGGTTATTTCTCTTATTTCAGGCGTTTCATATATGTCAGGGACGAACACCCCGATTTCCTTCATGAATTTTCTTATTTCAGAGTCTTCTTTGAGTCTCTCCTCAAGCTGTCTTCTTACATATCTTCCTGCTCCTGCAAGTTTTACATGTCCGAAGGCATCTGCGCCTGCTGACTCATCGGTAATTAGCTCTCCTTTCGCATCTTTTATACCCTCTGCCACTACAATGACATAAGTGCCTGCCTTTACATCACTGCTTCTGACCCTTGACATATACACCTGTTTCATATGCTCATAAACGATGTCGAAGTCAACAGGTATTTCGGGTATTAGGATACAATCTGCTTCAGCTCCTATTCCGCCGCGAAGTGCTGTATGCCCTGCATACCTGCCGAACACCTCTATAACGAGGATGCGGTTATGACTCATACCAGTGGTCTTAAGTTCTCTTGTAAATACAGCAATACGGTTGATTGCAGAGTCTCCTCCAACACTGTAGCACTGAAGGTCAAGGTCCATTGTCTTAGGGACATGAACGCATGGTATTCCCTGTGAAGCAAGGTCTACCATAACGCTTCCGGTATCATCTCCGCCGCTTATTACAAGCCCGTCTATGTTAAATTTCCTAAGTCCCTTTTTTATTCTTTCATATTTTTTGCTGTCCTTAATCTTTTTTATTTTTACTCTTGAATGTCCGGCTTCCGAGCCAGCCACACTGGCTTGCACAAGGTTTATTCTTTCCGGAGACAGCACGACCACATCTTCCATATCAATGAGGTTATAAAGCCCTGCATAACCATTGGGGATGATAACCGCTTCTATGCCCATATAACGTGCAGTCTCTGCTACGCCTATGATAACGGCATTCAGTCCCCCGCAATCACCACCGCTTGTAATTACACCTATTCTCTTCATAGTATAGTTCACCTCCTGTGACTCCCTAAGGCTGATTTTATCTTAAAATAAAAAAGGGGTCAACGACTTATATAAAATCGTTGCCCCCTTGCCTTGAAAAAACCGGTTTTTATTCCGGCTTGAATTTCTTTTCAAACTTTTTCATCAACTGAGGCATCGTGGTATATTCGAGGGTCTCAAGCCCCAGTCTATGGGGTTCAAACGGACCGTGTGCCCTCATATAGTAGGCTATTTCATTTGCTTTCCTTCTTGCCTCGTCGAATGACGGGTCATCAAACAGGTCTACCGGACCTTCGAGCTTTCCGTTGCAGAGCTGGAAGCCGGCAGCAATGACTCTCGGTGGACCATCAAACCTTGATGGATTGGCATCGTGGAAGGCGACAGGCATAAGCGGTCCCTGATGCGACCCCCTCATCCAGCCTTCAACCAGATGTGCAAACGCAAACGGCTCAAGCGCCTCACCAACAGCAGGAAGCCCTGACTGACACCTGACTATAAGCACAGGGTCGTCCTTTCCTACATAGCGTCCGGCTACCAGCGAAAGCTTCTGTGTGGATGCCGTTGCACCAATCTCACCGTCTTTCCTGTACACAGCCTTTATCATAAACCTGTCCACTGCACCTATGAACATCAGAAGGTCATACATCTCCTCAGGGCAGGAAAGAGCAATCTTTTTGTGTTTTTTGATATCAAGCACCTCAAATACAAACCCCTCGTGCATCGCCGGGTCTATAACAAGACCTGCTGTGTTGAAAGGATCAGCAAACATCTTATAAAGCGGAAGATTCCATGCTCCTGGCGAGGTCTTGTCTGCCATAAATATAATTATTGGCTCGCTCTTCCTCTCATTGAATTCCATCTCTGTAACACCCGGACCAAGACCTTTTATGTTCCCTGAAAATGCATCTTTTAAAAGGTCTTGCCCTGCACCGTAAAGCTTCAGTTTCTTTGCTACTTCTGTGCATGCAGTGAAGGTGTCCCATGCCAGGCCATGTATCTCCTTACTGTCTGTGCCTTTTTTATGCGTCATTATAAGCTCAAGGTCGTCTCCACAACTGGCAACATAGAAATCTACGAGAAGCCCTTTTTTGCGCGCAGCGGATAACTTCTTATTAGCCTTATCAACTAAATCCGGATGCATAGTAGCATGTCCTACGTAACCGCCTACATCCGCCTTGATAACGCTTAAAGTAATCCTCGACATAAAGCTCCTCCTTTCTTTTAAAAATTTCATAAATATTACCAGAGATAAGAACAATTTTAAAGGGGAAAGCCTTTGAAATTATTACTGGATTTCACTCTCTGATGTCGTATGATAAAATCTATTAATGCCAAAGGCAAACATCGGCTGCAGCGGGTTTTCATACTCCCACTGGAGAGGTAATTTCTACCCTGAGGGACTCCCACAAAGACTATGGTTTCAGCATTATTCAGAAAGATTCTCCACAGTCGAACTGAATGTAACATTCTACCGGCTGCCTGAGGAAAAGACCTTTCGCAAATGGTATGAAGAAACACCTGAAGACTTTACATTTGCACTGAAGGGAAGCAAGCTTATTACTCATATAAAGAGGCTCCGGTCTCCGGAAGAGCTGCTGAATACATTCATGCAAAGAGCATCCTTGCTTAAGGAAAAACTGGGGGTAATACTCTGGCAGTTTCCACCGAAATTCGGAAAGAACATTACCCTGCTTGAAGAATTCATCAACGCTTTAAAACCCTACGGAGTAAAAAATACATTTGAATTCAGGGATGAATCATGGATAGACAAAGACATAATCTCACTTCTTGAGACACAGGGGCAAAGCCTCTGCATGGCAGACTGGCCACCTTATATAGACGACCTGCCTGTAACAGGCGATTTTGTCTATATAAGAAGACATGGAAGAAGAGGCAGATACAACTCATGCTATACAGAAGAAGAACTTAAAAACGACGCAAAAAGAATCAGGAAATATCTCAAACAGAATAAAGACGTGTTTATATATTTCAACAACGATGCCTACGGCTATGCCCCTAAGAACGCCCTTGAGCTCAAAAAAATCCTTAAATCATGAAAAATCAGGAGATAGCGAATATATTCAGGAAGATCGCAGACCTTCTTGAGATAAAAGGCGAAAACCCCTTCAGGATAAGGGCATACCGAAAAGCCGCCCAGAACATCGAAGGCTTTCAGAAAGACGTTGCAGAAACCCCTAAGGAGGAACTTCTTAAACTTCCTGGTATCGGACAAGACCTTGCAGAAAAGATAGAAGAAATCGTAAAGACCGGAAAACTCAAAACCTACGACGAACTCAGAAAACAAGTACCTGAAGGTCTCACCATGCTTGTCTCTGTGCCTGGATTAGGTCCTAAAACAGCAAAACTCCTGTTTGAAAAACTGAATATAACGGGTATAGACAAACTTGAACGCCTTGCAAAAGAACACAAACTTGCAGGGCTTCCAGGCATAAAGAAGAAGACCGAGGACAACATCCTTAAAGGCATAGAGATGCTTAAAAGAGGCAGGGAAAGACAGCCTCTTGGAAAAGTGCTCCCTATTGCAGAGAACATTCTAAACCACTTAAGGGAAAAAGCCCCTGTAAAAGAGCTTTCTCTTGCAGGAAGTCTTAGACGGTGGAAGGAAACCATAAAAGACATAGATATCCTGTGCACATCCACCGACCCGAAAAAAGTCATGAACGTGTTTGTTCATCTTCCGCACGTAAAAGACATCCTGATGCATGGCACTACCAAATCAAGCGTTGTGCTTGAAGAAGGCATACAGGTTGACCTCCGGGTAGTCGAGGAAAAATCCTTTGGCGCAGCCCTCGCCTACTTTACAGGAAGCAAGGCGCATAACATAAGGCTAAGGGAGATGGCTCTGAAGGCAGGCCTTAAGATTAACGAATACGGCGTGTTCAAAGGCAACAGGAGAATCGGAGGTGAAAAAGAAGAAGACATTTACAACATCCTCGGACTTCCCTATATACCGCCTGAACTCAGGGAAGACACAGGTGAAATAGAAGCCGCAGAAGAAGGAAGACTTCCAACCCTTATAGAACTCACTGACATTAAAGGGGACCTCCATGTCCATACAAAATACAGCGACGGAAGCCACAAGCTTCCCGAACTCATAGAAGCTGCAAAACAAAGAGGATACGAATACATTGCAATAACAGACCATTCCAAAGGTCTCGGCATAGCCGGAGGAATGAACGAAGAAAAAATCCTCGATGAGATTAAAGAGATAGATGCAATAAACAAAAAACTCAGAGGGTTCAAAGTGCTTAAAGGCGTAGAGGTTGATATAAGAAGCGATTACACATTGGATTTGCCGGATGAGATTCTAAAAAGACTGGATATAGTAATTGCATCCATTCACTCCGGGTTCAGACAGTCAAGGGAAAAACTCACTGAAAGACTGATAGCCGCAATGAAAAACCCTTATGTAACCGCTATTGCTCATCCTACAGGAAGGCTTATCGGCGAGCGTGATGCATACGATGTGGATATCAAACTGATGCTTAAGACAGCAAAAGAAACAGGCACTGCCTTGGAGATAAACGCCTACCCTCTTAGACTCGACTTAAACGACATTCATGCAAAAGCAGCAAAAGAAATGTCCATTCCGATAATCATCGGCACGGATACCCATATACTCAGCCAGTTCGACTACATGTCCTACGGAGTCCACATAGCAAGAAGAGGATGGCTTGAAAAGGACGATGTGCTTAATACATTGGACTATAAGTTTTTAATCAAAACGTTCAGGAGGAAAACCTCCGCCACCATTTCTCATTATTAAGATACCAGCGGACGGTCTTTTCTATGCCTTCGTCAAATCCTGTTTTAGGCTGCCAGCCGATTTCTTTCTTTATCTTGTCTGCATTCAGGCTGTAGCGGAAGTCATGACCAGGTCTGTCCTTTACGTACTCTATCAGGGACTCTGGCTTTCCGAGTATGGAGAGTATCGTTTTCACCACATCTATATTTCTTTTTTCCTGTCCGCTTCCGACATTATAGACCTCTCCTGCCTTTCCCTTTTCAATCACCTGAAACACTGCCTCTGCACAGTCCTCTACATAAAGCCATTCCCTGACATTAAGCCCTTGTGCATACACAGGCACTGGCTTGTCATCCACTGCCCTGCTTATGACTACAGGGATGAGCTTTTCCGGATACTGCCACGGTCCATAATTATTCGACGGTCTGAGCACTATCGCAGGTAAGCCGTATGTATGCTGATACGCCCTGACAAACAGGTCTCCTGCCGCCTTGCTTGCAGAATACGGACTGTTGGGGTTAAGAGGCGTAGTCTCGAAAAACTGACCTTCTTTGATTTCCCCGTATACTTCATCCGTGGATATGTGAACAAACATCTCTATATCGGAATGCCTTGCGGCATCAAGAAGATTAAGAGTGCCCTGCACGTTTGTTCTTTCAAAAGGAAAGGCATCGTCTATAGACCTGTCTACATGGCTTTCTGCAGCAAAATGAACCACTGTATCAATGCCCCTGGAAAATATACTCCTTACAATCTCCTTGTCGCATATATCGCCCTCGATGAAATTATATCTCTTGTCGGATGACAGGTCTTTCAGTCTTTCAAGGTCTCCGGCATATGTAAGCTTGTCGAGGTTGAACACGGCTATATCACCGGAGTTTTCAAGAAGAAACCTTATAAAATTCGCTCCTATGAAGCCAGCCCCGCCTGTAACGAAAATCTTTTTCATCCGGTCACCTCGTTTAAGAATCTTTCAGTCGCATCCTGCCAGGAGGGTAAAAGCCTGCCGATTGTCTGAGCAAGCGGGAAATTATCAAGCACTGAAAATTCAGGTCTTCTTGCAGGTGTGTTGAACTCAGCGCTTTTTGCCGGCTCAAGCCTGCCCTGCCAGTTTATCTTTTTCAGTATAAAAGCCGCCCATTCATACCGGCTGCAGTAACCTGAATTCGTCATGTGATAAAGTCCGTAATTGCCTGTCTTTATCAGCTTCATAAGTGCCTCTGCCAGATCCACAGTGTAAGAAGGACTTGCAATCTGGTCATCCACTATCCTGAGGTTCTCGTTTTTCGACGCCCATTCAATTACCTTTTTCGGAAATGAAAACTTTCCAAGTCCGAAAACCCAGCTCGTCCTTATGAGAAAATATCTCTCTGCGTGGTTTTTAAGAAGCTCTTCGCCTAACAATTTGCTCTTGCCATACCTGCTTACCGGGTTTGGCCTGTCCGCTATTGTATAAGGCTTCTTATTATCTCCGTCAAACACGTAATCCGTGCTGAAATGAACAAGAACCGAGCCGTTTGCATTGCATGCAAGCGCAAGATTTTTTACACCTATGCCGTTTACAAGAAATGCACTCTCCCAGTCATCTTCAGCACCGTCTACATTGTTATATGCAGCACAGTTTATGACAACATCAGGCTTGAGTTCAGAGATGGTTTTTGAAACGGCACTGAAATCCGTAATATCAAGGGATTGCCTTTCAAGGGCAGTTGTATCGTAACCTTCGGTATTTGAAACCTTTATTACTTCCCTTGCAAGTTGTCCACCAGAGCCGGTTACCAGTACTCTCATTCATCCACCTTGTATATGGTGTCCGGGTCGTTCTCATACCTTACTTCATCCACTGGCTCTTTCTTACCCCATCCGGCATAAAGCCTGTTAGGGAAATTCAGCACCAGCCCCTTTTCTGTCCCTATGTTCTTATAAGCATGCACTACCCCGGGCGGAACAATTACACATTTCGGGTCGTCCTTTCCAGTAAAAAGAACCTTCCGGTTCATATAGGTGGGAGAGTCTTCCCTTGAGTCCCAGAGAACGAGTTTAAAGGTAGACGACAAGAATACAAAATAATCTGTCTGCTCTTTGTGAGCATGAGGACCACGCTGAACACCTGGCAGGGTCATCGAGATATAGGACATAACAGGATAAACACTTTTGTCTATCTCGTCATGCCTGAAGAGTTCAGTAAGCCAGCCTCGTTCGTCATTATAAAACTTCAGGTCTTTTATAATTACTCCTTCTATTTCCCCTGCATTAAATTTCATTAAAGCCTTACCTCTGAATCATCGCCTATATGTAGTCTTAATGCCTTATGCGGAACATCGTCCTTGCAGATAACGGATTTCTTTCCGACAAGACTCTCCTCAAGCCTTTCTATACCTATGACCTTTGAGCCATCCAGCATCACGGAAAACTCTACAGATGTATTCTCAACCAGACAGTCGTTGCCTATACTCGTATAAGGACCCACAAAGGAGTTTCTGACAACGGTATTTTTCCCGATAACGGCAGGTCCTCTTACGGTGCTGTTTTCGATATAAGAGCCTTCATCTATCGACACTCTTCCAATGACCTTGCTTTCAGCATCTACCTTGCCCTTTATATCAGAATGTATCATCTCGTCAAGCACTACCCGGTTTGCCTCAAGCATATCGTCTTTTTTCCCTGTATCAAGCCACCACGAATCAAGTATATGACTCTTTACTTTCTTATTGCCTGATATAAGTTCCTGTATGGCGTCGGTAATCTCAAGTTCTCCTCTCCACGAAGGCTTTATCACATCAATCGCATTGTGTATATCAGGAGAAAACACATAAACACCGACAAGGGCAAGATCTGAAGGCGGCTCTTTAGGCTTCTCAATCAGCCTTACAACTTCACCTTTGTCATTTATCTCAGCCACACCGAACCTCTGCGGCTCAGCAACGTGCTTAAGGAGAATCAGGGCATCGCAATGTTCTCTGTTAAACTCATCAATAAAGCCGTCTATTTCCATACCAATGAGGTTGTCACCAAGATACATTACAAACGGAGAATCACCAAGGAACCCCTTTGCAGTCTTCACTGCATGGGCAAGACCTGCAGGCTCGTCCTGAAGAATATATGTAATGTTTACACCCCAGCGGCTTCCATCCCCAACAGCGTCCTTCACGTCCTGCCCTGTCTCAGGCGCAATTATCACACCTATGTCCTTTATGCCTGCCTTTACAATGGAATCAATAACATAATGTATTATCGGTTTGTTCGCTACAGGTATAAGCTGCTTTGCAGTGGTATGTGTCAGCGGTCTTAACCTTGTCCCCTTTCCTCCGCTCAAAACCAGTGCCTTCAATTGCAGACCTCCCTTATTTTTAGTGCCTTAAGTATACCCCATTAAAGCTCCAAACTACAATTCCAAAACCATGCCTAAAAGGCAAATTTATTTTATATTTTAAAGCATTATGATATACTATTTAAAGTAAAATGAGAAAAGATATTGTTATATGCGAGAAAGATAAAGAGTCTTTAAAATTCCTTAAAGAGTTTTTTAAAGAACACCGGCAGTACTCTGCTGAATTTGTCTCTACGCTGAAGAACTTAGAAAAAAGGCTCAAGGAAAACCCTCCGGACGCACTTATAGTAGGCAGTCCTTCCTGTCTTGGAAAGATAAACCATATTGAGGCGCGCTGTCCTGTAATCGCAATGGTCTCCAGCATACCAGAGGGGCTTAACCGCGTAATAAGACATGATATTGAATATTACATGCTCTCGCCTTATTACAGTAATGACCTTGCATATAAACTCGATGTAGTGCTGAACAGAAGGGGTTGTATCGAAACCCTTTATCAGGAAAAAAAGGACCTTGAGGCTATAGTAGAACTCACATATCTTGTCTCATCAACTCTTGACCCGCAGAAGGTCTTATATCTTGCAGTCAAGAAGCTGAGCGAGATGATGTGTGTCACAAGGTGCTCGATGCTGAGTGTGGGCGCAGGCAGACACGCCAATGTAGTGTCAACCTTTGAAAATCCCTTGCTTAAACACCTGAAGCTTGACCTGAGGAAATACCCTGAGATAGAGAAAGCACTTAAGACAAAACAAACCGTTATTGTGAAAGATGCAATGAAAGACCCGCTAATGAAACCTGTAAGAGACATCATTGCACCACTTGGAATCAAGTCCATAGTCGTGGTTCCAGTGGTATTCAGAGACGAAATCATAGGAACGCTGTTTCTGAGGACATCAAGGAAAAGACACACCTTTACAGACAGAGAAATCAAACTTTGTCAGGGTGTTGCCAGCATATGTGCAAACGCCTTAAACAATGCACTCCTTTTCGAAAAAATAAAATCAGAGAAGGCACAACTTGAAAAACTTGCCATAACCGACTTTCTGACCGGCGTATACAACATCAGATACCTTTACCACAGACTTGAAAATGAATTCAGCAGGGCACAGAGATACAAAACCCCGTTAAGCTGTATCATGTTCGATATAGATTATTTCAAACGTATAAACGACACATACGGACATAGAACCGGAGACATGGTTCTCAGGGAATTCGCTCAGCTTGTGAAAGGCTATACGAGAAAAAGCGATATCTTTGCCAGATACGGCGGGGAAGAATTTATAATGATAATGCCGCATACGCCGCTGAAGGGAGCAAAGGCAGAGGCAGAAAGACTGAGAAATGAAATCAAAAAACACCGCTTTAAAGGGCTTAAGCCAAAGACCAGAATCACAGCAAGCATCGGCATAGCCACATTTCCGCACAAAACAATAAAAACTCAGGATGACCTTATAAGCCGTGCAGATGATGCCCTTCTTCAGGCAAAAGAAAGCGGCAGAAACAAGATTGTCCTGTACAAATAAAAGAGGTAAGGTTAAAGTCCTTCTGTCTCCTCATCAGTCAGCACATCAGCGTATTTTTTCATCCTCTTGATTGTGAACTCCCATTGCTGTATTGTTCTTTTCATTGAGCGGCTATTTCAGCAGAAAATTGCATAATCCGCCCGTATCTGTTAAAAATAAAGGCGTGGACATCATAATCTCCCATATGAACACTGACTTTGATGCCTTTGCCTCCATGATGGCTGCAAAGAAACTCTACCCTCAGGCAGAGGTTGTCTTCCCTGGCTCTCAGGAAAAGAAACTCCGGGATTTCATCGAATCATTTAACCCCCTGCCTGCAAAAAAACTTAAAGACATAGACCTCTCTGCCATCAGGAGAATGATAATAGTGGACACGAAATCTCCGGAAAGAATCGGTTCATTCTCAGAGCTCCTTTCAAAACCTGAAATAAAAATACACATCTATGACCACCATCCACATCAGGAAGGCGACATACACGGGACTCTCGAGGTTATCGAAGAAGTCGGTGCAACATCAACCATCTTTACGGAGATTCTTAAGAAAAGAGGAATCAAGCTCACTCCTATGGAGGCTACTATATTATGCCTTGGCATATACGAAGAGACAGGCAACCTGCTTTTTCCGACAACCACTGAAAGAGACCTTCAAGCCGTTGCTCATCTCCTGAAGAGCGGAGCAAGCCTTAAAATAGTCTCGAACTACCTGAAAGTAGAGCTAAGCAGAGACGAGCTTGACCTTCTTAACGAACTGACACAGACATCCAAGGAAGTCGTTATCAACGGCATAAGGGTAATAATAGCAAAGGCATCCAGAGAAGTATACGTCGGGGATGCTGCTCACCTTGCCCACAGGATGATGGACATGGAAGATACAGATGCACTTATCCTCATGTTGAGAATGGAAGGCAAGATACTCATGATAGGCAGAAGCCGTGTGCCTGAACTCAACATAGCAGAAGTGCTCGGTGAGTTCGGAGGTGGCGGGCATCCGACTGCTGCATCTGCAACAGTCAGTGAACTGCCGCTTGAGATACTCGAGGACAATGTCTTAAAGGTGCTTCACTCCCATATAAAACCAGGCAAGACTGCTGCCGATGTCATGACAAAGCCTGTAATAACCATAACTGCAGAAAGCACTATAAAAGAAGCCGAATCCATGATGACAAAATACGGAGTCAATGTTTTACCTGTTACAAGAAACGGCTCATACAAAGGGATAATCTCAAGGGAGATAGTGGAGAAAGCCCTTTTCCACGGCTTTAGAAAAAACAAGGTCATAGAATTCACCACCACGGATGCAACGACCGTAAGCAAAACTACGCCTGTAAGAGAAGTAGAAGCCATTATGATAGAGCAGAACCAGAGGTTTATGCCTGTAGTGGATAAAGATAAAATCGTAGGGGCGATAACAAGAACCGACCTCTTAAGGGTCATGTACGAAGACTATTTAAGAAGAAGCAGAATAAAAGAGCCGGTGACCGAAGAGAAGGTATCCATCAGAAAAAACCTTGCCTCATGGCTAAGAGACAGGTTTCCTCCTGAGATATACTCTGTGCTTAAGCTGGCAGGGGAAATCGCCGATGCCCGGCAATATAACGCATACCTTGTAGGAGGCTCGGTAAGAGACCTTCTAAGGGGCGAGAAGAATCTCGATATAGATATCGTAATCGAAGGCGACGGAATAGCCTTTGCAAATGAACTCGGGAAAAGACTCGGCGCAAAAGTCAGAGCACATGAAAGATTTGCAACTGCAAAAATAATAAAACCCGGACTTATACTCGACGTTGCTACCGCAAGAATGGAGTATTACGAATCTCCTGCAGCACTTCCCAAAGTAGAGATGTCTTCGATTAAAAAAGACCTCTACAGGCGGGACTTTACAATAAACACCCTTGCCATAAGGCTCAACCCCAAGGAATTCGGCCAGCTTGTTGACTTCTTTGGGGGACAGCGCGACCTTAAGGACAAAACCATAAGGGTGCTCCATAACCTGAGTTTTGTCGAAGACCCGACAAGGGCGTTCAGAGCAGTCAGATTCGCCGAAAGATTCGGCTTTAAACTCTCAAAGCATACTGAAAACCTCATAAAATCCACCCTGAAGATGAACCTCTTTGAAAAACTCTCAGGCTCAAGACTTTATGAGGAACTCCTGCTGATTTTTAACGAGACAGAACCGGTCAGGGTTATGAAAAGACTCGCACATTACAATCTCCTCAGTGTAATACATCCAAAACTCGTACTGGATGATGAGCTTTATTCGCTGCTGGTGTCCATTCACGATACACTGCTGTGGTTTAATCTGTCATTCATAGAGGAAAAACCCAGTAAGACAATCATGTATCTCATGGCTATGGTCTCAGGGCTTAAGGATGAAGACAAGAAAGCAGCACTCGATAGGCTTTCTGTGCCTCCAAAGATAAAAAAGACCGTCATAGAGGGCATACACAAGGCGGTAAATGCCGTAAGGCTTCTGCCGCTTAAGGATCCGGCAGACATTTATAATGTACTGTCTCCACTTGAGCTTGAGACGGTTCTGTTTGCTATGGCATTTACAGATGAGCCGGAAAAGAAAAAGGAGATATCCAGATACTTGCTTGAATTAAGAAAAGTAAAACCGATACTTAGAGGAAAAGACCTCAAGAAGATGGGCATAGAGCCTGGTCCTATATACTCAAAACTCCTTAAAGAGCTTCTTTCGGAGAAATTAAGAGGCAGACTGCCAGCCAGAGAAGACGAGGAGCGGTTTATCCAAGAGCGTCTAAGACAATCCTAACACATCCTGCATATCATAGAGTCCGGCTGGCTTTCCATGAAGCCAGAGAGCTGCTTTCAAAGCACCCCTTGCAAATGTATCCCTGCTTGATGCCTTGTGGGTTATCTCAATTCTTTCACCAAGACCACCGAAAATCACAGTGTGCTCGCCTACGATATCACCTGCACGTATTGTCTGTATGCCGATTTCTTTTTTAGTCCTCTCGCCTATCATTCCTTTTCTTGCATAGACAGCGACCTCATCGAGGTTTCTTTCCAAAGCCTCTGCAATCACCTCAGCCATCCTCAAGGCTGTGCCTGACGGAGCGTCTTTTTTAAGTCTGTGATGCGCCTCCACTATCTCTATGTCATATTCGTCACCCAGCACTCTTGCCACATCTTTTAAAACTTTCAGAAGGAGGTTTACGCCAAGGCTCATGTTGGATGCAAGAACACAGGGGATTTTCTCAGCATAAGACTTTATCTCAGCTATACTATCCTTTGAAAGCCCTGTTGTGCCGATAACTATCGCCTTTCCTTTTTGGGATACTGCCTTAATGTTTTCAAGGGTGGCATCTGCATGGGTAAAGTCAATCACAACATCAGCTTCATCAATTACCTGCTCGATGCCGTCGGCAAGCTTGATACCGGTTGTGCCTATGCCCACGAGTTCTCCGATATCTTTCCCTATGTCTTTATGTCCTTTTTTTTCAAAAGCCCCTGTGAGCTTAAGTCCTTCGTATTCTTTTGACAGTGCTGTAATACGGCTTCCCATTCTGCCTGCTGCACCTGCGACTGCTATCTTTACCATTTAAAAACCTCCCTGTTTAAACCTTTTGAATCTTTATAGTCCTTGCTGTTTTTGCTTTTTTAAGGACAGTGGCATCTCCGACAATCCTGCCTACTATGTTTACTTCGCTTGCTGGCACTGGCTCGTCTCCTGTGCTCATCGGAGTAGGACCAAAAAATATCGCAAGGGCATTACCCGGAGGCCAGTAGCCGATGTCGCCGACTTTCACTTTTGTGGTTGCCGTCTCATCAAGGGGCATCTTAACAGGTATCTCAAAATAAAATTCATCGCCCCATGTATTAAAGCCTGTCTCTATAGGCAGGGCATCAGCTATTGCCTTTGCAGTCTCAGTATCAAAAAGCTCTGCCTTTAATTCAACGTCGCCTGCTGTTATCCTGATAGTCTCCATTACCCTTGCTGCCTGCCTTTTCTAAAATCTACCCTTATTACATTATCCTCGACTTTGCTTTCTTCTTTTTCTTCTCTGTCTTCACCCTCTGCTTCTGGAGAGACTACAAACTGTGCCTCAAGTTCAGGGGAATAAACAGCAACAATGTTTTCCGGAGGAATAAAGCACTTCTCCGGCGTAGTTCCAAAAAGAAGTGTGGCATGGATTCCGGACTCATCCCATGTAAAATTCATCTTTTGATTAAAGACAAGCACAATGCCATTTTCCTTTTCCTCAGGGAGAAAGCCTCTCCGCCCTATCCTTACGGCATCGGAATATTTAACCAGAATGAACACCCGACCTGCAATATCCAGGAGCCTGAAAAAGACCTCTTTTTTCAGTTCATTGATTTTTGACCGTCTCTCCATCTTCTTTGTCTTTTTCTTCAGCCTCCTCTCCTTCTATTCTGTATTCCTCTGATGCCCATTTTCCAAGGTCTATAAGTTTACACTTTTCCGAGCAAAAGGGTCTAAAAGGGTTTTCTTCCCACGTAGTCGTGCTCTTGCATATCGGGCACTTGATTTTCATAACCAGGGCCTTAAAATTATAGCATAAAAAAAGGTGCACCCTTTTAAAGGGTGCACCTTTTAAAGGTATTCTTTAATTAATTTAAGACTTCACCACAAGGACAGGGCAATGTGAAAGCCCTATAACCTTTTCGGTAACGCTTCCCATAAGGAGTCTCTTCAGACCGGTTCTTCCATGACTGCCCATGAAGATAATATCCACTTTTTTCTCCTCCGCAAGCTCCACTATCTTTATGTGCACATCTCCTTCTTTAATGAATGTCTCTGCTTTTACACCTGCGGCTTTGGCTTTGTTTGCTGCCTCTTCAAGGACTGTCTTTGATTTTTCAACCATCTGATCAACAAGCTGCGGGGCCTGTGCGTAAAACTCATCATTTACATCCACAACGGAAATTGCAGTCAATTCCCCGCCATACGCTGTTGCAAAATTTACTGCATGTTCCAGAGCAGTCTCACTATATTTAGAGCCATCAGTAGCAAGAAGGATGTTTTTCCAACCGATGGAGGCATCCCTTGGAACCACGAGCACATCACGACTTGCATGCCCGATAACCCTCGCAGTTACACTACCCATAAGCATTCTTTCGAGGCGATGCAAGCCTCTTCTACCCATGACGATGAGGTCGCAGTTTTCAGCATCCGCCACATCAACAATTCTTTCGTAAGCCTTACCCTGCTCAACGCCTGTTATTATCGTAGCCCCCTCTGCCTTTGCTATCTCCTCAGCCTCGGACAGAAGCTTTGCAGCCGGTCCTTTCAAAACCTCCCTGATATTCTTTACACCAGTAAGGTCAAGTTCCCCCTCATAAGAAGGCACAACAGCCAATACCTTTATCCAGCTTTTTTCTACCTGAGCAAGCTTTATCGCCTGTCTCAAGGCATTCCTGCTGGATTCCGAGCCATCAAATGCAACGAGTATTTTTCTATAGTTTCCCATAATCTGCCGCCTCCGTCGGTTTCGTTCTTCCTACCAAATTTTTCCCTACCTACCTAAATTATAGGCGCTCTCTTTGAGAATGCAACAATATTTTTCAGACTTTTCAGTGGCTTGCTGCTTCTTTCGCTGCCGCTTCTCTTTCTTCTGCCTTCGCTTTTCTCATGCCTTTTATCATAGCGCCCGTTATTATAACGCCTGCGGTGGCAAGTGCTGTAACGAGTGCCCAGAAGCTGATTTCGTTAAGCACAGAGGCGGTCTTTGGGTCAAGGGATGTAAATCCGAGTTCTGACAGATATATGGGCACCTTGGCACCCCTGCTTACGGCTACTATCAGCATAACGGCACCCATGACCACTTTAATCACATAGTCCTTCACATAGGTAGTACCGAGAGCACCGAGCTGAACCCCGAAGAGGGAAGCCGCCAGTATCAGGAGCGTGAGCCTGATGTCTATGAGTCCGCTGAGTCCCCACTGGATTGAACCCCACAGGCCCATAATAAAGGCTATGACCAGCTCGGTAGCACTTGCTACAATAGCTGAGGCACCTACCACATAAATCATGCCGGGCACGCCTATGAAGCCGCCCACTGCTATGGTCGCTGCCAGCATTCCTGTGGCTAAACCTACAGGAATGGTCACCCATGCCGAGAGCGTAACACCCGCCCTCTTGAAGTGCAGCATAGGGGGAATCTTTATCTTCTGCATGGCAAGCGCAAGCTTGGAGACCTTTACCTCTGCGCCGCCCCTTGCGAGTTTCCATGCATCATAAAAGACATAGGTACCCACAATCACCAGTATCACCACAAAGGCAACGCTCACATAGAGGTTTGAGCCCGCATTGCCCCACTTGTTAAGGATAAACTTCTGAATCTTTATACCTATCTGGACGCCTGCTATGGCTGATATTGCCATAACCAGACCCAGTTTAATGTCAGCCTGTCCGTACTTAAATCTCTTATAAGCACCAACCATTGCCTTCGGGAACTTGTGGCACATGTTGCTTGCCACAGCTACGGCTCCGGGTGCTCCCAGAGACATCATGCTCGGAGTAAGCACAAATGCGCCGCCTGAGCCTATGAAGCCGCTCAGAAGCCCGCCAATGAGTCCTACAACGAGCAGGGCAATTAATTTCTCAAGGGTCAGGTCCATGAACATGACCGAGACACTCTTGATGAATTCTTCTCCATCATGTTTGCCGAGACTCACCAGCACCTTTTTGTTCAAATCTATATCCTCGGGTTCAACAGACTCGCCGAGCTTGAGGGTCATGGGCTCTTCGGAGTCGGACGGTTTGAAGACCGCTGTGCGCGTCACAGGATCTACCTCAATGAATACTCCTTTCTTGATGCCCTTTGGAGGTCCTCCCCCTCCCGCAAAGGCTGTAGAAGCCAGTGATAGAGTCAGAAATACCATCAATATTACAGCAATAATCTTTTTCATCTTCTGTCTATTTCCTCCCATTGATTTTTGTCCTCCTTCAATGCTTTTTCGCCTCTATGCCCAGTACGCTCAAGACACTGCTTGCGAAAGCACCGTGCAGGAACGAAAAGTACAATGCAGTCCCTACAGGCAGGGCTGCATATATCCCTCCCCGTGTATAGTGTTCGGTGATGTAACTTTGATGCGCAAACAGAATCACATAGGACGTAATTGAGAGTACACCGAAAACAATGGCCTGCAAGTACGGCTTCTTCTTTTGGCTTTTGCCAGTTTGTGCCATCTTCTTCCTCCTTTATCTTTAAGTTTTTTTAATCTTATGCGCTCTCCAGCTCAGAAACCAAAACCAATGGACATCTAAGCCTTTTCCACACACCGGATAGTTTCCTGTCCTCCTGTCCGCAATCTATATCGAGCGTGCTCGAGGATTCAACCACCACGAACTGTATGTCCCTTCTCTTTCCGATATAATCGATAATCTCCTCTTTTATACAGCCGCTCCTTTTAACCACATTGAACTCTATCGCCTCTTTTGTCAGCTTCTCCTCGAACTCCTTTGGCAAACCTTCCACATCCTTGGTGGATACATACAGGATTTCAAGCCCGGTCTCTATCCTCTTGGAGATATTCAATGCATACTTAAATGCCTTCTTGTCAGAATCAGCTCCTGTCAGCACAAGAAGCACTTTCTGCTTCTTCAGCATCTGCCTTGCTGTGTCAAATTCGCCTGCCTCTGCAAAGGCAGCCGCAGACATTATGTCTTCAAACTTCTTGCTGAACTTTTTCACGGTAAAATAACGCCCTTACTTCCCTGTTACCGCAACTGTCGACTCGGTGTCATCCCTCTGCACACGGATATCCTTTTCTTCAGTCGCTGCATCGGAATGCCCTGCCTCTTTAAGTATCTGCCTTGCCGTGTCGAACTCGCCTGCCTCTGCAAAGGCAACTGCTGAAAAAATGTCCTCAAGCTTTTTCATCAATCCCATGTTTCCCTCCTCATGTTGAACTTCATATTCTTATAAAACAACATCCATGCCAGAAAACATCATTTACATAACCCCTTGATATCATTGAAAATAATCACCACCGGGAGAAATCCGCCTTCAAAGAAATTGTTTCATTATGCAACAAAAAGTGAATTCTCCCCCCAAATCCTTTATGTAAAGCCTTAAATCAACTGTTTCATCTCTGAAGGCTACTATTGCAATTTGCAATAAAAATGAATTAACATAATGTATGGACTTGTATCCGAGAAGCCTCAGGCAAAAAATATTCTTAGGGTATTTCATTGGGCTCATCTTGATGTTCGGTGTTGTCGCGGCAAACTGGAAGAGCCTTAATACTGTTGAGGATATGGTTGTTTCAGGGGAAATGGTCTCTGATTTGTTCGATACGACACTGGAGATAAGGCGTTTTGAGAAAAATTACTTTCTTTATGAGCAAGATGAAGACTATGAGGAGCTTTTATTTTATGTAAACAAGGCGGAAAACCTTTTAGAAAAAAACAGTAAAGAATTCGGACTATTTGCCACACCAGAGGTTATTCATAACCTACGAGACAATATAAAAGACTACAAACAACTGCTTGAAGCTGACCGCATTCCTCAGGGAGAGATAGCCAAATGGAAATGGGAAGAGGCAGTGCGGAAAAAAGGCAAAACAATCGTAACAATTGCAGAGAGCATATCCAAGACTGAAAGGAGAGTCATGCAGACAACCCTCCGGTCTGCAAAGAAAACCCTTTTAATATCAGTGGCATTTCTTGTATTTACAGGCTTTGTAGTCGGTGCCATATATTACAGGATGTTTGCTAAACCCCTTTGGATGCTTGAAAAGCACATGAAGAGAATCGCTGACGGAGAATTCTCACTCATGCCTATAAAATACCGGGACAGAGAATTCGTATCACTCAATAATGCATTCAACCGCATGATTCTCGAACTGGATGCAAGACAAAGACATCTCGTGCAGTCAGAGAAACTGGCATCCCTTGGCACACTGCTTTTTGGTGTGGCACATGAGCTTAACAATCCCCTCTCCAACATCTCCACCTCCTGCGAGATACTTAAGGAGGAAATAGAGACCGCGGATCTGGAATACAAGAAGGAACTTCTGTCTCAGATAGAAAAAGACACAGACAGGGCAAGGGATGTAGTGCGGTCACTGCTGGAATTTTCAAAAACAGGTGAAAAAAGCCCCTTCTTCCTCAAAAAGGCTGTCAACGAGACTATACGATTTATCAAGGGAGAAGTGCCAACAAAAGTCAGCATAACTCTCGACATTCCCGAAGACCTTACACTGTTTGCAGACAAACAAAAAATCCAGCAGATGTTATTAAATCTTATAAAAAACAGTATCGAAGCAATCCCGCACGAAGGAGAGATTTCCATTACCGCAAGAAAGATTAAGGACAACATGGTTGAACTCAGAGTAACGGACACGGGTGTAGGCATAGAAACAGAGGTAATTGACCAGATATTCGACCCCTTCTTCTCCAGCAAGAAGCACAAGAAGGGCTACGGATTGGGACTGTTTATAGTGCATAACATAGTTGAAGAACATGGCGGCTCCATAACCGTGGACAGCCAGCCAGGGCGTGGAACCACTTTTTTGATTAAACTACCTTTAAAGGAGTCTTAAAAATGGTATACAAGGGAAAAATCCTGATAGTAGAAGACGAAAAAACAGCACTTAAAAATCTTGAGCATGTTATGAAGAAGGAAGGTTACGAGGTGACAGGGACACTGAGTGGACCGAACGCCTTGAAAATCCTTGAAACGCAGGAATTCGACGTCGTGCTCACAGATTTAAGGATGGAGAAAGTCGACGGAGTGGAGGTACTGGAAAAATGTAAAACCCTCTATCCGGATACAGAGGTAATAATGATTACAGCCTATGCGACGATACCATCCGCTGTTGAAACGATGAAGAAAGGCGCTTATGACTACATAGCAAAACCATTTAAGCTCGATGTGGTAAGAAAGGTTGTCAGAGAAGCTATAGAGAAAGTCAGACTTAAAAAGGAAAACACCCAACTGAGGGAACAGATAGAAAGATTTAAGGGAAAGGTAAAAATTATAACCCAGAACCCGGTAATGCAGGGACTGCTTGAGACGTCAAGACAGATTGCGCCGACTGACTGCAACATACTCATAACAGGTGAGAGCGGCACAGGTAAAGAGCTTTTTGCAAGATATATACATTTCATGAGCCACAGGGCAGAAGGGCCCTTCTTTGCCATAAATTGCGGGGCATTTACAGAGGAATTGCTTTCCAATGAACTGTTCGGACATGAAAAAGGCGCATTCACAGGTGCAACAACACTAAAAAAAGGACTGATAGAAACGGCATCCGGCGGAACTCTGTTCCTAGATGAGATAACCGAAATGCCTCCTACCATGCAGGTCAAACTGCTTAGGGTCATACAGGAAAAAGAGGTATTAAGAGTCGGTGGCACAGAGCCTATAAAAGTAAATGTCCGAATCATAGCAGCGACAAACAGAGACCTTCAGCACGCCATAAAGGCAGGGCAGTTCAGGCAGGACTTATACTTCAGGCTCAATGTAGTGACGCTCCACCTGCCGCCACTGTCTGAACGAAAAGAGGATATCCCGCTCTTGAGTCAGTACTTCCTGAAAAAATATGCAACCCTTATGCAAAAAAATGTAACCGAGATATCACCTGATGTCATGGAGACCCTGATGAACTATGATTTTCCGGGCAATGTAAGAGAGCTTGAAAACATCATAGAAAGAGGCGTAGCCCTGTCAAACGGCAATACCATACAAACAGCCCACTTGCCTGAAGACCTCAAGGAGTTGAGTATAAAGACCTTTAGAAGAAAAGAAGGCAGAATTCCCACACTCGAAGAGCAGGAGACAGCTTATATAAGATGGGTCTTAAAAGAGGTCGGAGGCAACAAAACTCTTGCCGCACAGGCTCTCGGCATAGACAGGGTATCACTCTGGAGAAAACTCAAAAAATATGGGCTTGAGGAAAACTGAATCCTCCCCCCAAGCCCCATATGTCTAATGATGATTACAGGCTTACCTGCGCATTAATGTCCGCCTGTGCCTAAAACTCCTGAGGCGGCAACACACAGAACAATCACTTCCACGATAGCAAGCACTGCATAAGCCATATCTTTCTTACGCAGAAGCCCTGGGATAATAGCTATATAACATATAATAGTCAGTGCTGAAAGAAACGCTATGGGGATAAAGTTAAGCATGTCGCCATACTTCAGATTTCCAATCCATGCCCATCCTGCATGTATACCACTTTTGTGCAGATACTCATTCACCGGCATTACCCAGTAGTTCTGAACCTCTCCCAGCGGTATCTTAGGCGTTAAAATGCCAAGAGCATAGATTACAAACGTAATAATAAGACCTGCTAAGCCTATCAGCATGCCTTTATTAAGAATATTTCCATAAAGAACTTGTTCTTCTGTTGCTTTCGGAGCCATTATTCTCCCTCCTTAAGACATTTTATAATTAGCCTATTCCAAGCCCTTTCAATAGTGCCTTTATGCCTGCAATGCCAAGCACTATTATAACCATGATCCTGATTATCGCAGGCTTTGTCACTGCAAGAACCCTCACACCAACGAACGAGCCGAGCATGATTCCAACAACCGAGGGAACAACCATCAAAGGAAGCACTGCACCTTTATTAAGATACACCCATGCAGCGGATGTGTCTGTTATCGAAAGCAGGAACTTACTGGTTGCAACTGAAATCTTTATAGGTGCTCCCATTACCAGGTTAAGCACCGGCACATTTGCCCATCCAGCTCCAAGACCAAACATGCCTGCCATTACACCTATGACAACAAACAATGTAAGTCCAAGTGGCGTCCTGTGAATCTGCCAGTTAACATCTCTTCCTAAAGTAGGCTCGTAATACACGCCCATTATCCTTAACGCCTGAGACAGAGCATCAGGTTTGGGAACATCAGGAAATTCAGATTTTTTCGCCTTAATCATTATGAAAACTATAAAAAGTATGGTAGCACCCAAAAGTGTCTGAACTACATTTGTAGGAAGTGCAAGACCTAACATTGCTCCGACTATTGCACAGGTTGAGGCAATCAATGCTACTGGTATTGCCAGCCGAAGGTCAGCCATCCCTTTTCTAAGAAGCCCTGGTCCTGCAGCCAGTGCGCCTGTAAGGGCAACTATCAACCCTGCCCCTCTTACGAAATCAAGGTGAAAAGGCAAGAACCCGCTTACAATAGGCACATAAAGAACTCCACCGCCAACACCTGCAAGCACCGCAAACACACCTAATACAAACGACAGTATAAATAAAACAAGAGGCCAGAACCACCATGCCTTTTGAGTACCTGAAGATGCCGCCTCAGAAGCCACTTCTGAACCGGCAGATGCATACACCAGAGAACCCGCCAAAACTAATAAAGAAATAATAACAACCGAAATCATTAAAAACTTCCGTACATTCACCAGCCGCTTTCCTCCCTTACTTTTCAAGTTTCGTTTCATATAGCAACATGCTATTTAATCTTGAAACAAATTTTATAATAATACAACACCCCCTGCCGAACCGTCAAGAATAAATCCAAATCTCAGGTTTAAAAACATAGGCTGAAAAATGCTCTTTTGCTAAGCAGAGGCAGTTACAAGGGTTATTCACCCTTGTTTCATAGACTTCCAGACATGGTAGATTCTCTGAAAGACAGTCAGGTAAGTAAGGAAGAACATGAGCCAAAGGGTAGGCATTATCCATCCGCTTATTGCACCCAGGGTCAAAACCACGATTCTTTCAGGTCTTTCCATTAGACCGGTTTTACATTCTTTTCCAAGCCCTTCTGCCCTTGCCCTTATGTAGCTTATGAGAAATGCACCCAGCATTGTTCCAAGGGCAAGAAAGACACCTATATGCTCATTGTTAGCCTCCAGATACCATGCAAGCCCTAAGAAAACAAATGCATCCGAGAACCTGTCAAGCACGGAATCAAGAAACGCTCCAAACTCTGTAACCTTCCCGTTCGTCCTTGCTACTATGCCGTCAAACATATCAAGAAGACCACCAATCAGTATAAGGATACCACCCAGTCTGAGATTCTTTGCAATGACGATTGCTGCCAGTGTGGTTATTATAAATCCTGAAATTGTGAGGGTGTTTGGACTTACATTAATTCTTTTTGCCAGAGGATAAAGCGGTCTATCAAGGAAATGCCCGAGCTTTGCCCCTATCACCTTTGCCTCTTTTCTGAGATAACGCTATAAAAACAATACACCCTGTAATTGTATACTGTTTACCTTACGGCTCTCCTGCTCCTCATATAAAGCAGGGTAATGATGTCCTCCAGCTCGACATTAAACTCCTTAATCAGAGTGTCCATTGATTCTTCACAGTAAGAAACGAATTTCTTCCATATCCTGTGGACCGTGTCTTTATCTATCCCTGCGGAGCTTGCTGTTGCCCTCAGGCTTTTCCCTGCTAAAAGACAGCGCATAACTTCCCTTATCTTGCTTTCGTCGGTGTGGAGACCAAAAGAGAATGTAATCCTTCTTTCAGAAAACTTCAGGTTACACGTTTTGCACCTTAAAAGCCGCCTCCTGCCCCTTCCGTATGTATCATATACTACTATGTTGCCAAGTCCCCTTTTTCTGTAATCACTGCATTCTTTATTGGGGCAGTAAAACTCCGACATATCCTTAAGAACTCTCATGATTTTTTTATATATCAAAAAGAAACCCCGTGTCAAGAACAAAATTCAATAAAATGGGGACAGAATCTCCATCTACCAATACTATTCAAAAAACGCCCTGTATTGACAAATAAAAGCAATAACCTAAATATATAATGGACATGAGACTGATTAAAGAAAAGACATGGGCTGTAGGCGGAGGCAAAGGTGGTGTAGGGAAAAGCTTCATTGCATCGAACCTTGCCTGCGGTCTGGCTCTAAGCGGATACAGGACAATCCTTGTAGATGCAGACCTCGGCGGTGCAAACATACACACCCTGTTCGGTATCAGATACCCTGAATATACCCTTGGAGACTTTCTGAAAAAGAAGGTTAAAAAATTCCATGAAATCCTTATCCCGACCTCCATACACAACCTCCAGCTTATATGCGGAGCAGCAGACTTTCTGGAGCTTGCAAACCCCAGATATGCGCAGAAGCAGAAACTAATCAGGGGAATCTCCAGCCTTGAGGCTGACTATGTGATAATCGACATCGGCGCAGGAGCAAGCCTTAACAACTTAGACTTCTTCAACATGGCTGATGTAGGCATCATCGTAACAAGCCCTGCCCCTACCTCCATACAGAATGCATACGGATTCCTCAAGATGGCTGTCAACAGAAGGCTGATAAAGATGTTTTCGGACACCCCTTTTATTAAGGAAGAAGTCACCTCCATGCTTGAAGACGAAGACAGTAAAGTCAAGAATATGTCCGAACTAATAGAGAGGATAAAAGATATTGACAAAGAGGCATCAGAAAGAATCATCAAGGCACTTCAGGAAAACCGCTATAAACTCATCGTAAATATGGCAACAGAGGCAGAAGGCGAAAAAGTCTCCAAAGCAATGGCAGGGGTTGCGCATCAATTTCTCAGAGTAAAACTGTCACCCATGGGAACCATAGGGTATAACATAGAGGTCGAAAAATCCATAAGAAAAATGACTCCCCTGATACTGTCAAGCAGTTCCACCATTTCAAGCTCCATAACAAAGATTGTCAAAAGAACTGTTAGTGAAACAGGCTCTGTGTCTCAGGAAGAAACCAAAGACGCAGAAGATACCGCAGAGGAACCCGAGGTCACGGTTGAGGAAGACTACACGCCAGACAAACCAGGAAGCGCTTCAAAAATACAGATGGGTCTTACCGATGTCGTTGTCTATGAAGGAAAAACCTTACACGTCCAGACAGAAGACCTCGGAGTCGAAAAAGCCCAGATACTTACCCTTGTCTTTTCCGGAGGACGCATATTGTTTTCAAAGGCCACTGACTATAAGGAACTGGAACCCAGTGCCGACCTCCAGAAAACCGTGCTTGAAAGGGTCAGATGGCAGCACAGGGCAATAATAGCCGGCATAATGGCTGGAAAACTGAAAGAATCCCTGAGCGAACAGGGAAACTAAAATGTCAATTGCAAAGATAGTACTTATAGGCTCAACAAAATTCCTCAAGACCACATTGTTTGAACTGCTGAAAGAAAGCGACTTTGATGTTACGCTGTTTGAGGGCGACCTCACAGATGCAAAAAAACTCTCTGATTACGATGTGATAATAGTCGATGATGCCTTCACCTCAGGCAAGGACGAGGAATCCTTCTTTAAACTCCTGCTTTCTACGACAGGCTTTCTGATAGTGGACAGCAAGATGAGCCCTGAGGAAATCCTCTCAAGGGTAAACAACATCGTCTACAGAAAGGCAGGCACCAAAGGTCTGCCTATAAGAAGTTCTCCAAGAATAACAGTCAACATAGATGTAGAATATGTATTTCAGGAAAAGCACTACAAAAGCATAATCCAGACTCTCAGTGCCAAAGGTGCGTTTATTACGACCCTGAATCCTCCTCCAAAAGGTTCACGCCTTAAGCTTTCTTTTTCACTGCCTCAGGGAAAAAACAAAATAGAAGCCGTAGGCAAAGTGCTTTACAGCATTGGATATGACCTCAACCGGGGCATAATCTCGCATCCTGCCTCACAGGACAAAAAGATAATAGCCCTTCCGGGCATGGCTGTGTTCTTTGAAGAAATCTCAGAACCGGACGCAAGGTCTATAATGGAATTTATCGAGCAGAACGCTGCCTGAGATTATTTCTGCACAACCGTCCTGATCTCGAATTCCGGTGGATTCATGATAGTCTTTTTTACAGCGCACTGGTCAGCTACCTTGACAAGTNCATTATGATATTTCTCCGGGAAATCAGGTGGAACAATAATATCAAGCAGAATCTTGCTCAGACGGCTGCTTTTACCGTCCTCGGAAGTAGTGTATTCAAGGCGCTGGATTAGAGAAATGCCATCAGTCGGTATTTTCCGCTCCTGACAGAAACTGAGTATATAAAATCCTGCACACGTGCCTATAGAGGCAAGGAAAAGCGCAAAAGGAGCAGGTGCAGACCCCTCGCCTCCAAATCTTACCGGCTGGTCTGTCGGTATCACCATCCCGTTCATCTCAGCATTAACTTTCTTACCCCCGGGAAAAGTAATTTTTATATCCATAATAAATCTCCTTTTAAATATAGATTCTTTCTGTCATAATGTAACATACATTGACACATCTTTGTCTATTTAGTAAGCTCACTTTATGACTTTTTCAAAAGAACATATGAACCGTATACTCATGGCACGACACCATAACCCATTCGAATTCCTGGGCTTACACAAAACAGAAGGCGGAATCGTAATCAGGGCATTCCTTCCTGAGGCTGAAGAGGCATGGGTTATCAAGGGCGAAAAAACCATCAAAATGCAAAAATTAAAAACCGAGGGGTTCTTTAAAGCACTGTTCAAAAAAGAGACAGAGGCATTCCCCTACCAGCTTAAGGTCAAAGACTATTCAGGCAACATCCGCATATTTCATGACCCTTACAGCTTTCCGCCAGTGCTTACGGACTTCGACCTGCATCTAATGGGTGAAGGAACGCATTATAAAAAATACGAAAAACTCGGAGCCCACGTGATGGAGGTTAACGGAGTGAAAGGCGTTCACTTTGCCGTCTGGGCACCTAATGCAAAAGGCGTAAGTGTAATAGGAAACTTTAATGGTTGGGACGGAAGACGACATCCAATGCGCATTCGTGGCGGAAGCGGCATATGGGAGTTGTTCATCCCTGACATTGGAGAAGGAGAACTCTACAAGTTCGAGATAAAATCAGAAAAAGACGTTTTTATAAAGTCTGACCCTTATGGCTTCTATGCAGAGATGAGACCCAAAACCGCCTCGATAGTCTGGGATATAAACAAATACCAGTGGGGAGACAAAGACTGGATGGAAAACCGGAAAAAGAAAAACTGGCTTAAGTCCCCTGTTGCCATCTATGAAGTTCATCTCGGCTCATGGATGAGAAACAAAGACAACAGTTTTCTCTCTTACAGGGAGCTTGCCCATAAACTTGTTGACTATGTAAAAAAGATGGGCTACACCCACATAGAACTTCTTCCCATAATGGAGCACCCGCTTGATGCCTCATGGGGTTACCAGACGCTTGGTTATTTCGCAGTAACAAGCCGTTTCGGCACACCAGAGGACTTCATGTATTTCGTTGACCACTGCCACAAAAACGGCATAGGCGTTATTGTAGACTGGACTCCTGCGCACTTTCCAAAAGACGCTCATGGTCTCTGCTTCTTTGACGGCACCTTTCTCTATGAACACGAACATCCCCTGAAGCGTGAGCACAGGGACTGGGGAACTCATATCTTCAACTATGGAAGAAACGAGGTTGCAAACTTCCTGCTGACAAGCGCACTGTTCTGGCTTGAAAAATACCATATTGACGGTCTAAGGGTAGACGCTGTAGCCTCCATGCTTTACCTTGACTATTCAAGAGCACCAGGCGAATGGATACCAAATATCTATGGCGGAAACGAAAACCTCGAAGCCATAGCATTTCTCAAACGGCTTAATGAGCTCTGCCACCAGTATCATCCAGGAGTGCTCACCATTGCTGAAGAGTCCACTGCATGGCCTATGGTCTCAAGACCGACATACGTCGGAGGTCTCGGTTTCAGCCTCAAGTGGAATATGGGCTGGATGCATGACACCCTCTTGTACTTCTCCAAAGACCCGATTCACAGAAAATACCATCAGAACAACCTTACATTCAGCCTTATTTACGCATTTAACGAAAACTTCATCCTCGTGCTTTCTCACGACGAGGTTGTCCACGGAAAACGCTCTCTCCTTGATAAGATGCCAGGAGACCTGTGGCAGAAATTTGCCAATTTGAGACTCCTTTACGGCTATATGTATGGACATCCAGGGAAGAAAATGCTCTTTATGGGCGGAGAATTCGGACAGTGGTGGGAATGGAACTTTGATTCAAGTCTCGACTGGCACTTGCTTCAATACGAACCCCATGAAAAACTCCAGAAATACGTGCAAGACCTCAACAAACTCTATACATCAGAGCCTGCCCTTTTTGAAGTGGACTTCGAACCCGCAGGGTTTGAATGGATAGACTTCAGCGACAGTGACTCAAGTGTTATTTCATTCATAAGAAAGGCAGAAAACCCTGAGGACTTCCTTGTCTTTGTCTTCAATTTCACACCTGTGCCGAGATACAACTACAGAATCGGCGTGCCGAAAAACACCACATACAAGGAGATTATGAACAGCGATTCGGAAATCTACTGGGGAAGTAATGTAGGCAATGCAGGCTGGGTAACAGCAGAGGAGATTCCTTTTTCTCACTGGCCATATTCGCTAAGCCTCACCCTGCCGCCTCTTGGAATGCTTGTCTTAAAACCTCAATATTAAAAGTCTTTACCGCACTCAAAGTCTTATGCTATATTATTTTTCTAAGGCGATGGGGTTCGCCTTTAACCGCCCTTTGGATTCTTAATCCATCTTAGGGATGATGACCCCTACCGGAGAAAAGCTCTGGTAGGGGTTTTTGATTTTTATTCCACAGGAGGAAGCAGTTTGGCGTTTAGTCTGGCAATAATTATTCTCCTGGGTCTACTGTCAGACCACATTTTTAAAAGGCTGAAATTGCCCGGGCTTGTAGGCATGCTTCTGGTGGGAGTACTCCTCGGCCCGTATGTATTCAACATGATGGACCCTGCCATGATGGCGGTATCATCGGACTTCAGAATGATAGCCCTGATAGTCATACTCTTAAGGGCAGGACTTGAGACAAGAAAAGACACACTCAACAGAATAGGAAAGACAGCACTCCTGATGAGCAGCGTCCCGGCTATATTTGAAGGTGCAGTGATTACACTAATCGCACCAGGGCTTCTTGGGATAAGCTATCTTGAAGCCGCAATACTCGGCTCTATAATCGCTGCTGTTTCGCCTGCGGTCGTCGTTCCCTTCATGATAAAATTCATCGAAGACAAAAGAGGGACAAACAAAGGGATACCCACCCTGATACTTGCCGCCTCCTCGGTAGATGATGTATTCGTAATAGTCGTCTTCTCAATGCTGCTTGGCATGTATGCAGGAACGAACACGAATTACTTCATGAAACTTTTGGAAATCCCTGTGTCTATTGTTCTTGGAATCGGCATAGGTGTAGTAGCAGGATTTATCCTTTACAAACTCTTCATAAGATACAAGCCAAGAGCCACAAAAAAGGGCATGACAGTTCTTGGTGCGGCAGTGCTTCTTACATGGATTGAAGAAGAACTCAAGCCTTTTCTGCCGGTCTCAGCGCTTCTTGGGGTCATGACCATCGGCTTTGTCCTGCTTGAAAAGTCAGAATCCATTGCACATACGATATCACGGAAGCTCAGCAAGATATGGGTCTTTGCTGAGATACTTCTTTTTGTGCTTGTGGGCGCACAGGTCAATATACATGTAGCATGGGATGCAGGGCTGGCAGGTGCAGCTGTTATATTCATAGGTCTTGTGGCAAGGAGCATCGGCACCTACATCTCAGTCATGGGAACGGATTTAAACCTGAAGGAAAGACTCTTCTGTGTGATTTCTTATATCCCAAAGGCAACGGTGCAGGCTGCAATCGGAGCCATACCTTTAAGTGCAGGGGTAAAGTCCGGTGATGTAATACTGGCGGTTGCTGTCCTGTCCATACTTCTGACTGCACCGCTTGGCGCTTTAGGCATAGATATATCAGGAAAGAAATTTCTTTCCAGCGGGCAATGAGGTTTTATTTTTTCTTGCCCTGCTTGGACGACTTGGTGCGGCGTGACCTGCTCTGTCCTCCCAAGCCGAATACATCGTGAAGGACTCTTACTGCAAGCTCTGTGTATTTGACATCAATCACGCACGATACCTTAATCTCTGATGTGCTTATCATCATTATGTTTATGTTATGCTCTGCAAGGGTTTCGAACATCTTTGCAGCAACGCCTGAATGGCTCTTCATTCCAACACCGATTATCGAGACCTTAGAAATGTCATCTCTGAGGTCAACGCCTTTCGCCCCGAGGTCTCTGGCAATGCCTTCAGCCAGTTTCATGGCTTTTTTGCCGTCTGTTTTAGGGACTGTAAAGGAAATATCCGCTGATTTTCCGTCAGAGCTTATGTTCTGCACTATCATATCCACTACTATGTTTGCCTCTGCAATGGAATTAAACAGTCTTGCTGCAATGCCGGGTCTGTCAGGCACTCCGATAATGGTAATCTTGACCTGATTTTTGTCGTATGCAACACCAGAGACCACGACTTTTTCCATTTCTTCATCCTCCTTGACAACGAATGTCCCGGGGTTGTCGCTGAAACTCGACCTGACAACAACCGGAACCTCGTATTTTTTTGCAAACTCCACAGAACGGCTCTGAAGCACCTTTGCACCAAGGCTTGCAAGCTCAAGCATCTCATCATAGGAGATTTTGTCCAGCTTTCTTGCCTCAGGCACTACATTCGGGTCTGTGGTATAAACACCGTCAACATCTGTATATATCTCGCATATGTCCGCCTTAATAGCTGCTGCAATGGCAACTGCCGTAAGGTCAGAACCGCCTCTTCCAAGAGTTGTAACATCAGACGTCTCTGTAATCCCCTGAAAGCCTGCAACAACAGGGACTACGCCTTCACTCAGCGCCTTCTTTACTCTTTCGGCACTTACTTTTTCTATCCTTGCCTTTGTGTGCGCTGTATCCGTCAATATACCTACCTGCCGCCCTGTAAAAGACATTGCCTTGACACCGAGTGACCTTAAAGCCATCGCCATAAGCGCGGCGCTTACCCTCTCGCCTGACGAAAGGAGCATATCCATTTCTCTTTCATCAGGGTTTTGAGCAACCTGATTTGCAAGATTAATAAGCTTGTCTGTCTCTCCTGCCATTGCAGAGACAACGACCACAACGCTGTGCCCTTTGTCAGCAGTCTTTTTCACCCTGCTGGCAACAGCCCTTATACGCTCAATGCTTCCTACAGATGTTCCTCCGTATTTTTGAACAATCAGCATCTCCTAACCTCTTATAAAATAATCCATTAGTTCATGTCCGTGTTGTATTTTAACAACGCCTTCGGCGTTTAATATCTCTTCACTGAAGACTGCACCTTTGTTATTCTTCTTTTCCCTGCTGTCGTATATCACAAACGGCACCGGTTCATCCGTATGTGTTCTCACCTCTATTGGTGTCGGATGGTCAGGCATAACAAGCACCCTGTAGTCTTCAAAAGCCCTTATCCCTCTAAGCACAGTCCCGACTACAAGGGCATCGAAATCCTCTATGGCTTTTATCTTATCTTTATAATTTCCTGCATGTGAAGCCTCATCAGGCGCTTCCACATGGATGTATACAAGGTCAACCCTTTCAAGCGCCTCCAAAGAATACTCTGCCTTGCCTACATAATTAGTGTCAAGATAACCCGTGACTCCAGGCACATTCAGAATCTCCATACCGATATATATACCAAGACCCTTTGTAAGGTCAACAGCAGAGACCATTGCTCCCTTGATTCCGTATTTTTCGCTAAACAGCGGAAGCTGTGGTTTTCCGCCCTGTCCCCAGAGCCATATGCTGTTAGCCGGCTTTTTACCGCTGCTTATCCTTTGCTTGTTAATCTCATGGCTTTCGAGTATATCCACAGAGTCACGCATCAGGGCCCGCAGAAATTCACTTCCAGAGCCAAGAGGCAGATAATCGGTAATTTCCTTGCCTATTATGTCGTGCGGAGGCGTGCACTCAGAGCCGGCCTCTCCATCTGTCCAGACCATAAGATGCCGGTAACTGACACCAGGGTAAAACGACACTCCTTCAGCGCCGATTTCTTTATTCAAGTCCTCGATGAGCACTCTTGCCTCAGCCGTTGATATATGACCGGCACTGTAGTCCTCCATATACGCTTTTGTCTTTTCTCTATCGTATCTAAGTGTAACCAGGTTGCACCTGAAAGCCACATCCTTGTCTCCGAGTTTGACCCCTATGCTTGCTGCCTCAAGCGGTGCCCTGCCTGTGTAGAATTTTTTAGGGTCATAACCTAAAATACTCAGGTTTGCCACATCTGAGCCTGGATGAAGCCCTTCAGGGATTGTTCTTACGACACCAAGCGTGCCCTCTTTGGCAAGCTTGTCCATATTCGGAGTAAAAGCCGCTTGAAGCGGAGTCCTTCCCCCCAGTTCCTTCAGTCCCCGGTCAGTCATACCGTCGCCTATTATGACTGCATATTTCATATTACAAGCCGTCGGTATTTCGCCTGTCCACCATCATAGGATTGTCTTTATTACTTCTTCCACGACTTTAAGGTCTGCCTTTACTTTCATAGGCTCTTCTGTAACCTTAAAAACAGTATCAGGGTCTTTAAGTCCATGCCCTGTAAGTGTGCAGACCACTGTATCGTCAGGTTTGAAATACCCTTCCTTGTGTAGCTTTATTACTCCTGCTAAAGAGGCAGCAGATGCAGGTTCGCAGAATATTCCCTCTCTGGATGCAATAAGCTTGTAAGCGTACAGTATCTCTTCATCAGTGACAGCCTCAATTCTTCCGCCGGATTCGTCCCTTGCGTTGACAGCGCCTTTCCAGCTTGCAGGGTTTCCTATCCGTATAGCAGTAGCTATTGTTTCCGGCTTTTCCACAGGTCTGCCGAGCACTATAGGCGCAGCACCAGCTGCCTGAAACCCGAGCATTACCGGAAGTGAGGATATTCTGCCTGCATTATAGTATTCCTTATACCCTCTCCAGTATGCAGTTATATTGCCTGCATTGCCCACCGGAAGGGCATGATATTTTGGAGGTCTGCCGAGCTGGTCACAGACCTCAAAGGCTGCTGTCTTCTGCCCCTCCAGTCTGAATGGGTTTATTGAGTTTACAAGGGTTATAGGGTATTTTTCGACAATAGACTTCACAATGGAAAGAGCCTGATCGAAATTACCCTCAATCTGAAGCACGTGAGCACCATGCACAAGAGCCTGCGCCAGTTTGCCGAATGCAATCTTACCTTCAGGTATCAGGACGATGCTCTTTATGCCTGCCGCTGCTGCAAAAGCTGCTGCAGATGCAGAGGTATTGCCAGTAGATGCGCATATTACTGCTTTTGAGCCTGCCTCAAGTGCTTTTGAGATAGCAAGAGCCATCCCCCTGTCTTTGAAAGACCCTGTGGGGTTGGCACCATCAAATTTGAAATAAAGCTCTACTCCGGCAAGTATGTCAACCGTAAGGTTTCTTGCTTTAATTAATGGTGTATTCCCTTCTCTTAATGTCAGAATTGGTGTTTTCTCTGTAACAGGCAAGAAGTCCCTGTATTGGTGAACTATTCCTTTCCAGTCCATCTCACTCTACAATATCCCCCTCTATAAGCTCTACCACTACGCCTTTGTCTTTAAGGGACTTTATTCCCTTCTCAAGATTTTCTTCTTCGCCTTCGAGTTCAAGCACCATCTCGCCTACAGTATCAGTGACTCTTGCCCTCCTGATATTCGGCATCACATCATATTTTTTCGCCATCGTGAATATCACTGGCTCTTTGATGAGATGCTGAGGGAAAGTCAACTTAACCCGCTTTTTCATCTAATCCTCCTCGTTGCGCCTTTGAAAACACCATCCTTAAAAAACCCCTCCTGCAATAGCAGGCACGATTGAGACTTCGTCTCCGTCCTTCACCTCTGTCTGCTCTGCTTTAAGAAACCTTATGTCCTCCTCGTTGACATATATATTAACGAACCTTCTTATCTTTCCACCCTCTGACAGCCTTTCACCTATTCCGGGAAACTTACTCTCAAGGTCATTTACCAGCTCAATTATAGTGCCGGGTTTTCCTTCCACCAGTTCTTGTCCCCCGGTTAACCTCTGAAGAGGAGTTGGAATCCTGACTTTTACAGCCATCTTACACCTCCCTTAGCCAATCTTTTTAAGCACATCTTCAAAAGATGCAAGACTGGGTTTTATATGATGAACCTCAATCGTATTCCCTGAAAGGGCTTCCTGAGTCTTAAGCCCATTGCCGGTTATACATATAACTGTAGTTTCGTCCTTTTTGATTTTTCCTGCCTCTATAAGTTTCATTGTGCAAGCCAGAGTAACCCCGCCGGCAGTCTCTGCAAATATACCCTCTGTTTTTGCAAGGAGTTTTATGGCATCAATTATTTCCTGATCTGAAACATCCTCTGCATAACCGCCGCTTTCTGCCACTGCACGTGTGGCGTAATAGCCATCAGCAGGATTGCCTATGGCAAGGGACTTGGCAACAGTATCCGGCTTTACAGGTCTGATGACGTCAGTGCCCTGTTTTATTGCAGTAGATATCGGAGAACAACCAGTTGCCTGCGCTGCAAAGAGCTTTGTCGGAAGCTCTTTTATCAGCCCCAGCTCCTTGAACTCCTTGAACGCCTTCCACACCTTTGTAAGCAGAGAGCCGCTGGCACAGGGCACAACGACATTGTCAGGTGCTGTCCAGCCAAGCTGCTCTATTATCTCAAAGCCCTGTGTCTTGGAGCCTTCTGCATAAAACGGTCTGATATTTATATTCACAAATGCCCATTTGTATTTATTCGCTATCTCGCTACAGAGACGGTTGACATCATCATAGCTTCCGTCCACTGCAATAAGATTCGGCTCATACACAATGGATGCCGTAATCTTGCTTTGCTCAAGGGTAGCAGGTATGAATATAAACCTGTTGAATCCTGCCTTTGCTCCGTGCGCTGCAACTGAATGTGCAAGATTCCCTGTTGACGCACATGCAACAGTGTCAAATCCGAATTCCTTTGCCTTTGTCAAAGCAACAGCAACCACCCTGTCCTTAAAAGAAAGGGTTGGATGCACTACTGTATCATCCTTTATGTAGAGGGCTCTGACTCCTAGATGCTTGGCAAGATTGTCCGCTTTAAGAAGAGGAGTATATCCTGAATCGAGTCCTACCTGAGGCTCTCCGTCTATAGGCAGAAGCTCCTTGTATCTCCAGAGGTTCATCTTCCGCTTCTCTATCGTCTTCCTTTTGAGAACCTTCTTTATGCGTTTGTAGTCGTATACAACCTCAAGAGGACCGAAGCAGAACTCGCAGACATATATAGGTTCAACTGCATACTCCCTTCCGCATTCCCTGCATTTAAGCCCTTCTACATACCCCATGGCTCACCTCCCTTTATTAACCGCGCTGTAAACTAAGGTAACTACATATTTTACTTTAAAACTAAGATGATTTAAAGAGGCGAATAAAATTTTCAGGTAAAAATATGCTCAGGAACTAAGTATTTTTATCTTCTCAATTGCTCCCTTTTTAATCAAGAAAGCATTTATCTCTGGTTCTTCGTATGCAAGACTTACAATCACATAAGCAGTGTCAGGGTAGTTTTCGTAATCAGTGCCGGGGTAAAACGCACGGGAAATATCAGTTTGTGAGGGAAAGGCAGGAGAACTTGTATGGGAATGATATATGGCAACCATTCGCAACCCGTCTTTCTCTATCTCTTTCATAACCTTAAACTGCTCGCCTGAATCGAACGAATAGGTTACTGTAGAATCGTCGATGTTTTTCATTCTGTAAACCCGCTCTACAGTGTTTCCCTTTCCTGCAAGTATGCCGCATGCCTCTTTCGGATAAACCTCTCTCGAATGGCTTATGATATCATCCAGATGTTCTTTGCTGATAAATATATGAGTCATCAGGTTTAAGGCAGTTCCGGCAGGTTATCTGTCAATTGTGCAATACCCTGTATCATAGTCTATGAGCTCTGTTATCGTGGGGTTTTCACCACAGACAGGGCACTCAGGGTTTTTAGGCACTTTTATTTTTCTGAAAGTCACGCTCAGAGCATTGTATATAAGAAGCTCGTTTTTAAGCACTTTCCCTTTGGAAAGAATAAGTTTTAAAACCTCTGTTGCCTGAAGCGCACCTATAACCCCGGGCAACACGCCAAGAACACCAGCCTCCTGGCACGACGGCACAAGCCCTGGCGGAGGAGGCTCCTCGAAAAGACACCTGTAGCAGTGCCCTTCATGCGGAAGAATCGTCGTAACTTGCCCTTCAAACCGCAGTATCGCACCGCTTACCAGCGGCTTCTTAAGCATTACACAGGCATCGTTTACAAGATACCTCGTGGGGAAATTATCACTGCCGTCGACCACGATGTCGTAGTCTTTGAGCATATCCAGAATATTGTCCTTTGTTATCTTCTGCTTTATCGCCACTACATTGACATCAGGATTAAGGGACTCGAATGTCTTCTTGACAGACTCCACCTTCGGCTTGCCGAGACTGTGTATATTGTGGGCTATCTGCCTTTGAAGGTTGCTGAGCTCCACGTCGTCATTGTCAACTACACCTATGGTGCCCACGCCGGCAGCAGCAAGGTAATAACCCACAGGACATCCAAGCCCTCCGGCTCCTACAATGAAGACCTTTGCGTTAAGAAGCTTCTTCTGTCCTTTTCCGCCAACCTCAGGCAGTATGATATGTCTTGAGTATCTTTGAATCTGTTCCTCTGTAAACTCCATCAGTCCTTTTCCTTTCTTATCTGGAGCACCCAGTCTGTATCATTTATCTTTTCCACTTTAAGGACTTTGTGTCCGTGTTCTTCCATGGATTTTGGGATGCTTCTTGCAGCTTCCTCGTAATCCAGAATAATCTCAAGCACCTTGCCGACATCCATTTCTTCCATGGCAAGCTTTGCTTTGACAAATGTGTACGGACAGACAAGCCCTTTTATATTAATCTTCTTATCAGGGGTTATATCTTCCACTGCGCCTCCTAACTATTATTTTAGTCTTATTGTTCTTTTCCCTCAACTCTTATGAAATATGTCCTGTCGGCTACGACAGGAAGCTTGTCTATCTCTTCCAGAGCTTTTCTTATATCTTTTTCCCTTGCCATGTGCGTGAGGATAACAACAGGGACAGCCTCGCCTATCCTTCTGCCTTTCTGTATCACTGATGCTATGCTTATGTTGTTCTCACCGAGTATGCCTGAAATCTTTGAGAGCACACCCGGACGGTCAAGCGCAGTGAACCTGAAGTAATACATGGAGCGGACATCTTCCATTTTTCTTATCTTTACAGGGCTTTCTTCTACTTCTATCAGAGGGATCTTAGCCTTGGCCAGTATGTTTCTTGCGATGTCTGATATATCGCTTACGACTGCACTGCCGGTAGGCATATCCCCTGCACCCCTGCCGTAATAAAGCGTATCGCCGACTGCATCGCCCTCCACATAAACAGCATTGAACACACCGTCTACTTTTGAAATAAGGTGGTCTTTAGGCAGCATTGTGGGATGCACTCTTAATTCGACTTCATTGTCCACGCTCTTTGCAATGGCAAGCAGTTTTATCTTATAGCCGAGTTCCTTTGCGAACTCGATGTCCATAGAGGCAATCTTGGTTATTCCCTCTTTGTAAACCTCGTCAAAGGAAAGCGGAATGCCATAAGCCAGAGAGGCAAGTATCGCAAGCTTGTGAGCAGAGTCTATGCCCTCGATGTCATACGTGGGGTCTGCCTCTGCATAACCGAGTCTCTGGGCTTCTTTCAGCGCGTCTGAAAACTCCCCTCCTTCATCCGTCATCTTTGTAAGAATATAATTGGAAGTACCGTTTATGATTCCGTAGACAGACATTATCCTGTTGGCGACAAGCCCTTCCCTTATGACCTTAATAATCGGTATCCCGCCGGCAACAGAGGCTTCAAACCCTATCTCAACACCGTGCTTCCGGGCTTCGGAGAATATCTCATTTCCTTCTGTCGCAAGCAGTGCCTTGTTTGCAGTGACCACATGCTTTTTGTTTCTGATTGCCCTGAGTATAAAGTCCTTCGCAGGATTTATTCCTCCTATAAGCTCTACTACAATGTCTATTTCAGGGTCGTTAAGCACTTGTTCTGCATCCTGCACAAGCATTCCAGCAGGAAGTTTAATCCCTCTGTCGCTTTCTATATCCAAATCAGCGATGCGCTTGAGCTTTATATCAAAACCGAGTCTCTGCCTGAGAACATCCCTGTTTTCCAGAAGAATCTTGACTGTTCCAGAGCCAACTGTGCCAAAGCCTATGAGACCCACTGATACACTGTCCTTGTGCAAAACACCCTCCTTAAGGTTTTTGTCTATGGATAATATCATATTTGATAGAGCCAATCAATTTTGCCTATTAAGCGAAAGGGCATCTTTAGCGTGAGAATTAGATGCCACTTTATCTACCACATTTTGACTTTTTTAGGAAAATTATGTTATATAATGTATTCTGGAGGTTGGAAGATTATGTATGCTGTAATTGAAACAGGCGGGAAGCAATACAAAGTTTCTTCAGGAGACAAAATAGAGGTAGAGAAACTCGATGCCGAGCCAGGCACAGAAGTAAAGCTTGACAAGGTTCTGGCTCTGGTAAAGGACGATGAAACCGTCTTCGGTAACCCCTATGTATCCGATGCAAGTGTAAGCGCAGAGGTTGTAGACTCAGGCAAGAAAAAGAAGGTGCTGGTATTCAAGCAGAAGCCGAGAAAGGGTTACAGGAGACTCAGAGGGCACAGACAGCATTTCACCACCCTCAGAATAAAAGAGATAAAACAAGGGGGCTAATATGGCTCATAAAAAAGGTGTAGGAAGCTCAAGAAACGGGCGTGAAAGCGAATCCAAACGTCTGGGCGTTAAAAAGTTTGGTGGACAGATCGTAAGGGCAGGCAATATTCTTGTCAGACAGCGGGGCACGAAAGTCCATCCAGGCATTAACGTAGGCAGAGGCTCTGATGACACACTGTTTGCAAAAATCGACGGGATCGTAGCATTCGAAAGAAGAGGCAGACAGAAGCTACAGGTAAGCGTATATCCAGCACAGGGCTAAAACTCGATATATTCCAAACTTTAAAAAAGGCGGTTAATCCGCCTTTTTGTGTTTATTGCAAAAGTGCAGTTTATTGACTACGTAAAAGTCCATGTAAAAGCCGGTGACGGCGGCAACGGATGCGTCAGCTTCAGGAGAGAAAAGTATGTTCCCAAAGGCGGTCCTGACGGCGGTGACGGCGGAAGAGGCGGACATATAATATTCAAGGCTTCAAGACAGCTCAACACCCTCCTTGACCTTAAATATCAACGCTTCTACAGGGCTAAAAAAGGACAAAACGGCATGGGTAAAAAAATGCACGGCAAGGACGGGGAAGACCTTATCATACCCGTGCCTGTAGGCACAGTCCTTAAAGACGCTGACACAGGCGAAATACTGGCAGACCTCAATGAAGAAGGACAAGAGGTAATAGTTGCACACGGAGGAAAAGGCGGTCTCGGCAATACCCATTTCGCAACACCGGTAAGACAGACCCCTCGCTTTGCCCAGAAAGGCAGACCAGGCGAAGAAAAAGACCTGATAGTCGAGTTGAAACTCCTTGCTGACGTCGGGCTTATCGGACTCCCAAATGCAGGAAAATCAACGCTCATCTCTGTAATATCCGCTGCAAGACCAAAGATAGCCGACTACCCGTTTACAACGCTTGTGCCAAACTTAGGGGTCGTAAAGCTTGAGGACTTCAGAAGCTTTGTAGTGGCAGATATTCCAGGACTCATAGAGGGAGCGCATAAAGGTGTTGGCCTCGGCTTTCAGTTTCTAAGACACGTAGAGCGCACCTCGCTTTTGCTTCACCTCGTTGACGTCTCCGAGACCGCAGAAGGCGACCCGGTCGAAAACTTAAACGCACTTAATAAAGAACTCGGTCTTTACAGCAGCAAGCTGCTTGAAAAACCTCAGGCTGTGGCAGGCACAAAGATTGACATCAAAGGAGACGGCAAAAGACTTGACAGGCTCTCTGAATATTGTAAGACTAAAGGGATTGATTTTTTCCCCATATCAGCAGTAACCAATGCAGGGATAAAAGAACTTATTATTTATCTCGCAGAGAGGGTGGCACGGTGAAGATAGTCGTAAAAATAGGAAGCAATATAGTGGCAGGCGGAAAAGAAGGGCTTAACCTGAGACGCATACGCTCCATAGCCTCAAGCATTGCGGAAATCCATGAGATGGGCTATGACGTTGCAGTAGTCTCATCCGGTGCAATCGCTGCAGGCATGAAAGAACTTGGACTTAAAGAAAAGCCAAAAGACATAAGACTGAAACAGGCTGCTGCCTCTGTAGGACAGTCCACCCTCATGTGGACATACGAACGGTGCTTCAAGGTCTATAACAAAAAAGTCGCACAGGTTCTGCTTACAAGGGAAGACCTCTCGGACAGAAAAAGATATATAAACTCAAAGAACACGCTCTTTACCCTTCTGTCATACGGCATAATCCCGATAATAAATGAAAACGATACCGTATCCACTGATGAGATAAAATTCGGAGACAACGACCATCTCGCCTCGATGGTTGCCTCTCTTCTTGAAGCAGACAGACTTATAATACTATCGGACGTTGGAGGGCTTTATTCAGAAGACCCCAAGAAGAACCCAAAAGCGACCCTTATAAAAACCGTCTCAGAGATAACCCCTGAACTCATAGAAAAGGCAAAAGGCACTGGAAGCGACCTTGGCAGCGGCGGAATGTACTCCAAACTCCTTGCGGCATCCAAGGCAATGCACGCTGGTATAACCGTAAATATCATAAACGGCAGAAGACCCAGACTTTTAGTATCACTCATAAAAGGGGCTTCTCACGGAACCGAATTCAAACCCAAAAAGAGCCGGCTTCCAGCAAGAAAAAGCTGGATCGCCTTTGGCATACGCCCAAAAGGAGCCCTTACGATTGACGATGGTGCAAAAAAAGCACTCACTGTCGGAAATAAAAGCCTTCTGCCTTCAGGTATCGCAGCTGTGGAAGGAACATTCCAGACAGGAGATGCAGTATATTGCCTGGACTCCGAAGGCAACAGAATAGCAAAAGGCTTAACCAACTACTCATCATCTGAAATACTAAAGATAATGGGCAAGAAGACTTCTGAGATAGAAAAAATTCTTGGATATAAATACTCAGACGAAGTTATACACAGAGACAATCTCGTGACATTGAAATAACTACTCTTCCTTTAGTCTGGCTTTAAGACGCTCTCTTACATCCATAAAGATTTCAAGATACTTCTCATCCTGATAGTCCCTGTAGGTGTATATGTGCGGGTGAAACCTGCCTTTACTGTAGATGAGTGTCACCTCAGCGTAAATTCCCCTACCTAAGTATATTCTGTGGGAATAATCCTTTGTGGATGCGAGCACGATTTTTGCCGGAGTCAGATATCCTGGGTCAAGATTTATCCTTCTTTTGCCGTCAACAGAAAACTCTGCTTCAAGGGTATTCGTCCTGAGCTTAATATCAGCGATTTCGTCCTGCGTTATGAGATTTTCAAAGAATATAAATCTTCTTAGGATTGGCGAGCCGAGTTCCTCTTTGTAGTAGTCGGTATACTCCCATGGCATGGCAGAAGTCTCCATAAAGACAGGACCGAACATACTGATGAGCTTCTCTTTGCTTTTGAGATAAACTTCCTCTTGGCAGTAGAGCGTGCCGACAAAGAGCATCGCCCTTAATTCATTCTTCGATGAGCTTTGTGAGATATGCAATGGCATCTGGAGAATCGAAACTTGCCGGACCTATTATCTTCTTTCTAAGAATGCCTTTTTTGTCAACCACAAAGGTTTCAGGCACGCCAGTCAAGCCGTAGGCAATTGAAACAGCACCATCAGAGTCTATGAGAACAGGGAAAGTGTAGTTATTTTCATTCATATAAAAATATGCCCTCTTGGGGTCATCCCTGAAAATAATGGATACGAGGCGGAAATTGGACTTATTCTTTGTCATATCATAAAGTCTCTGCAGGGAAGGCAGTTCATCCCTGCATGTCTCACACCATGTAGCCCAGAAGTTTATCAGCACGACAGAACCCTTCATATCTGAAAGCCTCCAGATATTACCGTTGACATCTCTCAGCTCAAAATCAGGAGCACTGGCTCCTTCGACAGCTACCCTTCTCGTTGCCTTCTCATTTGTCGTGCTGAGCAGAACAATTACAACGCCTATTACAATTAATATCGCTACAACAACGGGTTTTACTTTCAATTATCCAAAACCACCTTTCAGATTGTTATTAAATAAGCAACCCAAGATTGGATTTTTGTTGTCTGCCCCTGCTGCGATGGCACTAAACTCCTCTTGCAGTCTCAACTATTTGATTACAGCAGATGTTGGAGAGTCCATGAGGGCCTGTCAGTTCACTCCTGTCAGAACAGGTTTTTCGACCTCAACAAATGAAGGTGCATCACCTTCAAGAACAACCCGTATCTTATTGACTCCTTTGAACCTTCCTTTCAGGATCTCTTCTGAGAGAGCGTCTTCTATTTCTTTTTGTATGGCTCTCCTCATCGGTCTTGCACCGTAAACCGGCTGGTAGTATTTGTCTATAAGCCACTCTTTTACCTCAGTGTCCAGCTCTATTACCATATCCTGCTCAAGGAGCTGTTTGTTGGTCTCAGAGATAAGAAGGTCTATGATTGAATGCAGATGGTTCTTATCGAGCGGGTGGAAGACCACGGTCTCATCAACACGGTTAAGGAATTCAGGATTAAAGGTCTTTCTCAGCTCACTNAGCACATTTTCCTTTATCTGCTTGTACATATCAGCGCTGGATGCCTTCTGGAACCCCAGAGGTGTTGCCTTNTCTATGACGCGCGCACCGAGGTTTGAGGTCATGATNATAACCGTGTTCTTAAAGTCAACCTTTCTGCCAAAGGTATCCGTAAGNACTCCTTCNTCAAGCACCTGAAGCAGTATGTTAAAGACATCAGGATGCGCCTTTTCTATCTCATCGAAGAGCACTACAGAATAGGGCCGCTTTCTGATTTTCTCTGTAAGCTGTCCGCCTTCTTCGTAGCCGACATAGCCCGGAGGTGCACCAGTAAGCTTTGAGACATTGAACCTTTCCATGTATTCAGACATGTCAATCTTTACAAGAGCGTTCTCGTCATTGAACAGGAACTCTGCAAGCGCCCTTGCAAGCTCTGTCTTTCCTACACCGGTCGGTCCGAGGAAGAAGAAGGAGCCGATAGGCTTCTTTCTGCTCTTAAGCCCTGCCCTTGACCTTCTTATAGCCTTTGAAACTACAGCTACAGCCTCATCCTGCGCCACTATCCTCTTGTGGAGATACTCCTCCATGTGTATGAGTTTTTCTGATTCCTTCTCTTCGAGCTTAAAGAGCGGAATTCCTGTCATCTTGGCAACTGTATATGCAATATCATCCTCTGTTATAACCGGCACTTCCTTGTTGACGTTGTCCTTCCACTGTTTGAGGAACTGTTCATACAGTCTCTTTGTCTTTTCCTCTTCATTACGAACAGCTGCAGCCTTCTCAATGTCATGGAGTTTGATATAAAGGTTCTTTTCCCTTGAAAGCCTGATGAGGTCCTGCTCCATCTCTTTCAGTTCAGCAGGCTGCATATGTCTTTTAAGTCTTATCCTTGCACCTGTCTCATCAATGACGTCAATGGCTTTGTCAGGCAGGAACCTGTCTGTTATATACCTGTCAGAGAGTTTCACTGCCTGCACGATGGCAGCTTCAGAATACTTTACTTTATGGTGGCTTTCATACCTGCTTTTCAGTCCTCTGAGTATTTCGATTGTCTCATCAACCTGTGGAGGCTGGATATATACAGGCTGGAACCGTCTCTCAAGTGCTCCGTCCTTTTCGATGTATTTCCTGTATTCATTAGGAGTCGTTGTTCCGATACACTGTATCTCACCGCGGGAAAGAGCAGGCTTAAGCATACTTGATGCATCTACAGAGCCTTCTGCTGCACCAGCGCCTACAAGGGTATGAAACTCGTCTATAAAGAGAATTATATTGTCAGACTGGGAGACTTCTTTCATTACGACTTTCAGTCTCTCTTCAAACTGTCCTCTGTATTTTGTTCCTGCTATCAATCCGCCGAGGTCCAGTGAGACAATACGCTTCCCCATGAGGTTTTCTGGCACATCACCTGCAACTATCTTCTGGGCAAGACCTTCTACAATAGCTGTCTTACCAACCCCGGGCTCTCCGATAAGCGCTGGATTGTTCTTAATCCTTCTTCCGAGAATCTGCATTATACGTTCTATTTCCGAATCTCTGCCTATGACAGGGTCCAGTGCCCTTTCCCTTGCCAGAAGTGTAAGGTCTCTTCCGAATTCATCAAGGGCAGGTGTTGAACTCTTCTTCTCTCTTACATAAGGGGAAGTCCTCATAGAAAGGTTTATTGCAAGCTGTCTTGCACCAAGAAGGTTTGCACCAAAACTTCTAAGAATCTTTCCTGCAATACCCTCGTCTTCCCTGATGAGTCCCAGAAGCAGGTGTTCGCTGCCTATGTAGTTATGCCCGAGAAGACGAGCCTCTTCCACTGCGAGCTCAAGAACCTTCTTTGCACGCGGGGTAAAGGGAACATCACCGAATGTCAGAATGTTGCTTCCCAGCGGAAGGTTTCTTTCTATCTCCATGCGGAGCTCGTCTATAGAAAGCCCCATCTTCTTTAAAATCGCTACAGGAAGGGCATCTTCTTCTCTGAGAATGGCTAAAAGCAGGTGTTCAGTACCGAGGTAATCGTTCTGGCGTCTTTCAGCTTCTTCCCGTGCATATATAATTACTTTTCTTCCACGTTCTGTGAACTTATCGAACATAATATTTTCGCCTCTTTTTTTAACCCTCTATAAAAATATTACTTCTTTCTCTAAATAAATGTCAAATCTCTTAATTTTAATTTCGGACTAAATACCAAACATCTTAAATATCAAATCTTTATGCCTGAAACAGCAATTTGGATTTATAAAACTCTGTTATGCTAAATTAGATTATTTCAAAACAATCGAGGGAGAGTTTGCAATGGGAAAAAACATCGTAGAGAAGGTATTTGAGGCTCACCGTGTTTATGGAGACACAAAAGCCGGAGGCCGAATAGGTCTTAAGGTTGACCAGGTATATACACAGGATGCCACTGGCACAATGGCATGGCTTCAGTTTGAGGCAATAGGAGTCCCGAGAGTCAAAGTGCCTCTTGCAGTCTCTTATGTTGACCACAACATGCTTCAGTCGGATTTCATGAATGCGGACGACCATGCATTTCTGGAAAGCATTGCTGCAAAATCCGGTGCATATTTTTCAAGACCAGGGAACGGCATTTCCCATCAGGTACACCTTGAGAGGTTTTCCGCACCCGGGCGCATCGCCCTTGGCACAGACAGCCACACACCTACAGGCGGTGGAATCGGCATGATTGCCATAGGTGTAGGCGGCCTTGATGCAGCCACAGTTATGGCAGGCGCTACCTTTGAACTCAGAATGCCGGAAGTAGTCCTGGTAAGACTTTCTGGAAAACTCAAAAGACCATGGGTCACTGCCATGGACGTAATACTCGAACTTCTGAGAAGACTGACCGTCAAAGGCGGAGTCGGAAAGATAATGGAATACGGAGGCCCTGGCGTAAAAGACCTGAGTGTTACTGAAAGGGCAACCATTACAAACATGGGTGCGGAATTAGGAGCAACGACATCTATATTTCCAAGTGATGAAAGAACCCTGCATTATCTAAAAGCCCAGCGGAGAGAAAAAGACTGGGTGGAACTCCATGCAGATGAAGATGCAGAATACGCTGAAATAATAGATTTAAATCTTTCAGACATTGTGCCTTTGACAGCACAGCCACACAGTCCTGACAATGTCATACCCGTGAAAGAGCTTGCAGGGACAAAAATAAATCAGGCGTGCATCGGAAGCTGCACAAATTCTTCTTATCAGATAATGAGGCAGGTGGCATCCATTCTTAAGGAAAAAACAATTGCCGAAGGTGTAAGCCTGCTTGTAAATCCCGGCTCAAGACAGGTCTATGAGATGCTTGCAAGAGACGGTTCTGCAGCAGAGATGATTGCAGCAGGAGCAAGAATGCTTGAGTCTTCCTGCGGTCCGTGCATAGGAATGGGCGGAGCACCCGGAACAGGACACGTCTCAGTAAGGTCTTATAACAGAAACTTTCAGGGAAGATGTGGTAACAAAAACGCATCTGTTTATCTCATGAATCCGCTCCTCTGTGCCCTGTTTGCAATCAAAGGAGAATTTATAGACCCTGAAACCACTGATATAAAAGTAGAGGAGTTTGAAGAGCCATCATCATACAGGATAAACGACAGCATGCTTATTCCTCCGAAAGAGGACACATCAAAGATTAAAGTAATAAAAGGTCCGAACATAAAGGAAGTGCCGGTTAAAAGTCCTCTTGGAGACAGCATCGAAGCAGAAGTTGCCCTCAAACTCGGCAATAACATTACAACAGACGACATAATGCCTGCCGGCTCAAAAATACTGCCTCTGAGGTCTAATATACCGGCAATCTCTGAGTATGTCTTTCACAATATAGACGACACATTTAGCAAACGAGCCAGACAGCTGAGTGGTTTTATAGTCATCGGTGGAGAAAACTACGGGCAAGGCTCATCCAGAGAGCATGCTGCAATAGCCCCGATGTATCTCGGGCTTCAGGCTGTTATTGCAAAATCCTTTGCCCGGATTCACAGGTCAAACCTGATAAACTTTGGAGTGCTTCCCCTCTTATTCAAAGACGAAAGTGACTACGAAAAGATTGAAAAAGGAGATAAAATTTTAATAAAGGGCGTCAAGGAATGCTTAAAGGGTGAGAAACCCTGCAAGGCGGAAAACCTTACCAAAGGTTATACATTCGAAGTAGTCTCGAATCTTAATGAGAGGGAAGCAGAGCTTATTGAAAAAGGCGGGCTTTTAGCACATACGAAAGAATCACAATCATCTTAAAGTGCCGTTGACATTGAGGCATGTTTAAGGGTATTTTATAAGATTATAGGGCCGCTAGCTCAGCTGGTAGAGCAACGCCCTTTTAAGGCGTGGGTCGTTGGTTCGAATCCAACGCGGCTCATTGTCCCCATCGTCTAGCCTGGCCTAGGACATCGCCCTTTCAAGGCGGTAACAGGGGTTCAAATCCCCTTGGGGACGCCAAATGAAATCAAGGGGTTACGGAAAGTAACCCCTTTTTATTTTCACCAGATTGTAGCAGAATTGTCTTATAACAACCCTGCCTTTTTCACATCCTCGATTGTATCAATATCCAAAAGCATCTCTGTCAAAACTACGCTGTAGCCACCTGCCATCGCCTTCTTTATGCTCTGCTTCAAAGTCTTCTCCGTTGACCATTCAATGCCTTCAAATATCTCTTTAATCAGAGTCTTAAGCCCTACCAGATAATAACCTCCGTCTCTGGCAGGACCAAACACAATATCGTAATCAGACAATAACTCAAACGCCTTTAAAACCATTGTTGAGGAAATATCAGGAATGTCCACACCAACAAGCACTGCCTTTTGATACCCACCTGTCAAAATCCTGCTCAATGCGTTGAACATCCTTTCACCTATGTCCCCTTCAGACTGCGGAAAAAGCCCAAGCTCAAACTTTGAAAAATAATTCTGGGTATTACGGGGCGAATATGCAATAAACGAATCAACACCTTGTATATCCTTTAACTTGTTTATTGTATTTTCAAGAAGGGATGTATAAAGCTTAAGCCTTTCGTCATCTGTAAGATATCTTATAAGGCGGGTCTTAACATAATCCTTATGAGGAAATTTGGCAAGTATTATCAGGGCATTTGTGTTCTTCACCTGACGTCCTCGTAATATTTTACAAGCCTCTCCGGCGGCACATTAAAAAAACTGTAAGAAAGGGCTATTGCCCAGTCTCTTAATGTCGTGAACACCAGCCCTTCTTTTAACCATCTCCTCGGTGATGTCCTGATCGGAGGCCTTACAAAGACTATCTTCCCTATTTTCTTGAGTCTCCTTGATATTTCAATGTCTTCCAACAGGGGCATCTCGGTAAATCCCCCCACCCTGTCGAATACCTCTTTTGTCATAAAGATACCCTGGTCACCGTAGGCAATGGAGGTTATCCTTGAACGCAGATTTGCACCCCACTCTATTATCCTGAAATGGAGTCCAGGGTGAGCAATACTCAAATCAAACGCACCTGCTGATACATTTTCGTCTTTCAGCACTTCCCTTACTATCCTGAATCCTTCCGGAGGCAGAAAACAGTCGGCATGAAGAAAAAGAAACGCATTACCGTTTGCCCTCTTTGCACCGAAATTCATCTGATGTCCCCTGCCCTTCTTGGTTACATATACTTTATCGGTAAACTCGTAAGCTATAGATACAGTCCTGTCAGTGCTTCCACCGTCAACCACTATCAGCTCTTCGCTGTGTGTGATATTAAGGGCGGAAAGAGTCTTATGAAGGACTTTTTCCTCGTTCAATACAGGCACTATTACTGTGATTTTTATTCGAAGTCCCCCTTTCTAAAAGCAAAAAACCTTAACACTCTATAAGAATATTATAGACCAGAAAGAGACATAGACAAACATAGTAACTGATATTGACAAAAAAGCATGAAATGCTAAGATTTAAACACCGATGAGCAAGAAACTTTTAAAAAAAATAATAATCCTGAGCGTCGTAATCCTTTTGATTGTGCTCTTCAAGGTTTTTAACCTTGGAGACTACCTCAGTCTTTCCTACATAAAGGAATCTCAGGAGAAGTTCAAAGCCCTGTATGCTGAAAAACGCGTCCTTGTAATTGCCGTCTATATGATTATTTATATCCTTGTAACCTCGCTGTCTTTGCCCGGAGCTGCTGTTATGACCCTTGCAGGCGGAGCGCTCTTCGGATTATGGGCAGGCACTATCATTGTCTCATTTGCAAGCACTATAGGTGCAACTTTAGCCTTTCTTGTCTCAAGGTTCATACTAAAGGACTGGGTGCAGAGCAAATTCAGGGACAAACTCAAGAAGATTAATGCCGGGATTGAAAAAGAAGGCACTTTCTACTTATTCTCTCTTCGGCTAATTCCAATCTTTCCGTTCTGGCTCATCAATCTGACTATGGGACTTACTGAGATGCCTGCACTGACTTTTTACTGGGTATCACAGATAGGAATGCTTCCCGGCACTATCGTATATGTCAACGCTGGTAAAGAACTCGCGAAGATTGAATCATTTTCAGGGATTCTCTCTCCCGGACTCATTCTGTCTTTTGTGCTCCTTGGACTGTTTCCTATCACAGCAAAGAAACTGCTGGGTTTATATAAATCCAGAGTCATGAGGTCTGCATAAAAGCCGGCAAGGAGGAGCTATGGCGAATTATGACTTTGACATAGGAGTATTAGGCGGGGGAGCAGCAGGACTGACAGTCGTGGCAGGAGCTTCACAACTCGGAGCCAAGACCCTTCTTATAGAAAAAGAAAAAGAACTCGGCGGAGACTGCCTGCACTTCGGATGCGTCCCAAGCAAAACCCTCATCAGAACGGCAACCGTCTATCACCTCATGAAAAACGCAAACCGGCTCGGTCTTCCTCAGAATGAAATAAAGCCTGTGGATTTTAAAGACGTGTCAAACAGGATTAAGTCAGTCATAAGCGTAATACAGAAGCACGACTCTGTGGAAAGATTCTGTAAACTTGGCGCTAAAGTGGAATTCGGACAGGCAACCTTTATAGACGAACACTTAGTCCGGTTGAATGGAAAGACCTACTCGGCAAAATACTGGGTCATAGCAACTGGCTCATCNCCCTCTATCCCGCCGATAGAAGGGCTGGACAAAACACCCTATATCACCAACAGGGAAATCTTCTATCTGGACAGCCTGCCAAAGTCCATGATTATTCTCGGCGGAGGACCAATATCCACAGAAATGGCGCAGGCATTCTGCCGTCTGGGAACAAAAGTTACGGTCATTCAGCGAAGCAACCAGATTCTAAGCAAAGAGGACAAGGATATGGCAGATGCAGTCATGAACGTGCTGAATGCCGAAGGAGTAACATTCTATCTGAACTCCAAAGTGCTAAGCACAAAAGACCTTGGCAACGAAAGAGAAGTAGTCATTAAAACAGACGAAGACAAAGTTTTAAACCTCAGGGCGGAAACCATACTTATTGCTTTAGGAAGGGATGCCAATCTAAAAGGACTGGGACTTGAAAACATCGGAGTGGAGTTCGACAGAAAAGGCCTGAAAGTGGACAGCAGATTAAGAACAAACCACAAACATATTTTCGGAGCAGGAGATGTCACAGGAAAGTACCAGTTCACCCATGCAGCAGGATACGAAGGCGGCATTGTGATAGCCAATGCCATTTTTCACCTGCCGAGAAAAGCCAACTATACCCTGCTTCCGTGGTGCACTTACACAGACCCAGAGCTTGCCAGTATCGGAATGAACGAAAAACGCGCCTCTGAAGCCGGAATAAAGTATTCGGTCTGGACAGAGGAGTTCAAAGCCAATGACAGAAGCCTTGCAGAAGGCGAAACAACCGGAAAGATAAAGATGATACTGAATGAAAAAGAAAAACCTGTAGGTGTGCAAATCTTCGGCCCTCATGCAGGAGAGCTGGTCAGTGAATGGGTGGCTGCCTTGAACGGTAAAGTCAAGCTTTCCACTCTGGCTTCTGCTGTGCATCCCTACCCTACACTCGGCGAGATAAACAAGAGGGTTGCAGGAACATTTCTCTCAGGAAAGATATTCTCCGAAAGAGTGAAAAAAGGACTCAAATTCTTCTTCCATCTAAAAGGCAGGGCAGTCTGCGAATAGACCATAGCTCTGAACCATGTATAAGAAAATCAGCGACTACGGCATAATCGGCAATCTGCATTCGATAGCCCTGATAGCACTGGACGGCTCTATTGACTGGCTGTGCCTGCCGCATATAGACTCCCCAAGCATATTCGGCGCATTGCTTGATGACAAAAAGGGAGGCAGGTTTTCAATCTCACCCCTTGATGAATGGGACTCGACTGCCGAATACATACAGGGAACAAACATCCTGAAAACCAGATTCAGGACAAGAACCGGAGTCGTGCAAATCACTGATTTTATGCCTGTCCTCCTTGGCAGTGAAGAAGAAACCGAAGGCAAACACCATGAACTATACAGGCTCGTAGAGGNAGTCAAAGGAAAAGTTAATATAAAAGTGGTCTTTGAACCACGGTTTAATTATGCACAGGCAAAAACATCACTTAAAAAATTAGACAGAGGAATAATCGCACAGGGAAATGGTGAAAGTATCACCCTCTCATCCACTCGTGATTTAAATGTAAAGAGCGAAAGTGCTGAAGCAGAATGGAGTCTGTCAGAAGGTGAAAAAGTCTGGCTACAGCTCAGGTATGGTATGGAAGCACCTGCTGAAATCAACCCTGAAGAAGCAGACAAAGCCCTGCAGGACACTGAAACATACTGGCGGACATGGCTTAAAAAAAGTGAAACAGGCAGAACTGTTGATTTAGGCAGATATCAGGGCATGGTTGAACGCTCTGCCCTTGTTCTGAAACTTCTTTACTACAACCCAACCGGCACCATCGCAGCTGCTGCCACAACCTCCCTGCCTGAAGAGATAGGCGGCGTAAGGAACTGGGATTATAGATACACCTGGGTCAGAGACACTTCGTTTACGCTTCAGGCGCTTTTTAATCTCGGGCATCTGGCTGAAACAGAAGGTTATCTGAACTGGATTAAAAAACTCCTTTCTGAATACGGAGCAGGCAAGATGCAGATAATGTACGGGCTTCGCGGCGAAGAAAATCTGCCTGAAAAAAAGCTTCATCACCTCGACGGCTACAAAGGCTCAAAACCAGTCCGCATAGGAAACGCAGCAGCAGGACAGAAACAACTTGACATCTACGGAGAACTAATGGACGCTGCACTGAAGCTCTCGGACTATGTGGGCAAGATAGACTCTGAGATGTGGCCGTTCCTGCGGGACATCTGTGATTATGTAGTTGAACACTACAAGGACAGAGACTCCGGCATATGGGAAGTAAGAGGCGGAGCCTATCATTTTGTTTATTCAAAGGTAATGTGCTGGGTGGCTCTGGACAGAGGACTCACAATAGCCCGCAGATACGGATTCCCTGCTGACATCAAAAAATGGGAAAAAACACGTACCGGAATAAAAGAAGAAATCCTGAAAAAAGGCTGGAATGAAAAAAAACAGTCCTTTGTGCAGCACTACGAAACCGACGCCTTGGATGCAAGCAACCTGCTGATGCCCCTCCTAGGGTTCCTTCCTTTTGAAGACCCTCGTGTCGTCTCCACGCTTGAAGCCATAAAACAGGAGTTAAGTCATAACGGCTTCCTCTACCGCTACAAGACCGAAGACGGTCTCTCAGGAGAAGAAGGGGCATTTCTGCTCTGCACCTTCTGGCTTATAGACAACCTCATAGCTCTCGGAAGACTGGAAGAAGCAGAAAACCTTTTACATCGTATGGAAAGCATAACAAATCACCTCGGACTCTTCTCTGAACAATACGACGTTAACTGGAAAGAACCGCTCGGCAACTTCCCCCAGGCATTCACCCACATAGGATATATAAACAGTGTAATCGCTCTGTGCCAGGCAAAATACAAAACAGCTAAAGAGCTTGGAAAAGAAATAATCCATCCAAAACGTCCTGTATTCGGCAAAATTATCCTCAACGACGGAGAGCCGAGCGAAGACATATCACCAAAAGAAATCGCCCTTAGACTTAAAAGTTCCATGAACATCCTCAGAGGAGCGTTCTTTGATACCCCAAAAGGCAGAGTTGCATATGAGCAGATGAAAAGATCGAAGGTTTACGAAGAATACGTGAGATTAAGCTATGCACTGAAAAAAATGGATCTCAGCGAACTTAAAAGCAGGCAGGAACAGATCGCCTTCTGGATTAATCTTTACAACGTAATAGTAATTCACGGAGTAGTAGAACTCGGCATAAGGGATTCAGTAAAAGAAGTAAGAGGGTTTTTCAAACGCATTCGGTATCAGATAGGTGATATGTTTTTCAGCCCTGATGACATAGAGCACGGAATCCTGCGCGGCAACAGCCATCCATACAGCTCACCATTCAGACTGTTCAAAAGACATGACAAAAGACTCAACTATACCATAAAGCCGGTTGACCCAAGAATCCATTTTGCCCTTGTCTGCGCCTCAGCCTCATGCCCGCCCATCGACGTCTATACAGCGGAAAACCTGGACAGAGAGCTTACCATCGCAGGAGAGACATTCCTGAACACAAGCGGGATAAAACTGGACAAAAAAAGATTTCATGCCTCCCTCTCAAAAATATTTAAGTGGTATGGCAGAGACTTCGGAAAAACACAGGCTGAAATACTCAGATTCATCGCCCCTTACCTATACGACAAAGACGACAGCAAATTCCTTGAAGAGCACGCTGAAAACATAAAGGTTGACTATCAGGACTATGACTGGAGATTAAACAGATATTAAGCATTTAAAACATCAGAAACCTGTTTTAACTTTGCTGCTGCCTCTTTATCCACAAGCCATATCAGTTCTCCATGAGCCGGATTAACAAGCCCTGCCGGATATTTATACTTCTTTCCCTCGCTGCCAAGAATATAGGAAAGGACATCAGACTTTGAACTGCCGGATACAAGAAAGAGAACACAGGCAGCGTTGTTAAGCACAGGAAGAGTAAGAGTTATCCGCTGGCTTTTAAGCTTTTCGACATAAACCGGGATTGCAAGTCTTTCTGTCTCATTAAGTGCATCTGAATTAGGAAATAGTGAAGCTGTGTGCCCATCCTCACCCATGCCAAGCATAATAAGGTCGAAAACCGGAAAGCCTTCTACATCGAAAGAGGTTTTTATATCTTTTTCGTATCGCAGTGCCTCTTGAGCAGGGTCTTGTTCGCCCCTAATCCTGTGTATATTTACCTCTGGCAGAGGAACTTTTGAAAGCAGTAAATCATAGACAAGCTTAAAATTGCTCTCTTTGTGTTCTTTTGGAACACATCGTTCATCCACCCAGAAGAACTGTACACAATCCCATTTTACCTTATCGCGATACTCTGAACTTAAAAGTGCAAATGTCCTTCTTGGAGTAGAGCCGCCTGATACAGCAACATAAAAATTTCCTTTCGAGGTTATAGCGCTTTCTGCAAACTCTACAAAGACTGATGCAGCTTTATGGCTTATAGCCTCGATGTCAGTAAGTACATAAAGCTCTTTTATCACAGTGCCCTCCATACCCTGCCGTCTTTTTTAAGCAGTAACTCTGCTTCATCCGGACCTGAAGAGCCAGAGGCATAGTTGGGAAACTTTTCAGGTCTTGTTTCGGACTCAAGTTTTTCTATTAGTGGTGTTAGCAGTGCCCATGTCAGCTCCACTCCGTCTTCTCTGACGAAAAGCATCTGGTCGCCCTGCATGCAGTCAAGAAGCACACGCTCATAGGCGTCAAGGAAGAAAACCTTCTGGTATGTAAAGTCCATCACCACACGGTTAAGACAGACCCTTGAGCCCGGGGTTCTTGCCTGAACAATCAAACTGATGCCTTCATCAGGCTGCACCCTGAGCACCAGTGTATTAGGCTCTATGCTGTCCCGTATGGTCTTGGCAAACATTATATGCGGAACCTCTCTGTAGTGTATTGAAATCTCAGCCTTCCGTCTTGAAAGCCTTTTGCCAGAACGCAGATAAAACGGAACTCCATTCCATCTCCAGTTGTCTATAAAGACTTTAAGTGCAGCAAATGTAGGTGTTGTGGAATCAGGAGAAACCCCGTGCTCCTCCCTGTAGCCGACAACCTCTTTGTCTGCAATCCTGCCTTTTCCATACTGACCAACAACAACGTAATCCTGAAGTCTGTCCAGAGGAAAAGGTCTTATAGAACGGAAGACCTTGACCTTTTCGTCCCTTACCCTGTCGGCTTCAAACACTGAAGGCGGCTCCATTGCAGTAAGGGCAAGAAGCTGAAATATGTGGTTCTGGAACATGTCCCTTATCACACCGGCTTTCTCGTAATAATTAGCCCTGTGTTCAACCCCAAGTGTTTCAGCCACAGTAATCTGAACATGGTCTATATACCTTCTGTTCCATAACGGCTCAAAGATTGAATTCGCAAACCTGAATACGAGTATATTCTGAACAGTCTCTTTTGCCAGATAGTGGTCCATGCGATAAATCTGTCTTTCCTTAAAACATCTTTTCAGCACAGCATTAAGTTTTCTGGCTGATTCAAGGTCACGACCAAAAGGCTTTTCTATGACAACATGTGTGTATCCTCCACACTCCTTTGAAAGTCCTGAACTCCCCAGATTCAGTATGACGGTCTCATAAACCGCTGGAGGGATGGCAAGATAGAATATGCGATTCCCCATAGTGTTATATCTGCCTTCCAAGGGAACAAGTCTCTCTTTAAGTGACTTATAAGAATTGATCTCTCCGTAGTCGACCTGTATGTAATAAATTTTTTTAGTGAACTCCAGCCATAGGTTGTCGTCAAAATCCTCAGGAAATGCAGTCCTGACTGCATCACGCATTGAATCGCGAAAATCACTGTCGTTCATTTCCGTGCGGGCTGTGCCGACAATGAAAAAGTTATCCGGAAGAAGCCTGTTCCTGTATAACCTGTAAACAGAAGGAATTATTTTTCTTCTTGTAAGGTCGCCTGAAGCACCGAAAACAACCAGACAGAAAGGTCCAGGGACTTCAACATCGCAACTGCCTACTGTCCTGTAGATTACTTCAGGCTTCATTTCGTCTTCTTTTTAACAGGATGACCGCCGAACTCTTTTCTAAGGGCAGCCAGAAGCTTGTCAGAAAAAGACTCAGCCTTACGGGAACGAAACCTCTGAAACAATGAAGCGGTGATTACAGGTGCAGGCACAGCAGTGTCTATTGCCTGCTGCACTGTCCATCGCCCTTCTCCTGAATCTTCAACATAGCCTTCAATGCCGGAAAGGTTTTTATCTTTTTTGAATGCAGTCTCGGCAAGCTCCAGAAGCCATGACCTGACTACACTGCCCTGATTCCAAAGATGTGCAACCTTGGCAAAGTCCAGACCACTGGCATACGGCGAGGCACTCAAAATCTCAAACCCTTCCCCGTAGGCAGACATCATGCCGTATTCAATCCCGTTGTGCACCATCTTGACGAAATGCCCTGCACCTGAATGCCCACAATAAAGATACCCTCCTTTCGGAGCAAGGGTTTTAAACAAGGGCTCAAGATGTTTATAGAGTTTTTTCTCCCCGCCAATCATCAGACAATAACCTGCTTTAAGTCCCCATATCCCGCCACTTACACCGACATCAACATAGTGTATTCCACTAAGCTTCAGATCTCTTTCACGACGAACATCATCTTTATAAAAACTGTTTCCTCCGTCTACTATAATGTCTCCTTTTTCAAGCAGGCTTTTAAGGCTTTCAATAGTATCGTCAACAGGCTTGCCTGCAGGAAGCATCAGCCACAGTATGCGCGGTGGCTTAAGTTTTTCAACCAGTTCCTTAAGGGAATAAGCTCCTTTTGCACCTTTTTTTACAATCTCTTTTACTTTTTCAGGCGTGCGGTTGTAAGCAACCACCTTATGCCTGCCCCGAAGCAGCCGTGCAGCCATGTTCATGCCCATTCGTCCAAGTCCTATCATTCCTACCTGCATTTACAAAACCTCCAGCTCAAACAGTTTTATTATCTCTATGCATCGGTACTGCACCGGTCAACTCTCGTATATGGCTTCAAGTTCACCCAGCTTTTTCAGAAAAACCCTGTAACTTTTCTCAGGAGTTCCGTCAAGAAATATCTTGCTTCCGACACACACATAATCCACGCCAAGCTCAACAAAAGACTTTAAATTCTCAAGTGAAACTCCCCCGTCAACAGCGATAATCGCATCAGGGAACAATCTTCTTGCTTCAGCTATCTTCTTCAGCACCTCGGCTCTGAAGGGATTACCATAACAGCAGGGATCAACCGTAAGAAACAAAAGAGTATCAACATAATCAACCAGCTTTTTAAATTCCTTTATTTTGGTATCAGGGTTAATGGCAAGCCCTACATCAAGACCTCTTTTTTTCATCTGGTTGATAAAATCCAGATGCCTGACATCGGATTCAAAATGAAACACTACTTTTTTAAGACGCGGGTTTTTTATTCTGCTCATAAGCCCTGCAGGGTCTTTAACCATAAGGTGCAGTTCAAGGGACAGAGATGTGTTCAACGTATTTATCTCTTCTGGCGAAAAACTCCTCGTGGGCACAAAAACCCCATCCATCAGGTCTATCTGAACATAGCCGGCAAATGACTCTACCTGTCTAAGCCTCGAAAGAAATGTTCTTGAATCCTCTGCAAGTATCGCTGGAACTATCTTCATCTTACTACACTGCCTGTCCTTATTAAGAAATGGTAGCAGAAAGAACAAAGTTGTAAAGAAAAAACCGCTCTGGAGAACCCTGATAAAATAACAACTGTTAAAAGGGGTGGTGTTTTTTTACTGATGAAATATAATTTAATTAGCCGGTTTTCAATTCAAACGAGCCGGAATCAACACACTCAAAGGAGGGCTTGATGAGCGATTACTACAAGGATGAGGATCTTGACAGGTTTGGCGAAATAGGTAAGTACAGTCCTGAACTCTTTAAGAAATTCATGGACTGGTACAACTCTGCACTTGAACCCGGTGTTTTAACAAAAAGGGAGAAAGCACTCATAGGGCTTGCAGTGGCTCATGTTCTGCAATGTCCCTACTGCATTGATGCTTATTCAAAGACCTGCCTTGAAAACGGGCTAAGCCTTGAACACATCACCGAGGCAGTGCACGTAGCCTCAGCTATCAGAGGCGGAGCCTCGCTTATACACGCCATACAGGCTCATAATACAGTGGATAAACTCTCAATGTAAGTCTCAGAAAAATGAGGTTTGAGGAAAAAATACTCACTGCAAAATCAGAACCACTAAAGGCACAGACGATAGACATCCTTCAGGTCAATGTTGGATACAAATGCAACATGACATGCAAGCATTGTCATGTTCAGGCAGGGAATAACAGAAACGAAATAATGAGCAGGGAAAATATCGAGGCAGTGCTCAGAGTGTTAAAAGAAAACGACATTAAGACACTTGACATTACAGGTGGTGCCCCGGAGTTAAATCCCCACTTCACGTATCTTGTTGAAGAGGCAAAGAAAACTAACCGCCACGTGATAGCCCGCAGTAACCTGACTATATTTTTTGAGCCCGGAATGGAATATCTGCCTGAATTTTACAGGGACAATGCCGTGGAGATTGTCGCCTCGCTTCCGTACTATATTGAATCAGATGTGGACAGGGTAAGGGGAAATGGAACTTTTCAAAAGAGCATAAAAGCTCTACAGCGACTAAACAGCCTCGGCTATGGCAATGACAGCACAGGATTGAAACTAAATCTTGTATATAATCCTCCGGGTGCTTTTCTGCCGCCTGAGCAGGGGACATTAGAAGAGGAGTATAAGAGGGAGCTGGACAAAAGATTCGGAATACATTTTAACAGTCTCTATACATTTACAAATATGCCGATAGGCAGGTTCAGGGATTACTTGGTTCGCAGTAAAAACCTTGAAAAATACATGCAGAGGCTTAAGGCTGCATTCAATCCTGAAACACTCGGAAGTTTAATGTGCAGGTATCTGATAAGTGTAGGCTGGGACGGCACTGTCTATGACTGCGATTTCAATCAGGTGCTTGGACTTTCCGTTTACAATGATTGTCCACAGCATATTAGAGATTTCGATTATTCCAGACTCTGCGGAAGAAAGATTATAGTGGATGACCACTGTTTCGGCTGCACTGCAGGACAGGGCTCAACCTGAATAGGCGCAATAACTTAGCAGGCAGGTCGCCTGCTGCATACGCCATGGCAAAGTTTCTAACCGTTCTCTATTCGGGTTATTTTGTCCACACGGCGGTGATGCCTTGACTCAGAGCTGAATTCAGTCTCAAGCCATGCTTTAACTATGTCTTTTGCCTCATCAACTGTAACGTAATCCTGCCCCAGACATAAGACATTGGTGTTATTGTGCCGGCGGGACATCTCAGCGATTCTTACACTGCCGGCGTTCACCGCTCTTATGCCTTTTACCTTATTGGCAACAATGCAGACCCCTACCCCGCTGTCGCAGATTAGGATGCCACGGCTCTTTGTCTCTGCAACCTTCTCAGCAACTTTTAAGGCATAGTCCGGATAGTCGTCATGAGGGTCTAATTCGTGATTTCCTAAGTCCTCGTAATCCACTCCAAGCTCAGCCAGATATTCTTTGATTTGTTCTTTTAACTTAAAACCTGCATGGTCAGAGCCTATGAAGACCTTATCCTTTCCTTCCATAGCTAAATTATAGCTAGAAATAACGAACCTTTGTTAAAATATTTCGATGAAACCACACCCCGCTGACAACACGCCAAAGCTTCTGGTTTTGTGTCAGCTTTTTTATCCGGAATTGATTTCAACAGGGCAGACTTTGACAGAGCTTTGCGAGGAACTTGCTGATATGGGGGTGGACATCAAGGTAGTCTGTGGTCCTCCGACAATAGTAGACAGAAAAACTCAAATCCCAAATTATATCGAATATCGTGGAATCCGTATAAAACGGGTCTGGGGAACACGCTTTCCAAAATTCAATATCTTAGGAAACCTGATTAATCAGGTAACTTTTGCCTTTTCTTCTTTCATCCATCTTTTACGTGACGCCTCAAAAGCACCAGTGCTCGTGCTAACAAACCCGCCCTTCTTAGGGATTGTTTGTGCCTTGTTGCAAATGGTCAGGAAAAAGCCATATATATATTTGATTTTTGATGTGTATCCTGATACAGCTGTAAAACTGGGACTTCTGAAAAAGAAAAGTCTTTTAGTCAGGATATGGAATCGGGCAAATACATTCGTCTTTAAACGTGCTTCAACTGTTGTAGTAATCGGCAGGTGCATGAAAGACATTATTATGGAGAAAATGAAATCCTCTGATGTAGACTTTAAAAATAAAATTCGCATGCTGCATTTATGGACTGATGACAGACTTATACAGCCTGTAACAAAAGAAAAGAACCCCTTTACAGAAAAATGGAATCTCAAAGGAAAATTCGTTCTTATTTATTCAGGAAACATGAGTAAGTTTCATGACATGGAAACTATTATGAAAACAGCCAACGCCTTAATTGACTATAAAGACATAGTTTTTCTGTTCATCGGGGAAGGTTATAAAAAACCTTGGATGACCGAATACGCTGCCAAACACCAGCTTACGAACTGTCAGTTTCATACTTATGTTGACAGAGAGGAGCTTAAATTCTCTTTATCCTGCGCAGATATCGGATTGGTTTCCTTACAAGAGGGGCATGAAGGCTTATCAGTTCCTTCAAAGGTCTTTGGACTAATGGCTGCAGGCCTGCCTGTGATTGCAATAACACCTCAATCATCAGAAGTGGCAAGAATCGTTATGGAAGAGGAATGCGGTCTTGTCGTCAAGCCCGGTGACGTCAAGGGACTAACAGAGTCAATCTTAAATCTTTATAACGACCGGCAGAAATTAAAACTGATGGGTAAAAACGCAAGACAGGCAATCGACACAAAATATAGTCTTCGCTCAGCCGCAAAGTCATATTTTGAAATTATCACTTCAACCTCATGAACTCCAGATAGTCTTTATCTCTTAAGATTTTCTGTGCATACTCAGGACTGACTTTTTTCAACTCTGCCAGTTCCGACACAACCCCATTGTAATCACCCAATGCAATATATACCTGTATAAGGTTATACCGCGGGTCTGGATAATACGGGTCTATACTCTTTGCTCTTTCATAATTCTCCTGTGCCTTCTGGAAATTCCTGAGAAAGTAATACACATTCCCAAGATTGTTATACGTTATAGGGTCGCGTGGCTTGAGCCTCAGGGCTTTTTTGAAGGCATGTATTGCATCTTCGTACTGGTGCACAGCAGTGTAAGCAGTTCCAAGATTGGTATATATCTCTGCATCCGGCTTTATATTCAGTGCCAACTGGTAATGCTCTATCTCTTTTCTGACATTGCCAACGGCTCCGTAATAAACACCGAGGTTGTAATGTGCACGTGCATTGCCAGGGTCAAGTCTTACAGCAGTCTCCAGATGCTCTATAGCCTTGGTAGTCAACCCTTTTTCCCAGTAGGAAGCCCCCAGATTGTCATGCACCCTTGCCTTCATAGGTGACTTCTTTACTGTATCCTCCCAGAGGCTTATCCTGCTTTCCCATACACTGTTGCGTAAATATGCAGTTATGGAAAGAGCAACAAGCAAAAGCAGAAAAAGCGAGATTACAGCCACCTGCATTCTTTTATTACTGAGTCTTTGAGTAAATAGAAACATCCCAGATAGTGTTGCCAGAAAGACCCCTATAGAGGGAAGATATATTCTGTATTCGGCTATTATCATCGGGATGGGTATGATACTGGACTCTACAGACAGTGTGATGAAGAACCAGAATATTCCAAACGCAATTACCCTTAAATCAGGGGTTTTTCTCGAGCGGTAAAGCAGATAAACACCTGTGGCAAAAATACAAAGGAGAAACATGAACGACAAAAATACCTCTGGGTTGAAAAACGAATGATACACAGGGTAGTCATAGTCGATATTCTGGTTCACAGGAAGGAATAAAAGCCTTATGTACGTAACAATTACCCTGAACTGGGTAAAAAGATAATCCCATCGTGAGATGCCCTTGTAGCCTACCCCACCTATGCCCTCCCATACGGGTCTGTCTACATTCAAGATTGTCAGGGGGACGATAAGCATGGTCAAAAGCCATGGGACAAGCCGAAAAATCCTGACTTTAAGAGAATCCGTCTTGCTTCTGAAGAACAGGAATTCATAAAGTGTTATCACAACAGGCAGTGTAAAGGCATTCTCCTTTGTCTTCATTGCCAAGACTGCTGAGACAAAGGACAAAACATAAAGCAGATACGGCTTTCCCTTTGAAAGCCTTGCCTTTATATACGCTGTAAGGGAAAGCAGATAGAAAAATGTCATAAGCGAGGCAAGTCTCTGAAATATGTATGTTACTGCCTCTGTCTGGACAGGATGTGAGATGAATAAGACAGCTGAAAACAAGGCGATATATCTGGAATGCCCTCTAAGTAAAGAATTCCTCAGAAAAGGGCTCTTGAAGGTAAGCATGACAAGGAAATATACAAGCAGGGCGTTAAGAATATGCACAGTGATATTGAATATATGATATCCAGTGACATCGAGTCCGTGGATTTTATAGTTCAGGGCGAATGTAAGATAACCGATGTATCTGCTCTTGAGTGCGCCGTAATACTCAGAGCCCTTTGCCTTTGAAGGCTCGAAAAAATAGGTCAGGTCTTTAACAGCAGGGTTTTTCTCTATAAAGGATGATTCATCCCACTGAAAGGGTGAGTTGAAGGTATTTGAATATACGAGCAACCCGAGTACAACTATAAGGAATATCGTAATATGTCTGGAAAATCTCATCAAAAAATACTTTTTGGTTTATTTTTCGTTTTCGTCTATTGCTATCTTTTGGGCAAGGTTTTTTACCTGCGAGGTAAGTTTGGTAATCTTTACGGAATAGTGCAAGTTAATCAACATCAAGAATATTATTCCGAAGATAAACAAGGTTGTGGTCGGTGTTACAGCTCCGATAAGACGTGTCAACCATTCAAGTAAATCATACCAGATGACAAGCGCAGCTATCACAACACCCGTAAGCAGCCACAAAACAGAATACTCTTCGGCAAGCCTTCTTCTTCTGACCAGCTCAATAATAAGCAGAAAAAGTCCGGCGCTCATTATTAATGCAAATACCTTCTGTTGTGCAGTCATAGATGCTCCTCCTTTCTAAGCAGAGTGACAAAAATCGAAAGTGTCATTTTAAAGATATAAAAAAGCGGTTTGAATCCACGGTGCATAGATTTTTTTGAGTCTGCCTCATGCATAATCACAGGAACTTCTTTAAACTTGAAGCCCTTTCTATGAAGCATGATAAGCACATCTGCATCAGGGTAATCCACAGGGTACGAGTCACTTGAATAATACTCCAGTATCTTTCTGTTGAGTGCCTGAAACCCTGAAGTAGAGTCAGTTGTTTTTTTACGTGTAATTGCAGAAGTAATAAATGCAAAAAAGACCATACCGAATCTTCTAAGAAATGGAGCTTTATAGTTTCCTCCATAAAATCTTGAGCCGACAGCCACATCAACTTCACCGTTACGGACAGGTTCAAGTAGGGCTCTTATTGAGGAAGGGTCATGCTGTCCATCAGCATCCATCTGGACAGCGAATTTATAGCCTTTCTTCAGTGCATATTTAAATCCTGTCTGAAGAGCCACCCCGTATCCAAGGTTAAATGGAAGTTCTTTAACTATTGCACCTGCTTTTCTTGCCTCGCTGGCTGTAGCATCGGTCGAGCCGTCGCTGACAACGATGATGTCTGCATCAGTGAACTTTCTGATATTGGCGATGGTAGACGCTATCCTGCCTGCTTCATTGTACGCAGGGATTATAATGGCAACGTCTTTATCTGACTCAGTATTCATGAAAGACCCTTCAACCAGTTAAATCACGCCTCGGTACGCTTAAATATAACAAAAAAATTATATTTTATACATTTACTATTTCCTGAAGGGTCTTTTCCAGAAGCTCTCCTATCTTCTCCCAGCTGTATTTCTCGATAACCTTTTTTCTTGCTGCCTCACCCATCAAACGGCATCGCTCTTTGTCGTATGCGAGATATTCAATTTTATTTTTCAAATCCTCCACATCGCCCACCTTTACAAGTAATCCATCCCTTCCCTCCTCTACCAATTGTGAAGGTCCTGGCAGTGACGAAACTATCGCAGGCTTGCCTGATGCCATAGCCTCCAGAACCACCAGGCCAAACGATTCAGGATAAGTCGAAGGTAAAACAAGAAAATCCCCAAGATTATAATAATGCGGCAGGTCTTCATCCGACACCCGCCCGGCAAAAATCACTCTATCTCTCATTCCTCTGTCGTTTGCATATGCCCTGAACTCCATTTCTTTATATCCTCCCCCGACTACAAGAAGAACTATACGCTTATCATCTATTTTTGAGACAGCGTCTATCAGCACATCAAGCCTTTTGTATGGGTAAAGATTTCCGACAAAAAGGACAACCACCTTGTTCTCAAGTCCATATTTTTTCAAAAGGGCTGTGTCTTTTTCACGAGGCTGAAACCTCTCGACGTCCACGCCGTTGAACACCTCGACCACTTTGTCCCAGTCAACAAGTCCAGCAATCTTTGAGCTCTTCAGATGCTCCATATTAATAGCGCCGATTCGGTCAGCCCTGTTGATTATCCTCTTCAGAAACACCGGCTCATAAGCCCTTAAAACCAATTTTTTAAGAAGGGTATCACCGAAGACATCCATATGATAGGTCAGGAAATATTTCTGCCCTCTTAAAAGGGAAGAAAGATACACATATTCCGCACCACCAAAAAACGGATAATGCAGATGAACAATATCAAAATCTTTCAGCATCGAATATAGCTGGGGAACTATTCCTGCATCACCATAACTCAGAGCTGGTCTGAGTCTGACGATTTTAAAATCATCCGGGTCGTTTTCATAATTCATCCGTCCGTAATCAAGGGTAAAAACCGTTACCTCATGCCCACGCCGTGCCAGTTCACGCGCGTTGTAAAAGCAGACATACCCCATTCCTCCGGGATATGGCGGAAAAGTAACTATTACTTCTGCCACCCTCATAACCGACTCTTTGAAGGCATCAAGGCATTTTTAAACAGAAAAAACAGATAGGAAGCATATAAAATAAACTTCGCCTCGTAATAGAAAAAACCTTTTTTACCAAAACTTTTAGAAGCAGGCTGGGTATTAGCACGCCTACTTATTAACGAACGGATATCCTTCAGGATTGCACCAAAAAGAGAATTATATTTAAGGGAAACATGCGCTATTGAGCGCCCTTGGTTATAGAACCTTTTTCTGACAGATGACTTGGTCATTCTGTCTTTCGGCACGAGATGGTAGACTATGCAGTCAGGGCAGTAAATGTAATCCATATTATTAAGTTCCATTCTTACAAACATATCGGTTTCTTCACCTGATGAAAGCCTGTTTCCAATCCGTCCGAGGGCAGGGTCAAAATAACCGATTTTTTCAAAAACAGTCCTTCGGAAAGCCATATTAGTGCCGCACGGACTGTTGTACGGATAATTAAATGGCATAACTTCATCGCCCAAATCAAGTATTGTTAATGAACTGTCAATCCCTGAAGACAGCCATGAGGGTCTCGGCACTTCAAATATCGGCAGCACCTTTCCGCCGACAGCGAAAACCGATGTGTTTGAAAACACCTTATCAATATTCAGAAGCCAATCACGGTCTGCTCTTGCATCGTCATCTATAAATGCAACAATTTCTCCGCAGGACTCTTTTATACCTCTGTTTCTGGCATAAGAGAGTCCCATATTTTCCTCCAGAAAATACTTGATTTTCACACTGGAAAAGTCTGAAATTATCCGCTCGCATACCTCTTTGGTGCTGTCTTCGGAATTATTGTCAATGATGAGGATTTCGAACCTCTCGGCGTTATATGACTGTGCAGTAAGGCTGTCTATTGCGGTCTTCAGCCTATCTGCACCATTATAAGTACAGATTACAACAGATATCTTTACGGGCTTATTCACTGCCTGAGATAAGGGTCATCGTATTCTGCAAGGGCGCAAAGTTCTTTATAAACCTTCAAGGTATCAGGAGGCACGTCAATATTACATTCTGTCCTGCGCAGGGAAGCCTCCGGGAATGTGCGGTCTACCTTGGCACCGGTAAACCTCTCGATATGGTCTAGCCCTTCTCCTTCCAGTATCTGATTATAATGTACAAACAACCAGTCGCCTTCATGCATATGAAATTCAAGGATATGACGGTACATAAGCGTCCAGACCTCCAGTGCCTGTGCAAAGTTTATAGAGAGGCTTTGCAGGTATTTCATATCATTGCATTCTTTTATAATGCTCTTGGCGGTGACAGCAGGATGCCTGAACACGCATAAAAATACAGTGTCTTTAAGATAAGGGCGCCATACAGGTAATGTATAACAAAACCTTGGATCTTTGAAGCAAAAAGGCTCCCTTTCGGTTGCCCTTTTTATACGTTCAATGATTTTAGGAGACGGCTCTATCTTTGTATCCAACGGCACACGCGCAAGCCACCTTTGCCCGTATACTGGACGGTCACGGAAGAACCATTTCCCCAGAATCCGCGGCCTTTTCGGTATTACCCGTGCAATGAGCTCTTCATTTATTCCATTGATTTCAGGGTCTTCAAAGAATCCTTTCGGGTTACTGTGTCGAGGAGGGTAAAGACGGTCTCCCATGAAATAGCCTGCCTTCGCAAGTGTTCCAGCCGCCATGCTGGTGCCGCTTCTGCCGGAGCCTAATACGATGACATTATGCATAATTGCATGCTTCCCTCCTTTAATGTTATAAAGGAAAAATATTTCTCACACTTTCCATTTTCGTTTCATCTCCAAAATTTTATAATAAACTTGATAGACCTTCTGCCCTATCTTTCTCTGTGGTTTTACAGTATTAGAACCTGCAAGAGCATCCGGCAGGTCCTTGACTTCCTTGTCGCGTGAAGGGTCAAGCCCGTAATTCGGCAGCCACGTCAAGTTAAGCTCTCTCTTTCTAATTATGCTTAGCTGTGGTGTATAAGTCTCTGAGGGTGCCAGTGTGCCCGGATGCCACGGATGATACATTCTCTCTGTGGGATGCCATTTGATATGAAGACCGAGATTTTTAAACCTTGTGTAACAGTCCCTGCCGTTGGCATGAAGTCCTCCAAACAGAGGGTCTTTTTCATAACCGTTAATCTTCAAGAGCCATTTTTTCCTGACTGTCAGACAGCCGCCGTAATTGACAGGATTCAGAAAACGGCACACGGACTTCAAATAATCCAGCTCATAACTCTTTACAGGATGGTGTTTTTCTTTCGGTTCGTCCCATCTCTGCATATACATGACAAGTTCGTCACATTTTTCATGTTCTTTCTTAATCGTCTCGAGGAATGTGGGTTCAACTACCTGGTCAGCGTCTATTATAACCAGCAGGTCACCTTTACTTTCTTCTATCCCCTTATTAAAGCAATACGAAGAATGATAAGGGGTATCTTCGCTGTTGTTCAAAGTTATAATTCTTAAATTGGGTTTTTTCTTCAATTCTTCATTCACTTCACTGTAGAACTCAACCCATATAAGTTCATACTGGTCTTTAGGTAGAGTCTGCTTGTTTAGATAGTCAACCATATGGAATTTCTCTCTGAAACTTCCGTCAACCATAATAACCGATATTCTTTCTATACCCCTCATATGTCGTGCCACTTTCATATCAATTTCAATGACCAATTAAACTTTATTACGGTTTACCTCTTCCTTCTACGTTCAGCCTCATATACTTTTCTATATGTCTTAATTGTTTCTACAGCTGTCTTTTCCCACGAAAAATATTCGGCCCTTTTTTTCCCTTTCGAGATAAGCTCTTCTCTGAGAGCTTTATCTGTCAACACCGCATACATCTTGTCACATATATCCTCAACATTATACGGGTCAAAAAAAACTGCCGCGTCGTTTGCAATTTCTGGAAGAGAAGTTGTATTCGAACACGCAACCGGACATCCAAACGTCATTGCTTCGACCAAAGGCATACCAAATCCCTCATACAATGAAGGGAAAACTACTATTGCAGAATTAATATAGAAATATGGTATTTCCTCAAATGGTATATACCCCAATTTATAGACGAAGTTCTTCAAGTTAAATTTTTCAATAGTCTTTTCAATCTCAGCTTCTGCGTTCTTAGGGGCTCCGGTGAAAAGTAGCATATAATTATTAGCCGTTTTATATTTTTTTCTCATCAGGTTGAAAGCTTCAAGAAGTCTTAAATGGTTCTTATGAAAATGTGTTGCTGAGGGATAATAAATCAATTTCCCTGAAATATTATATTTTGACATGTTATTTCGCAATTCTGATTTTTCTACCGAATCTCTTCCAATAAAACAAGCGTGGTAAACTATGTCTATTTTATTAGCATCGACTTTAAATTTATCTATAATTGTAGACTTCACATACTCCGAAATTGCTATAATTCTACTGGCTCTTTCCGCTGAGTGTTGATAAGACTTTCTTCTCTTTTCAAGCTCCTCCTTTGTGAAAAATTCAGGATAGTACTCATGTTGCAAGTCATGAACCGTAATCACTGTAGGCACGTCGCAAACAGGAAGATCAATACCGTTATTAAGACAGTGGATAACGTCAAGTCTACAGCGTTTTATTTTTTCTCTCGCACTAAAATAATTAATATACCTGTTCAAGAAAGACGTTCTTTGATCATACAGAACTACTTTTTTAAAGTTTTTGGCCTTGATAAAGTCGAACTCCTTTTCTCCGTTTTTTATAAAGACAAAATATTCATTTTCCCTATCGACTTTTTCAAGGCTCTTTATGAGATTCTTCATATAGACCCGTACTCCGCCAAGCAGAACCGGATTTAAAGACATTGTACTAATACCTATCCTCATACTTTTGACTTTTTTCTCATTAAAAGTGTAGCAACATATTGTTTAACCGCCATGGAAACAAAACCAACATCCTTCAAGAACACACATTCCTCTAAAAATGCATCTGCATTATTTCCGGTTAATTTAGTTTTGATAATATTAAATACTCGTACAGGACTTATTTTGATTCTATATAAGGTCTTATCTCTAAACTCTTTCCCATCAAAATGTTTGAACTCCATAAGAGCTTGCGACTTTCCTTCCCAATAAAATCTGGTCCGAAACCATTTCTTGTTTAATTTATCAGGCACTATCACATGTTTAACAACCACTCCGGGGAAGTACCCCACTTTGCCGCCGCTTTTTTCAACCCTGTAGCAGAGTTCTGTCTCCTCCCTTGAGAGTAATGATTTCCCCTTTCTTCCAAATTCCGCAGAAAAAAGACCAACCTTATCAAACACCTTTCTCTTAAACGCCATATTAACACCGCACGGATATTCCCCAGGATATTTCAATTCCTTTTTTTTACCGCCGTAAAAATGAACCCCCAGACTGCCTTCCAATCTCTCAGTTAACCAAGCGGGTTTATTCCCATGCCAATCCCCCTCTATATCACCACCAATACAGTCGAAATCAGCACTTTCAAATGCTCTGATTATTCCAGATATCCAATCCTCTCTTGCCACTGCATCATCATCAATAAATGCGATAATTTCTCCCTCAGAATTTTTAATTCCCGCATTTCTCGCATTGGAAAGTCCTATATTTTCTTCAAAAACATATTTCATCCTCACACTTGAGTTTTTAATAAATTTCTCGACAACCTCCTTGGTATTGTCAGTGGAGTTATTATCGACGATAATCACCTCATACAACCGTGGGTCACAATCTTGTTTCTGCAGGCTTAAGATAGTATCTCCTAGATTTGCTCCTCTGTTGCATGTACAAACTACCGCTGAAACTTTAATAAACATTTTCTCTTCTACGTCTTATCTAGTTCTCGCCGGCCTTTATTATTCTGATAGACTCGCTGCCTCTTCAACAAGCATAAAAGGGATTCCATCCTTCACAGGATAAACAAGCCTGCATCTTTTACATATAAGTCCTTTTTCATCCTCTGACAGATGAACATCCCCCTTACACTTCGGGCAGGCAAGTATCTCAAGCAACTCTTTTTTGATGGACATTTATGTGCTACCCCTTCTGCCGTCTTGTGAATACAGATTTCAACTTCTGTATAGATCTTCTTAAGATATGCCACAATACTTTGAACTTTTTTCTACTAAACAGCTTAAATACTATGTCATAGTCCTGCTCGTCAACAGCTGCCTCTTTAAGCCTCTTCTGAAAAGACTCCTTGAAAAGACTCCTTATCATCTCATAGTCCTGCTCGTCAACAGCCGCCTCTTTAAGTCTCCTCTGGAAAGCCTCCACAAAGTGCCATTTAATCTGGTCATAACTGTCCTGAACATACCCGGGCATATGGTCAAGTCTCATATCTTCTTCTGTTATATTCAGTTTTTCAAGCCATAAGGAAGGGTTGTTTTCATCATAAGACACAGGTTCCTCTATGCGGTATTTTATTTCGCCCTCCCATTCAAAACAGACATTGAACAGAGTGTGGTTTACATCACAGAAATAAGAAAACGGCCTGTTGTATTTTCTTAAGTCATGGAAGATGTCACCAAAGTACAATGGAAAATTCTTTTTTCTTAAAACAAGTGTGTCTCCATCTACACTCACAACCCATTTGTGGAAAGGCCATCCCTGAAATTTCTCTCTTAACTCGTTAGGTGTCTCTATATATCCCCTTTTACCGACACGCATTATCTCCTTAAAGAACGCCTCCGGGTTATCCAGATGCTCCAGAAGCTGAGAACAGAAAATATAATCAAAAGATTTGTCCTTAAACGGAAGTGCCTGTGCATCACAAACTACAAACGGTCTGTCAATCACTATAGGGGCACAGCGCTGTGTATCATCATAAATGTATTTATCAGCAAGCACATCAGCACGCTCAAACGGCATGGGCCCGCTGCCTATCTCAAGGACCTTATCGCCGGGTCTGATGTTCAGCCTGTCAAGTATCTCTTTTCGTGTCATGGCTATGTGCTCCTAATATCTTTTTGTAACAACGGCACAACTGCATAGTCATCCTGATAAAGCCGAACCTCTGAAACTTAAGAAAACCTTAAGGGAATGCGTAGATTCAGCCTTAATACTGACCTTTCCCATGATCTCAAATAAACTTGGATAATATACGTTTAAGGATATTTGACCTCGTACACGCTAACTCATATCCATTTTTAACCAGCCAATCCTTTGCTTTTTCTTCAATCATAGCTACCTGTTCCTTTGAGAGTTGACTCTTCCATTTACCAATCTCTCCTGAGTTTATATGATTCGTGTGCAACAAACTATGTGGGTCAAAAACTTCTCCTTTCACCTGCCCCTGAGTCAGCTTGCCTTTTGCCCTTTTAATACGTTCCCACTGTTTCTGTATCGTATACTCAGAGGCAATCTGTTCGCACTTTTTTCGATCCAGAGGAATCCCAAGGTGGACTGCTATCCGTTCAACCTCTCCTGGCAAATCTCTTATCACCTCCTCATATTTTGAGACCATAACCCTTGGCAAACTGGTCCACTTCCAGTAATTATCAAGACATCTTTCCAGAAGTCCTCCGTTCCACTCCTGCTGAAACATTGTTGAATTCTTATTCATTGTTGATACAAATACATCTCTTATATCTCGAAAAATATACACACCCATAGCATTTTGCCGCTCAAATTCTGAAATCATTGCATCGGTACAAACATGCGCCTTAAATACCTTCCACCCGTCGTAATCAGCGTATTTTTCACGAATCTCTGGAAAGCGGTCTGGCTCTACCCATCCTACCCGCTTACCCTTACCCGCATCTTCAACTAATTGGGCAGTAATCTGATATTGCACGGTTGAGCCGGAACGCCACATTCCACAACAAAAAATCCACATCCTCTCATCTCCCTATCTCACGGCCTTGATCAATACGCAGTCCGGAGTCGCCAATAACCACATAAAGACCACAATTTTGAAACTTATAAACATACCTTCTTTATTATGTTTGCGCCTTTTCCGAAAAAGTTATCTGGACTTCAGCTCCCATATCAACTATGCCGTATGCCTCAGGCTTGCCTACAACCTTAAAGACCATCACATCAAGCCTTCTGTCCAGAGAAATTCTCTGCTCAGAGGTAATTTCCAGCACAGCTACAGACAGCGAATATGACCCCGGATTTAAATATATCTTCTGGCTAAAGTCAGTCATAACTACTGTTCCTGCCTTCACAGGCCCAATTGCATTTTTTAGTTCAGTACTGGTTCCAAAAATCTGCATTCCATACACGGTTTTAATCATAAATCCCACTACAGGTTCCTGCACATCCTTTTTGAAAAGGGTTGACACCCTGATGGTGTATTCCTCGCGTGATTTCAAGACTTCCACATTCCTGCCATTTTTATCAATTATCTTTATATCTATGATCTCAGCGTCCCTACTGCCAAACCGGTATTCGGAGGGTGAAGTCACCGCTGATATTCCTGCCCCTTCACGTCTACGCCCTATTGTCTCCGCCCTCTCTAATACGTCAGACTGCTTCACTTCCCTTGAGGCAAGCATTTCAAGATAAACATTTACTATTTTCCCCGGCTCGCCTACTTCAACCACTTCTCCCCCGTCCAGAAGCATAACCTGATCGCAAATGCCTGTAACCACAGGCAGCGAATGAGAGACAAATATAATTGTTTTCCCGTTTTTCTGAAACTCTTCGATTTTTCTATAGCATCTTCTCTTATACATATCATCGCCCACCGCCAAAGCCTCATCTACAATCAATATATCCGGGTCTACATTTATAGCCACCGCAAAGGCAAGCCTCACATACATACCACTTGAGTACGTCTTGACAGGCTGGTCAATAAATTGTCCGATGCCTGCAAAGTCAACAATCTGGTTGAATCGCCTCTCCATCTCCTCACGTCCTATCCCCATTATCGCGCCCTGCATAAAAACATTTTCCCTTCCGGTAAACCCCGGGCTAAACCCTGCCCCAAGTTCAAGAAGCGCTGAAACACGCCCGTCCACCTGAATAGAACCGGTTGTGGGTCTCAGAATGCCAGCGATGAGCTGCAAAAGCGTGCTCTTCCCAGAACCGTTCTGTCCGATAATCCCAAAGGTTGTCCCTTTAGGTATATCAATATTTATATCCCTTAACGCCCAGAAGTCACGGTGGTATTTCTTTTTCAAAGGATGAATCAACTCTTTTAGCCTCTCAACCGGAGAACGATACAGCTTGAAGCTCTTACTGAGGTTTTTGATGCTTACAGCAATATCCTGACTCATAACACCTCTGCAAAGCTGGGCTTTAGCTTCCTGAAGAACAATCCTCCAACTCCAAGGATTACAAAAGAAATACCAGCCAGATATGCCAGATCTTTCCAAGGCAGCATCATCTCACCCAAAAGGGCATATCTATACCCAACAACCACATGAAACATAGGATTAAGTTTCAATATCCAGAGTACTGTCTCCGGAATAATGCTCGGAGAATAAAAAATCGGCGTGAAAAAGAACCAGCCTAACATCAACAACCCTACTACCTGCTGCACATCCCTTAAGTAGACATTTACACTTGAGAGAATCCAGCTAAAACCAACAGAAAAAACAGAAATGAGAAACATGTATATAAAGATAAGGAAGAAATAAAACGTTATTTTCACGTTAAACACAATCAGTATCAAAAGCATGAGCCCCACGCCGATCAAATGGTTAAAAAGATTGGTCAGCAGTGTTATTACAGGAAGTATCTCAGAATGAAAACCAACTGATTTTTTAATCAGGTTGCTGTTGGCTACTATCACATTAGTTGACTGCGTAATCGTCTGTGTAAAGAACTGCCACGGTATAATCCCGCATATAAGATAGAGGAAAAAGCTGTCGGTATTGTAAATCGGGTCAGGTTTTGACTTAAAGAAAACACCGAAGATTATCCCGTAAATCGCAACCTGTGCCAGAGGATTAATTACCGCCCACAGAAACCCGAAAAGGCTTCCTACATAGCGTGCCTTCAGGTTTCTGACAGCCATCATCTTTATCATATAGCGGTTTCTATACAGCTCTTTAAGAAACTCTATGAATATCGAAACGCTTTTCATGCTTTTTTATCTTTTAAGAACCATTTTAAGGTTTCTGTAAGTCCTGTTTTTAAGTCATATTCCGGAGTCCATCCAAGCAGTTTTTTTGCCTTTTCGTAAGAAAGGCAACTTTTTCTTAAATCCCCTGCCCGTGCAGGACCTCTGCGTGGACTGTCATAAACAGGGTCTTTCGCATATCCGGCTTGTCTCATCAAAGCGAGGATATGGCGATAAAGTTCCTCTGTCTTCGTCCCTACACCAGTACCTATATTGAAAACCTCACCTGAGCCGTCCTTAAGGGCAAGCAGATTCGCCTCTACAACATCCTTTACATAACAGTAGTCACGTGTCATGCCTTCTGGTTCGTCATCGTAGTGATAAACAGTCGGCACTTCGCCATTAAGCAGTTTTTCCATAAAGATAGCCACAACACCTGCCTCGCCATGAGACACCTGCCTTGGACCGTAGATATTGGCATACCTTAAAACCGTAAAATCAATACCATACTGATGCTTATAAAAATTTAGATAATGCTCTGAAATAAACTTAGTAATGGCATAAGGGGACATCGGACGGAGAGGATAATCCTCAGGCGTTGGAATTATATCCGTTTCTCCATAAACCACCCCGCCTGAGGAAATAAATATAATCTTTTTAGTGCTGTATTTCCGGCAGCATTCAAGTACATTCAACAGCCCTAAGACATTTACATCAGCATCAAATACAGGGTCTTCCACAGAGGCAGGCACTGATATCTGCGCTGCATGATGATTTACAACCTCTGGCTGTTCAGCCTCAAACACTTCTTTCAGTGCCTTATCTCTTATGTCTACCTTGTAAAATTTTGCAGCAGGATTGATGTTTTCCTTCTTACCTGTGAAAAGGTTGTCAACCACGATAACCTCATGCCCTGCGGCAATGTAGCCGTCAACAACATTTGACCCGATAAAACCAGCTCCACCTGTAACTAAAATCTTCATTTACACCTCGAAAAAATCTGGATGTTTTCTCTGGACGTGCTACCGCCATTCAGGTCATCGTATGACCTGTTAAGTCTACCGGAGTAATACTCTGTTTTCATAACAATCAGCTGACCTTAATCAGCGATGCCCTGTCTACAAAAACCCTTGCCTGATACTCCACGGCAGCCAAAAGCAAGACTACCCGTTCGCTGCCTGTCATCTGCCGCTCAAAGATACCTGTAAGCCCTGCAAACGGACCATCTGTTACCTTTACTTTATCGCCTTCTCTTATATCCATGCTTCTGCTGGTTATAAAACCATCCTGTTCTCGACTGCGGATGAAGTCTATAATATCCTCTGCAACATGCCATAAGCCGTTTTCACCGCCTACTGCCCTTCTTACGCCTCTGGTGTATGAAATCATCCATAGATGAGTCTCAGGGGCAAATCTTGCAAATATATAGCATGGGAAAAGAGGCTCTACGACTTCACGGTATCTGCCCTTGGCATACTTTATCAGTCTCAACTTCGGGTTATAGACCTCAATCCCTCCGTGTCTGAGCATCTCAGACACCATATCTTCTTTTTTAGGTTTTGTATATATCACATACCAGTTCATTGCTTAAAGATAACCTTTATATCGCCACTGTCAACACCGTTTTGCAGGAGCTTTTTATAAATGCTCTTTCTCCTTACATAGGAAGTAACCATTACACAGTCGTATTTCATATTCTTTAGAGCCTTAAAAGGCTTTATCTCCCATCCAAAGAACTTATTGCCTGCCATTTCATCGTCTACTACGGACAAAAGCTTCATATTCGTATCCTGAAGCGTAATATAGGCTATCTCAGCCACTTCATCTGCACCGGCGAACACCACATTCTTTACCCCGGCTGACTGAATCTCATGAAACAACCCCCTTAGATTAGCTCTTGCCTCACGATAGATTCTCGTATAATCCTGAAGCAGATAATATGTCAGGCGGGTCTTTTCAGCAAAACCTTTAGGAGTCAGGTAATAGGCATACCGCTTTGGAGGAATAGACTTGATTGTTATGTATCCCTTCTTTATAAGATTCTTGATATAAGAGTTTACAAGTCCCAGAGCAATGCCAAGACGCTTGCTCAAATCCCTTTGCGTAAGTGAGTCGTTTCTGGAGAGTTCATCAAGTATCTGGAGGGACTTAAGATTTTCGGATTCAGACTGCCGGTTGTTCATATCGTGAACATAGCACAGCTGCTCTTTAAATGTCAAACAGACTACATACCCTGCAAGCACTCCAGACTTCCATTTAAAAAGCCTTTCGCCTATTACAAATTGTGTTGAGGCAGTTACCGCAGGGGCGTGTGGAAAAGCAGCTGAAGAGGAAGCACCCTCTTGTCTTCGTGCTCGATAGGACTGAAATATCCGGCAGGGATATCAGCGTCTATCTCTGTTTCCTCCAGTGTCATCTCCACAGCAAATCCGTTTAAAAATACGCCTTTTATAACTCCGGGCACTCTTCCGTAGAAATTATCAAACCTGAACTCAGCGAATTTTCTTCCATCCCTGTAAACAGAAATCCCTGTGTTCAGCAGTGTAAGGCGGTCAAAGCTGTACTCTCTCACAAGCTCCATGACACCATTGCCCTGCCTGCGTGCATAAAGAACATATCTGTCTTCTTTTTCTTCCATACTGTAGCGCAGGTCTGAAGACATAAATAACAAAGTCTTGCCCTCATATAAGACATTCTTACGGGGGATAAACACCTGCATGAAGGCACCCTGAGACACCATGTCCATTACGGTAAAACCAAACGGGTCAAATAACCTCAACCTCATTGCATCAGGAGATACATACACAAACACACCCCGAAACTTCCCTAACCTCTCACCTTTTTTAAAAACCTTTACCCTCACCTCTGAACTTAAGGAATCTATATCCTTAAAAACAAGAAATCCTTTGAGGACTTCTACTGTTACGGGTCCTTCATAAGGTTTGACTGCTTCAGGAGGCTTTACTACCCGCCTCTTTGCACAGGAGACCAGAATAAAGCACAATGCTATAAGACTAAAAATCCTCAATATATTTTTCATGGCTTCTTCTATTGTGCTTCTGGAAATTGCCTTTGCCTTATCTTGACCCCGGCAGGTGGAGTGAAGACAAAAAGCTCATCAGGAACAGGTACATTTATCTCTACATCCTTGAATTTAATCACAGTGATGTCGCCTGTTTCCTCTTTTATCTTTACTTCTTCAGGAAAGGCTGAACCAGCAGGAAACATCATCTCCATGGACTGAAAAGGCATCTGCCTCTTTGGCTTAAGAGTTAAATAAATCCTTCCATTTTCTTTTTTAGCATCCATACTAAAACCTTTAAGCAGGCTCTCTATATCAAAACTCAATGGTCCGAAAAAGCCTGATACGTCATCCAGTCTTTCCGCCTCTTCGAGTTCAGGATAATAAATATAAAGTGTCTTTCCATCGTATATTACTGTCATCTCATCATACTGCCATCTTACGCCAACCTGCGATTTGAAATAAAACACCCCTTTGCTCCTTATCGGATGCCTAAGCAACTCCGTGTGCTTTTCCTGAGAAAAAGCGGCTTTTACTGTCTTCAGATTTTTCTGCCTTGCCTTGAGTTCATCAATGATTCCGGCAGACGCAGAAGCAACAAGAAACAGCAAAGCCAGAATGAATACCAAAAACCTGAGTCTTACAACATATGTCATATGTATCTATGTTACAAGATTTACATACAAAGGGGAAAGTCAAGGCTTGATAAGTTCAAGACTTTCTATAGCACCTGTTACATCTTATGCATTCAGAGATAAGTGGCACGGGCTTATTGCCCATCGGGCAGTCGTATCTGCTTACATAACCCTGGTCTTTTCTTGAAAACACTCCTGTCAGCGCTGCCACAGGACAAAGATACCTGCACCAAAACCTTTCCACCCTTAAATTTGCAAGAATACCTATAACAACCAGCACCCATGTGAATACATTTCCGTGAAATGAAAAAAGCGTAACATACGTTTCGTAGTTTCCAAACCCTACCCTTCCGCTTATAACCACCACCACAGTGATAAGTCCAAGAAGAATGTATTTAAGATTCCTCCATTTATCATCAACATGGGCTGGGATATCCCATTTCTTAAAAGGCATCCTGCCTATGAATTCCGAGACTGCACCGAAAGGGCAAAGCCACCCGCAATAAAACCTTCCTGCAACTATTACAGACAAAAGCGTGCTTGCAACAATCACAAACCAGAGCATATCCGTGGAAAACCTCATAAGAACGATATTGAATACATGAAGGATTGAAAACGGACTTGAAAGCCACAAGCCGACAAGAAGAATACTTATAACAAGCACTGCATCTCTTACTCTTAAATACCTCTCTGACTTTTTCGTAATAAGATACGCTCCGAATGAAAAACCAAAAAACACCAGATACAGAATCCACTTCAGATTGTGTGTTTCACGAGCTTCCTCCCCCCTGACCTCAATGCCCATTACTCTGGACGCAATCTCTCTTGAGGACTTTCTTACTGTTTCGGCAAGTGCCTTTACGCTTACAGTAGCCCGGCTTATACCGTCTATGTCTTTGTCTATTTCAAACGGGTCGTTTATGCTCTTTCCTAAAAACTGCCTGAGGTATTCAGGCTTTAGCATCTGATGAACATAGTTCGGGGTCTCCTTATGCTCAAGGATTCTTATACCGGTAATCCTTCCCTCACGATTCAATGCAAGAAGCACTTTTATGGGACCTGCATATCCTCTTATGGATGGTGCTACATCATAGGTATTAAAGGCGACGATGCCTTCTTTGGATGAGTAATGAGGCGGGATTCCCCCTTTGCCGGTAAACTCTACATTAGGCGCTACTTCGTTAAGAAAAAGAGATTCGTCAACTTTTTTTTCTTTTCTCAGTCCGTATCCACCAAGGACTGAAACACAAAGGGTTATCAGCAAAAACAGCCTTATCTTATTCATTTCTTATAAAGAAAATCAGAAAAGCTGAAATAATTTTAATCCCTGCCACAAGCAAAAGAGATTCTCTTATTCCCAGAACAGGAATAAAAACTATTGCCGTTAAAAACGCTCCGATGAAAGAGCCTGCAAGGTCAAAGGCATAAAGCCTGCCTCCGGCTGCTGTGTCCCTGACAGAGAAACTAACCACTGCAAATGCACATCCAGTTATCATGCCTGTAGAAAAACTGAGCACATAAAATAATACCTCTTTTCCGAAAAACAATGGCGATATTAAAGCAAGGAAAGCTGCACCGGGTTCAAGAAACAAAAGTCCCCTTATACCTGTGCCCCGCATGACATAAGTGCCGCAGGCAGTGCCAACCATGAAAATTGCAGCAAGCAGCCCAAACATCTCATAGACATAGCCGTAAGATGCCTGATAACTGAGAAGGATTGAAAGCATAAAGGTCATGCCTGCATAGCCGGTGGTGAAGATGGAATAATAAAGCGTGGGTTTTCTCTTCCTGAAGACAGCGAATGCACCAGTTAGAAAAACAGCAAGCATTATAAGCGCGGTATAGCCCTTAAGCCCAAGGATTGTATTTAAAAACCTTCCGCCGTGAATCTCTGCCCAGAGCATGAGATTATAGAGATATGCCGTAGGCTTGAGGTCTGTATTCACTACATCTATGGCACTAAGCCTGCTTTTATGAAAACCGGCTCTCAGGGGCATAAAGGCATCGTCTATGATGTAAGGTTGAAAATGCACGGTCTTAACACCTCTGTTTAGAAACCTCTGGATGAGGCTCTCCGGAGCTAAATCAAGGGGGCTTTCAGAGGCAAAAAGCCCTCCGTACTCTTCAGTGGTGACTTCGACATAGGGAAAGACTGCTTTTAGAGAATTAAAGATTGCTCCGTTGGCTAATTGCATCCTTTTTCCGACATAGCCTGCAGATGTCGGAAGCGTTAGTGCAAGTATTCCGTTTTTTCTGAGAATACCCTTGACCTCGTCAAAGAATTCTTTCGTATAAAATCTGTTCATGTTCGCTGTGGAAGGCTCAGGCAGGTTCAGTATGACAAGGTCATATATGCGCTGGTTGAGTGATTTTATAAATCTTCTTCCATCCTCTATTATTATCCTCACCCTTTTGTCTTCTGCAACCTTGCGGTCTTGTTCATTCAAAATCATGAGGGAGGTTTCTACGAGTTCAGGGTCTATCTCCACAAAGTCAACCCTTCTAATGGGATATTTAAGGAATTCTTTAAGCGCACCAGGTGAGCCCCCGATTGTCAGTATGTATTCAGGCTGAGGATGCACAGACACTGGAAGATGCACCTTAAATTCTTCAAGCTGCGGGTCAGGATACGTAAAAAGGAAGTGACCGCCTGAGTAAACACTCAACTGGTTTTCAAGCCCTGTAACCCATATCTCACCGTATCTTGACTGGACTTTTTTTATAAGCTCTCCACCGCGCCATAAAGAAGCATCAAGACTCTTCAAGCTGAAATGGAATATCAAAGGAACAATAAAAAACACCATAAGGGCTTTCCGTCTTAAGATATAAAAGGAAAGCAGGATACTTATCAAACTCAGCGATGCAACCAACGATGCTGTCTCAATCCTGCCTGATATGAAGAACGTAAAGAGCAAGCCTCCTAAGAAAGCACCAAGAGCCTCAAACCCGTATACCCTGCCGGCAGGATTTTTTCCTTCTTTATATGAAACAGCCAGAGGAAACTGAAGACCGAGTGCAAAGCACAAAGGGAAAAGACACAGGGCAGTCGAAAAGAAGGTAGCAATGAGTGATGCGGTCTCTCCGTGCTCAAGGGAAAGAACCGGTCTTATTGACTTAATCCCTGCAATAGTAGGCTGTGAAAGCAAAGCCACAAGGATAAAAGACAGTCCGAACGCCTGACGGAGGCTAAGTCTTGAGCCTGTAAAACTCCCCAGCCCCACAAAGACAAGCCATAAAGACAGTGTTATACCTATGTCTAATTCATTGCCTGAGAATACGGTTAAAAGCTCTCTGAGAACCGTTATCTGAAGGAGCAGGGAGATAAACCCCATTGCAACGAAAGGGATGTAGGACATAATACTGATTTTACAGAAGAGCCTGTGACATTGACAATGGGCATTAGAAAATTGACAATTCCCATGCTTTGTTGTTATTTTTATCTTGTTGGGCTGTAGCTCAGTTGGGAGAGCGGTCGCACCGACAGGTCGGCGGTTCTCTCGGCTGCAGCAAAAGATAATTCTTGGTTTAAGTTCGGGGCTGTAGCTCAGTTGGGAGAGCGGTCGCACCGACAGGTCGGCGGTTCTCTCGGCTACAGCAAAAGATAA
>MTOV01000017.1 GCA_002011815.1 Nitrospirae bacterium JdFR-86 | reverse complement strand
TGCCTCCGGTAAATTTCAGCAAACTCGGTCGGATCGACCTCAAACACGCTGAAATTTTTAACCCTCCGGCAGACCTCGTAAGCCTGAAATTTTCAGATGGGGCATAGATGGGGCGTAAAAGGGTGCGCCAGTCCTTTCGGTTTTTTATTGGCAAACCGGGTGTTTTTGTAGAAGAAATGCGCTATGCACGCTTGGTGCACTTGATTGGCTGTTAATTAGAAGGTAAAATATCTTATGATAACGAGAACGAGACCATTTGTTATTACCCGTGGAAAGGTCATATTTGACTACTCAGTTTTATACTGCAACACGCCTGAACGGCTTCTGAAAAGCGAGCTCTTCTTTGAGATTGTCAGCCGCTTCATAGATAAAATCAAGGCGAAAAGGAGTCCTTTGTTTGCATTTCTTCTGGAGACGAATCCCGGATTAGGAAAGGACGAGCTGGCAGAGTACATCGTAAATCTTTTCAGGCTTCTTTCAAGCTATACTGCTGAAGAGATTGTCTCCATGAACAGGGAGTATCAGCCCATTCTCTCAGAAAAGGAAGCGCTTTACGAGTTCATAGAGGAGCTGTATAACTACTGGAGAAAATTTGAGAGGTTTTTATATCTTGAAGCTCCAAAAAGATCCAAGTACGCTCAAAGCAGTCTCCACCATGCCCAGTTTATACAGTCCAACGATGAGTTCAAAAACCTTGTCCTCAATGTCTACAGGCGTGTAAGTGAAAATCTGACGGGGAAAAACCCCAGAGTCTACAGGCAGTTGCCTGCCGGGGCGAATATGGGTATGCTTCTTGAGAAAATCGACTGGAATTGTCCTCAAACCTATGCCCACATGAAGGAAATCCCCTTTATAAGGCTCTCACTCATAGAGCCACCTTTGATTCTCTATCCTGTGATGAATAAAAGAAAAGGCAAATTTGAGGAAATACAGGGTGTTACAAAGGAGATGCTTTCCCTCAACCCCGGCGAGTGGTTCTGTTTCCCTGCCAAGGTCGGAGAATTAACGGCTTTCATATATTTTCATCAAGACTTTATATCCCTTGGCCTTTCTCTGGTTAATCTTTTTGAGATAGCTGATTATGAAGAAATTGAAGGTAAAATCCCGGACCTTATGCTGGTTTTCGGCCTGACCGGCAACCTGCCAGCCGGCACAGTCTTTTATGAAGACAAGGACAACGGTATGCTTGTTGGTCTTATAAGACATGATGAAGATGTGGACTATTTCGGTTATTTCAAGAAGATGACTCTAACTCTCCATAACATAGTCATGCTGAAAAGAGGCAGGCTGCCTGTGCATGGTGCCATGGTCTGCATAAAACTCAAAGACGGCGGAGCCGCAAATGTCGTAATAATCGGCGACAGCGGCGCCGGAAAATCTGAGACAATAGAGGCGATTCGAACGCTTGCTGGAGAACATATTTGTGAAATGAAAATCATCTTTGATGACATGGGCTCTCTGGGTCTTGACAGTAAATCAAGAGTCGTCGGATTCGGGACGGAGATAGGTGCCTTTGTGAGGCTTGACGACCTTCAGCCCGGTTATGCCTATGAGGAGATTGACAGGAGTATATTCATGAACCCTGATAAAACGAATGCAAGGCTGGTAATGCCGATAACCCGATACCATCACATAGTAAAGGGTTACCCTGTCGATATAGTACTTTATGCAAATAACTACGAGCAGATAGATGACGACCATCCTGCAATAGAGTTTTTCTCAAGCCCTGAAGATGCCTTGTCGGTCTTCAGGAGCGGCGCCCGCCTTTCAAAGGGCACTACAGATGAAAAAGGGCTTGTCCATACTTACTTTGCCAACCCCTTTGGTGCTCCTCAGCGTAGAGAAGCACATGAGAAGCAGGCTACGTTTTATTTTGAGAAGATGTTTGACTCCGGCATTAAAGTCGGCCAGATAAGGACAAGACTTGGCATTGACGGCTTTGAATACACTGGTCCCCGGGCAGCTGCCATAGAACTGTTCAAGGTAATCCAAAGCCTGTCTTCTGTGCAGTAACTATTGATGAATGTTGCTCATGACCTTTCAAATATGCCTTCAACTTTCAACCAGTGGCCGTTAAGTCTCAGATTTGGTCATGAGGATGGAAACAACCCGGTCCCTGTTGTTGAAAAGAGCGGGTAAAATCTCTAAAATCCTTAACATGTGGAGTAAAGGTCTGTTTTCTATTGTGGTTTTGATTTTTCTGTTCACGTCATCCGCTGCTGAAGCCGGAAAGAAAGTCGTAGCCACATTCCTGCCTGTATGGATATTCACCAAGAATGTTGCAGGGGACAGGGCAGAGGTTTCGCTTCTTGTGCCGCCGGGAATGGATATTCATGAGTTTTCTCTAAAACCTGCTGACCTTAAATTTCTTGATGAGGCAGACCTTATTGTCTTAAACGGTGCAGGTCTTGAAACCCATATTCTTAAAAGAATTGACACGACAAAGGTTATAGACACATCAAAAGGCATCAGGCTTATAAAAAGCGGGTATGCCGTTGACCCTCATGTATGGCTTGACCCTCTTCAGGCAATGATACAGGTTAAAAACATAAGGGATGCGCTCTCTGCCTTGGACCCTGAAAACAAAAGCTATTACGAGGCCAATGCAGAGTCTTATATCAGGCGGCTTAAGAGTCTTGACATGGAGATTATGCAGGGCATTCAGAGGCTTAAGAGCAGATATCTTATCACTTATCATGAGGCGTTCGGTTATTTTGCGAGGCGTTATGGACTGCGCTATTATTCTCTTACAGGTCTTCAGGCGGAAAACCCTCTGCCTGGGAAGATGAGGGTTGTTTACGATATAGTCAGAGAGAAAGGGATAAAGGCGGTGTTTTCAGAACGGCAGTTCCCTGAGAGGTCTCTTGAAAGGCTGAGGAGGGATTTAGGGGTTAATGTTTGCAGGCTTGATACAATCGAAACCGGCAGTCCTGAGGTAGATTATTATGAAAAGGTGATGAGAGAAAATCTGAATACCATTGTCCGGTGCATGGAGGCGGAATAAGATGAAGGTGATTTTAAGTGTAGAGGACATTCATGTAGGGTATAACCATAAGGCTGTCATAGAGGGTATAAGTTTTTCAGTAAAAGACGGCGATGTCCTTGCTGTTATAGGACCTAACGGTTCAGGGAAGACCACGCTTCTTAAGGCTGTTCTTGGGGTAATACCTGTTAAGAGCGGAAAGGTAAGGCTTTTTGGAAAGGAGAGGCTGAAGGCTTCAGAGGTTGAGAGGCTGATAGCGTATATACCGCAGAGGATGGAGCTTGACAGGACATTTCCAATCAGTTTAAAAGAGATGCTTGGTTTGAGTCTTCACCGTGCGTCAATAGATAAATATCTTGACATGCTTGAGTTGAGGGGACTTCTTTCGAAGCGTGTTGGGGAGCTTTCAGGTGGTGAGATGCAGAGGGCACTGCTTGCCTATGCAGTTGTAAAAGAGCCTCAGCTTTTGATTATGGATGAGCCTACAAGCTGGGTGGATGTCAAGGGCGCAGACTGTGTGCTCTGCATAATGGAGGAGTTCAAGAAAAAAGGCATGGCGATGATAGTGGTGTCGCATGACTTTTCAGTGATAAAGTCTGTTGCAACGAGTGTGCTTGGAATCGGGCACGAGGGATATTTCTTTGAGCCTGCTGACAGCCCTCAGCTTGAGGAAAAGATAGCATCGCTTTTCGGCACTACGCATCATGAGGTCTGCAGGATATAAGGTCAAGACTTGTTAATAGAAGGCAGCCTCAACAGGTTCAAAGTTTTTAAATTCGGCAAAATCTTAAAAACGATATTGCGGGCTTGTTGATGCATAAAAGTTTTTTAAAAAGGCATATATGGCAGGGGACGGCTAATGGAAATCCTTGATTATCCGTTTATGAGGTCTGCTCTTTTCATGGGGCTGGTGCTGGGCACATTGTTTTCCCTGATAGGCATATTCGTTGTCACGAAGGGGATGTCTTTTTTCAGTGATTTCATTGCCCATTCAGCCATACTCGGTGGTGCACTGGCTGTTATAGCCGGTGTTGAGCCAACGCTATTTCTGATACCTTACAGTCTGGCTGTGGCCTTTGCCATCTCAGTTGTGTGGAATTCCTTTCCGCTTTCAAGGGACACGGTGCTCGGGGTTTTTTACGGCGGCACGGTTGCTGCCGGTATTATACTCATCTCGACAAAGGAGCTTGGACAGTTAAGTCTTATACAGTTTCTGTTCGGCGACATACTGCTCATAAGGCCTGTTGACATCTGGCTTGCTTCGGGTCTTCTTGTGGTCTTTATTCTGTTTCTGAGGCTGAAATTAAGAGGGCTTATCAAGTCTTCATTCCTGCCTGAGATATCAGTGGCAGAGGGGATAAACGTAAGGCTTTATGATTATGCTCTTATCTCACTTGTAGCTGTGACTGTTGCCCTGAGCATAAAGCTCGTGGGTGTGATACTTGCCAATGCCATGGTAGTTATTCCTGCGGCTGCTGCCAAGACCGTAAGCCGGAGTTTTAAGCAGTTCATGCTCATAGCGCCTGTGATAGGGGTGTTTTCTTTTACAGGCGGTGTAACCCTTTCGTTTTATTTAAACCTGCCTTCAGGGCCTTCGGTGATTGCAGTTGCTTTTGTTTGTTTTCTGATAACGCTTCCTTTTAAGAGGATGTAATTTATTCTCCTTCAAATTCAGTCAAGGCGAATATCTTGTATCCTTTTTCTCTGAGTTTCTTTTCGCCTCCTACGTCAGGCAGGTTTACGATGAATGCCATTTCAGCGATTTTACCGCCGAGTTTTTCTATAAGTGCGGCTGCTGCTGTGGCAGTGCCTCCTGTAGCGAGCAGGTCGTCAACGAGCAAGACCTTTGTGCCTTTTGTTATGGCGTCTTTATGCACCTCGATGCTGTCTGTTCCGTATTCGAGTTCATACTCCTGTGCTACTTTTTCAGCAGGGAGCTTGCCTTTTTTTCTTATGGGCACGAATCCCTTGCCGAGTGAGTAGGCAAGGGCGCCGCCGATGATAAAGCCTCTTGATTCTATGCCCACTATGACATCGAATTTTATCTTTCCTGTGATGTATCTCTGCGTGAAGTTGTCTATGACAAGTCTGAAGCCAACAGGGTCTTTGATAAGTGTTGTTATATCCCTGAACATGATGCCTTTTTTCGGATAGTCTTTTATCGTGCGTATTCTGGATTTTATCGGCATGTCTTTTACCTCCTTATGGTCAGTTTCCTCTGCAATGGCAGTCTATGTGGTTAATCTTGGGGATGGTCTTGAGAAGGAGTTTTTTCATGTTGTCTGCGTTTTTTGTCATCCTTTCGACTATCATGTCCCATGTGACCGGCTCTTCGTCTTCTTTCCAGCAGTCGTAGTCAGTGGACATTGCGATAGCCTGATAGCAGATGCCTGCCTCTCTTGCAAGTATTACTTCAGGCACAGTGGACATGTTTATAACATCTGCACCGAGTTTTCTGAACATGTGGGATTCTGCTTTCGTAGAAAACCTTGGTCCTTCGATGGTAACGACTGTGCCCTTTTTATGGTGTCTGAGTTTAAGCTCTTTTGCGGATTCTATAAGCAGTGCTCTTAGGTTTTTGCAGAACGGCTCACTCATGGGCGTATGTATGACCTTTTCGTCATGGAAGGTAAGAGGGCGGTGCTTTGTGTAGTCTATGAACTGGTCTACGAACACGAAGTCTCCGGGTTTTATTTTTCCTCTGAGCGAACCGACTGCCGTAGTTGCAAGGATATGCGTACAACCTACTTTTTTCAGTGCGTATATATTTGCCCTGAAGTTTACTCCTGTCGGATATATCGAGTGGTCTTTGCCGTGTCTTGCGAGTATGACGGTTTCCACCCCGTTTATTCTGCCGATGGTCAGTGGCGAAGACGGTTTTCCATAAGGGGTTCTTACTGTTTTTTCTTTTATGTCTTTCATGAGTTTCGGGTCATCCATACCTGAGCCGCCGATGATTGCAACTTTTATGCGCATTTGTCTTTCTCCTTTGAACGCGGGATTTTTTTTGTTTAAAAAGATATAAGAAAAGACGTTCAAAGTCAACACGGCATCTCTATGCGTGAAGAACGCTCTTGAGCGTTCTTCACGCTTTTGTGTTTAAGCCGTGTTTAATCTGTTTAGGTTTTCTGTCAATAATGATAGAATAAGGGGTATCGGAGGGTTTGTGAGGCACGTAATCATAGGCAACGGGGCAGCGGGCACTGCTGCTGCGTTGAACATAAGAAAGACAGACGCTGAGGCAGACATTACAATCCTTACTGACGAGGCATATCCGTTTTATTCAAGGATTCGTCTTATTGAGTATCTTGCCGGAGAGATTGCTGAAGAAGAACTTGCTATTTACAAGCCCGAATGGTATGAAGAGAACAGAATCAATCTTTTGCTCGAAACGCCGGTCTTTAGAATAGATACCGAGGGCAATAAGGTTCTGACTCTTTCAGACGAGCGATTCACATATGACAGGCTTCTTATTTCCACAGGCGGGGNGTCTTTTGTTCCGCCGATTCATGGCACGCAAAAAGAAGGAATATTCACATTAAAGACCATAGATGATGCGAAAAAGATTATAGCTTATGCAGAGGGAATCGAAGATGTCCTTGTTATAGGCGGCGGGGTTTTGGGTCTTGAGGCAGGCAATGCCTTGAGGAAGCGCGGCAAGAAGGTCTCTGTGGTTGAGTTTTTCCCCAGACTTCTGCCCAGGCAGATGGACCCTGACGGCTCTGAAGTCCTTTGTGCGCAAATGGAAGAGATGGGGCTCAGGTTTTTCCTCGGTGCAAAGACCAGGGAGATACTGGGTGATGAGAAGGCAACCGGCGTGCTTCTTGAAGACGGCAGGCAAATAGAAGCAGGCATGATACTCATCTCTGCTGGCATAAGGTCTGATACAAGGCTGGCAGAAGATGCAGGCATAGAGACGGATAAAAGAGGCATTGTCGTTGACGACAGAATGGAGACTTCGGTTAAAGGGATTTATGCTGCAGGGGATGTTGCCGAGCACAGAGGAGTATCATACGGCATCTGGCCTGCAGCGGAAAAACAGGGTGCTGTTGCAGGGATTAACATGGCAGGCGGGAATGCCTTGTTTGAAGGCATCACACCGTCTAACGTGCTCAAAGTAGCAGGCATAGAGCTTTATTCGGCAGGAAATATAGACGCTGAAGGCAAGTGCGATTGCATAGTCCAGAAGGATAAGGAAAGACATCTTTACAGGAAGCTTGTGATAGAAGACGGCCGTCTTCGCGGATGCATACTTCTTGGCACTTCAGAAGGCTGGCGGAAGATACTCAGGGCTATAGACGAAAGACGCGACATAAGCTCTTTAAGGGAAGAACTGGAGAAGTGGAATCTCCAGGCGCTCTGAGATAAAAAAGTCTATGACCCTCCTTCGGGTTCTCATAAAAGTCAGGGGCACGGTTCAGGGAGTGGGTTTCAGACCCTATGTATACGGCCTTGCCTCTTCCCTGGATCTTAAAGGCTATGTAGCCAATACTTCAGAGGGTGTAACCATAGACATAGAAGGTAAGGAAGTAGAATCTTTTATAAAGAGACTTCAGAGGGAAGCCCCTCCGCTTTCAAGAATAACTGATATAGACATCTCACCTCTGCCGCCTTACGGGTATCAGGACTTCAGGATTATAGAAAGTAAAGACAGCGGAAGCTTTACCCTTATATCTCCTGATGTCTCTATATGTGATGACTGTTTAAGAGAGCTGTTCGATGAAGGGGACAGGCGGTATCTTTATCCTTTTATAAACTGCACCAACTGCGGACCGAGATACACCATTACGAAATGCGTTCCTTATGACAGGGCTAACACCACTATGTCGGTTTTTCGGATGTGTTCTGAGTGCGAAGCAGAGTATAAGAATCCTGCAGACAGAAGGTTTCATGCAGAGCCGAATGCGTGTTCCCGGTGCGGTCCGGGCATCCGGCTGACCGGTGAGAGTTCTGACTTCGGAGACATCACCGATCCCATGAAAAAGGTTCGTGACCTTTTAAGGGAAGGGGCGATTGTTGCCATAAAAGGGCTTGGCGGGTTTCATCTGGCGTGCGATGCAACCAGCGAAGAGGCGGTTGAAAAATTAAGACTTAGAAAGAGAAAGAGCAACAAGCCTTTTGCACTTATGTCTCCTGATATAGAGACCATAAAAAAGTTCTGTTTCGTATCCCCTGAGGAAGAAGCCCTGCTTCTTTCAAACAGAAGGCCTATAGTGCTTTTAAGAAGAAAGCCGTCGTGCGCTTTGCCTGAGGCTATTGCCCCGGGCAACAACAGGCTGGGCTTTATGCTCCCTTACACACCGCTTCATTATCTTTTATTCAGGGAGGATTCCACAGGTAGCCACCCAGCCGGTTTGGATAGAAAAAAGAACCGTATTCCCCTTGTGATGACGAGCGGAAATCTTTCTGAAGAGCCCATACAGATAGACAATGAAGAGGTGGTCTTAAAGCTCAGGGGCATTGCAGATGCGTTTCTTACGCATGACAGGGATATTTTCATGAGGGTTGATGACTCTGTCCTTAAGGTTTCTGATACAGGCAAGGTGTGTTTTATACGGAGAGCCAGAGGTTATACTCCTGAGCCTGTAATGCTTGCTGAGGAAGGTGCGGATGTTCTTGCCACAGGTGCTGACATAAAGAACACCTTTACGCTTATGAAAGGCAGTTTTGCAATCGTAAGCCAGCACATAGGGGATATGGAGAACTACGAAACACTGAAGTTTTTTGAGGAGACGCTTGAAAACCTGAAGGCTGTTTACAGGGTAGAGCCTGAGGCTATAGCCTATGACCTTCATCCCGGGTATCTGAGCACGCAGTGGGCGTTGAGACAGGCTGGCAGAAAGCTTCCTGTTCAGCACCATCATGCGCACATAGCCTCTGTGATGGCTGAGAAGGGCATAAAGGAGAAGGTTATAGGCGTGGCTTTTGACGGCACAGGCTATGGAGCAGACGGAACACTCTGGGGAGGAGAATTTCTTATCTCAACTGCAATTGATTTCAAAAGGGCAGGACATCTGAGGTATGTGCCGCTTCCTGGTGGAGAAATGGCTATAAAAGAGCCGTGGAGAACAGCAGTAAGTTATGTGAAAACCGCAGTGGGAGCAGAAACAGAGGATTATCTGGAGCGCATCGGCTTTATCGAAAAATACGGCAGGGAAAGGATTAGAGACATTCTTAAGATTATAAATGCAAGAGAACTGTCTCCTGTGTCTTCAGGTGCAGGAAGGCTTTTTGATGCGGTTTCTGCTATTTTGGGCGTGTGCGACAAAAACACATTTGAAGGCGAGGCTGCTGTAGCTCTTGAGGCAGTGGCAGCTCCCGGGGTGGAAGACGACTACCCCCTGAACATAGAATTTAAAGAGCCGATGGAGGTGGATTTTTCTTTTGCGATAATCAGTATAATTAATGACCTGACAAAAGGGGTTGACAAGGGGATTATAGCTGCAAAGTTTCACAATACTGTGGTTGAGGCAATAGTCAGGGTTGTAAGAAAGCTTGCCATGCTTAGCAGGATTGCGGATATAGTCTTAAGCGGAGGGGTGTTTCAGAACGATTATCTTCTTGTGCGGGTAGAGGAAAGGCTTAAGGAAGAGGGTTTCAGTGTTTATACAAATGAGGTTGTGCCTTTAAACGACGGCGGGATATCTCTTGGACAGGCGTATATATTAAGGGAGAGTCTTAAAGCCGGAGTAGAGATTTAAGGGAGGTATTCTGGAGAATTCTATAAAAGGGATAATCGAGGCGATTGGAGTTCTTGCTGATAAGGTTGGCAGCTCTGTCAGGCTTATGGAGGTGTGCGGCACGCACACTGTAGCTGTTTTCAGGCATGGTATAAGGGGTCTTTTGCCTGAAAGCATCAGGCTATTAAGTGGACCGGGCTGTCCTGTGTGTGTTACTTCTATAAAGGATGTGGACACAGCAGTTGCATTGTCAAAAGTCTCCGGTGTGGTGCTTGTCACCTTCGGAGATATGATGCGTGTGCCTGGAAGCAGCCGTTCGCTTTATGAGGCAAAGGCAGAGGGTGCTGATGTAAGGGTGGTTTACTCTCCGCTTGATGCCTTAAAGATTGCGTCTGAAAACAAGGACAGGCGAGTGGTGTTTTTTGCAACCGGATTTGAGACGACTTCTCCGCTTGTGGCTGCAACACTGTTTGAGGCTGAAAAAGAGGGGATAGAGAATTTTTATATTTATTCAGTTCACAAACTTGTTCCACCTGCGCTTAAGGCTTTGCTGGACTCGCCGGAGGTCAACGTGGACGGGTTTATACTTCCCGGGCATGTAAGCACTATTATTGGGAGCCGTCCGTATGAGTTTATAGGGAAGGATCACGGTATTCCTTCAGTCATAACCGGCTTTGATGCAAAGGATATACTTGAAGGCATACTCATGCTTTTAAAACAACTGGATGCAGGAATGTCTGATGTTCAGATACAATATAGAAAGGTTGTCAGGGAAGAAGGCAACCCGAGGGCAGTTGCCACTATTAATGAGTGCTTTAAGCCCTCAGAGGTATACTGGCGGGGCATAGGCACAATCCCTGAAAGCGGGCTTATACTTAAGGATAAATACAGAAAGAGGGATATCACAGAGATTGTAAACGTGGATGTTCCTGAGGGTTCTGAGCCTAAAGGATGTTCGTGCGGGGAGGTGTTAAGAGGTGTTAAGCTTCCAACGGAGTGTGCGCTTTTTGCAAAGAAATGCACGCCTGAGACTCCGGTGGGTGCATGCATGGTAAGCACAGAGGGAAGCTGTGCAGCGTATTACAGGTATAGAAGTGGATAAAGTTTTTCTAAGGCAGCCTTAACAGGCTCCAAAACATTAAGTTCAAGTTGTTAAGGATATGTTAAAGTTTTAGATAAACATGGGTGTTCTGTTTCAGAGGTAGGCATTAGCGGTGTCTCAACTAAGAATTTTTTACCTGTCAAGGCTGCCTATAAATTTCATTACTACAAAGATTTTCAGGGGTTAGAGTATGGATAAGATTTTGCTTGGTCATGGAAGTGGCGGAAGCATGATGCACGCGCTTATAGCCGAGCATTTTGCTCCTGCCTTTCAATTGGAGACTCTCATGGATGCGGCTGTGGTTGAGAATTTAAATCCTGGAAGAATAGCCGTAACGACTGATTCCTATGTGGTTTCTCCTTTGTTTTTCCCCGGGGGGAATATCGGGGAGCTTGCTGTCAACGGAACAGTAAATGACCTTGCAATGGTTGGTGCAAGACCGCTTTATCTGACAGCAGGCTTTATAATCGAAGAGGGATTTCCTTTTGATGATTTAAGACGGATAGTGTCTTCAATGGCTGAGGCTTCGGAGAAGGCAGGGGTAAAGATAATTGCAGGTGACACGAAGGTTGTGGATAAAGGAAAGGGGGACGGTATTTTCATTAACACTGCAGGTGTTGGTGTTGTCCCTGACGGCGTGCAGCTTTCTGCCTCCCGCATTCAGGCTGGAGATAAGATAATTATAAGCGGAAGAATAGGCAATCATGGTGTAGCGGTTATGGCAGAGCGTAACGGTTTAAGGTTTGAGCCTCCAGTGCTCAGTGATACGGCTCCGCTAAACAGTCTTGTGGAGCTTATGCTTGAAAGTGCAGATGGCATTCGGGTGATGAGAGACCCTACGAGGGGAGGGGTGGCTACTGTGCTTAAAGAGTTTGCGGTTGAATCCGGACTTTGCATGATTGTTGAAAAGTGGCTTATACCAGTGGCATCTGGAGTCAGGGGTGCGTGCGACCTCCTCGGTATTGACCCTCTTTATGTGGCAAACGAGGGCATATTACTTGCTGTGGTTCGTCCTGATGTGGCAGAATATCTTGTGAAAGTGATGAAAAGACATCCTTTGGGCGAGCATTCAGCAGTCATTGGTCAGGTAGAGGAGTCGCCTGCGGAGACAGTCCTGTTAACAACCGAGATAGGTGGCAGAAGGGTGCTTGAAATGCTTCAAGGTGAGCAATTGCCGAGGATATGTTGATTGTGAAGGAGGTAGGCTTGAAAAAAGGTTTAGTGCTGTTTGCAGTCCTCTTTGTGATAGTGCTTTCAGGTTGTCAGAAGAAGCCTGTTGCTGTAGTCAACGGAGATGAGATAACAAAGAAAGTGCTTGACTGGCATGTAGAAGAAAGAATGCGGGAACATGAGGCACACGGTGTAAGCGTAAATAAAGAGACCATCAGACATGCAGTGCTCGAACAGCTGATTACGCAAAAACTACTGCTTCAGGGGGCAAGAGCGAGAAACATCACGGTTTCGGATGATGAGGTTAAAAGGGAAGTTGAATTTATCAAGAGTATCCGTGGCGAAGAAGAGCTGAAGAAAACTCTTAAGAAAAGTTCTCTTTCAATGCAGGAGTTTATGGACATTGTCAGGGAAAAGATTATGGTAGCAAAGTTTATTGAGTCTCTTGTGCCAGAAGATTCTATAACAGAGGAAGAGATAAGGGAGTATTACAAGAAGAGTCCGACTCCTTTCCTGAAGCCTGAGACGGTTTTCGTCAGGTTTATACAGACCACTACTGAGGACGAGGCAAAAAAGATACTGGAGGAGATGAAGCAGAAAAAGCTTAGTTTTGACGAGATGGCGGAGCTACTCAGTAAGGAAAACCGGGCGATTGTCAGCGGTTATGGATGGACCAGTCCTGCTGTATTCAGCCCTGAGATTGCTTCTGCCTTAAAAGAGATGAAGAAAGGGGATTACGGCGGACCATATAAGGGCAAGGACGGATATTATCTTCTCAGGGTAAAGGACAGGCGTGAAAAAGGCGTCAAGAGCCTTGATGAAAGCAGGGATGAGATAAAGAACATACTTCTCAGGCAAAAGCGTGATGCAGAAGTAGCACACTGGGTTGCTGAAAGAAGAAGCACTGCCCTTATTGTCATAAATTAGCCGGTCAGGAATCTGCAATGAAAAGAACGATATTTTCTTTTATAGCTGTTTTTCTGTTCATAGTTTTAGCCGGGTATTCTTCTGCCGGAGTTGTATTCGACAAGGTTGTAGCGGTAGTCAATAATGAGGCTATAACATGGAGTGAGCTTTACAAGGCAATGGAGTTTCAGCTGGCTGGAAAGCTGCAGGCATTGACTGATGAGCAGAAAAGGGATGTCTTTAAAAAGAACGAGGTCGCCTTCCTTGAAGATATGATAGATTTCAAGTTGCAGCTTCAGGAGGCGCGGAGACTTGGCATAAAGGTAACCGATGCTGATGTGGATAATGCGATTGAGAACATAAGAAGAAAATACTCGATGGATGAGGAGGAGTTCAAAAGGGCGCTTGAGCAGGAGGGGTTTACCCTTAAGGAATACAGGAGGATGCTTTCTGAGCAGATAATGATAGGCAGGCTTGTTGAGCAGGAAGTCAGGAGCAAGATACTCATAGATGAAGGCGATATGGAGGGTAAGGAGGAGTTTTACAGGATAAGGCAGATATTTTTCAGAAAACCTGAAGATGGCAATGAAGATGCACTCAGGGAGAAGATAGCCGCTGTTGTTGAGAAGCTCAATTCCGGAGAGGATTTCGCTACGGTTGCAAGGGAGTACTCGGAAGACCCGACGGCAAAGGCAGGCGGGGAACTTGGGTTTGTAAAGAAGAGTCAGATTGCGAGGGAATTTGTAGATGCTTTAGAGGGGATGAAGCCTGGTGATATAAGTCAGCCTTTCTGGACAGACAGAGGCGTGCACATCATAAAGCTTGAGGAAGTCAGAAGTGTCAGAGAGGATCTTCTTGAAGAGCGTTTTCAGAAAGAGTACAGGAGCTGGCTCCGGGGACTGAGGGAGAAGTCATTTATTGAGATAAGGCTTTAGCTCTTCTTTAAAAGCTAAGGAGCAGAGGATGCTCATCCTCTGCTCCTTAGCGGTCAAATTTCAATTCTTATTTTACTTCTTATGGCAATTTGCGCAGTTGCCCTTCTGTGCGAATGCTTTTTCACCGTTGTGGCATGTTCCACAGTATTTATCCGGGGTATGGTCTGCTGCACTCATCTTGAAGCTGCCCTTCTTCATCTGGAAGAGTTTTGGATGGCAGTCCGTGCACTTATTGCCTGCATCTGCATGGGTTTTACCGTTGAATGTAACTTTACCCATGGCACCGCCTGCATACTCTATGGTCTTTCCTGGCGGAACAGCCATGGCACTGCCGATAAATGCGACTACTGCAAGCAGTGTTATGAGGATAGCGATTTTCTTCATTTTTTCACCCCCTTTCGTTTATGATTTATCGAATTGTCGGTATCAAAAGCTTAAACTTTCAAGTATGAGCTCGGCTTAAAACCTGAGAATTAAACTCTGAAATATAATCCAATCTTCATGGTGCTGTCAAGGGAAAAATCCCCCTTGCGGATGTTTCCGGATTTCGGTATGGTCGTAGCGGTGGACGATGGGGCGGGACTAGTAATGAAGGCAGGACGTTAGATTGAGAGCTGTCTTTTAAAGTTCGGCACGATTTTCTGTATCAATGGGATGATTTCTTCAGTTGAGTTTTGCTGCACGATGCGTTCGAGTTCTGAGATATACTGGCTGAGTTCTGCCCTTGGAGGGATTTTAGGCACAGCCTTTCTGAGTTTTTCATGGAAAGTGGGCAGTACCTCTTCTGACTCGTCGAACAGCTCTTCGTAGAGTTTTTCTCCCGGTCTTAGCCCTGTAAACTCTATCCTTATGTCTTTGTGCGGGACGAACCCGGAGAGTCTGATGACGTTTTCTGCAAAATCGACGATTTTTATCGGCTCACCCATGTCGAGCACGAATATCTCGCCACCTTCCCCTGCTGCCGCAGCTATAAGAACAAGCTGCACGGCTTCATGTATGAGCATGAAGAATCTTCTTATTTCCGGATGTGTAACTGTTAGTGGTCCACCTTGTTTAATTTGTTCTTTGAAGATATGGATGACGCTTCCATTACTTCCAAGCACATTACCGAATCTTACGGTTGTAAATTTGGTGGAGCAGGTGGAATTCATACTGATGGTGAGGAATTCAGCCACGCGTTTTGTCGTTCCCATGATGCTTGTCGGGTTTACTGCCTTGTCTGTTGATATCATTATGAAGTTTTCTGCGCCGTGTCTTGCTGAAGCCTCAAGCAGGTTTTTTGTGCCGAAGATGTTGTTTTTAATAGCTTCGATGGGGTTGAGCTCCATCAGGGGCACATGTTTGTGTGCAGCTGCGTGAAACACAATCTGGGGCTTATGTGTGGAGAACACATGCTCAAGGCGTGGAGCGTCGAGTATGTCTCCTATGATGGTTGAGACGGTTGTGCTATGCTGTTTCTTTTCCAGTTCAAGGTTTAGATAGAACAGGCTGTTTTCATATCTGTCAAGCAGGATGAGTTCTGATGGCCCGTATTCGACGATTTGTCTTGACAGTTCTGAACCGATTGAGCCTCCAGCACCNGTTATCATTACAGTCTTTCCTTCGATGTATTCTTTTACTGATTGTATGTNGGTGCGGACCGGTTCTCTCTGTAGNAGTTCTTCAAAGGAAAGCGGCTTTATCTGTGAGATGGAAACTTTACCGTTAAGCATGTCGCTTATCCCCGGAAGCGTNTTAATAGATACGTTAAACGGCTTGCAAATTTCATATATTTCTTTGATGGTCTTGTGTCTTGCCGAAGGCATACAGATTATTATTTCTTCTGGTTTGTGTTTTTCAATGATTTTGCTGAGTGCATTTATTGGTCCAAATATAGGGACTCCGTGTATCGAGAGCCCTTTCTTATAGGGGTCATTATCGATAAAACCTATGGGTTCGTATCCGGATTTGGGATTGTTTTTCATATCCCTTACNATTGTTTCTCCTGCGTCCCCTGCGCCGATTATAAGTGCTTTTTTATTCCCTGCATATTCACTCTGTAGATATTCNCTGAAGATCCTGATAAACAGNCTGCTTCCTCCGGATATGAGTATAAGCAGCAGGCAGTCGAACACATATATAGAGCGTGGGTATGTTATGTCACCTATCACGTATCTGACTGTTATCAAAAACGCAACGCTTCCCAGAGTTGCGGATTTCATTATTCTTATCAAGTCGCTTATGCTTGCATAGCGCCACAGGTCTTTGTAGAGGCCTGCCTGGAGGTAAAATACAAGGCGAATTGCAAGAAGAACAGGCAGATAGGAAAACATCTGCTTAAGGTGCATGCGTGGCAGCATTAGGTCGAATCGCAGGACAAATGCAAGATAATTTGCAAGCGTAGCCTGTAAGATATAAACAATAGTGACAGCGATACGCCTGTGCTTTACTATAAAAGACTTAACGTTCTGGTATATGTTTGAAGCGATTTTTGTCATAGGTGTGATTTGTTGATTGCCTCGAGGAGAATTTTCCATTGAGAAGGCGGTTGTTTTTTAGTGGTCTACGCCTTCACTTTTTGCCACTTTGAAGAATGTTTTCCACAGGATTTTAAGGTCTAAGAGGAATGAGCGGTTTTTCAGGTAGTATTCGTCGTATTTTACTTTGACAGGTATTGGCAGTTCGTCTCTGCCGTTTATTTGAGCCCAGCCGGTAAGCCCGGGTAGAACTTTATGGATACCTTTTTCTGTTCTGAGGGCAATCAGGTCATCCTGGTTGAATAATGCAGGGCGTGGTCCTACAAAACTCATCTGTCCTTTCAGGATGTTGAACAGTTGTGGCAGTTCATCCAGACTCGTTTTCCTGAGGAACCTGCCCAGAGGGGTTAGAAACTGCTCAGGGTTCTTCAAAAGATGTGTGGCAACTGCAGGTGTATCAGCTCTCATTGTGCGGAACTTATACATCTTAAATATAGTGTTATTAATGCCAACTCTGTCTGAGACATAAAAGACAGGACCTTTTGAAGTCAATTTTATAAGCAGTGCCAGAAACAGCATAGGTAAGGCAAATATAATCAGCAGTATGGATGACAATAAGATATCGAAGAGCCTCTTCATGCGCCTTGCTGTTGACCGTTACTTAATTGCTTATACCAGCGTATTGTTTCTCCTATAGTGTTATACAGGTTGTATTTAGGTTTAAACCCAATACCTTTCTGTATGTTAAGTGATGAGAAGGTGAGCGAACCAGCGAGTTTGTTCAGTGTGCTGGAATTAAGCGGGAATGGTCTTCCGACAATATCTCCTGCCAGCGCCAGCGCTTTTGCAATACTTATCGGGATGTAGAACTGACGTGGTTTTTTGCCCAGTTCTTTTGCAATCGTCTCATAGAGTTCTCTAACGGTGTAATCTATGCCGTCTGTTACGATATAGACTTTACCGTCTGCTTCGTCTTTATCAACGATGGACAGTGCAGCGTCTACTACATTGCCTACGTAAACCATACTTCGCTTGTTTTGTCCTTTACCGAGCATTATGAAGCGGTTTTTATCGACAGCCTCTATCAGCTTATAAATATTCCCTTTGTTGCCTGGTCCATAGACGAGGGGCAAACGCAAGGAGGTGGTCTTGATGTGTCTTTCCTGTCCCCAGTTTTTGAGTATATTTTCGGCTTCGAATTTACTCCGGGCGTAGGGTGTTACAGGACTGGTTTGACATGTTTCATCCAGCATCTGCCCGGCATCAACGCCATAAACGCTCACACTGCTGAATAAAACTACATGCCTGACTGATGTGCATATAGAGTCCAGAAGATTCCTTGTGCCTTCGACATTTACTTTAAACATGTAGTCTTTTTCATCTTTTGATTTGGGGTTTTTGTGAACATAGGCGGCAAGGTGAAAAACCACATCAATGTCTTTAGGAATCTCTGATAGTGATTTTTTATCCGTGATGTCCCCTTCAAATATTTTTATATTTTTTTTCCATTCATCAGGGATTTTTCCCCGGTCCCGGACGAAAGCCGATATGTCAGCACCTTTTTCTATCAGTTTGTTGATTAGATGTTTCCCGATGAAACTGCTGCTGCCTGTGACTAGGGCTTTATACATTTGGCAGTAGAAGGGTTGTTCATGCGAAAATCTGCATAAATCGGCTGTGTTTGAATGTCTTTATATACAAAACGGATTAAGCTCTTTAAATGTTATAGGTTATGCTTTTTTGGACTTTTCGACCTGTTCCTTAACCCATGCATAAGTTATTTCGAGTCCTTTTTTCAGTGGCATGGATGGTTTCCATCCGAGCTTTTCTTCTATTAATCTGTTGTCGGAGTTTCTGCCTCTTACGCCTAGAGGTCCAGGCACGTTTTTAACCGAGAGATTTTTGCCTGATATTTCTATTATCATTTTTGCAAGCTGGTTGATGGTGACCATTTCTTCAGAGCCGATATTTACAGGCCCTGTAAAGTCTGAGCGCATCAGTCTTATTGTTCCTTCGAGGCATTCATCAATATATAGAAATGACCTTGTCTGTTTTCCATCACCCCAGACTTCTATAAACCCTCCGTCTTCGGCTTCAGCCACTTTTCTGCATAATGCAGCAGGGGCTTTTTCCCTACCACCTTGCCATGTGCCTTCTGGTCCGAAGATGTTGTGGTATCTTGCGATTCTGACTTCCATCCCGTAGTTTCTGTTATATGCAAGATAAAGCCGCTCGCTGAAGAGTTTTTCCCATCCGTATTCACTGTCTGGTGCTGCAGGATAGGCGGAATCCTCCGAACATTTAGGGTTTTCCGGGTCCATCTGATTGTACTCAGGATACATGCAGGCAGAGGACGAATAAAAGATTCTTTTAATATTTCTTTTATAGCATGCCTCCAGCATATTAAGGTTAATCATTGCAGAGTTGTGCATTATGTCTGCGTCGTTTTCACCTGTGAATACAAAGCCTGCACCACCCATATCCGCTGCAAGTTGGTAGACCTCGTCGAACCTTATATCTGTAATGTAACGGCATATTTCAGGGTCTCGCAGGTCACCGATGATGAAATCGTCTGCTTCTGTTTCAGCAAATTCAGGGTATTTCAAGTCCACGCCTCTGACCCAACAGCCTTCCTTTTTCAGCCTCTTGACCAAGTGACTGCCGATGAAACCACCTGCACCAGTGACCAGAACCTTTGTTTGTTTTCCCACTACGTTTCCTCCTTATGCCGAGTTGATGGTGCGAATTATTTCGTAATAAGCTTTGGCAGCTGAATGAAGATTGTATTTTTTATCGATTGCCTGTTTTGCGTTTCTGCCCATCATCTCCAGTTTTTCACGGTTATTATAAAGACTCAGAATTGAGTTTGCCAGTTCCTGATGATTGCCGGGTTTGACGACGATGCCGCATTGTTCTTCGATGAGCATTCTTGCGACCTCTGCATAAGGGGACATGACTGCGATTACCGGAAGACCTGCAGCCATCAGCCCGTAGGTCTTTGAGGGCACGGACAATCCTTCCTGCCCTTCAAGCAATGAGACTAATCCGACATGGGCACATTGGAACGAAAGCCCAAGGTCTTTTCTGTCTACATAAGTGTGGAACTGACAGTTTGTAAGTTCCCACCTTTTGGCGAATTCCATCATCCATGATTTTTTGTATCCTTCTCCGATGAATAAAAAAACTATGTCTTTGTAGTCAGAAAGTATTTTTGCTGCTGCCATAATCGTTTCCATGTCGTGAAACCGCCCCATGTTTCCGGAGTAGCTGAGGACGAATTTATCTTTAAGTCCCCATCTTTCTATAAAAGGGTTGCTGTCGTTTTGTTCGGATACTGCCCTTATGTTTTTGTCGTCGCTCCAGACGTGGATGACGTGGATTTTATCATTGAACTTACCGTTGACCTTTTTACTTATTACATCTTTCATGCACCTGCCGAGCACGATGATGTCTGAGGCATATTTAAAACTGATTTGATTGCACCAGTTCCACAGTCTTGTCAGGAGTCCGTGTTCTTTGAGCAGACCCAGATTGACAGCGGTGTCCGGATAGACATCAAAAATCAGGTAGACGTATGGTTTCCCGCCAAGCATCCGCATCAGACCACAGATGACCGCCAGAAAAGGCGGGTTGGTAAGCACCAATATGGGTTTTTTCGAAGTATCGCGCAGGAGATAAAAGAACACAGAGAGTGCATAGGTCAACTGGTTTAGTATTCTTCCCAAGGTGTTGAGTTTTGGAAAGCGCGTGCTCCAAAGGCGTTTTATCCGTATTCCGCGATGCTCTATGTATTTAGGGACACGTGTTTCCCTGTCCACGACAGTAGGTTGACCGCATAAAACCTCTATATCCATACCCATCTCAGTAAGTTCTTCGCAGAGTTCCGTAAGGGTCTGTCCGGTTGAAATCAGTTCAGGGTAAAAAATCTGGCATAAAACGAGGAGTTCCGGCAACTTTTTTTTAGATGAATTGTCTTTCGTCGGCTGTTGCATCGGTTTCTGGACTGATATTCTGGTAGTATGCCAGCATCTTCTCGATTTTTGATATGACTTCGTCCGGGCTTATAGCGTCCATGCAGCTTCGGTGTATGTTTTTGCATCTGCCGTATTCGCACGGACGGCAGTCGAAATTTGCATCCCATATAATTTCAATATTGTCGCTGAATGGTTTGGTCAGTTCCGGCCATTTAGGTCCGTAAATGGCTACTGCAGGAGTGCCTGTTGCTGCTGCAAGGTGTAAAGCCGCACTGTCAAGGCAAATGACCAATCGACAACGGCTTACGAATGCAACGACATTTTTCAGGTTGCTTTTAAGTCTGGGAGGAACCGTTTTGCATATTGCTGCGATAGAGTCAACCACGTCTTTGTCTTTTGGTCCTTCAATAATAACAGGCTGATAACCTCTGAAATTTAAATACTCGATTACGATAGCGAATTTTTCAGGCTGCCAGAGTTTTTCTTTTGCGCTTGCACCGGGATGCACAGCTATTGTTTTGTGTCTGTTAAGGTTGTGCTGTTGCATATAGGACTCTGCCCATTCGATGTTTGTTTCTGTAACCGGCAGTTCTGTCTTCTTGTCCCCTGTATCAATGTTAAGGTAGGATAGCAACGCCAGTCTCGCCTCCAGCAGATTAAACACGTCTGCCGGCAATTCAGGCACATCGGTAAGAAAGGCTCTGCCGCCTGTGATGTCATAGCCGAGTCTTCTTCTGGCGCCTGCAAGATACATCAGGAATGCATTTCTCATGTCGATCTGTGCATCGATTGCCAGATCGAAGTTTTCTTTTCTCAGTCTTCGTATGGTGTGTAATACCCCGGTAAGGTTTTTCAGGCTGTAGTCATATGCAGCCCATGGAAATTTCATTGTGATTATCCTGTCCACATAAGGCAGTCCTTCCAACAGGTCTTTGGCGAATTCATTTGCAAGCAGGGATATTTGTGCATCCGGGTAGGCTTTTCTTAATGCCCTCAGCATAGGGGTAACCATTACGACATCCCCGATTAGATGAGACTGAATGACAAGAATCTTTTTCGGATGTGGTATCGAATAATCGCCTGTCTTTGATATAAACGGTTTGAATGCAAAGTTAAGTGCTCTGTCAAGGAATAAGGCGCGTTTAAGTTTTTTCTGGTTATATCCGAGGAGTATTTTAGGCATTTTAGATTGTTTTATCCCTTACGCCCATCCTTTCCATTTGTAGAATAACAATCCTACATATTCTCTCATTACTGCCCTGAACATGCCTAACCGGTCTAATGGGTCGGTTATTACGGTTTCGAAGGCACTGACAGGAGTCGGATAGACTTTTATTCCCGCATGTTCGAAAGTGAGTTTAGCCCGCTTCATATGTATTGCAGAGGTTACGAGCAATGCGTCTTTTAGACCGTAACGGTTCATTATCTTCTTAACCTCAAGGGCGTTCTGATAAGTCCTGAGGGATTTGTTGTCCACGAGCTGTGCATCTTCAGGGACTCCCAGTTCCGATGCCAGTTCAGCCATTTTTTCGGAGATGCATATATCGAGTTTATTCCTCAGCATGTTGCCGCCGCTGAAGATGATTTTTTTTGCCAGCCCATTCTTGTACAGTCTTATCCCGTGAAGTGTTCTTAGTAGGGTGAAATGGCTCAGGCTCCCGTCGTTGAAGGCACCGCTGCTTAAGACTATGATTGCGTCAGCCTGTCGTTCCTCAGGGGGAACAATTAAATTTTTTGCGAGTGTGTTTACCAGCGGTGAATACATGATTAATAATTGACAGATGATTATAAAGGCAGTCAGAGTGATGTAGCCATACAGCAACAGTCTGAGGAAGGTTTTCTTTTTATCTTTTATTGTCGCCATTTTAAACTCTTAAACTGTCTAATAGGCAGGATTCAGTTTTTGGAGGTTAAAACATGTGTGTGACCCGATTTTGCATTAGCACCTATGGCACCGGTAACCAGTTGTTTGTGGAATAATAAAAAGACGATGTTCAATACATACCAGAGTATTTTGTATAAGGGCCATTCCATCACAGGGAATACCGAAAAACCCATCTCATTGGAGAGCAGTACGAAGCCGACGAAGTTCCTGTATCTAAGAAAATAACTGTAAAACAATGCTGAGATGTATCCCCGCATAAATCCGATAATGATAATTCCTATTATTCCAAAATTCAGATATTCCTCTATAGGTCCGGCGAATGCGGGTGTGTGCCCTTTTTTACCTGCATCGGGGTAATAGTGTTCGATGACGTATTTGACTACACCGTAGCTGTAGGGTTTATTCGGGTAGAAGGCTCTCGGCACATACATCCACAGACTGCTGATATATTCCTCTCCATAGGCGTATTCGAATTCGTCCTCGAAGTCAGCAAAGAATCTTCGCCCCTCGTTGTAGTAACTTGCATACGACAGTATATCCTTATGTAGCGATATGCTGGCGTCTGCCGGTCTGTATATGGAGTAAAGCAATATAAAGATTAATAAGAAGCCGGCAAACATTAAAACAGCATGTTTTAACCGTATCTTCTTGATAAAGAAATTGTAGAACACTACTGCTTCAAAAACAGCGTATATGATTGGTCCCTTGGCACCGTAAAAATAAAGTATGAAGACAAATATTCCTGTTGCCACTACTAACTTTCTTGTGCTGTTGGTTTTAAAAAACAGGATATATAAATAGATAAAATTCATGAGTGCCAGTGAGAGCACGTACAGGTGACCGAATCCCCGTCTGTACTGCTGGTAACCTATCCTTGGTTCACGAAGCCATGAGGATAAACCAAAGCCGCTCTTTTCTGTTAAAGCCACAAAGATTAATATGGACAGCAATAACATGATAAAAATATGGAGGTTTATAACGGTCTGGGGGACTGTCTTTATGTTGAACTTGCCGACCAGCTGATTTAGTATTTGTGTGCCTTTTCTTTTTCTAATAAAGAACCCCAGGGAAAAAGACAGATAACTCAAGCCGACCATTGAATTGAACAACACTATCCCTCTTCTGTCTGCGAATAAATCCGTGAAATAAAACTGTACGACCGGGATCAAGAACAACAGTACAAATTGAAATGCAGTGTAGAAAGCATGCGGCTGTATGAGATTATCATCCTTGTGGATGTAATAAAATGACAGTGATATAAAGAGAAAGAGCAGACCTAAGAAAGACAGCAGTTCCATTTCAGACTTTTTTAATTAATAGTATCCCAGATGTTTATACAGGTCGAATCTTCCTGCGGTGAGGAATTTCAGCAGATAGTGCGGTATGCAGTATTGTACTTTTTGGGACGATATGTTACATCCGCCCAGCATACAGTCGCCCTTGATAGTGCAGTTCTTTACCTTTTGTCTGACGAGATTGGCGTTTCTGGATTTCCATATAGTATCGAAATCGTTTTCGAGTATATTCCCCATCTTAAAGCTGGACAAATGCGAAGAATTATGGCACGGATATATATCGCCGTTTGTTTCCCAGAAGACCGAGTTATAGCCTGCAAAGCATTGCATCTTTTCGATTTTCTGTTCTGCTGTAAGCCAGCCCTCAAGTGTCTCTTTTATGTTTTTTTCAAGACCGTTTAGCCCGGTTCTGGCAATTGCAGTTTTTAACAAATCCCTGTTGTATTCCGAAGTTTCTACCTTATTGTACTCCGTGTTTATTATTATTCCATATCCGAAATCAATGTTGTTGTCGGATGCATACTGATATAAACTCTTGAAATCATTTTTATTTTCGAATTGATAAATGCCAAGTATTCCTATTGTTAATGAGTTTTTATAAATAGCTTTGAGGTCTTTCAGTTTTTTAATTGTTGAATTTACTCGTTCAAATGTACCTTTAACCCCTCTTATCCTGTCGTGAACGTCTCCAATGCCGTCCAGTGATATCTGAATATGGATGCGCTTGTCCACTGAACTGTCTTTATTGAGCACTTCGGTTAAGTCTTTGATTATCTTATTTGTTAATACCCCGTTTGTAGCGATGACAATCTTCTTTATATTCGTTTTATTAAAAATTTCTCTCATTATCTCACTTATGTCAGTCCTTAAAAAAGGCTCTCCACCTGTAAACGAGACTATAGGCATACGCTGCAGAATATGTGAGTTGCTTATTGTTTCAGCTATCAGGCGGGCATTCAGGGCATCAACATTCGGGGAAGACTCCTGCCAGATATTGCACATCTTGCATCTTAGATTGCATCTTTTGGTAAGACAGATTATGTTATAGCCGACAGGGTAAGGTGTTCCGGCGCCTGTTAAATAGTTAATCCAGTTAGAAACTGTATTGATTGCTCTTATAATGTTGTCTATATTTATATTCATCTGTCAGGATTCCTGCATAAAATTTTTCAAATTCCTCTGCGACCTTGTCGGCAGGCCTGAAATACCTTTTAGCCTTTTCCCTCGCTTTTCTTGAAAGAGTGCGGCGCATTTCCTTGTTATTAATTAACATTGCCATTTTGCCCATCAGTTCACGGGGGTTGTCGGGTTCCGTCTTTACCACTTCGTCATCAGAGAGGTCTCTGCAGAACCCGTAGGCTGAAGAAATTATGATAGGCATCCCCATGCACATGTATGGCACGATTTTGGAAGGGAAGCGGTATTCGTTGGCTGAGTTTTTGTTTCCGGGGATGACGGCAATGTCACATGAGGAAACAAGCTCGAAAAAATCTAATTCGTTTTCAATGAACCCTTTATGGACTACATGGTTGTCCAGGCGTAGTGATTTGATCATGTTGTGCAGTTCCGGTGTGATGTTTTTCTGGATTTTCCCTGTCAATATGAGTTTTATGTTGTCGTAGCCGTTGTCGATACAGAGGCGGAATGCCTTAAGCAGTGTTTCGGTCTCGGCGATGTTGTAACTGGTGACATATCCGGCGGAAGTAAATTTTACATGAGAGGTCTCTCCTGCATGCTTTCTTCTAGCTGCACATTTTTCAAAGACAGAGGGCTCTATCACTGTGTGATAAAGTGTTTTGACGAGTATCCTGCCGTTGGTGGACTGGGCTATCCGCTCAGTCAGTTTCTGTGGCATGCAGTCCATTGCTGATATCCTGTGCATATTGTTCAGATAAGCGTCGTTGTCATACAGGAACCATTTGCCCGGCAGGAGTCTTTTTATTATTTTGTCTCCTATGAAGTATTTGATTTTCTGCTCTATGGATGCGGAATCAAGAAAACGCTTAAGTTCAAAGGAGTATTCGTCTCCCTGATGCAGAACAAGCGGTGCCCCTGTCATCTCCTGTATGATGCTTCCTGTAATGATATTGCGGTATCTTGGAGTCAGAAGATGCACGATATCTGGTTTAAATTTTTTTATTAAATCGACTGTCTGAGGTGAAAGCCTGTTCAGTCTGTATTTAATCTGTGCGAAGTCAAACTCGACTTTATCCATGTCTTTTATGGAGCTTCCGTCATCCCAGTTCAGGTAGAGAACCTTGTGTCCCCTTCGGACAAGCGCGTTTGCTATGTAAAAGTAATTCCTGTCCGTCATGTAAGAGTAGCTCCATGAGCCTATGATAACCAGTCGAAAATTCCTGTCCATTGCGGCTTTCAGAGCGAGTTTACATATTGCGGTAGGAGATGGATTTTATGATGTTGACGATACCTTTTTTTTCCGTGCCATCAATAAAGTAATGCCATATCACGAATAAATAGCTTATGATGAGAAATGCACCTGCCGTAATTATCGTAATCCATGAAGATTGAAAGGCTGATTTAAAAATAACGACACAGATGGTAAAGAAAGATAGACCAGCAAGGGGTTTTAATATCCCTTTGATTTGTACATCCCATTTAATCAGTCCAAGTTTCCATGATAATCCCCCAGAGAAGGCGAACGAGATGATTCTTAAAATCAACCACGAAAATGCGGCACCAATCACACCAATATTTTTTATAAAAGTCACGCTTATTATGATGTATACAGGCGCAATAAACAGAACAAATAATGATATCTCTTTAACGCGACCAACCGCCAATAGCAATGCAACGAATATTCCCTCAATGGACATAATGAAGAAACCAATCATCATAATTCGCAGGATGTTAATACTCATCTCAAAATCCTTACCGAGCCAAAGAGTAATTATCTCCTCCGTAAAGAAGATACCTATAAACGAGACCGGAAGTATGAGTATCGTTAAGTATTTCAAGGCGGACTTGAAGGTCTTACCTAACTTGTCCAAACTCGCTGCCTCTAAAGTACTAAAAGCAGGGAAGAGAACGACAATTATATTGTTGGGTATCACTAATAACTTTAAAACGAGATCATAAGGGACTGAATAAAAGGTTACGATTGTGGTTGAAAGGATAAGCCCAATTAAAAAAGGTTGCAGATTATGCAATAACAACGCTGAGATAATCTGCGCTATTGATAACCAGCCGGCATAGGATGCAATTGTCTTCAGGCCTTCGAGAGTTAACAAATTACTGACCTTTAAGGGCGGCATAACTTTAATGCAGAATGTCATGTAAATCAGACAAAAAACAAACTCTTTAGTCACCAGTGCAAGCGCAAGCATGGGAAGCGTTCCGTTAAGTGCGACTATAATCACCGGTATAACAAGGGTAAATATCTGTGAAGGAATTTTTATGAAGTTTATGAGGTCAAACCTCTGGTATGCCTCCAGGACGCCCCTCAACTGTATTTGCAGGAGCAGCATTATTATATAGGGTGAGGCCATAATGAACATCGATTTCATTTCTTCCTTCAGCAAGTCGGGGACTTTGAATATGGAGTCAACGAGGTATGGCGTTATGAAAAAGAAGATTATTGTCCCGATTATTCCTAACCCCAGCATTATCAAAAACACTGTTAGGACTATTCTGGGAATTTCCTCGGTTTTGCCGTTGCCGAGGGCTGAAGCAACAAACTTGGTTGTGGCGCGCCCTATGCCAAGTTCAAGAAAGGTGAAATATCCTATAAGAGTCCAGAGGATTGCATAAATTCCATACCGGTCAGGCCCCAGCCCTTTAACTACATAAGGGACAGTGAATATGAAGACAACGAACAATACCGCCTGTCCAATATAGTTCAGCCCTATGTTTTTGACCAGAAGGTTTCCAGTAATTGATTTCATTACTTATACGTGAATTTAAGGTTTAATTGCTTAGTAATTTTTTAAAGGTTTTAAGCGTTTCGATGTCAGCAGTTTCTCTAATGAGTTTTGGAATTCTTTTAGAAATCCGCTTAATCTTTTCATAGGGTGATAAATCCATTCTGAATAACGCTACATACCTCATAACCCCTCTGTGGATTTTGCTGAATTTATCATAAGGCACAACATCGTTATTTAAATAATTATCAAGAGTAAAGTTCAATTTGCTGTAGTCAATGTTTTTCATATCTATTAGTCCCTGTTCAACACAACGGTCCCACAATACTGTTCCCGGATAAGGAGTTGTTATAGCAAGCCCTACTATGATTTTATTTTCTTTTATAAACTTAAACGTCTTATTTATATCGTCAAGAGTTTCCCCGGGGGTTCCAAGCATGAAACTGCCTGAGACTTTGATTCCAACATTATTACATAGTTGTATGGCACGCAGATTGGCTTCAACTGAAGATTTCCCGCCTTTGCCCAGCAACTTAAGGACATTATCCGAGCCGCTTTCAAAACCGAAATTAATTAACTTGCATCCGCAACTCTTAATCAGCTGGAGGATTTCTTTATTAATCACATCAGCACGTGCCTGGCATGACCAATTGAATTTTAGTCGTTTTTGATTTATCAGGCGGCAGAATTCATCCAAGCGCTTTTTGTTTGTAAGAAATTCGTCGTCAACGAAGACGATAGTATCGACATTGTACTCTTTTATCGCCCTTTCGATATCCTCAATGCACCTTTCAGCCGAGTGATACCTGACCGGTGAACTCTTTTTGCTGTTGTAGCAAAATATACATTTAAAAGGACAGCCTCTGCTCGTAAGCATGCCGATAGTATGGTATTTGTATTTTCTGAATATGGTCTGTCTTGTCAGCCTCATTGCGGCAGTAATGTTGTGTCTGGGATCTAAATAGAAGTCCATGTCAAGATAGTGATATGGAAGCGGAGGGATTTCATCAAGATCCTTGATATAAGGTCCGTGCAGTATCGCCTCGGACGGTAGCTTGTTGTTCAGCATGCCTTCCACTAGGTCCTTCATTATCAGTTCGCCTTCACCGACAACTGCATAATGAGCATGTTTTGCGGCCTCCTCTGGAAGCGCAGATACGTGTTTTCCACCGATTAGTATTTTTGCATCGGTTTTTTCCCTCAGTTCATCGCACAGGCGATATGCGTTTAGAATGTTAGTGGTTAAGGCTGAGACCGCAACTAATTGAGGCTTAAACTTTATGATGTTTTCAACTATGTCAGGGGTAACATTCTGGTCGAATATACGAATTGTTATTTCATCTTGGAAATGTTTTTCCAAGTACGCAACAATATTAAGAATACCAAGCGGCTGGAAATTAGCCATTATATCATCCAGCAAGGGACGGGGATAAACAAAAGCTATCCTTAACTTATCATCCTTTAAATCTTTCATTGTTGCCTCCTGCAAATTTTGTTGTCACTCTTCCGAAGCCGAAGTCGAAGATGCTGGATAGATCCCGTAGCGGTCAGTTCCTTTAACTACGTAAGGGACGGTGAATATGAAGACGACGAACAATACCGCCTGTCCGATATAGTTTAGCCCTATGTTTTTAACCAGGAGATTGTCTGTAAAGCTGAATTTTTTTGCTTCCATAGAAAGTTCTCTAAACAGCCGGAGAGTTGGTCAGCAGTTCATCCAGATTCGGGTTTGTGGATATAGCCAGCAATGCGGCAGTTGCAAGTAGGGAAATTTCACCATTCAGTATTGCCTTCATGATTGAATTTATAGGCATGAAAAGTATTTCTGATTCTTCTGCATCGTCGTTTACAGGGTCTGCAACCTTCTCAAGTTTTTCAGCTATATAAAAGTGAGCTTTCCCGCATCCCTTATTCCCGTCTACAAGGAATGAGCCGACGAATCTCCATTTATTTGCCTTATATCCGGTTTCCTCCAGCAATTCTCTTTTTGCGGTCTCGATGGGGGATTCTCCTTTTTCTACACAGCCTGTAGGCAGTGCAAGGGTTATGCGCCCGAGTGCATGTTTGTACTGGCGTTCAAACAGGACTTTTCCGTCGTCTGTCTGGGCGAATACCATTGCGTACTCAGGCAGTTCAACTCGATAGTAATCCGGCACTATTCTTCCGCTTGGAAGTCTTATCCTGTCTGTAAAAACTCTTACCCACGGAGGCGCAGCGAATAGTTCCTCTGTAGAGAGAACTTCCCATTTTTTCAGAACTTTGCCTGATTTTTTATGCTTCGGTCTCTTGTGATACATCGTGTTTATGCATGTCTCATTAAAAATTCTTCTACTTTATCTATAAAGTAATCGCATTCTTCTTTCCCCATATCCTGATGTATGCCGATATGCAAGCCGTTGTTGCCTATGTATTCTGCATTAGGAAAGTCTCCAGGTTTATATCCGAGGAACTCGTATCCCGGGCACTGAGTAGGTATGGAAGAGAACAGGTCGCGTGTATCGATTCCGTTTTTCTCGAGGAAGTCTGCCAACTCGTTGCGAGTAAATTTAGCTCCTTCCCGGACTATAAACGGGAAGGCATGCGGCCCTATTTTTTCATACGGCAGTTCTTCGAAAGTAGTCAGGTAGGATGAGAATTTTTTGAATCTGGACATTATATACATAAGATTATTTCGTCTTCTTTGCAGGATTTCATCGTAGATTTCCAGATTGCCTAATCCGATAGCGGCTTCCAGCTCATTCATCTTGCTTGAATAGCCGATTCTTTCAAAGAAGAACCGTATATCCTTGTCGTATTTAAACCGCTTTTCGCAGTAGCCTGATGTTGTATTCAGCACGCACGATTTGCATTTGCAGGCTCTTCCATGCGAGCGCAGGGACCTCAAGACTTCTGCAAGGTCTTCGTTGTTGGTGGTAATGATTCCCCCTTCTACGGTGGTGATGATATGTGCCACATACAGGCTGTATGCAGCCATTGTGCCCAGTGTTCCGACTTTTCGTTCTTTATAGACTGCACCGTGTGCTTCAGCGGCATCCTCGATTACGAAGAGATTGTATTTTTTTGCAATTGCATTTATGGCATCCATTTCTGCAGGCTTGCCCATGAGGTGGACAGGCATGATTGCCCGTGTCTTTTCTGTAATTGCGGCTTCGATTTTTGCAGGGTCAATGTTCAGGGTGTTTTTATCGATATCCACGAAGCGTGGTGTGAAACCTGCGTGCAGGACTGCGTTGCCTGTCGCCACAAATGACAATGCAGGGATGATGATTTCATCTTTGCGTTTTGCTCCAAAGTCGTACAAAGCGGCAAGAGCCAGAGCGTCGGCATCTGTTCCACTGCTTACTGCCACTGCTTCTTTCGTCCCTGTTATTTCGGCAAATTTTCTCTCCAGCAGTCGAACATACCTGCCGCTTGACAGACGGTTGGAGTCCAGAATTTCCTTAATCAAGTCTTTTGATTTCTGTGTGACTGTTAATGTGCCGAATGGAATCTTCATTGTCTACTCCTTGCAATAATTCGCTTCAGAAAATCGTTGTTTTTTGCTCTTTCGTAGCGTCCTGGAGTGCCGATGTCGAGCACTTCTCCGCCGGTTACGTATCCGTAAATACCTGCATCCAGAATATTTGGGAAGAGATTGTATTCCAGTGAATGGTATTTGTTATCAGGTATAAGCTTTAAGATATCTTTGTTGAATAGATATACGCCTGCGTTTATGAAGCCTGTGTCTCTGGTTTTTTCAGAAAACGATGTTATGCGGTTGTTGCTGTCGATTGTCACGACTCCGTAGTCTTTTTCTGTTTCTGGTGCAGCGAGTGCTATCGAGGCTGTTGCCTGTTTGGTTTTGTGGAAATCCAGGAAGTCGAGCATATCCATTTTGCATATAGAGTCGCCGTTCATGGCAAGGAAGATATTGCTTGAGATGAATGGCTCGGCATTTTTTATGGCTCCACCTGTGCCCAGTGGTTCTTTTTCTTCAGACACTATCAATTGCACATCGTTGTTTCTTTTTTTGTTCTTATAGTGGTTTTTGATTTTATTTCCCATATAACCTGTGCAGAGGATGAATCTCCGGAAACCGAAACCTGATATGTATTGCATAAGGATATCGAGGAAGGGGTGGTCATGTATTTCTGCCATTGGCTTCGGTCTGTCAGTGACCATGCTTCTTAGTCTTTTCCCCAATCCTCCGCAGAGGATTACGACGTCTATATTTTCGACTTTTGGGTTTTTGTGCATAGTGTTCAGTAAAGTCCGTCAGGCTGATAGAAGATAATCTGGCTTCCATGATTTTCAAACCGGAATGGAACTCTCAGTAAGCCTTTGAGCTTTTCTTCTATTTTTGGCTGTACTTCAGGCCGGGCGAAGATAATCATGAATCCGCCTCCTCCTGCACCAAGGAGTTTTCCGCCGAGTGCGCCAGCCCTCATAGCTGTTTCATAAATGTTATCTATGTAAGAAGTTGATATGCTGTTTGAGAGGCTTCTCTTGAGCTTCCATGACTCATGGAGCAATTTTCCGAACTCATCAATATCCCGGTTTTTGTTATTCAGGATCTCTGTGGCTTCGGTTACCATCTCATACATGGTTGAAAGCTCTTGTTTTTTCTTCGGTGTGTTTTTGATTTGCTCTTTGGCGATTTCCGAGGCGCTTCTTGAAAAACCTGTGAAATAAAGCATTATGCAGTTTTGCAGGTATTCCCGTTTTTCTTTAGAAAGGGCTATCGGTGTCACGTTGATTGTGTTGTCCGGGTTGAACTGGATGAGGTTAAACCCGCCGAATGCAGCGGAGACCTGATCCTGAGAGCCTACGTTTTCTTTGATAAGGTTCTGCTCGATGTGTATGGCTTCGGTAGCCAGTTGCATTTTCGAAGGCATTTCTCCTTTCATTGCGTAGAGGCAGTGTAGCATCCCTACAGTGAAGGAGGAGCTTGATCCCAGTCCTGTTCTTGCAGGCAGGTCGCCGTCATGATGTATCTCAAGCCCTGCCTGTATGTTCATGTATTGGATAGTGGCTTTAACCGAAGGGTGGCGGATTTCGTGCACCTCTTTAACGGTTTCGATATTGGAGTAAACGATTCTGTATTTGTGGTTGAAGAACGGAGGCAGTGGCCGGCAGCTGATGAAACAGTATTTGTCAAAGGTCGTTGCAAGCACAGCTCCACGATTTTCCCTGAACCAAACTGGGTAATCAGTTCCTCCACCAAAGAAAGAAATCCGAAACGGAGTTTTACTGATAATCATCGCTTTCCTCCACTGCTTAGTTGTAGGATGTGACCTAATAATGGTCAGTCCTCATAGATATTGGTGTGCCCTGCTATTGGTTTTGGTACTGACTTTTGAAGATTTGGTGGCTTAAAGATAAGAAGTTTATGTCGTGATATTAGCCTTGTACCACTGTATGGTTTTCTGTATCCCCTCACTCAATGAGACTTTTGGGGACCATCCAAGAGAGTTTTTCGCCTTTGTTATGTCAAGACATAGCTTTGTTTTAATTGTAGGTTTGGTCAGGTCGTGTTCTATCCTGAGGTCCTTTCCTGAAGATGCGATAATCTGCCTGACCAAGTCGTTTATGGAAACAGAATTACCATAGCCGACATTGTAGAGTTCGAACGCAGATTCCTGTTTATCTACCGCCAGTTTGACGAAGTCTACGAGGTCTGATACATACAGTAAATCTCTTTCTTCCTCACCGGAGCCCCAGACCACGATTTTTCCATCATTGGCGGTCATCACCTTGGTGATTGTCGCTCCAAAGACATGCGATTTTTCCAAGTCGAACTTGTCATAAGGACCATAGATATTGGAATGTCTTATGACTGTGTATTTGGTATGTCCGAGTCTTGAGTAGAACTCGCACATCTTCTCTATATAAACCTTTGTCCATCCAACGCCGAAGTAACTGGGATAAATCTCCTTGTTTGCATCAAAGTCCGTTTCCTTTACAGGCGTGTCACTCGGCTGATACATGACGGTGCAGCTAAAGAACACCACATGAGACACTTTATGGTCATAAGCGGCTCTGAAAATCAGCGAGTTCATTATTGCATTGTCAGTGACATGGTAGTACGGTTTGGTAACAATATCTTTTGCTCCTGAGGTGGTGGCCGCCGCCTGTATTATCAGGTCTGCTCCTTTTACCACCTCATTGACGTCGTCCTTGTTAGTAAGGTCTGCCTTGATCATTTTGATTTTTGGGTTGTCAAATGGCTCTGAGTTAAAGTGGGTGCCATAGACTTCAAAATCGTCTATTTCGGCAAATGATTCGGCGATATTTCTGCCGATAAAACCGGTAGCACCGCATACCAGTACTTTGCGCTTATTCATTTCTTTCTCCTATAAACTGTGCAATGACTTCTTTTGAGGTTTTCTTGAATGCCGGAAAGACCGATGAGATTTTGCTGTTATCTATATTACCTGCGTCGTAGAAATAACTGCCGAACTTTACTTTCTTGTCTGTCATCTCAGCTACTTCTGAAAGGGTTATGTTATCTGATGATGCAAGGTTATATATTCCTTTGATGTCATGCTCTATGGAGAACTTGATGAAATCCAGCACATCTGAATGCAGGACATAGTTGAACCTTGAATTGCCTGAAAGCGTCAGTGTGCAGTCTTTGTCCTCTAATATCCTGAGCAGGCTGTTCTTTCTTGAGTATTTCCCCAGAAGGGCTGAAGCCCTCAGGATAAGATAGTTTCTGCACTGATTTTTTATTATGGATTCCGACATGAGCTTCGTGATACCGTATATTCCGTTCAGGGAGTCTATGTCAATGATTTCGTCTTCTGAGTGGTTGCCCTTTCTCTTGGGATACACATCAATCGAAGAAATGAATATAAATTTTTTGTGAGGGATGGAAACCAACTCTTCTGTAAGGTTTACGTTGTCCTGTATGTACTGGTAAAGATTGTCGGAGTTAACCCCCCTGCGGGAGTTAAATGCGCAGTGGATTATGACATCCACAATGCTGTTTTTGATTTTTTTTCTTTCCTCAGCAGGCGTATGCCGTGTTAAGGCAAGCCCGCCGAGGTTTTCATGAACGTATTTGCCAAGACCACTACGAGTTCCGGTAACAAGTATCCTCAATTATGACTGACCTCAGGTTATATAAATTTACTTTCTGTAAATACGTTGTATCTTTTGCTGATTCTGTGTTTGTTTTCTTGATACCACTGCATTACTTCTTTTATTCCTTCTTCGAGCGAGATTGTTGGTTTAAACCCAATGGCCTTGGCGCGTGATATATCCATCAGTCTTTTTTTATCCCCTGAGGGTTTGGAGGTGTCCCAGATTACTTCAGGCTTGTTTTCCATGTTATTGATTATGATGTCCACGATTTCTCTGATACTACTACCTGTGCCGCTTCCAAGGTTTATAATCTGCCCTGGTGCCTTCTGAAGCGCAAGGAGCATCCCTCTTGCCACATCCCGTGCGTGGATGAAGTCTCTTACCGGTGAACCGTCTCCCCATACAACAAGGGGATTTTCACCATCCAGTGCCCGCTTAATAAGTGAGGGGATAACCATTGCATTGTTAGGGTCGAAATTGTCGTATGGACCATAGACGTTTGCAGGTCTGACGATGACAATATCATTCCAGCCATACTCTATCTTATATGCCTCTGCCTGTAGTTCTCCCATTCTCTTTGCCCAGCCGGCGAACTTGTCGTTTTCCGATGGAAATGTCTTCCAGACGTCATCCTCGCGGAAGACTTCGGCAGGTCCATAAACTCCTATCGTGCTGGTAAAGAGGTATCTTTTCGCGCCGCACTGTCTGGCTGCTTCCATCATATTTGTGTTGAATGTGATTGTAGGGACGAAGAAGCTTGCCGGTTTTTTTGCGGTCATTGCAGGAGAGCCTTTAATGCCAGCAAGGTGGAAGACGAAGTCCATTCCTGTGCAGACCTTGACGCAGTTGTCAAAATTCATGAGGTTGACCCTGTGAAACTTTGCTTTAGGATGTGCCCTTGAAGGGTCATCCAGAGAGGCGATTGTTACGTCTGCTCCCTGCTCAATCAACATTTCCACAAGCGGTATGCCTATGAGGCCTGTCCCGCCCGTGACCAGTACTTTTTTCCCTTTATACATAAGGTCTCCTGTTGCTATTTTGTTACTGTTAACGCCTTCCACGGGCAGCGTGAAAGCTCTTCTCTCCAGTAATCGAGTAAATCTTCGAGGGTTTTTTCCAGAGGGATTTGGGGCTCCCATCCTGTTTCATTTCTGAATTTTTCAGTGGATGGTATCTGTAGTGTTACATCTGAGGGCCTGATGAGTTTTGGGTCTACTTTTACTTCGCATTTCTTTTTGGAAAACGACAGGAGTTTTTCCAGTGCCTCGCCGATAGTCAGTGTTATATTCCCCCCGATGTTATACACCTCACCGCTTTTACATTTATTTACTAAAATCCAGTATGCCCTTACCGCATCTCTTACATCGCATATAGTTCTTACGGATTTCAGGTTTCCTACGTAAATAACAGGCTCTTTGAGGTCGAGTTCTGCTGCTGCTATCTGTTTTGCAAAGGACGATAGGGCAAAGACATCTCCTCTTCTTGGACCTGTATGCGTGAACATTCTTGTCCGTATAGTCCGGATTCCGTATGAAAGCCAGTACTGATATGCAACCATGTCTTCACCGACCTTGCTTACGGCATAAGGTGATGCGGGTCTTAGAGGACATGTCTCCTTAATAGGTATGTCCTCTTCGTTAACCTGTCCATAGACCTCTGAGGAGGAGCATATATGAATGACTGGGTCTATTTCTGTAATTCTCACTGCTTCAAGGAGGTTTGTTGTCCCGATTACATTTACCCATATAGTTTGTGCCGGAGAGTTAAAGCTTGTCAGCACGTAGCTTTGTGCCGCCAGATGGAAGATAACATCTGGTTTGATAGTTTTAAGATGACGTATTAGTGCGCCAAGGTCGCAGAGGTCAGCCTCAACAGTCTTTATCTTATTGTAGATTTTTGCCAGATTGTCTTTTGGACTGCGCCATCTGCAAAGCCCGTATATCTCGTGTCCCTCGTTCAGGCTGAGTATGTATTCTGCAAGATGACTTCCAACGAAACCTGTTATTCCTGTAATCAGAATTTTCATTACGCTGAGTCCTCCTATAGTTGTCTAAAATGGTCCCTTGAATTCTATTTCCTCTAACTGAAGTTCAGTCTTTGGTGTCCAAGGTTTTCTATCAGGATAGAGCATTTCGTATGCCCTTGAGGCGATTTTCTTTGCATTCGGGTAGAAATGCTCTTCAAGTGTTGGGGTTGTAGGGCAGGTGACAAACGCAAAGCCCATACGGTGCACCTGCATATTTATATTTCTCTCTATAAGCTGTGTGATTATTTCTGCTCCGGCACCGCATACCATCCATGCATTGTCCACGACGATGAGTCTTCCTGTCTTTGAGACCGACGATGCAATTGTGTCGATATCCAGTGGGCTGAGTGAAACAGGGTCTATCACCTCGGCAGATATGCCTGCTTCTTCAAGATAGCGTTTTGCCCTTAGACATTCGACTGCCATCTGCGAGATTCCCACGAGTGTAATGTCACTGCCTTCGGCAAGAAGTCGTGCTTTGCCAAATGCTCTGGTGTAGGTTTCTTCAGGCACATGTCCTTTCTGGTAATAGAGGAGTCTGTGTTCTATAAATACGACTGGGTTGTCATCCCTGATGCTCTGAATCATGCATCCTTTTGCATCATATGGCGTTGAAGGCGCTACTATTTTAAGCCCTGGGATATTCATCAGCAGAGGATAAAGGCTCTGTGAATGTTGAGGCCCCTGTCCCCAGCTTTTGCCTATCAGTGTACGTATTACAAGTGGAACATAGATATCACCGCCGCCAAACATATATCGCATCTTGGCTGCCATATTGATAATCTGGTTCATAGCAAGGAGCATGAAGTCCATACGTATATGCACGTGAACAGGCCGGAGTCCGGCAAGCGCAGCACCTATGGCTACACCTGTCATGCTGTCTTCTGAAAGCGGAGTGTCAAAGACCCGGTGGGGTCCAAACCTCTCGACCAATCCTTTTGTAGTGCCGAGTATTGCCTTTGGGTCGTCTACCCCCAAGCCGAATACAATCACAGACGGGTCTCGTTCCATCTCCTGGTTGAGAGCCTCGCGTATGGCTTCCGGATAGCTAAGCAGACGTTGTGTGTTCATGATTCCTTAAAAACGTCTTCGTAAAGTACTACGCCTTCTGGAAAGGGGCTTTTCTCTGCAAATTCAAAAGCGTCTTTAATCTCCTGTTCGACTTCATTTTCAATGACACTTACATTGTTGGAGCTGAGGAGATTTCTCAGCCGTGTTAGCTGGTCTTTTTCTTTCCAGCAGGCGACTTCCTTTTCGCTTCTGTATCCAAGGTGGAAGTCATCATTAGGACCGACGTGTTCTTTCCACCGGCAGGTAATGCACTCAAGAAATACAGGACCTTTACCCTGCCTTATGGCTTCAATGTGCTTGCCTGCGGATTCGTAGATTCTAAATATATCTCCGTCCTCGATTTTTTCGGCAGGCATTCCGTATGAAGCCGCTCTTTCGCAGATATTGTCGGAATGATGCCTGCTCAAATGGTGAGAATGTATTGCATAAAAATTGTTTTCGCAGACAAAGAGCACAGGTAGTTTTTTAAGTGCGGCGAAATTCAGGCTTTCGTGGAATGCTCCCTCATCTATGGCTCCGTCTCCGAAGAAGCTGACGACTACGGAGTCTGACCCATTGTATTTCAATCCATAGGCATATCCTACAGAGATGGGTATTGTTGTCCCGACGATTGCAGAAGTCCCCATTACACCTTTTTCTGTATCAATCAAATGCATCGAGCCGCCTTTGCCTCTTGCACATCCGGTAATTTTGCCGTAGAGCTCGGCAATCATCTTCTTTAAATCTCCTCCCTTGGCAAGATACATGGCATGTCCTCTGTAAGTGCCAAAAACTACGTCACCGTCTCTTAATGCCTCGCATATTCCTACGGAAACAGCTTCCTGTCCAATCGATAAGTGTACAGGGCTTTTGATTTTGTCTGTGGGATAGATACGTGCAATCTCCTCCTCTACTCTGCGGATAAGGTACATCGAGCGGTAGAGTCTTTCTATGAATGCGGTATCAAATGTTTTCATCTGCTTTCGTGTTCTCCAAAGTTCGTTCTGTACCACTCGTATGTTTTGCTTATGCCCTCTGCCAATGGTGTCTTTGCCTGCCAGCCCATGCTTTTAAGCCGGGATACATCAAGTTCTTTTTTAGGGGCGCCGTCAGGCTTGGATGTCTCAAAGACGATACCGCCGTCATATCCAGTTACCTCTTTTATGATAGAAGCAAGTTCTTTTATTGACATGCTCTTGCCTGTTCCGACATTTATAATTCCTGATTCATTGTACTGATGCATGAGAAAAAGGCAAGCGTCTGCAAGGTCGTCTACGTAGAGGAATTCCCTCAGCGGAGTTCCCGACCCCCAGATTTTTACATCCTTTTGCCTTTTTGTCTTGGATTCGTGGAATTTTCTAATTAAGGCTGGAATAACATGGGAATTTTCCGGGTCGAAATTGTCATTTGGGCCATAGACGTTAGTCGGTACAGCGCATATAAAATTTGTGCCGTACTGCCGGTTATAAGCCTCGCACATTTTTATTCCGGCAATCTTGGCGACTGCATAAGGCTCGTTCGTGGGCTCCAATGCGCCTGACAGCAGATACTCCTCTTTCATGGGCTGAGGGCATTCACGGGGGTAACTACATGCGCTTCCAAAGAACAGCAATTTCTCTGTCCCATACAGATAGGCAGCATGAATTACGTTAGTCTGGATAGCAAGGTTTTCGTATATGAACTGTGCCGGATAAGTGCTGTTTGCGTGAATTCCGCCGACCTTTGCCGCCGCCAGAATAACATATTGTGGTTTCTCTTTTTGAAAGAATTCGAAGACTTTCCCCTGCTGTGTTAAATCGAGTTCCTGCCTGCTTTTTGTGATTATATTTTTATAGCCTTGTTCTTTGAGTTTTCTAACGATGGCTGACCCTACCAGCCCTCTGTGTCCTGCAACGTAGATTTTTGCATCTTTTTCCATTCTCGATATTCTTATATGGCTTGAGTTTTCGGAATCTCATAGCCAGGGCAGTCAACGCATGGAGGAGGACATTTACCCTCGTGTATGGCATCCCTTAATTTTTTAATCTTTCCATTCCAGATTTTTTCGAAAGGCTCCTCGAAGATATTTCCCATTCTGTATTTGATTTGGTAGTCCCTTCTGTTTGCTTCATTCCCTGCACAGCAGGGTATTACCGTGCCATCGGCAAATATAAATGGCATGGTCCATTCTGTGCATTTATGAATTGGTTGTTTTTTTTCCCTGGCGTTTTTCCCCCATGTGAGTTTGATGCCGTATTTTTTTGCCTTTCTTATGGTTTCTTCCCTGATGTCTTTTGGTATTTCAAAGACCATGTGTTTTATCTCATCAAAACTGTGCAGCAGGTGGGAAAACATAATCCCTATATTGTCTTTGCCTGTGATATGGTGGACAAGCTCTACAAACTGGGGCACCTCAAAGTAATTATCCCGCGATATTATGTAATGGAATGAAAGCTCAGGAAATGAAATTTTGTACTTCCTTTTGGTTTCTACCATGTTCCTGATATTATCTATTACCCTGTCAAACTTAGCTCCTACCCTTATTTTCTCGTAGGTCTCTTTTGTAGCTCCGTCAATGGAGCAGATTAGCCTGTCTATCAAAGCATCTTTTACGATAATGTTTATCAGGTTTTCATTCAGCATGTGGAATGGGTCAAAGAGTTCTATATATATGGATTTTGACTTTGCGTATTCGAGCATCTTTAGATAGTCCTTGTTCAGAAAACTTGAACCGATACCCGTAGTCCCGATCCACGACAGCTTGGGAAATTGATCGACTACCCTTTTGAATTGTTCAAATGTCATGTCTATGGCTTTTTCATTCCAGTAGGTATGTTCGCACATGGCGCATTTCAGATTGCACCGTGTAGTGATCTCGACCTCGATGTAGCGGGGGTAGAAGACAAAATGAGGGTAAAATTTTGTCAAAAGGATATCCCTGATAAAGTCATTGTTGTATGTAGCGGCTAAGAACAGGTAATTCCATGTGTATTTAAGCCCCCTTTCTCTCAACATGTACCTTATACGCCTGAGCCGTGTCTTGACTTTAATGATATCCATTTAGGATTTTCCTCCGTTTGTCAATGAATTGTACAGTTCTATCAGGTCTGCTGCTTGGGAGTCTCCAAACAGCAATCTCGTTGATTCCCTGGCTTTTCTCCCCATCGCTTTTGCTGTCTCCGGATTACTCAGTACTCTTGCAAGCCGCTTGGCGAATGCCTCGGGGTTTTTGTAGCCCTCGACCAGAAATCCATTGTCTCCGTCTTTTACGAATTCGTCAGTCGCGCCTATCTTGCTTGTGATGACAGGCTTTCCAAGAGCCAGTGCTTCGATTAATATGATAGGACCGAATTCCTTGGGCCACTGATGAGGAACGACTACCACATCGCATTTTGAGATTATCGAGAGGGCTTCCGGATTATCCTTCTTTCCGAGGAACACGACGTTGTCGGCGATATTCAAAGCCACTATTTCTTTTCTGATTTTTTCCATAAAATCATTTTTTCCTGTCCCCACGAGGTAGAGCCGGGCGTTCTTTATTTCTTTTAATGCAAGGGCGAATGCCTTTATCAGTATGTCAGTGCCGTTTTCCTCTGACAGCCAGCCGACAAAGACGGCTGAAGGACTTAGGATGGTCTCTTTTGTCTCCCGGGGAGTTGCCAGCTTGTAATGATAGATGAGCTTTACCTTCTCTTCTGGTATGCCGTAGTCTGTAAGTCTTTTCTTGGAAAGATTAGAAAGGACTACATACGCGGAAACTTTTTTAATGAAATAATCGAATTCCTTTGCCCTCAAGGCTAACAAGCTTTTTATAAGAGATTCCGGTACGAATCTGGACATGTTTTTTAGAGAGCTTTTGCTTAAAACAGGCAGGCATCTGTAACAGTCTTTTCCGTGGTAGCTTGTGCAGTTGCTTCCGTCGACTCTCCGGATAAAACTCGTTGGGCAGAAGATAAAATAATCAGGCACTGTAAAGACAGCTGGTATTTTCAGACTCAGGCAGGCGATAATCGTCGGCAAAAATAGGTACTTGGCATTGATGTGGACAATGTCGGGATTTTTCTTCTTTAGCTTCTTGTATATGTCGCTTATTGCCCCTATGTCCACTGGGAAATTTCTTGATAAAGTCCCGAGTCCTTTAAGCGGTGTTCTTACAGGATATACGTTGTTGGAGGTGTTCTGTGCGTAGGAGTCAAACGGTGTAGTAAGGAAGAATACTTCGCACTGCTTGCTTTGCAGCATTTCGGAAAGGGTCACTGCAATAAGCTCAGCCCCGCTCCAGATTTTATGATATCCGGGCAGGTAGTCAGATACGACAGCAACCCTCATTCAAAGAAACTCTTTGCGATCTCGATGTCTTCCGGGGTGTTTATGTTCGTGTATTTGTCGCAGATAAGAAACGATTTGACTATATTGCCGTCGTCTATTGCACACTGGATGAGGTCAGGCAATTCCTTTTCCTTACGCTCGTGGTGGATTGGGGTATATTCTATGTAAGAGAGTATTTCGTTTCTGAACACGCAGTCTCCTGTGCCCATGAAGTGGTTCAGCGGATTCCTCGGCTTTTCGATGAGTCTGTAGATTACATTGCTTTCGTTCTGGAGTATGCTGTATGTCCTTTTAATAAGATTTCTGTTTTCGACCTTCAGCACACCACAGATTGCAAAAGGACGACTATTCCTGAATTCGTCTATGAGTTCTTGGTGTCTGGGGTTTACCATAATCTCGTCGCCAAGCAGGAGGAGAAAGTCGTCTCCGTCAAGCATTTCCTGTGCACATTCGATTGCATGCACAAGCCCTCTTTGTTCCTGCTGGACAACGTATTTGATGTTTTTGTTTTTATACCTGTTTCCGTAGGTGTTTATGATTTCCTCTGCTCTGTAACCCACGACGATTACTATTTCATCCACATCGGTGCTTGCTGCGTAGTCAAGGCTGTGTTCTATAACAGGTCTGCCGTTTATCCTAAGCATGCATTTGTTTCTTTTTAAAAGGACATCTTCCAGGCGTTTGCCTCTGCCTGCTGCTAAAATCAGCGCCTTCATTTTATTTTTTTATTTTTCTTCTTTTATAAGGACGTGCTTGTTGTCTTTAATCCAGTCTATGAGTTTTTCGATGCCCTCCCTCGGCATGATTTTAGGCGTCCAGTTAAGTTGCTGTTTTGCCTTGTCAATATTGCAGATAAAGTATCTGAGGTCTCCGTGTCTGTCCGGTGCGAACCTTACTTCAGGCCTTTTACCGTTTATTTCCTCCAGTATGTCAATACACTCAAGAAGGGATATGGCGGTTGCCGGGCCTCCGCCTATATTGTATATCCCGGGCTTTCTTGTTCTGTAGAATGCGTCGAATGCCTCGCATACGTCTGTGGCATAGATGATATCTCTTACCTGTTTGCCGGTTCCGAATATCGTCAGTGGCCAGCCCAAGACACTGCGGATTGAAAAGTTGGCTACCCATCCATGGTCTTCGCCTCCGAACTGTCTTGTCCCGTATATGCCGGTAAGCCTGAAGCTTGCGGCTTCAAGCTTATAGGTGTCTATAAAGGTTTTAACATAGATGTCGCCTGCGGCTTTGGATGCGTGAAGAGGGGTAAGCGTACCTTCAAGCGTGGGATGTTTTTCATCTATGCCCTCTGGCTCCCTGATATAGCGTTTGTCCCCTTCTTTCAATGTCTCGTTAATCTTGTTGCCGTACACATGGACTGTCGCACAGCATGCCACCGGGATTTTCAGTTTTCTTGCTGCTTCAAGGACATTGAAGGTTCCGATGACGTTCGTTGTAACATCCAATAAAGGGTCTTCCCAGCTTATTGTCATGGCAGGCTGTGCTGCGGTGTGAACTATGTAGTCGCAACCTTCACAATGGTCAAGCAGTTGCTCGAGGTTCCTTACGTCAGCCTTTACCATTTTAACGCCGAGACTTTTGAGATAGTCCCAGTTGTAGTTTCTTGCCTCCTCTGCTGCAAAGCCTGTTCTTTCCAGTTCATGTTTTGTCATGTTGTCATAGGAAATAACTTCATCGCCTTTACGGGCGTAGAATTCACAGACATGAGAGCCTAAGAAACCGCAACCGCCTGTTACTAAAACTTTCACCTTATTCCTCCTTGGCTGTGGAAATTGTGCTTTTGCTGGAAATTGTTTTTTGTCGATGGCTGTATCTGAGGAAACAAGACAGGCTACCGCCCTTCAAGGTCACCCTTGCTGTTTTTTTTGTTCTTGTTGTTTTTGTAAAAAGCAAAATGCGTTTATTTTTAGTATTAGGGATTTTATCACACTTGTCAAGTGTATTTTCACTCGTATAAGTAGCAAGAGTTGTTGATTTTACTTTGTTATTGTGGGGGGAAATAGATAGGGTATTTAGTCAAAGGACACTTTGGGTTTTTTAGGCATTCCGGTCTTTGGGTCAACTGTTGCCATTCCTATGGCAAGGATGTGGTCTCTGCTTTCGCCGGGCAACAGGAGTTGATTGAGCCAGACTATATTTATGACCCTGTTTTGTTCGCTTGCCAGGGGAGTTGTCTCTGAACAGCAGTTCTCAATAGAATTTGAAAAGAATACGAGCGAAGGAGTAGGGTAGAGCCATTCCACGAAGTTGGCATAGCCTGAGAAGTTGTGGTCTTCGCCTGCGGCTTCGTTTCCGTAGTCCCAGTAGCCTGCGTACTTGTGTCTTACAGGTGAAAGCAGCATTTCGTTCTGGATAAGGCCGTCGTCATACCAGCCGACATCTCCTTTGGATGCGCCGTAATGACCTACCCAGGGCTCGTCACCCCATGCATAGCCGTATGTAATCGGTTTGGTGCCAAGATTGGTAAATCTCACCCTCAGAAGAAAATAATCCTCCCCGGCCTTAAAAGAGACAAATCGTTTCATATTTATTTTGTTGCCGTTTAATTCCACCTCGTGTTCACTTTCGAGGATTACCTCTTCTTTTGTATTTTTGAGTACTCTGCTTTTCAGGAATCTCCATGTGGAAGGGACAACCGTGCGTTTTTTGCCTGAGAGCTTAAACGCTTCGTTTGAGGCGCACCATATGTGGTACCAGTCTTCTCCGTCGTAGTAGCCGAAGCCGCTTGTGTCCTGACTTTCAGCCCTTGAGATATCGCCGTAAGGAAGGTCTCCACCTAAGAACAGTCCTTTTGGTCTGCCGTCGCTGTCCCTGGATCTTGAGAAAGACAGCACCAGCATTGTCCCGTCGGCTCTGAACTGCTTGATGCCTCCTGTGCCCTCTTTTGTGTTCCATGTAAGTTCCAGCAGTGGTTTTTGTCTTGCAATAGCCAGCCCCTTCATCAACCAGTTAAAGACACAGTTTGCATCGAGTGTGAAGATCAGCCTGTGTGCGTCTTCAATTAGGAGGTCGCGCTTTATCTCTATACCACCGAACTTTCCGTGCAGAAAATACAGCGCACTGTTGCTGCTTGTGAAATTGAAGACTTCATGGGAGATAAAGACCGATGCCATCGCTATGTGCACAACGACGACAACACAAACAAAGATGCGGATAAATCTTTTTTTCATACAGCTGCCTCTGCCAGTAATCTGCCTGCCGGTTAAGTCTTACACCTGGCAGGAATTTCTGGTTTTATAATTAAAATAAGCTTTAAATTTATAATTAAAATAATATTTTTTTGTTTAATTGCGCACGAGAAAAATGCAAAATTAGTGCCATATATTTAGAGGGATAAGCGACAAATCAGAGTGTTGATAATTCAAGGTAAATCTTCACTGTGTGTTTTGGGAAGTGGCAGTTATGTTGTGGGTAATGACGCAGGGCGTGTGGGGTATCGAGCATCGCTGTATGTGGCTTTATATATTCTATTGGTTTCGAATCTTTTTAATTACCTGCCGGAACTCTTCTGCTCTTTTCTGCCAGTTGAAGTCTCTTGAGTATTCAAGGCACTGGGATGCCATCTGGTTGTAAAGTGCAGGGTCTTTGAGTAATCTTATGATTATTTCTGCAGCGTCCTCTGGGCTGTTTGCAAGCAATCCTGTAAGTCCGTCTCTGATTGAGTCTCTTAGTCCGTGAATGTTGTAGCCGACAGCAGGTGTCCCCTGCGAGGCTGCCTCTATGACGTTGATTCCAAAGCCTTCTCTTACACTCGGGACAACGAGTATATGGGCGCGCCTTAAGAGTTCAAACTTTCTCTCTTCAGTGAGCCAGCCGTGAAATGTTATATCCTCTGTCCCTTCTGCCAGTTTCTTGAGTTTAGCTTCGTCAGGCCCTTTCCCTATCATCCAGAGGCGGGCTTCAGGGATTTTTGCCTTTACGAGTTTGAATATTTTGATTGCGTCTTCCGGTCTTTTTGTGGCTTTGAACCTTCCGAGGAAGACCAGCGTGGGCTGTGGTTCTTTCTCTGCCACGCTCTCAATGGGACGATTGCAGAGTGCGTTCATTACTATATGGATATCCTTGAAACCGAGTCTTTTGAGGTCTTCTTTTGTTGAATCCGAGACGGTCACTGCAGGCATCCTTCTGTAGCATCTGAGCAAAAGCGGCTCAACAACGTAGGGGATGACTCCGAAGATGCCAAGCCCTCTGAACCAGAATTCTCTATAAAGCTGGTGTATGAGGATTACACTGCGGGGCAGGAGAAAACAGAAAAATCCCACACCGTTGAACTCGTCTATTATCAGGTCGAACTCCTTTCTGTGTTTCAGTGCGTAGAGAAAGCCGTGGATATGCACTGTTACTTCGTTACCGGCTCTGATGTATCTTATGCCGTCTATTGTTTCTTCTTGTGGCGAGCCTTTGAACCTTGATGAGAATACTGTCACGTTTTCATAGCTTTGTTTAAGGCTTTTTGCCACCTCATGTGTATATACCTCTGCGCCTCCACCCTGCGGGTTTTTGATGTCGCGTCTGTTAAGTATTAGAACTTTCATCTTGAGTTCCTGATAATCTCCATTGCCAGCGCCCTGAGTCTTTCATCCCGGGCGCTTTTATAAACCCTCATTGCGTATTGTCTTGCCTTCTCCTTCTGTCCAAGCAGGCTAAGGGTTTTGGCAAGACCGTAGACAGCTCTTATATTCTGTCTGGGGAATCTCATGGCATTTTCGAATGCCCATTTTGCCCTATTGAGGTTTCCTGTTTCAAGATACAGAAACCCCAGCTGTATAAATGAGAATTCATATGGTGCGTATTTAAGCGAAAGCAGAAAGTAGCTTTCTGCACGTGTTCTATTGCCTGATTTTAGTGCGATATTGCCTAAACTGTAAGCTGCCTGTGCAAACTCAGCAGGCATTCCCTTNGGTTTTCTTAGTCCTTCCATAAGAAGATACNGGGCTTTCTCAAAGTTATTTTCATCCATTGCGATTGAGGCAAGACTTATATAGCCGGTGACGTAGTCCGGATTTGTCCTGATGACTTGCTCCCAGAACGTCTTCTCTGTGCGCCATACCTTAAAGAAGTAACTAACGTCGAGGACGCTGTAGGCAAGCAGAAGCAGAAGGAATAAAGGCAGGATGAGTCTTCCAGCCCTCGGTTTTTTGAAGATACCTGTCATTGCCCCTGCTATGAATATGCTTAAGGCTATGGATGGGGCATAAATATAGCGTTCTGCTGTAATCGCAATGTTTGCTGTGGCAAGCGGCACGTAGAGGTAGGGCACAGAGATTATCAAAAACCACAGGGCTGAGTATGCAAACAGTCTTTTCCTTGCAATGACGCTTAAGATAATGATTATGCCGATAAGCACTGCAAACGGGTAGAGTATGGTTTCAGATGGAAACTCTTTTATAAGCGGTGAGTGCGGATAGGGGAATACAAGGGACTTCATAAAAAACCCGATGCTTTTGAATACTCCTTCGACTCCCATGGAGTTACCGTCTGGGGAGACGACTCTGCCTACTGCCGAAGGCACAGTTCCGAAGATGAAATTCCATTTATATGCAACAAGCACAGCGGCATGAGGTAATGCCCAGAGAAAGCCTTTTTTCCGAAGCAGTAATTCTGTCATTGGATAAATCAGGATGAATGCCACGGCTGACTCTTTACTCATAACCGACAAAAGGAATGCAAAAACCGACAGAGCAAGCAAGATGAGGTTTTTTGTCCCTTTCAGACTCTGATCTCTAAACCATATATAGGAAAGAAGGCTTAGCATTGCCCAGAAGGTATAGAACAGGTCTGTCCCGCCGAGTGTAACGAATGTTATGTTTTCAAGATGCACGGGATGAAGGCCAAAGATAAGCGCACCTATGAAGGCAGGTAAAGCCTTTTTTTCAGAGGAGTCTTTTTCAGGTATTATCCTCTTAAGGAATATGAATACGAACAGCGTGGTTAAGCAATGAATAAGAAGGTTGAAGAGGTGATACGGAAAGGGTGAAGTTCCAAAGAGCTTATAAATCATAAGAAGGGAGAAGACGTGGATGCTTCTTGGTGCACCGGGCAGGTAGTGGGTTTCGCCTTTGAACACTGAGAAGGGATTGTCTGCAAGGACTTTTACCTGATGACCGAAGAATATAACGTTGTCGTCGTAGTAGAATGTTCCGGTAAGCGTGGGGGAGTATACAATTAGCGGAATCAGGAAGACTAAAAGATAAGAGAGTTTTTTGCTATCCATGGCCTGCTTTCACCACATCTGTCAGGAGCTTTTCATATTGCTCTGCAATACTGTCCCATGTGCAGTTTTTTGCATACTGCCTTGCTTTTTCACCCATATGTTTTGTCAGCGATTCGTTATTTATGAGATATGTTAGCTTTTCCGCAAGGTCTGTTGCATCTCCTGTTTTAAATGATATGCCGAAGCCTTCCTGAACTGCAAAAGAAAGTTCTGGGATATCGCTTACAACAACCGGTTTGCCGCAAGCAGCAGCTTCGAGCACTACTATTCCTTGCCCTTCATATCTGGAGGGAAGGACAAAACATTTTGCTCCTGAGATGAATTTTATCTTGTCTTTGTCGTTCAGGTATCCCTTGAGAGTTACTCTTTGGCTTATACCTGCGTTGTTTATAAGTGTCCTGAGCTTGTGTTCGTCTTTTCCTTTGCCTGCGATTGACAGATTGAGGTTATTGAGTGTCATGGCTTCGATTAAGGTGTCGAGTCCTTTGTTATGGATGTGGAGTCTTCCGACATAGGCAATGTAATCTCCGTCGGTCGGGGTTGTTTCAAGCAGGGAACTGTCTATGCCGTTAGGGATGACTGTTGCCGTGTTAAGGGCGAACTTTTTCTTGCTGGCCTCTGAGACGCACAGGAGGTTTTTAAAAAGTCTCGGATAGAATTTTTCGATAATCAGAAAGGGAAGACCGAATAAGTAATAGCGCTTAAGCAGGTTGACCCCCTCCCTGTGGTGAACCTGAAGTATGACGGGTTTGTTCCGGAGAAAAGAGAATATCGGGTTGTACGGGGCAAAGTCCTCTACAATCACGTCTGCCTTGACTTTTCCTCCCAGGAGGAATGCGAAAGCCTTGATTGTATAACAGAAGGTGCTCAGTGCATAGTTGTTTTTATCAGTTCCGATGAAATGGAATTCAAGACTGCCTTCTGTGTAGTCTTTTGCGCCAGGGTATTTCCCACATACGACTGTTATGTGGTGTTTCTTGGAGAGCCGTCTGTATATTTCATAGGTTCTGACAGCACCTCCGCCTCCAACCCATGGGTTGCTTATGTGGTCATAGATGAAATGAAGGATTTTCATAAAAGTGAAGTTATATGCTGGAATAATTTTAACTGCTTTTATGATGTTCTTACAATATTTATTTTGTGTGCTGAGGCGATATCATGCCGGTTCTGCCTTTAAAGAAGTCGGCAACTCCTTTTATGAACGCCTTGAGGTTGTGTGGCTGTCTTTTGAGTGTTCGCACGAGCGTGTATTTAGCGAAGTAAGAAAGCAGCACCAGAGGCAAGAACTGGGGGTAGAATTTTTTTGTGAACATAAGTCCGTTTCGGCTCCAGTAGTAGTCTGACTCAGGGGTTATGCCCCCGCTGGTTCCGCCTTCTTTATGCCATATTATGCTTTTTGGGCAGTAGACTGCTCTGTATCCTTTTTTGCGTGCCCTTGTGTTCCAGTCTACATCTTCCCAGTACATGAAGTACCTGTGGTCCAGAAGACCGATATCCTCTACCAATGTCTTTTTCACGAGCAAACTTGCGCCGGTGATAAAATCAAGATCCATAGGGTTGTTCCAGCGGTCTGTATTCTTTTCATTAGTGCCTATGTGAACTGCATTGCCCATCCATGGGATGAGTTTTCCTCCGCCTGCTGCCTGAAGGACTTGTGGGTTATGGTAGTGAAATATCTTTGACCCTACCATGCCTGTTTTTCCGTCAGTCTTTGCCAGCCTTACCATTTCAGTGAGGGCATTTTTGTCTATCACTGTGTCGTTGTTTAAGAGCCAGATGTAATCACAGTCGTCTTTGCTGAGTGCGTATCTTAAGCCGGTGTTGTTTCCGCCTGCATATCCGAGGTTTTCACCTGTTTGTATGATGATAAGGGGATGGAGAACAGCAGGTTTTAGCTCCTGATACAGGATTTTTTCTTTTTCAGGGTGTCCACCTTTTTCTGCAGTCTCTCTGTCGTATCTTATATATGGAATGGGTTTGTTGTCAGGATTGAATTTTCCTTCGGCCCATTCTGTTATTTTCTTTTCTGAGCCGTCTGTGGATGCATTGTCAATAACCACGACCTGATAGTCAGGATAGGAATTTTCAAACACACTTTCAAGGCACTCTATTGTGTCTTTCCAGTTATTCCAGTTGAGGATGAGGATATAGACTTTGCCCATCATTTCAGTTCTTGATTTTATATAAATATTTTCCAAGGTAAACAGTAAAACCGCTGGTGAGAAGGCTGTTGATATAGCCTGATGTAACTTTCTTCAATTCCATGACCTGTTTTCTCTTTTTGAGATAATGGGGCAGATTCTTCAGGAACTCATAGTTACCCTTGAGGTAGCTTTTGAACTGACCTGTGCGAACATGATAGGCAAAAGATATAAGTTCATTGAGTATGAAACAAGGAAAATGCCGGAGGATAACTGTAAGGGGCACGTTCTTTATCTTTACAATCTTATCGTTTCTGACACCATAAAAAGCCGATAAATGACCTATTTTCTTCCCGCTTGCTCTAACCCTGTGATAGACAACGGCTTCAGGCACAAAGAGACATTTCCAACCACTTAGCTGCGCCCTGAAGTTCAAATCCGAATCCTCAAAGTACAGGAATAAATCATCATCGAAAAAGCCTATCTCATCGAGCATCTGCTTCCGGTAAAGTGCTGCGCCCCCGCAGGCTCCAAATACGTACTCTTCCTTATCGAACAAATGATGTGGAAGTCCTTCCCCTCTCTTGAACGCCCGCCCAAAAGTGGCATAGCCGTCTCCAGCGCTGTCGATGATGTCTGTGCCAGCCACAATGAGCTTAGAGGCACAGATGCCTACCTCCGGGTGAACATCCATTGCCCTGACGAGGGCTTCAAGCCATCTGTCTGTTGCAACGGTGTCATTGTTCAGAAGGGCGATGTATTTTCCAGAGCAGTGTTTGAGCCCCTCTATATTTCCGCCTGTAAAGCCTGTGTTTTCAGACAGCTCTATGAGCTTAATTGGAAAATCAAGGGATGAAACAAGCTCTTTTACAACAGAGACAGAATTATCAGTGGATGCATTGTCCACAAATATCACTTCAAAATCCTTATAAGTCTGGTCTTGAAGTGAGTGAAAGCAGTCACGGAGGAACGCTTCACCGTTCCAGTTTACGATTATGATGCTGACTATTGGCATCTCGAGCCATCCCTTAATCTCCTCCGAGCCTTGAACGGATGAATTTCAGTCTTGCTCCCCGCCATCCAGTAAATGATAAGAACAACCCTCCCAGAAGTTCTGCCAGGGATTTCAGCCTCCCACTCTGCACGGCATCCAGATAAAACCTCAGCCTTTCCCTAATGGTAAAGGCTGAGGGCTTTATGATTGATTGAATAAAGAGGCTCCGGGGTAGATGGACTTTAGACAACCACTGGTAGGTATACATTAAGTCATAGTGAGCATCACCGAGGTCTTCAGGTTTTATGTTTTTGGCCGAAGGGTTGTCTATAAGCTCGACCAGGAGGTTTTTCACTCTTTCAGGACTAAAATTTTTCTGGAAGTGAGCATGAAGATAATCGCCCCATCTCTCCCTTAGACTACTGTCTCTTATCAACATAGTGCTATATTTTATTACATCTTCATTAGAAGATGCGATGAAAGGATAATCCGGTGGAAAGACCCCTGAGTCTGATAGAAGCGGGAACCTCTCATTGTGAATGGCCACTATAGGCAGTTTGCACGCCATTGCTTCTAGCCGAACAGTGCCACCAATGATCGGAAAGGTTTCTATAAGGAAATCCGCAGTGCCATAGAATGAAGAAAGGTCAGAGACAGGGCCCCTAACAATAAACCTCTTTTTGATGCTCTCATCGCTTCCAAGGCATTCCTTAATCTCATTGCCGGATAAAGGATAGGTGATTAACATATGGTAATGAGTTGGATTGTCTTTTAAAACTTTTTTTATTGCCTCAAAGTAATGCCAGTAGGAGTCTTCCTTGACCTTGTAATCAGCCCCTATGGAAAGGGAGAGGGTGGAGTCTGCAGGGACTCCCAGATTTTCTTTGGAACCCTTTTGGGGTTTTATATCAGTAGAAAGAGGGACAAGATACAAACTGTCAATGCCTCTTAAATGTTTTGAGAATGCAGCCCCCTCAATTCTCCATTCAATGAGTGTATCAATAATGCCTTTGCCCAGCCAGAAGACATGGTCTGCATGATTGAAAAAAAGGGTCCGCGGTTTATTCTCCATAGCTAGGAGGGCTGTAACGGCTATCACATCATTCGGGTCGATGTACAGGATGACTATGCTGGTACCCTCTTCAAGTTTCTCCTTCAAGAGTTTAACTCTGTTTACATAAGAGGAGTTAAAGGGCAGGCTTACAACCGGGCAGTCACTCTTTATATCTTCGGGGATAAATTCTTCTTTAGAGGGCACGCTACAGTTGGTTATAACGATGTTCTGACTATAGCCAGCCCTTTTTATGGCACGAATAAAACGCATTGCAGCAGTGAAATGCCCTCCTGCCTTTGGGATAGTGCTTAAAACATGAGTTATAAGGCGGTCGTTGGTTTTTATGCGCTTATCTGGAGCCGGCCCTTGCGTGTCCCTGATAAGCTTTGCCACATCTGATAGTATCTTTTCCAGTGCATCGTCACACCAAAGGCCTATGTGTCTGCACCATGCGAGGGTAGAGGCAATGTATATGTAATCCAAAGACTTTTCTGCTTGGCCTGAGACAAAGGCCTTATGCGCCTTTGATCTTAGCTGATTGTATATCTCCCTGTCTTTCCTTATTAGCTGGGCTACATCCACTGTCTGTTCAATGATTTTCGGCTGTCATGCCCGGAAGAAATCCCTTATATTTTTACACACGTACTCTATCTCTTCATGGGAAAGTTCAGGAAACATAGGAAGAGACAGAATTTCTTTTGAAACTTTCTCGGTTACAGGGAAATCCCCTATTTTATGACCTAGACTTTTATAGGCATTCTGTAGATGGATAGGTATTGGATAGTGTATAAGTGTGTCTATCCCTTTGGAGCTAAGATACTGCTGTAGCTCATCCGTCTTCTCTGCTCTTATCACATATAAATGATAGACATGCCTTCCGTAGGGAGCCTCTTTCGGGAGGCTTACCTCTTTTATGCCGGAGAGGTGTTCTCTGTAAAGCTGGGCATTTCTTCTTCTTGCTTCGTTCCAATCATCAAGGTATCTCAACTTCACAGAGAGGACAGCTCCCTGGAACTCCTCCATTCTGAAATTTCCACCTATTACATCGTGCTCATATTTTTTTGTTCCTCCGTGGTTCCTGATTTTAAACATCTTTTCAGCAAGCGTGTCATTACTGGTCACCGCTGCACCTGCCTCTCCCCACGCCCCAAGATTCTTGCCTGGGTAGAAACTAAAACATCCTATATGACCGATAGTCCCTGCCTTCTTCCCTTTATATTCGGCTCCATGTGCCTGACAAGCATCCTCTATCACATAAAGATTATGCCTCTGAGCAATCTCTAAGATACTGTCCATATCAGTGCATTGTCCGTAAAGATGCACTGGTATGATTGCCTTTGTGTTTTTAGTTATAACATCTTCCAGCCGGACTACATCTATATTGTAGGTGCGGGGCTCTATATCTACGAGTACAGGTCTTCCACCAAGGATGGACACTGCCTCAGCAGTGGCAATAAAGGTGTTTGCAGGGATTATGACCTCATCTCCAGCTTTGAGCCCTATAGCCATAAGTGCCACAATTAATGCTGAGGTTCCAGAGTTTAGACCTATACAGTGCTTTGCTCCGAGATACTCTGCAAAGGCCCTTTCAAAATTCCTGGTATGTTTTCCTGATATGAAAGCAGTGTTTTCAATAATATCTTCAAATTTTTTCATGATTTCATCTTTGATGGAGGGAAGCTGGGTTTTAAGGTCTAAGAATTTAACCATCCTTTTGCTATTTTCTCCTTCTTATATATGATTTTGAACTATAGACAACAGCGTTTTCAGGAACAGAGTCTGCAACAACAGAGCCTGCTCCTATCAGGGCACCTTTCCCGATTGTTATGCCGCAAAGAATAACGCTTCCTGCCCCTATACTTACTCGCTCTTCAATAATGGTTGGAATTATTTCGTACTCATTTTTCTGTGAGCCGTCAGGAAGACATGCCTCTGGATATTTATCGTTGGTAAAGCACACATTAGGCCCTATAAAAACACATTTGCCAATTTTTACCCCTTCAGGTATAAACACAAAGGGTTCTACTTTGGTATTCTCTCCTATTCCTACACCCTTTCTTATTTCAACGAAGGAGGCAATCTTTGCATTTCTGTCAATAAAAGCGCCGTATATGTTCACATTGCTCCATATGGATACACCTTCACCCAGTACCGTGTCTGTTATGATTATGTTGAAATCAGGAATTATTAGAGATATGGGAGTTTTATTGGATTCTACCTTATATCTTTGACCCCTGAATAATATCCATCCCATCCCTATGGTTTCTCCCTTCTTTGCCAGTCTTTGAGAAGGACCTCTTTCTTAGCCCTCAGTGATTTGTCACAGGCTTCTAAAAGACGGACAATTTTTAAGCCTGCGTAACCATCCATCAAGGGTTCTTCAATCCCCATAACACAGTTCACAACGTGCTCCACCTCAATGCTAAGAGGCTCCCTATTTTCCAGCTTAGGAATCAAGATATCGCCGCTTCTATATGTAGGGAAAAAGGGCGATTCCTTGCTCAAATCCACATCAATGCCTTTGTCGTAAATTTTAATCTTTTCAGAGGTATGGGCATCGTCATACCAGACCATCTTTTTGTTCCCGCTGATAACAGTCTTTCGTATCTTAACAGGGGACAGCCAGCTTACATGGATATGGGCGACAAAGTCATTTTCATAGCGGAGCATTATATGAGCCATGTCCTCGTGTCTGGCATGGACATGTTTAGAGCCTACTGCCACTAGGGAAACAGGTTTTAGATTTGGGAAAAGGTATATAAGCATTGAAAAGTCGTGAGGAGCTAAATCCCATATAACATTAATATTCTTTTGAAGAAGTCCGAGATTTACCCTTTCTGAGTCAAAATAAAGAACCTCTCCGAGTTCGCCTCCATCTATCAGTTCCTTAAGTTTTCTGACAGGAGGGCTGAAGACGAAGGTGTGGTCTACCAACAGGAGCTTGCCTGCTTTCTCTGCAAGCTCTATCAATTTTTTCCCTTCTCTTGTATTGGTGGTCATGGGCTTCTCTATTAGGACATGTTTTCCATACCGGAGGGCGTTTTTTGCCAGCTGGAAATGGGTCTCAGGTGGAGTGGCAATGCAAACCAGGTCAACCTCTTTATCTTTGAGGATATCAAGGTAATCCTTGGTAAAGGTTACAAAGGGGTAGCTGTCCTTCACCTTCTGGATATTCTCTTCAAGGATGTCACAGCTGTACTTTACAACGCTACGGCTGTTTGCTTGGAAATTCCTTAAAAGATTTGGTCCCCAGTAACCAAGCCCTATGATGCCAACCTTAACTGTCTTTTCCATAGGCTCTATTTTAACCAATGTGAGAGGTCTCTGCCTATCAGTTCCTGAAGCTTGAGAATATCATCCCTGTAAAGGTTCTTAAGATACTGTTTTGTTTCCTCTTTCATTTCAGGTTTTTTTAGAACTTTGTATTTAATCGCCTCTACTATCTCTATTCTTTTATCCAAAGGAATTAATTTTATTAGAGGGAAAAATCTGCTTACAAGGCCGGGGGTGTTGAGGAATCTTTGAAAAAGTTTAGATTTGAAAATACCCGAGGGATTATACACCCTCACAGAGGGAATAAAAGAGTCCTCAACTTCAAGAAATCTGAAGATATCTCTCATGAGGCCTACAGCATCCATCTTAAGGTCCTCAAATAAACAGACCTTAACATGAGGGAAGGTATCAAGATAGGCTTTGGTTTGTTTATAGTAGAGTCCAAATCCGATATAATCATATCCAGGGTTCCAATTATTTTTTATTCGCTCATCTATCACTTTCGGTTCTATAGCGTCTTCAAATTCTAATGGCTCTGCATTTAGAAGTTTGTGGTATAAATAAAACGAAAAAGCCCGCTCTACAGGATTCCTGAGGATTATTATAATTTTTATCTCTTTCCAGCCGGGGATATGCCTTTTTATATTGATGATTGTTTTCTCATAATGGTTCAAGTAGACTGTTGAAGCTTCTCCAAGAAGTTGACCTTCCGTAGCTGGTTCAAAGAGTCTCAGATACTCATTGATATCCCATATTATTTCTGTCTTGGGACCTTTAAAATAAGTTGGTTTTCCACTGAAAGCAAAAAAATTGGGTTCCTTTAAGTCGGGCATAAAGATGCGGGGATGTTGTTTCAGACATTCATACAGGGTTGTCGTGCCGCTTCTGGCGGCACCGACTATCAGAAAGTCAGGGAGCTTTACTTCTTTGCCTTCGATATTGACTTTCAAGGGATCTCCGATGAACTCCTGCTTGGGGCTTCTATTTAAGCCAGCCTGACAGGTCTTTACCTATCAGCTCTTGGAGGCTTAAAATCTCTTCCTTGAAAAGTTCTTTTAGATGCTCTCTTGTGTCTTCTTTCATTTGAAGTTTTTTACTATTTCTACGCATTATTTTCTCTACTATTTCTGCCCTTTTTTCCACTGGAATCAGTTTTATAAAAGGAAATATAGAGCTTAAAAAGTTTGGTTTTTTTAAAAATTTCTGTAAGGCCTCGATTCTTGGAATTCCTGAAGGATTGTGTTTTTTACTTACATCAGGAGTAAACGAATCATCCACCTCAAGAAACCTGAATATGTCCTTTACGAGCCCTGATGGGTCTGCTATAAGGTTCTCGTATAAGTAAATCCTTACATGCTGGAAATGGTTCAAGTAGGCTCTAACACCCTGGGAAACAAAACCCCACTCAATATAGTCGAAGTCAGGTCCCCAATTGTCGGCTATCCTTTCTTTTATCACTTCGGGCTTTATAGCCTCTTCCAGATCTAAAGATTCTTTACACTTATATCTCTTATAACAGTATGATGAGAAAACTCTGTCAATAGGGTTTCTGAGAATTATGATTATTTTAAGGTTTTGAGGTTCTGGAATATAATTTTTTATGTTTTCTATCGTTTTGTTGTAAAAACGAAGATAAGAGACCGAAGCCTCTCCTATTATCTGGTCCTCTTTTGCAGGTTCAAAAAGCTCTATATATTCATTGAACTCTCGTATGATTGGACATTCAACTTTTTTAAAAGGTGGAACCTCTCTGTAAGAAAAAAAATTTGGTTCTTTTATTTCAGGCATAAAGATTTTAGGATGTTGCTTTAAATAATAATACAGGGAAGATGTACCGCTTCTGGCAGCACCCACTATCAGAAAATCAGGGAGCTTTACCGTCCTGCCATTAATTTTTACCTTCATAAGCCTAAGAGATTCCTTATATCTGTTATATCTGTGTTTCCGAGGGCTACAAAACTTTCATGCTTGAGGAATTCTTTATTATATCTTAACATCTTTCCCTTTGGGTCTACCACCTTACCTCCTGCCTCTCTCAGTATGCAGTCTCCTGCGGCAGTGTCCCATTCCCATGTAGGATTGAATCTTGGATAGATGTCCGCCTTTCCCTCGGCAACGATGCAGAACTTCAGAGAACTTCCCCTTGAGACCCTGTCTTTTACTTTTATTTTTTTCAGGAAGTCTTCCACCTCCTGCGATGGGTGCGAGCGGCTTGCCACCACAACCAGACCGTCTTTGTCAACCGAAGTTTTTACGGTTATCTTTTGGGTCTTTCCGTCTTTGTCCTGTTTGTATGCGCCGTGTCCTTTCATAGCGTAATATGTCACTGCCTGCACCGGCACATGGATTACACCTATGACAGGCTCGGAGTCCTGAATCAAAGCTATATTGATTGTGAATTCTCCGTTGCGGCTTATGAACTCTTTTGTTCCGTCAAGCGGGTCTATGAGATAAAACCTTTTCCATTTTTTGCGTTCGCTGTAATCTATTGTCTTGCCTTCTTCGGAAAGAACAGGTATGTCAGGGGTGAGTTTTTTTAGTGTTGTCTCTATGATTTCATGGGAGCGTTTGTCTGCAATCGTAAGCGGGGACTGGTCAGACTTGTAAGAGACTTCAAAGTCATCAGAGTTATAGACCTCAAGGATTGCTTTTGCGGCTTCTTTTACAGTGGCTATCAGTTCATCGAGCAAGTTTTCGGTCTCCTGCATTTTTACAATTCAGGTGAAAAAGGGGACTGTGTCTCCTACATGAGCAGTATAAATTTTTTCTTATCGAGGAACTCAAGAACAGCTTTTACGGATTCTTCTACATTGAGCTCTTCAGTGTCAATTACAAGATCAGGGTTTTCCGGCTCCTCGTATGGTGCGGATACTCCTGTATACTCCTTTATGATACCTGCCTTGGCTTTTTTGTAATGCCCTTTTGGGTCTCTTTTTTCGCAGACCTCTACTGAACACTTTACGTATACTTCAAAGAAGCTGTCATCGCCGACAATGTCTCTTACATATTGTCTGTCTTCCTTGTATGGCGAGACGAATGCCGCAAGCACAACGATACCTGCATCAACAAACAGTTTTGAAAGCTCTGCTATTCTGCGGAGGTTTTCTCTTCTGTCTTCACGGCTGAAGCCCAGATTAGAGTTCAGTCCGTGTCTTATGTTGTCACCATCAAGCACATATGCCCTGATTCCACGGTCGAAGAGTTCTTTTTCAAGGTGGTGGGCTATTGTGGATTTGCCTGCCGATGGAAGCCCGGTAAACCATATCACACCGCTTCGGTGTTTGTTCATTATATTCCGGTCGCGTCTGCTTACCAGACTTTCATGCCATACAATGTGTTTTCCTATCATGTTAAGTCTTTCAAAGTCTTTGTTTGTTTATTTTAGCAGAAAAACAAAGGGTTTTTTAAGCAGATGCCTCAGTTATGGGCAAACCTGTATATGAGTTTTCTTATAAATTTCATCTCGAGTCCGGTTTTCTCTGATATGGCTTCAAACATGGCGATATCTTCCCGGTCAAGACTGCGGGTAAGAAGCAATGAGACAAAGTAACCGATTAAGAACAACATGAAATACAAGGGTAACATCCAGAAATAAAAAAACGGAAGGGTCTTTACAACACCATATATTATAAGCCCGATTACGGCTGAGCCGATTATAGGTTTGATATACCCTAAAGTAATAGGGTGTATTTTGCTGTGTCTGTAAAGCACGTATGCATTTATGAAACTGACAGTCGCATAAGAGGCTGCTGTTGCCACTGAAGCCCCTATTATTCCAAACCCTAACCGCTTTATAAGGATATAGTTAAGCAGGATGTTCAGGACAGTTCCGAAGATAGAGACGTTCATGAGTTTCTTTGACATTCCGAGCACTGTAAGCATCATGGTGTTGGTGCCTACGAATACATATACCATGAATCCCAGAGACAGTATGCGGAGGGGGATAGAAGAGTCAATATATCGTTCACCAAACAGAAAAGTAATAATCATTTCAGGGAAGAAAAACATGACAAAAAACAACGGCAGGGTTGCTGAAAATACCCATTTAGTCAATATCTGATATGTCCTTTTCAACTCAGGAAGCTGTTTTTTCGCGTACATATCGCCTGCAACCGGCATGAATACAAATGCGGCTGCACCCAGAACAAACGTCAGGAGTCTTACAAGCGAGATGCTTACGTTGTAGACTCCAACATCTTCAGCAGTGGCGTACCTGCCGAGCATGAGTGTGTCTGTTCTTGTAAACACTATGCCCATTACAGCAACACCTAAAAGCGGAACCGAAAACCTGAGTAGTTCCATCTTGAACTTTCCGCCTCTTAAGGCGAACGGACTGAATCCGACCTTTTTGTGCCCATAAGTACCAATGCTTATCATGACAAGCAACATCGAGAACACAAATGCATAAAGGACACTGATAAAAGGAAGCTTTATGCTGAAACAGACAATAAGAAATATAAGAAAGAACAAAGGTTGTCCGATGTTAATGTAATAAACCATCGGTTTTATAATTCCGTATCCTCTCATTACTCCAATAAGCACTTTGGAAACAACCTCGAAAAATACAAACATAGAAATGACCTTTAAAGGTAGTGTAAACTCCGGCATATAAAACACGTGTTGCGCAATAGGAGCTGCGAAAATATACAGCAGTAAAGAAGCAGTTATGCCTGCCAGTGTTGCTATTTGAATAGAAGCCTTTGAGACTGCTTTTGCATCGTTTTCTTTGTTTTTACCCAAGAATATAGAGATATATCTTGTTACCCCGTTCTGAAGTCCAGCGCCTGCTATAAGTGAAAATATGCCCACCACGGCAATTGCAAGAGAGTATATTCCGAGTTCTTCCTTGGTCGTGTTTCTGACTATCAGGATTTTTGTAGCAAACCATAAGATAGTGCTTGCTACTGTTCCTAAGAACACGAGGGTGGTGCCCTTAACTGCCGTCTTTAATGAAGAGTTCACTATCTCTGACATGATTTGAATATATTAGCAGATAACTGTCCTGTTTTATCGGATGAATACTGAAAAACTCCTGATTGCGTGTTAAAATATCTGAATATTATGGATATCAAACTGACAACCGGCAAGGTAATATCTGTTCTGGCGAACGAGAGCATACTAAATGCCCTTAAGAGGCATGAGGTATATCTTGTTGCCTCATGCGGAGGGAAGGGCACCTGCGGCAAGTGTAAAGTAAAAATTATAGAGGGGAAGGTGGATGTAGTCTCCACAGGGAAACTTACCCTGAGGGAAAGGGAAAGCGGTTTTGTCCTTGCATGCCAGAGCTTTCCTCAGGGAGACATACTTGTCGAGATACCTGAAAGCTCAAGGCTTATTATAGGAGACAAAATAGCTGTTTCACGCTCAAGAGACCTTTTTGAGCTTCTTAAGTCCTTTGAGGTCGAGGTCAAGCCTATTGTCAACACCGTTGACCTCAAGCTTCCACCTCCGAGCATAAGCGACAATATCAGCGACCTTGAGCGTTTAAAAAGGGCACTGGATGACATTGGCATTAAGGATATGAGATTTTCTTACAAGTTCGTCTCCTCCATGGCTGACACACTGAGGCAGGCTGGCTGGGATGTCACCTTAGGCTATATAGACGGTCCTGAAGCTATATTCATATCTCCGAGAAAAGACGGTGCCAGGTACGGCATTGCGATTGATATAGGCACGACTACGGTCGTTGTATATCTTGTTGACTTAATGGAAGGCAGGCTCATAGATGTAGGCTTAACGTATAACTCCCAGATGAGATACGGTGATGATGTCATAACGAGGATTGTGCATGCCACAGAAGGCGGAGGACTTAATGAGCTCAGGAGTTTCGTTGTCTCGGACATAAACACTCTTTTGGCGACCATGACCGAAAGACATGGGATTGCAAAAGAGGCGGTGGAGTCTGCTACAGTTGCAGGCAATACCACAATGACGCATCTTTTCTGGGGGCTTAATCCCAGATACATAAGAGAAGAGCCTTACATTCCTACCCTGAACTTGTTTCCGATGTGGAAGGCTGGCACGGCAAAGATAAACATCAATCCGCAGTCACCAGTCTATACACTGCCTTGTATTGCCAGCTATGTCGGTGGTGACATAGTTTCAGGTGTCCTTGCCTCGAAGATGCACCGCAGTTCAGAAGTTGCGCTTTTTATGGACATCGGAACGAATGGGGAGATAGTCCTCGGCAATAACGAGTGGCTCATGACTGCGGCATGCTCTGCAGGTCCGTGTTTTGAGGGAAGCGGTATAAGGCACGGCATGAGGGCAACCGAGGGTGCAATAGAGGCAGTAAGAATCAACCCTGAAACACTCGAACCGGACATTACGGTAATAGGTGATGCAAGGCCTATGGGGATATGCGGCTCAGGAATGATAGATGCCATCTCGGAGATGTTCCTTACAGGTATTATAGACCAGAAAGGAAGATTCGTAAGGGATAGGGATAAGAAGACATGGAGGCTGAAAGAAGGAGAGGAAGGCTTCGAGTATGTGTTCTATAAAGACGAGGATATTGAGATAGCACTTACCGAGGTTGACATAGAGAACATCCTCAGGGCAAAGGCGGCAATTTATGCAGGTGTAAGCCTCCTGGTTAAGGAAGTAGGCTTTACTTTGGATACCATTGAGAAAGTTTACATAGCCGGCGGCTTTGGTAATTATCTTGATGTAGAAAAAGCCATAATACTGGGGATGCTTCCTGACCTGCCGAGACAGAGGTTTTCCTTCCTTGGCAATACATCCGTAGCAGGGGCATATCTCTGTCTTCTTTCCGAAGACCTGAGAAAAGAGGCAGAGGACATTGCCTCAAAGATGACTTATATGGAGCTTTCTGTCTCAAGAGGTTTCATGGATGAGTATATGTCTGCAATGTTCCTTCCGCATACAGACATGAGTCAGTTCCCGACAGTCGAAAAACTCCTCAAAGGAGCATAAGGCTTTTCAAAGGTTATGAGCCTGTCTCCTCAAGGAGTATGTTGTCTATGAGTCTTGTCTGCCCTATCTTGACTGCCACTGCAAGAAGCACCTTGCTGTCTATTCTCTGCAGTTCGTCAAGGGTTTCAGGGTCATAAGCAGAGGCGTATTGTATTTCTTTTATGAGTGGTTCTGAGCTGAGGATTTCGTTCATAAGCTCTTTAATCCGGACTGCGTTTTTTTCGCCTGATTTTATTTTTTCAGCAGCTGAACTGAGGCATTTGTAGATTGCTGTTGCAGCTTTTCTTTCATCAGGGTTGAGGTACTGGTTTCTTGAACTCATTGCAAGACCGTCATGCTCACGCACTGTAGGGCATGTGACGATTTCCACAGGTATGTTAAGGTCACTTACAAGCCTTTTTATAATCAGGCTTTGCTGGTAGTCTTTCTGCCCGAAGTATGCCCTTGTGGGCATTACGATATTTAATAATTTTGTTACTACAGTAGCCACGCCGCTGAAGTGACCGGGTCTGAAGGCGCCGCAGAGTTTGTCCGACAGTCCGTTTACTACAACAGAGGTCCTAAACCCCTCTGGATACATGGAAGCTGTATCCGGAAGATAGAGTGTATCCACGCCGGCATCTGTGAGTTTATTTATATCGCCTTCCGGGTCTCTTGGATATTTCTCAAAGTCTTCGTGCGGTCCGAACTGCGTAGGGTTGACGAATATGCTGACGACAGTGATGTCGTTTTCCTGCCGGCAGGCTCTTATAAGGCTCATGTGCCCTTCATGAAGTGCGCCCATTGTCGGCACGAATCCTATTGTTCTTCCTCTTAGCAGTGCCCTTTTGCTGGTCTCCTGCATTATCCTCGGTATCCTGATAATCTCCATTTACGCTCCTTTTATTTCTTTCATCAGCGAGTCTATGAGTTTATTTTCTTTTGCCTTCCCCACGATTTTTCCTTTTTTGAATATGACTCCCATGCCTTTGCCTGCGGCGATTCCGAAGTCAGCCTCTCTTGCCTCCCCCGGACCGTTTACAGCGCATCCCATGACTGCAACAGTCAGGGGTTTCTCTATATCTTTAAGCCGTTTCTCAGCGTCCGAGACAAGCTGTTTCAGGTTTACCTGACATCTTCCACAGGTAGGACATGAGATTATCTCAACGCCTCTTTTTCTCAGTCCGAGCGAACGCAGTATTTCATAGGCAACCCTCACTTCCTTGACAGGAGGCGCTGTAAGCGATACTCTTATGGTATCGCCTATGCCTTCCCACAAGAGCACTCCCAGCCCTACAGAGCTTTTTATAGTGCCTGAAAACTGGGGTCCTGCCTCTGATATGCCTATATGAAGCGGATAATCGCACTTTTCAGAAAAGAGCCTGTAGGCAGAGACAGTGGCCATAACACCGGATGCCTTAAGAGAGACTTTTATGTTTCTGTAGTCCATCTCTTCAAGCAGGGCTATGTGTCTCATTGCGCTTTCAACGAGTGCTTCAGGTGTCGGATGCTTGTATTTTCTTAGCAGGTCCTTTTCAAGCGAGCCTGCATTTACGCCTACACGCACAGGGATATTTTTGTCTTTCAGTGCGTCTACGACCTCTTTGATTTTCCATTTTGCACCGATGTTTCCGGGGTTTATTCTCAAGCCGTCTACGCCCTGGCGTATGGCTTCAAGAGCCAGTCTCCAGTTGAAATGTATGTCTGCCACTACAGGAATATTTACTGCTTTTTTAATCTTTCCGAGTGCTTTTGCAGCATCCATGTCAGGGACGGCAAGTCTTATTATTTCACATCCTGCGCGCTCAAGCGCCCTTATCTGTCTTACTGTGGCACTGATGTTTCTCGTGTCGGTCTTGGTCATTGACTGCACGGAGACAGGACTGCCTCCGCCGACCGGCACATTACCTACGTATATTTTTCTGGTCTTTTTTCTTTTAGGTGTCATTTAACCTTTAATCCTGGCTCTGGCTGCAGCTTTTGTAGCCTTGTATGTTCTTATAGCCCTGAGATGCTCCTTGAATGTGACTGAAAAGGCATGTGTGCCATCATTTCTGGAGACAAAGTAAAGATAGGGCACATCAGAAGGATAAAGTGCTGCTTTTATGGATTTAATTCCGGCTGATGCAATAGGGCCGGGAGGCAAGCCTTTTATAAAATATGTATTGTATGCTGTTTTGCGTTTGATGTCTTTTTTCGTAACGCCGGCGCTCAGAGGCTTTATACCGTAAACTGCAGTCGGGTCTGCCTGAAGCGGCATTCCCCTCTTGAGCCTGTTGTGATAGACAGCTGAGATTATAGGTCTTTCCCTGTCGATGACAGCCTCCTTCTCGATAATGGATGCCAGCGTGAGCACGCTTCTTTCGTCAAGACCTAGTTCCTGCATTCTTTCAAGCATTTCCACAGTGAATTTCTGCCTCAGTCTGTGCACCATCATACTCAGCACATCCTCAGGTGTTGCGCCTTTGGGTATCCGGTAGGTGTCAGGGAAAAGATAACCTTCCAGAGAGGGTGCATCTATGTTCAGGCTGGCAAGGAAGCTCTTGTCTGTAGAAAGCCGCATGAAGTCCTCCTCGGACATAATGCCTTTTTTGGCGAGTTTGGCTTTTATGTCTTCAAGGGTATCGCCTTCTACAACAGTAATCTCCCACTGGACTATAAGGGCGTTTTTGAGAGCCTTGAATACGTCCCACGGACTCAGCGTGCCCAAGAAAGAGTAATACCCAGGAGTGAGCCTTTTATGCAGTCCTGTCAGCCTCCCGAGTGCAATGAAAACGTTTGGGTCATTTATCAGCCTGTATTTTGAGAGTTCGTTTACAGCCTGCTTGAAGCTCATGCCTTTCTTTATTTCTATCTCCAGTGGATTGTCTATCTGTGCAAGGGGAACCATCATCTGGAGATAAACGTAGATAAAACCAAGGGCTATGAATACGCCTATGCCTGAGACGATGTATTTGTATATTATTTTATTCTTCATCGGCTTCCTGCTGTCTTATTATCTCTTCGAGTTCTTCTATCTGTAATTTTACCGCTTTAGGGGGCGGTGCATCCAGTGGGGATACAGAAGGAGTCCAGTATTTCAGATATAATTTCAATTCCTCGAGAGCCTCTTCGAGCTTGTCCATCTTTATATATGTTCTGCCCATATTGTAGTGTGCCTTGGCGAAAGTAGGCTCAAGTTCCAGAGCCCTCTTGTAGGATTCGTATGCCTCTTTTACCAGCTGTTTATGTGTATAGGCATTGCCGATATTATAGTAAAACCCGGCGTTTTCAGGGTCTACGGCGATGGCTTTTTTATACATTTCTATTGCGTATGAGTAGTAATGCTTTTCCTTATAGCAATAGCCGAGATTGTTCAGTGCCTGTGCGTAGTTCGGGTTTATCTGGACTGATTTCTTGTATTCAACTATTGCATCATCAAAGAGAAAATGGGCTTCGTATATCATTCCGAGGAAGAAGTATGACATATAGTCTTCAGGGTCTTTTTCTACTGCCTTGTAAAGATAATAAAGGGCTTTTTCGTCATCACCGTGTTTCATGTGTGCAATGCCGGTTGCTCTCCAGAGGCGGGAATTGTCCCCGTATGTATCCGCCATGTTAATGAGTTTTTTAATCTCGTACTTGTCCTTGATTGCTCTAATCATGGCAAGGGATATTATTGAGTCTGGATTTTCCTTGAGTAAAAGGGCTTTATCGTATGTTTCCTCTGCGGCTTTCAGGTCGCCTGAGTAGAAATAAGCATCGGCAAGTCTTATCAGGGTTTCTACAGTAGGAGTTTCTTCCACCACTGCCTTGTACTCCTTTATTGCCTTGCCCCATTTCCCCTGAAGAAAGTAGAGTTCAGCGTCAGAGCAGTTTGCGACCTGTGGCGCGGAAAAAAACAACGGCAGTAAAGTAATAAATGAGAGGAAAATCATCATATCATATTTTAACAAAAAACCGATTTTTCTCCGGGGGTTAAAGGTTTGCCGGTCTCAGGGCTTTCAGGTTGAGCTGAAGGGATTTTCCGCCTTCCCATTCGTTTACAGTTGCAGTATAGGCTGCGTCCACTACTGAGGTGCTTTCGATTATATTGTAGAGTTCTCCCATGTCAAAGCCGATGGCATTCATCACCTGAGAGCGTGACCTGAGTTTCATCTTCAGATGGTTATTGCCGACGATTCTCGGGTCTATCACCTCAAGGCTTTTTGAGCCGAAGACAGGCTCTGAGTTTCCAGGACCGAACGGCTCGAGCATCTCGATTTCCCGCACCAGTCTGAAGTTTATCTCACTAAGGCTGATGTCTGCATCTATCTGAAGTGAGGGGGTAAAGTCCTTTACCCTTTCAGCGACGACAGAGGAGATCCTTTTTTCAAAAGCATCTAATGCAGATGTGTTCAGCTTAAGGCCTGCTGCCTGGGTATGCCCGCCAAAGGATATCAGCAGGTCACGGCATTCTACCAGTCCGGCATAGACATCGAATTCCGGGATGCTTCTTGCCGAACCTTTTGCAATATCGTTTTTTATGCTGAGTATAAACGTAGGCCTGTAGAATTTTTCAGCTATTCGGGAGGCAACGATGCCGATTACGCCTTCGTGCCAGCCTTCTCCGGCAAGCACGATGGCATGCTCGTAATCTTTCTGTTCCAGTTTTTCAAGCGCCTCGTTATAGACGGTCTCTTCTATCTTCTGTCTTTCGGAGTTTTTTCTATCAAGTGAAGAAGCGATGCTCACGGCAGTGTCTTCTGATGTTGTAAGCAAGAGGTCAACGACTTCTGATGCGTCTGAGATGCGTCCTGCTGCATTAATTCTCGGCACGAGCGTAAACGACAGAAGCCCTGCTTTTATCGGTCTTCCATTAAGTCCTGAGACTGTCCTCAGGGCGTTTATTCCTGTTCTTATGCCTTCCTCTATAGGGTTGAGTCCTTCTTTTACGATTACGCGGTTTTCTCCAATCAGAGGCACTGCATCTGCGAGTGTTCCGAGGGTTGCGAGGTCGAAGAATTCATGACATGGATTCTGAAACATTGCCTGAGCCAGTTTAAGTGCAACTCCAGCACCGGAGAGGGCAGAGACCCCTTTGGAGCCTGAAAGTTTTGGGTTTATGACTGCCACTGCTTTAGGCAACACAGGGTGTTTTGTCTCAGGATGCAGGACAGGTTCGTGATGGTCGGTTATTATTACGTCAATTCCTTCTGACCTTGCATATTCTGTAGCCTCCACAGAGGATATACCGCAGTCAACTGTTATGATAAGCCCTGCTCCGATGTCCTTTGCTTTTTTAACTGCAACAGTATTAAAGCCGTATCCATGCTCGAATCTGTTGGGTATGAAGTAATGGGTTTCGATGCCGAACCGTCTTAATGCCGCTACCATTATGGCTGTTGCTGTTAAGCCGTCGGCGTCGTAGTCGCCGTGGACAAGCACCTTGGTGCGGCTTTCCCGTGCAGCGTGTATTGTTTTTAGTGCTGTTTCAATGCCTTCGATCCCGAAGGGGTCAGACATGGTCTCTGCGGTCTGTGTAAGAAAGACTGAGACATCTTCAGGGGTTTTAATCCCACGGTTTATCAATACCTGTGCAAGCGGAGGCGATATGGACGCTGTCCTTGAAAGATAGGAAACATACTCTGCGTTTGTCCTCTGGACAAACCATTTTCTATGCATATGCAGGCATAGCTCCTGTTTTTATCTGAATTGGCAGATGCATATCAATAAAAATAAAAAGGGGTCTATAACCCCTTCCTCGCAAGGGGTTTTTTACTGCTCCAGAGCAAAACTACAGGGCTTGCAACGAATATCGAGGAGTAAGTTCCGATGACGACCCCTAAGATTATCGCAAGCGAGAAATCATGTATCACTTCCCCGCCGAAGAAGAACAGTGCTACTGCTGCAAGCAGTGTTGTCAGGGATACGATTATCGTTCTTGAAAGCACTTCGTTTATGCTCTTGTTTATTATTGTGTTTATCGGTGCTCTGGTTCTTGCCCTGAGGTTTTCTCTTATTCTGTCGAAGACCACCACAGTGTCGGTCAGGGAGTAACCTGCAATCATCAGCAGGGCGCTTACGAGTATAAGGTTTATCTCCTTGCCTGTAAGGTAGAATATTCCAAGGACAGCCAGGACGTCATGGAATGTAGCCACTGTTGCGCCTACGCCGAACCTGAACTGGAATCTAAAGGCTACGTATATAAGCAATCCGATGGTAGCTGCTATGATGGCTATAATGGCGTCTCTTTTGAGTTTCTTGCCTACTTTCGGACCTATCTCGGTGGTGGAGTCCACAACCGGTTTTTTATCTGCAAATTTTTCAGTAAGGGTAGAGACTATCTTTTCTGAGAACCCGCCTAATGTCTCTTCCTTTTCCTTTACTCTTATCAGTATCTTGTTTTCGGTGGGCAGGTCTTGGAGGTCGAATTCCTTAAGTCCTGCCTTTTCAAGCGCGTCTCTTACTGCATCGAGCTTAATCTGTTCGGCAAACTTTATCTGCACTGCGGTGCCGCCTGCAAAGTCAATCCCCAGGTTTGCCTTTCCTCTTGCCACCTGAATTATGGCTATGATTCCTATTCCGGCGAGTATTGCGGATATTGCGAATGCGTAGAACCGCTTGCCCATGAAGTCTATATTCGTTTTTTTAATAAGCTCTATCATATGCTTAAGGACTTAACCTCCTTCCGCTGGTTTATCAGGTCGAATATGGTTTTTGTGCCGACGAGGGCTGTAAACAGGTTTATGGCTACGCCGAGGCTCAGGGTTACGGCAAAGCCTTTTATAGGACCTGTTCCGAACTGAAAGAGCACGGCTGCTGTTATAAGCGTGGTTACATGCGAGTCGAATATCGTCCAGAACGCCTTGTGGTAGCCTGAATCCACTGCTGCCCTTGGAGTCTTGCCTGCCCTCAGTTCCTCTCTCATTCTCTCGAACATGAGGACATTGGAGTCCACAGCCATACCGATGGCGAGTATTATTCCTGCTATGCCCGGCAGGGTGAGTGTTGCATTAAGCGAGGCCATTGCTCCGAGCAGAAGCAGGATGTTGAGGGCAAGTGCAAAGTCAGCTATAAGACCGGCGAGCTTGTAATAGACCACCATAAAGACCACCACGAGCACTGCGCCGATGATGCCTGCGGTCTTTCCAGCCTCTATTGAGTCCCTGCCGAGCGATGGTCCGACAGTTACGTTCTGAAGCATCTTCACTGGTGCAGGAAGTGCGCCTGCCCTGAGGACTATTGCAAGGTCTTTTGCCTCCTGCATGGAGAAGCTGCCTGTTATCTGTGCACTTCCGCCGGAAATCCGTTCCCTGATGACAGGTGCTGAATAGACATTTCCGTCAAGGATTATAGCCAGCCTTTTCTGAACATTGGCTCCTGTTATTTCTTCAAATAACTTTGCACCAGTAGGGTTGAATTTCAGCGAGACATAAGGTTCGTTGAACCTCGTGTCTATGCTGACCTTTGCCTCGGTCAGAAGTTCGCCTGTAAGCAGGGTCTCTTTTTTGAGAAGTATAGGGGTTTTTGTGACCTCTCCTGTTACCCTGTTAACGTGCCGCTGAAACAGTATTTCATCTTCCGGAGGAATCTTGTCCTTGAATTTTTCGAGTATGAGTTCTTCCTCTCCGGGATATATGACTCTTGGAAGCTCTGCGGCTACAGGTGAGACGTCGTCAACGAGTTTGAACTCAAGCTGTGCGGTCTTTCCTATGATGTCTATTGCACGTTTCGGGTCTTTGACTCCGGGAAGCTGCACCACGATTTCGTCTGTCCCCTGTCTGTGTATCGTGGGTTCTGCAACTCCGAACTGGTCTATCCTGTTGCGGATGGTTTCAAGTGCCTGATCAGCGGCATTGTCCTTTATACGGTTGATTTCTTTATCTGAAAGTTTATACACGCCTGTTTTGACAAGGGTAAGTGTTGGAAAGTTATCTTTTATCAGTGAGTCTATTTCCGGCGAAGGCGGAGTGACTGTTATAAGCAAACCTTCTCTTTTTATCTCTGCCTCGAGTTTCTTTTTGGAGATTACCTCTCTGATGGACTGCACCATTCTGTCGGTGGTTATCTCTACTGCCCTGTCTCCTTCGACCTCAAAGACGAGGTGTATGCCTCCCTGAAGGTCAAGCCCGAGGGTTATGCCTTTGTTGGGCATGTTGTTCTTCCACCAGGTAGGCATATACTTGAACAGAGGAGTGTTCGGCAGGAAGAATATAAAGGCAATCAGTGTAGTGGCTCCTATTAGGATAAGCCTCCAGAGAATCTTCTTTTTCATTCAACCTCCGAGTCAGTTACAGATAAAGAGTGTTTCAGTAAACGAGTTTTTGTCTTTGAGTTAAATTCTAGATATTTTGCACTAAAAGGCACTGTTTCAGCAAGTGGCTAATCCTAGGAACCCTTCACATCTCCCACCATCTTTGTAATTTTGATAAATCAACATGTTCCGGTTTGGAGATGACGCCGTCGTTTGTTACCCGTATTTTGTTCCCGGTATCAACAGGGAAGGCTTTTTGTCCATTTATCGCTTTCACTTCTACCGTTCCCTCAAGAACGATTAACTCTGTCCCTACTGTTTCATCTTCAAAAACCAGAAATTTTGTGCCTCTGACACCAAACACTGCAGTTGGAGTGCGAATCAGAGGCGCTGACCCCAGCGGCCCCAGAAGACCTGTGGTGTAATATCTTCCGCTTCGCACCTTTTCTATGCGGTCCTTTTTTTTCTCATATTCATCCACTATTTTCCGGATTATCTCGTCTTTCACCGTGGAAACATCTTCTTTATATGCCTTGAGTTTTTCTGCAACCATCTTCCGATATTCATCAAGCTTGTCAACAGCAACATAGATTTTGCCTTTAAGCATGTTTATCGTCTGCACCCCGTGGTCATCTTCCTCCATCCTGAATCTGGAATACTCTCCAAGCCTCAGAGTGCCCCTGCCATCAAGGAATTGCATCTCAGCACTGCTTTTCCCAAGCGTCCATATCTCATCACCCGGCTCAAGATAACCCGCACTGTTTTCTCCTAAAGGTGTCGTCTCATTCCGTTTCCTTGAAAAAATATAGACATCGCCGGAATAACCGGTTACCACCGATTTTATCTCAGATTTTACCGATAGCTGCTTTGCGAGCAGGTTGCGCACGTTTGCGATAGCTATTTCCGCCCTCTTTTTTCTGAGTTCTGCCGCACGCTTCAGTCCTTCATTTTTCATCCTGGCTTCATTTGCCTTGGCTAATGCATCCCGTGCAATCATCTCCACCTCTGCATTGCCTTTTTGCTGAGCCAGTCTTATGAAGTTTTCAGATTTCCTGATAGTGCTATCGCATTTCTGTATTTCGCTTTCGTATCTTTGAACGTCAGCTACAGCGTTATCCCTCATCCTTTCCAGTTTGAATATCACACCAAGGAGCCAGGCTCCCCTTTCAATATCCGCTGTCTGTGCTTGCGAGTTGCTAAAGCAGAAAAGGCAAATGATACAAAACGTAAAGCTGGTTATAAATTTTCTCACCATGTCCCTTTATTTTCCCTTCTCTACCATAAGCTCCCATTTGTATATCTGGTCCTGTGCAGCCCTGGCATTGGGCGCTTCAGGTGCAAGCTGGAGAAAGGTCTTCATGTAGCGAATCGCCATGGGATACTTTTTCAACTCTCCATAGACCATAGCGGTGTTGAGATGCAGTTTTGCGATGTACGGGGCTGCCTGCACGGCTTTCCGGTATTCCTTCGCTGCCTCTTCAAAATTCCCCTCTTCTGTCAGCACCTCTCCCCTTAATACGTATTTTCTTGCTTCCTCAGGAAGTTCGGAAAGCCGCGGGTCTCTTCTTATTATTTCTGACATCGCCCTGCATATCTCTTTTGAATCCGTATCATCAGCAGCCTTTAAGGCGTCGCCAAGCTCATCAAGTGCTTCCTTATACCTGCCTTGAGCCTGAAGGGTCTTGGCATTTTCCTTTTTTGAGGCGACAAAAGGCTTTAAAGCCTGAAGCAGAGTGTTCCTGTCACTCCATAACGGCACGTCTTTCGGGGACAGTTTCTCTTCCGGAATGGATGAGTAAATATCAACCGCCTTTTTGACATTGCCCTGTTTTGCATGAGCAGTGGCTTCAAGAAGACGGGCCCAGGTGCTGTCTTTCACCTGTGAAAGTAATTCGATAGATTCCTCATACCTGCCCCTGTCAAGGTAGGATGCGCCAAGGGCAAGCCTTGCCCAGTCATCGGATGAATTAAGAGAGTAGGCCAGTTCAGCGTCTTTTAATGCTTCCTCCCGGCTTCCCCTGTGCCTTTGTATGAGGCTTCTATACCCAAAGTTTGGCGCTGTTTCTTTAGGGATTATCTTTTCCCTTGTGAGGGTTTTTTCAAAGGGCTTCTTTACCCCTTCCCGTTTAATCGTCAATACAACCTCTGCGCCCTCCTGACCCCTTAGTTTCTGGATTACTTTTTCAAGAGCCAAGCCTTTTGTGGATTTTCCGTCAATCTTTATAATCCTGTCCTCTTTCTGTATGCCTGCCTTTTTTGCAGGCCTTGATTCAAAAACTTCTGTGACAACAGGGAATCCGGCGACAATCTGAATCCTTGTTCCAATCCCTGTGAAAGTAGATATGGCAACTGTTTTGTTGATGGTATCAAGGGCGTCATCATATTTGCCCTGCATGTAGTATGCACTGGCAAGTCTTGAGAGATATGCCAGATTGTTCGGTTGCAGTGAAACCGCTTTTTTGTATTGTTCTGCAGCCTCTGCGTAGTTTCCTTTTTCAACTAGAAAAAATCCGAAATTACCGTAAGGAACGGCATTTTGTGGATTTAATTCTATTGCCTTTTTGAAGGCTTTGAACGCCTCATCATACTGCTTGTTTTTAGCATACGCGTATCCGAGGTTGTTGTAGGCTGAGACATTATCAGGTTTTAACTCTATCGCCCTTTTGGCAGCAGTTATGGCATTGTCGTACTGGTGGAGTTCATTGTAGCAATACGACAAACCTTTAAAATAGTCACTATTCGTAGGTTTTATCTGGATTGCTTTTTTAAGCGAGCTGACCGCCTCCTGCCATTTCCCTGTTTTCATATAAACTTGAGCAAGCCAGTAGTGATTATAAACGTCATTCGGCTGGAGTTCTGTAGCCTTCTTAAGGTGCACGACAGCGTTCTTGTAGTCGCCCTTTAGATAATACGCCCTTCCAAGCCAGAAATGATTATTTCCATCGGATGGGTCCATATTAACAGCCGTTTTGAAATTTGAGATCGCTGCGTCATAATTTTTTTGCTGTAAGTTAGCAATCCCAAACACTCTAAAGTCCCCTGCCATACAGCTTGTCAGAAGAATTAAGGCAACCACTGCAATTACTTTCAAACCTCTCATTGTCCGTCTCCTTTCTTCATTCCTTTCCGAACTCACGCTTTACCGTTTGTTCTATCTTTTTTATTTCGTTTATTTCATTCTTTTTCATCTGAAGGTATTCCTCTTCGGATTGTCTTGCCTTATCAAGCTGGGTTTTCGCATTGTCTCGGAGGGCGAGGACTTGCTTGAGAAGGTCGTCATACTGTGATTTCTCCTCAGGTGATTTTGCATTCTGGGACTGATTTTTTATTTCTGAGATTTTTTCTTCTGCTTCCTTCAGTTTTATCTCTGCATCGTGTTTTGCCTTTCTTGCCTCGTAGAGCTTGTTTTCTATCTCCTGAAGGTGTTTTACCTTTATCTGCACCTTGTCAAAGAGGCTGGTCATTTTCTGCATCTTCATGTCTGTCTTTTGGGGTTCAGGCGGTTGTGGCAGTGCAGGAAAATTACACTCCACATCAGTCATGTCTCCTGCGATTACCTTGCTTGCCTGACTGTTCAGAAATGTCGCCCCTTTAGGATTTCCACTCTTCATCTCTGAAAGCGCCCAGGTGGAAAAGTATGCGGCACAGAGAAACCTCTGCCACGATAAAAGTCCTGATGTGTCATATCTGCCTGTTCCTATGGGTTTAAACTCTGGCTTGGCGGTTCCCCACCTGTATGGCTCAAGTTTGCCGCTGCCCATACCTTCGGCACTTAGTTCGTCGCTGCCTATTCTGCCTATTTTTGCAAGCAATTCCTGCCCCCGCTGCCTTTTTTGAGCCTCCTGTCGTGTCATCTTGGATTTCTCTTCTTTCTGGAGACTCTTCCATCGCTCTAATGCCTGTTTTTTCATCGCCTCTTCCTTCTTCCTTGCCTCTTCCTGCTGTCTTATCATCTGTTGCTGATAGGCATTATTCGAAGGAGCGAACAGCCCCTGAAATAATCCCTGCATGAGGCTTCCAAATGCCTGAACGGCAAACTGCTGGGAAGGACTTAAATTGCCTGAAGGTGTAACAGGAGCGGCACCCCACGGTGTGGTGCTTTTTTTGACACATACGGGCTGGGAATAGGCACTCGGGCAATAGCATTTATGTTCGCTCCACCACTGTTGCAGTCCTGGAGTAACCTTGTCTGCCTCCCATGCCTTAAGAGTGCCGTAGCAGTCTGGTGTCGGGGACTGAGAAAAAGCAGGGTTAACGATATAAAATAGCCCTATGATAAAAAACAAGAGAAAAATATAAACCGCATATTTTTTTGACATATGTGCCTTTCTTAGTCTCTGGCACCTTGCCGGAGCAAATCATGGTATAAAATTTATCTGTTCTCCAAACCGCCTCCCTTAACAAGTAAAGACAGTCTTTCTGAAGCAGAGCCGGGCTTTTCGATAAATCCCGTAAATCCTGCCACTATATTACATGCAGATTTTTCAGCAAGTGGGGGAGTTATGCCATTCTGCTGTCGTTTATATAGAGCTGAAATTCGCACCCTAAGGCTTTTGCCGCTTTTCTGCATGCAGTCATCCTTGAAAGAAATATCTCAAAATATTCAATTACCTGAGATATTTTTGTATCAATGACGAGGGAAAGCGTGATGAGTTTTTTCTCCGGCTCTACGGTGAGTTCTGATTCAGTTGCTGCATAGTTGACTCTGTCATGTATGTCCTCTTTAATCATTGATGTGCTTCTTACCCTGCTTCTGTGGACGTCTGACTTGTCTGCTATGAGCAGGGCTGCGGCTACAGGGTCTGGAGTTACTCCCTCGTCTTCATCGTGTATGATGATTGCTGCCATTACCTTTCCGATATCCCTGAGGTCGAAGCCGAGTTCTTCGAGGATTTCCTTGGCAAGCAGTGCGCCTGTGCGGTGGTGCTGGTTTCTTCCGACCATGTTGCCTATGTCGTGCAGGAAGCCGGCTACTGCGGCAAGCTCTGCCTCTTTCTGGTCGAAAGAAAGCTGCGAGAGAATCTTATAAGCGGTTTTGGATACGATATTGCAGTGTCTGAAGCCGTGCTCGGTGTAGCCGAGGGATTCAAGATATTTATCGGCTAACTCTATATAGAGCCTTGCCTTCTGATAGTTGCGAACTGTTTCTAACGTAGGGATTTTATCAGTCTTCGTCCGCAGTAGACCTGAGTGCTGCAATGTATGCCTTCCCGAGTTTTATCTTTACGTTTTCTGCAATTTTCAGCGTTACGGTTTTCTCTCCCACAGAGTCTACGAGCCCGTATATACCGCCTGAGGTTATGACCTTGTCGCCTTTTTTAATGGACTCTATCATCTGTCTGTGTTCTTTTGCCCGTTTCTGCTGGGGTCTTATGAGCAGGAAGTAGAATATTACGAATATGAGTATAAGCGGCAGCAGTCCTGCGAAGGCCCCGCCGGCACCGCCCTGACCGCCTTCAGGAGCCGGACCCATTGCCCATGCAGTGGATACGAAAAAGGATACTATGGCTTCCAACATGATAAACCTCCATAATTAAAGGGACACCGCCCCTTTGATTGGCTTATATAGTAACCATTTGACTTCAAGATAATCAACCGTTTACATGAGATAATATACTTATTGGGTTATTTTAGGACAAGGGCTTACATTTTCAAAGCGTTATTTTCGGCTGTTATGTTATAATCAATACGACACTATGCCTATATTCGAGTATAAGTGCAATGCCTGCGGTGAGGACTTCGAGAAGCTGGTCTTCGGCTCTCAGGAAGTAAAGTGCCCTAAGTGCGATTCCAAAGAGGTGACAAAGAAGTTCTCTGTCTTTGGAATGAGCGGAGTAGAAAAACCCTTTGCAGGCACATCCTCATGCACATCCTGTTCAAAATCCACCTGCAGTTCTTGCAGTTAAGGGATTGCAGAGGCCTTTCTTTTGAGGCGGTTTCCAGTCATATCCTGCTTCCAGCCGGGTAAGGCAGGCGGCTTTCCTTTTGTGATAGAATTAAATTCTCATGGATAAGACAAAGGGCAAAGTATATCTTGTCGGAGCCGGTCCCGGTGATATAGGGCTTCTGACTATAAAAGGTCTGAAGTGCCTTAAGAAAGCGGATGTTGTAATCTATGATTTTCATCTCAATGCACAGGTCCTGAATTATATCAATCGCAAGGCGGAGTTTATCTATGCAGGCAAGCGCGGCGGACACCACAGCATGAGTCAGGAGGAGATAAACGACATTCTCGTCAAAAAAGCGAAAGAGGGCAAGGTAGTATGCCGTCTTAAAGGCGGAGACCCCTTTGTCTTCGGCAGAGGCGGGGAAGAGGCAGAAGTGCTTGCCAGAGAAAATATTGAGTTTGAAGTTGTCCCTGGAGTAAGCTCCTCGATTGCCGCACCTGCCTATGCAGGAATCCCGCTTACCCACAGGCGTTATTCTTCATCGTTTGCCGTTATCCCTGGATATGAAGACGCTACAAAGGAAGGCTCCTCAATAGACTGGTCAAAGCTTGCTACAGGAATAGGCACTCTGGTCTTCCTCATGGCTGTTAAAAATATTGATGTTCTGACAGAAAAACTCATGGAAAACGGAAGGTCACCTGACACACCTGTTGCCATAATCAGATGGGGCACAAGGGCAGAGCAGACCACCCTTACAGGCACACTCAAGGACATTGCTTCTCAGGTCAGGCAAAGGGACATAAAGCCGCCTGCCGTTATGGTCGTGGGCGATGTCGTGAGATTAAGGGACAGTCTGAGATGGTATGAAGACAAGCCGCTTTTCGGAACAAGGGTGCTTGTGACAAGAGAGCATTCAGGCGGGTTTGAAGTCCTTGAAGAACTTGGTGCTGAAGTGGTGGAGTTCCCTACAATCGAGGTGGTGCCGCCTGAAAGCTGGGATGAACTGGATGAGGCAACAGACAGGATAATAACCGATATCCGTGGTTTTGAGGAGAAAAGGTCTGAAACCCCGCCATGGCTGATATTTACGAGTGCAAACGGGGTTAAGTACTTCTTTAGAAGGTTTTTTGAGCGGGATAAGGATATTAGAGACCTGAAAGGCATTAAGGTCTGTGCAGTGGGTGAGAAGACGGCTTTGGAGGTAAGAAAATACGGCATTAAAGTTGACATGGTGCCTGATGAGTTCAGGGCAGAGGGGCTTATAGAGTCGTTCAAGAAACTTGCCGGCTCGGACAGCCTTAAAGGGATGAGGTTTCTTCTTCCGAGGGCTGAGGTTGCAAGAGAGGTGTTCCCTGAGACAGTCAGGGCATTGGGCGGCGAGATAGATGTGCCAACAGCATACAGAACAGTCAAGCCCGAGACAAAAGGCAAAAGACTAAAGAGATTTCTTAAAGAAGGCAGGATTACAGTTGCCACGTTCACAAGCGGCGCTACGTTTAGAAATTTCAGGGAGATGATGGGCGAGGATGCAGAAGAACTCTTAAAGGGAGTTGCCATTGCGGCGATTGGTCCTGTTACTGCCAAGACCATAGAGAAAGCCGGCTTAAAAGTGGATATCATGCCAAAGAAGGCTACCATAGAAGCCATGGTAGAGGAGATTATAAACTGGGCTTTAAAAAGGTCTTAACAACCCCCTTGTTTTGCCCTAAGATATTATTAGAAGCTTCGTTGTGAGGCTTCTGACTCCATAAAAAAGGGGGGATCAGAGGGCATTCATTCGGTAAGGGAATATCAGCCGTTTTTTTAGCAAAAGGGGGAAAATATGGCAAGGCTGGATGTATCAGAATACAGAGAAAAATATTTAAAGTTGGTGGAAGAGCGCCTGATGGCGAAGAAGGACCGCATACCCCACTTCACAACAGAGAACCTGCACAGGGCTATACTCACAGAGATGAACAGAGCGGATGAAACCACATGGGAAATCGAAGTGCCTGATGACAAAGAGCAGGCACTGAAGGAGGCAGAGGCAAGAATAATCGAGACTATGAAGAAGAGCATAGATCTCGGTGTCGGAAAAAGCTACTGAGTGCCAAGGGGCACAGATCCTTTGATATAATATAGCGTTCGGTTAGAATCAAAGGTTTGTGCCCTTTTTGTTGCGTAAATCCTGACTTATGATAGAGATTACTTTTTATGCAAAAGAAGGCTGCTGGCTCTGCGACCATGCAGAGGAACTCCTTAACGGACTTAAGCTTCAGTACAATCTTAAAATCAACAGAATAGAGATAACCGAGGATGATGAGATTTATGAGAAATTCAGGTTCGAGATACCTGTTATCGAATTCAGCGATGGCAGAAGACTCCGGGGCAGGATTAAAAAGGAGGAACTGAAAAGATATCTTAATGAATATAAGAAATGAGGATGTAAAAGGTGTTATAGTTGAGATTCCTGAAGGGCATGTGCACCTCAGGGCTACGATATTTCTTCAGGACGGCACAGAGCTTACATTTCAGGAGGCAACGATTGCGAATCTCCTCCGGGCATATACTGCTGTAAAGACCCATCCTAAGGTCAAAAAAGTCGTCTTAAAGGGCAGGAAGGTTAACAAAAGAAAAAGAGGATATGCTGAATGGCAACTGCTGGAGGCAGAAGATGAAGACATTTGACATAAGAGAAAAGGCGAAGGCATCAGGCGGTGAGTATGTCCTTGGTGTTAAGGATACCCAGAGCCATGCCTGCTACATGATTTACGGCTTTCTTAAGCCCGGGGAGAAGGGCAGACTCATAAAGCCCGGAAGCGGACACGAAGAGCTTGTGGCTTCCCTTAAAGGAGACATAAAGGTCTCAGGCTGTTTCAACGGCATTCTTAAGGAAGGTACTGCTTTTCATATCAAGGGCGAGAGCGAATGTTTTTTTGAGAATGACTCGTCAGAGGAGGCAGTCTATATAATAGCCGGCGGGCATTCCGAAGGCGGACATCAACACTAACTCTTTATGACCACTTTACTTATTCCTGTCAGGGCTGAAAGCTCATCAAGTATCCCCCTTATCGGAACCAGGGTCTTGAACGCGACGGTGATGCGGTATGTAAGCTCTTCTTTAACAATGTCTTTTTCATAGTCTATGTTGTAGACTTCCAGACTGTATTTATTCAGCACGGACATGATGTCTTCTTCTTTAAGGTCTTCTCTGGCAGTAATTGTGAAGGATCTGTATGTCAGCCCTGTCATTTTTCTTTCGAGTGCTCTAAGGATAATCAGTGCAAAGAGTGTAAGACCGAATGCTCCTGTGCCAGCCAGATACAGCCCGCTTCCGATGGAAAGCCCGATGGCTGAGACCATCCAGAGGCTTGCCGCTGTGGTAAGTCCCTGCACTGTGATTCCTGTCTTTATAATTACACCTGCACCTAAGAAACCCACACCGGTTATTGCGCCTGCAGCGATTCTGCCGGGGTCAATCCTTATAAAAGACGGGTCTGAATAGCTCAGGTAGTAGAAGTATTCCGACACTATCATGATGAGCACGGAGGCGACGCAGACGAGCATATGTGTTCTGAAGCCTGCAGGTCTTCCGTGCACCTGGCGCTCAAAGCCTATTGCCCCGCCGAAGACCGCTCCGATTATAAGACGCAGAAATATCTCAGTTGTGCTTATCATTGTCTTTGGGCACGACCTTAAGGAATTTCCTCTTTCCTACTCTGAGCAGATAGCTTCCCTTTTTGAGTTTTGTCTGAGGGTTGGAAAGTTTCTGGTCATCCACTCTTACTCCACCCTGTTTTATAAGCCTCATAGCCTCGCCGGTGCTTGAGGTAAGCCCTGAGGTCTTCATAATGCTTCCTATCCACATCTCCTCACCGTCCCATTCAAGTTCAAACACCGGAATTTCTTCAGGAAGTCCTTTGTGTTTGAATATATGGTCAAATTCCTCTTTAGCCTTAAGTGCCTCTTCCCTGCCCCAATATCTTTCCACTATCTCCATGGCAAGGTCTTCTTTTGCCTTTTTCGGATGCATAGAGCCGTTTTTAATCCCTTCTTTAAGTGCATTGAGTTCATCAAGCGATATACGGCTTAAGAGTTCGTAGTATCTGAACATAAGGTCGTCTGTTATGGACATAAGCTTTCCGAACATCTCTTTCGGCGGCTCTGTAATACCCACATAGTTTCCAAGGCTTTTGGACATCTTCTTAACGCCGTCGAGTCCTTCAAGAAGAGGCATAAGCACAAGGCACTGGGGCTCCTGTCCGTACTCCTTCTGGAGTTCTCTTCCCACAAGAAGATTGAACTTCTGGTCTGTACCTCCGAGTTCCACATCAGCCTGGAGCACTACGGAATCATAGCCCTGTATCAGTGGGTATATGAACTCATGGATACTGATAGGGTTCTGATTTAAAAATCTCTGCTTGAAGTCTTCCCTTTCGAGCATTCTTGCGACTGTGTATCTGCTTGTAAGCCTGATGAACTCTTCCGGAGTCATCTTTTTCATCCACTCGGAGTTAAAGACTATGCGTGTTTTGTCAGGCGAGAGGACTTTGAATATCTGCTCTTTGTATGTTTTTGCGTTTTCAAGGACTTCGGCTTCTGTAAGAGGGGGGCGCATTTCGCTTTTTCCGCTCGGGTCGCCTATCATGCCGGTGAAGTCGCCTATGAGGAATATGACTTCGTGCCCGAGTTCCTGAAATTGCCGCATCTTCTCAAGCAGCACGGTGTGCCCGATGTGGATGTCCGGTGCAGTGGGGTCAAACCCTGCCTTGACCTTAAGGGGTTTGTTCTCCTTGTAAGACCTTTCGAGCTTCTGAAGAAGCTCCTTTTCAAGGATTATCTCTGCCGAACCTCTCTTTATGATTTCAAGCTGTTTTTCAGGATTTAGCATAAGGTTATGATAAACTAAAGGCAGGACAGGGTCAATGGCTAGAGCTGAAACTCAGCTCAGAAAGAAGTCCCTCAAGTCGGACCACAGTTTATAGTGTATTTCTTCCTTTGTTTTTTCTCGTCTTCAGGCAGGTGGCATTTCTTGTATTTCTTCCCGCTTCCACACCAGCACGGGTCGTTTCTGCCCAGTTTTCCTATAAAGTTTTTCCCTTCTTCCGGCTTAAAATAGTTTTCGATTATTTTAAGCAGTCCCATAATCCAGACCTCGCACCTATATAATATTGAAGTTTCGAAACTTTATTATAACAGAAAGTGATGTTTATTCTGGTTATTGACCTCTTGAGTCAGTCAATATAAGGTTGTTATTATACTTTAAATCTGGTTCTGTTGTGCTCCGGAGGGGGGTAAATATTATGAAGCGGCATCAAAATGGGCTGGTAAAGGCTTTTACTTTGGTGCTTGCTTTTGCTTTAATTGTCTCCTGTGGTGAAGGGCAGAAAGCCGATTCCAATAAGGAAGAGAAGAAGGCCGGTATTGATCCAACAGCGCTGTTTCATCCTTTAGCTTCGCATCTTGAGAAAAAATACACTGACGACCTGGACGGTCTGCTGAAAAGGCGGTACATACGGGTTCTTACGACCTTCAACAAGACGAACTTTTTCATCGCCAACAGCAGGCTTTACGGTTTTGAATACTCACTTTTAAAAGAATACGAAAAGTTTTTAAACAGGAAGATTAAGGGGCGTGACCTCAAGGTCGTTCTTGATTTTATTCCTGTCTCCCGCGATATGCTTATACCTGCACTGGTGGAAGGACAGGGTGATATCGCTGCCGCAGGACTTACAATTACCCCTGAAAGACTCAAGAAAGTGGATTTCACCGAGCCTTACTTGACCGGAGTTGATGAGGTGATTGTAACCAACAAGAGTGTGCAGGGGCTTGAAAGCCTTGATGACCTGTCCGGCCGCAAGGTATTCGTGAGGGAAAGCAGCAGCTATTATGAAAGTCTTCTTGCCTTAAATGATGAGCTTTCGCAGAAAGGCCTGAAACCTGTGGAGATCGTAAAGGCGGATGAGACCCTTGAGACAGAGGACATTCTCGAGATGGTAAACTCCGGTGCAATTGAGATAACCGTATCTGACAGTCATATCGCAAGGATTTGGTCAGGGGTTTTTGAAAACTTAAAGGTGCATGAGCACCTGAAAGTGCGGACAGGCGGGCGGATTGCATGGATGGTAAGAAAAGAAAATCCCAAGCTTAAGGCCAGTCTGAACGAGTTTATAAAGGGGCATCGTAAGGGCACACTCCTTGGCAACATCTATTTCAATCGATATTTTAAGGACAACAAGTGGATAAAAAACCCTGTTACGCCAGAGGAGCTTGAAAAGCACCGCCGGTATATAGAGCTTTTTCAGAAGTATGCGTCTCAATATGGATTTGACTGGATACTCATTATGGCTCAGGCTTTTCAGGAGTCAGGACTTGACAATAATAAGAAGAGCCATACAGGTGCCGTTGGGATCATGCAGGTTCTGCCTGCTACAGCCAGAGACAAGAGAATCGGCATAAAAGACGTGCATCTTCTTGAAAACAACATTCATGCAGGCGTCAAGTATCTTGCACTTCTTAGAGACCGGTATTTTAGCGATGCAGGTATGCGGGAAAGGGACAGGGTCCGCTTTGCCCTTGCGGCATACAATGCAGGACCCACAAAGATTAAAAAGGCAAGAAAACTGGCTAAAGAGATGGGGCTTGACCCCAACCGGTGGTTCAGGAATGTGGAGATAGCTGCCCTCAGGCTCATCGGACAGGAAACCGTCCAGTATGTAAGCAATATCAACAAGTATTACATAGTCTTCAGGCTCGCCTTTGAGAATGAAAGACTGCGCAGTGCCAAAAAACTGAAGATAGCAGGGAGATAAATCCCTTGATTCTTTCATGCCAGGGTTTTAAAATGCGTTAGCCTTGGGATTTCCCCTTCAAGGTCTTAAAAAAATGAAAGATGCTGATAAGACGAAAGAGCAGCTCATAGAAGAGCTGGTGGAACTTCGCCGGAGGGTTGCCGAGCTTGAAGCATCCGAGGCAGAACACCGGGCAGAGAAAAACAGGTCAGAGGCGATTATTGCAGCCATAGGAAGCGGTATCAGCATTCAGGATACTAATTTCAAGATTCTATATCAGAATCAGGTGCTGAAAGACTGGGTTGGAGACCATACAGGTGAGTATTGTTATACCGCATATCAGCGGAAGAAAAATGTCTGTAAGCGGTGTCCTGTTGTCATGTCTTTTAAAGACGGCGGGATTCATAAAGCTGAAAAAACTTTCTCTACTGATAAAGGGGTAATGCACTTTGAACTGACTTCTTCCCCTTTGAGGGATTCGGCAGGGAAGATAATAGCTGGTATTGAAGTCATCAGGGATGTCACAGAGTATAAGCGGGCAGAGGAAGCGCTTAAAGAATCCGAGAACAAGTTCAGGAGTCTGGCGGAAAAATCATTAGCCGGTATTTATCTTATACAGGACAATGTATTCAAGTATGTAAATCCGAGAATGGCTGAGATATTCGGCTATAAAGTTAAGGAGCTGATAAACAAGAAGGGTCCTGAGGACGTGACCCTGCCGGAGGACAGGGCAATTGTCAGGCAAAACATACAGAAGCGGCTTTCCGGAAAAAGCAAATCCATACATTACAGTTTCAGAGGTGTGAAGAAGAACGGAGATGTTGTCCATTTAGAGGTTTACGGTTCACGGATAATGTATCAGGAGCGTCCTGCTGTTATAGGGACTCTGCTGGACATTACCGAACGCAAAAGCCTTGAGGAGCAGCTTCGTCATGCCCAGAAGATGGAGGTTATAGGCACGCTGACCGGTGGAATCTCCCATGAATTCAACAATATTCTCACGGCGATTATAGGCTACGGCGAGTTCCTGCAGGATGCAATAGAAGAAGGTAGTCCATTAAGGGCTTATGTGGATATGATACAGGCTTCAGCAAAAAGAGCAGCTGGCCTGACACAGGGCCTGCTTGCATACAGCAGAAAGCAGGCGGTTCATCTCAGGCAGACAGACCTGAATGAAATTATAAGAAAAGTAGAGAGACTGCTGTTGAGGTTTATAAGTGAAAATATCGAATTAAGAATATTGCTTGCAGATGAAGTATTGCCTGTAATGGTGGATACCAATCAGATAGAGCAGGTCTTGATGAATCTTGTAACGAATGCAGTGGATGCAATGCCTGATGGTGGAGATTTAATCATCAGCACTGAACGCAGAGAAATTGATAGTGATTTTGTCAGGACTCGCGGGTATGGCAAACCAGGAGTGTATGCTGTTCTTTCTGTCTCGGATACCGGCACAGGCATGGACAAAAAGACGAAGGAGAAGATATTCGAGCCGTTCTTTACAACGAAGGATGTAGGCAAAGGCACAGGTCTTGGCCTTTCGATGGTTTATGGAACAGTCAAGATGCATAACGGTTACATCGATGTCCAGAGCAAGCCGGGCAAAGGCACAACATTCAGGGTATATCTGCCGATAGTTAATACAGAGGTCAAAAAACTTCGCACATCATCTGTTTCACCTCTTAAAAAGGGCACAGAGACGGTTCTTCTGGCAGAAGATGATGCTGAGGTAAGAAGACTTATAAAGACTCTGCTTGAAAAATCCGGTTACACGGTCATAGAGGCAGTGGATGGTGAAGACGCTGTGAGAAAATTTATGGAAAATAAGGATGACATCCAGCTTCTACTTTCTGATATAGTTATTCCAAAAAAAGACGGTAAAAAAGTCTATGACGAGATAGCAAAGATAAAACCTAAGATTAAGGTGCTTTTTATGAGTGGCTATACGGGTGAAGTCATGTATGAAAAGGGGATAATTAGAGAAGGGTTGAGCTTTGTCTCAAAGCCTGTTTCACCTAAGGAGCTTTTAGGGAGGGTAAGGGAGATTCTTGACCACATCTGATTTGAAGAGAATCGCTATAACTATGGGAGAGCCTGGAGGAGTGGGCCCTGAGGTTGCACTGAAGGCAATCCAGGGTGCAAGGTGGTTCTGCATGCCTCTGGTCGTCGGAGACAGGGCTGTTATCGAGGAAGCACTGCGTGCCTTTGAGCTTCCGATGAAGTTGGGCAAAGCCGGTGAGCCTGATGCCATACAGGTGGTGGACACAGGCCCAGCAGGCGATTATAAAAAGGGCGCACCGACTGAGGCAGGCGGCAGGGCATCTGCCAGTGCCATAAAAAAAGCAGTTGAGCTTGCACTGAAGGGTGAGGTCGATGCAATAGTAACCGCGCCTATATCAAAGGAAGCCTTTAAGATGGCAGGTTTTCCATGGCAGGGGCATACTGAGATGCTTGCAGAACTTACAGGCACAAAGGATTACGCAATGATGCTCATGGGAGGCTCATTGAAGGTCATACTCGTTACCATACACAAGGCTCTGAGGGATGTGCCTTCGCTTATAAGCAAAGAGGCAGTGCTTAAGACCATCAGACTGGCATTGCGAGCCTGCGATATGCTTTCAATCAGCAAGCCTAAGATAGCGGTTTGCGGTTTAAATCCTCATGCAGGGGAGAGCGGGCTTTTCGGTGATGAGGAAGAAAGGATTATTGCTCCGGCTGTGAAGGAGGCAAAGAAGCAGGGCATTCCGGTTACAGGTCCGTATCCGCCTGATACTGTCTTCTGGAGGGCATACAGGGGAGAGTTCGACATAGTAGTCTCAATGTATCATGACCAAGGCCTAATCCCCATCAAGCTTTTGGCATTCGACACCGGAGTTAATGTTACGGTAGGTCTGCCCATAATAAGGACATCCCCTGACCACGGCACTGCATATGACATTGCATGGAAGGGGCTGGCAAAACCCTCAAGTATGCTCGAGGCTATAAGGATTGCAGCCAAGCTGAGGCTTTAGTCTAAGCCGTTTTCTTTTTGTTTACGTATATCTGCTGGGCGATGGAAAGCAGGTTGTTGACAAGCCAGTAGAGCACGAGTCCGGATGCAAAGTTCAGGAACAGGAATGTGAATATCACCGGCATGAACATCATGAGTTTCTGCTGTTTTGGGTCTCCTGCCGACGGAGTCATCTTCTGCTGTATGACCATTGTTATACCCATGACGATGGGCAGTATGTAATAAGGGTCTTTCTGCGAAAGGTCGGTTATCCAGAGCATGAAAGGTGCACCTCTTAATTCAATGGCTATAAGCAGGACTTTATACAGGGCAAAGAACACTGGTATCTGAAGCAGTATTGGCAGGCATCCGCCCATCGGGTTTACCTTGTGTTTTCTGTAAAGCTCCATCATTTCTTTCTGCATGCGCTGCGGGTCTTTTTTGTATTTTTCTCTGATTTCCTGCATTCGCGGCTGAAGCTCCTGAAGACGCTTCATTGCTCTTTGTCCCTTGTTTACAATGGGTATAAACGGCACTCTGACGACAATCGTAAGGAGCACTATAGCCCATCCGTAGTTGCCTACAACACTGTGGAATTTTTTAAGTATCCAGAAAAGGGGTCTTGCTATTATGGAGAAGAAACCAAAGTCTACTATGTGTTCGAGTCCCACGCCGAGTTTTTTGAGCCGGTCGTGTTCCTTTGGCCCGGCATACACCATGAATTCGTTGACTCCGGGCTTGCCTATAAAAGAGACAGACGCAGAGTCTTGGAATTTCCACGCCTTTGCGCTTTCTATAGGTGTAATCGGGACGATTGCGGCACAGAAGTATTTATCCTCCTGTGCAATCCATTTGAGGTTGCCGGTGTAGAGTCTGGTCTCTTTGAGTTTTTTAGGCTTCAGTTCTATTCTGTCTGTGTCCTTGAGAATCACAGGTCCGACATGCACAGGCTCTTTTTTTGAAAATATTCCGAAATCTCCGCCGAGGGTTATTTCGTATTGCGGCAGACCGCTTATTTCGTCTTTAAGGTCGAATTTGTATTTATCGAAATAGAATGTGTATGTTCTTCTTATAGAGTATTGGGGAGTCACGTATTCAAAGACAATGGAGCCTGTTTTATTATTACTGTCCAGTTTAAGGTCGTTGCCTATTACGTTGAAGTTTGCCTCTGAGAGTGTAAAATCGTTGTTCCAGCCTATGCCGAGTGCAGGGTAAAGCCCGTCTTCCTTAAGCAGGGGGATTTTCAGCCCGTCATTGTCTGTGTATTTTTTCAACTGCCATGTTTTTACAGTTCCGCCTTTTGATGTGAAAGTGGCGATATAGAGTTCTGTTTCCACCTTTATGAGTCTTTCTGTTTCGGTTGCAGGTGTAGGTTTTACGACCACCGGCGCGGGAGGAGCAGCGGGCTTGGCGTGTTCGACCACCTCAGGCGGCTTCGGCTGCTTGGCTGGAAGCCGTTTCTGAGCAGGCTTCAGAAAAAGATACTGATATACGATTAAGACAAGTATCGAAAGAACTATTGCAATGAGTGTTCTTTTTTCCATTTACCTTACAGGGTCGTATCCGCCGGGATGGAGTGGATGACATTTAAGAATTCTTTTAACTGTAAGATAAAAGCCTTTTGCTATGCCGTATTTTTCAATAGCCTCTTTTGAGTACTGAGAGCATGTAGGCGTAAATCTGCATCCCCCGGGCAGATATGGCGAAAGTGTACGCCTGTATAATTCTATAATGAAGAGAATTGTTTTTCTTATAACTGAAAGCATAATAAATTAAGGGAAAGAATTATACAGTAAGTCTCTTTCTACCTTTTGCCCTTCTTCTTTTGATGACTCTACGGCCGCCTACTGAGCGCATTCTGCTCAGGAAGCCATGAGTCCTTTTCCTCTTTATATTATGTGGCCGATATGTAGTATAAGTGCCCATAGACATTTAATATAAAACGGTTGACGGATAATGTCAATAGCCGGCTGTTTTCGCCTACAGGACAGCCATTGCTTTTAACTACCGTAAGTTTCAATTTTAAGGGCTGCCAGCAACTCTTAGTTGGTTGACTTATACATTATGAAGAAAAAATATATAGGATAAATTTAATTAATTTTTAATTTAATTTAAAGAATTGATGTTTTTTATGAAGAAGTCCTTTAATATCCTTCCTTCAACTCATCCAATCAAAGTGATTAATGACGAACGGTTGCTTTGCCGAAAAGATAATACGGGTAAGGTTTCTACCAGGGGAGTGTAGATGAAGGGTGTAGCAGAGCACGTTCAGATTCTGTATGAGATAGCGATGTCAATTGACACAGGGCTGGAGCTTGAGGAGATGCTCCAGAAGAGTTTGACGGCTTTTGTGGAAAAGCTTGACTGTTCAGCCGGAGGGGTCTATCGCCTGAGGAAAGAGGCAGAGAGGGGACTCAGTTTTACTTCTGTCTGTTCCATACCGCAGGATATCAATGAAAACGAGGCATATCAGGAAGCGCTGCAGAGTGTCCCTGGACTTTTTGTTGATGAGCAGCATGCAGCTGATTATTGCAAAAGGTTGCCTTTGAGCGGACGGTGCAGTGGAGGTTTTTTCTATATCATTGAATTGCCTGCATTCGGTGCAATGGTTCTGATAAAAAACGGTGAAAGCTTAGACCCTGTATTAATTGAGTCGTTGACGCCTGTGGTGTCGAAACTGGCTGCAGCGTGTAATGCCTGCTTGAGGAACGAGGAGTTGAAAAAGGCTTATCTTGAAGTTGCAGAGAGAAACCGCAAGCTGGGTGAAAAGGCTGTTCATCTGGAGATGTCGCAGGAAGTTTTGCTCAATGCAATGGAGGATATGAAGCGGACAGAGGACAAGTTGCACAGGCTGTCAAGTGCTGTGGAGCAGAGTCCCAGTATGGTTGTAATTACCGATACCAGAGGCAACATAGAGTATGTCAACCGGAAGTTTACCCAGCTAACAGGTTATGCGCTTGAAGATATTCTCGGAACAAACATAGCAGAACTGGGCAAGTTGTCTTCAGAGGAGTATGAGTGGTTGCAGGATGCTATTACCTCCGGCAGGGTAAAGCATGGAGAGTTTCGCAAGAAGAAAAACGGAAAATTTTACTGGGAATACACGACTATTTTCCCCGTAAGGGACAGAGATGGAGTCATCACCCATTTCATCAAAGTTACAACGGATATAACCAAGCGTAAGCGTGTTGAGGAAGAGCTTCGTCTTCTACAGAAGATAAACAACGCTGTAAACAGCAGCATTCCACTGGATGCTGTATTGCAGATGATAGTTGACAGTGTGAGGGAGTTTTTCGACTGTGTAGCCTGTGACATTTTGCTTCTTGAAAAAAACAGGAATGAACTGATATATGCTGCTTTGTCCATAGATTTGAATCTTCTAAGGCGTATTGAGAGACTGACAGGGCTTAATATTCGTGGACTCAGAATTCCGCTTTACAAAGGGAGTTGTTTCACGAAGGTGGTGGAGACAGGCGAGGTGCTCACTACTGATAACGTAGTAAAGTTTTTTGAGAATTTCACTGAGGATAAAAAGCTCAAGTCCTTTGCAGTTCCGATTGCCTTGATTTCAGGATTTAAGCACGTGATACGGGCGCCTCTCATTGCAAAAGGGGAAGTGATAGGTGTATTGGGTGTGGCTACCAGGAGGAGTGTAAGCGAGGAGGATGCAGAGGTGCTCGGACGTCTTGCATCGCAGGTTGCTCTGGTGATAAAGAAGGGGCAGGCTGAAGAAGCGCTCAGGGAAAGCGAAGACCGGTGCAAGCAGATTTTTTTACAGAACGAAGACGGCATAATCATATTCAAGTCCGGAACCTGTGAGATTGTAGATGTCAATCCGGCAGCAGTAGAACTTTTCGGTTATACAAAGCAGGAGCTTATCAAGCACGGTCCTTTATTCATAGCACCGGAGGAATCGAAGAGATTCAGACAGGCAATCAAGGACAGTGACCTGGAGAAAAAAGGTTTACGTATAGACGAGGAGACATGCATCAGAAAGGACGGGACAAAGGTCGTCGTTTCTATCAGAGGGAAGGTCATAAGATTACAGCAGAGCGATGTCCTTTACTGTTCTTTCAGGGATATAACAGAGAAGATTCGTATGGAAGAGGAAACGAAGCTTCGTCAGGCTCAGCTGATTCAGGCGAACAAGATGACTGCGCTCGGCACACTTGTCTCTGGTGTTGCACATGAGATAAACAATCCGAATAATTTTATCATGTTCAATTCCTCGCTTCTTTCCGAGGTATGGAAGGATGCAGTCCGGATACTTGATGAATACAGTCGTGAAAACGGCGAGTTTTTTCTCGGAGGCCTGCCGTTTTCAGAGATGCGTGAGGTCATACCAAGGCTGCTTTCGGGTATAACCGATGGTTCCCGCAGGATAAAGAGTATAGTTGACAACCTGAAGGACTTTGTGCGGCAGGACAAGTCAGGTCTTGACGGAAAGGTTGACATAAACAAAGTTGTTACGGCTTCGGCTTTAATCCTCAGCAATCAGATAAAAAAGCACACTGATAATTTTCATCTTAATTGTGGGGAGAACCTGCCTTTGGTTAAAGGCAGTGCGCAGCAACTCGAGCAGGTGGTCATCAATCTTATTTTAAATTCCCTTCAAGCGTTACCTGACAGAAAGCGTGCAATCTGGGTATCTACTTTTTTTGATGCTGAATCAGACTCTGTGGTAATAGAGGTCAAGGACGAAGGTGTTGGTATGACAGCGGATGTGCTTGAAAGGATTACCGAACCATTTTTCACCACCAAGCTTGACGCCGGAGGCACAGGTCTTGGGCTTTCCATATCGTATTCCATTATTAAGAACCACAATGCCAGTATTCAGTTTGAGTCTGAGCCTGGCAAGGGGACGACTGCAATTGTCAGGTTGCCTGCGACTGAATTTAAGGTTAAAGGGAGTTAGAGGCAATGGGCTTTCCTGTGCTTCTTGTAGATGATGAGCCTCAGGCTCTGCTGAGTGCCAGTGTGATGTTGCGCACAGCAGGTGTAAAAGATGTTATTACTGTTGAAGACAGCCGGGAGGTCATGCCTCTTCTTTACAGGCAGGATGTAGCAGTGGTTGTGCTTGACCTGTCTATGCCTCATCTGTCAGGCAAGGAGCTGCTTCATAGAATCAGTCATGAGTATCCGCACATACCCGTTATTATTATGACTGCAACGAATGAACTGGAAACAGCTGTTGAGTGTATAAAGTCAGGTGCTTTTGATTATCTTGTAAAGCCTGTTGAAAAGAGCCGGTTTATTTCGAGTGTTAAGAGGGCGGTAGAGCTTTGTGCACTGCGTAATGAGGTCTCTTCGTTAAAGCGGCATCTCCTTACAGACAGACTGGAGCACGAAGATGTTTTTGCTCCGATAATCACGAACAGCAAGAAAATGCGTGCTGTATTTCAATATGTAGAGGCTATTGCCGGCTCTCAGCAGCCTGTATTGATTACTGGTGAGACAGGTGTAGGCAAGGAGTTAATTGCGAGGGCGCTGCATGAACTCAGCGGGCTTAAGGGGAATTTTGTTGCAGTGGATGTGGCTGGTCTGGATGACACGATGTTTTCCGATACATTGTTTGGTCACAGAAAAGGTGCATACACCGGAGCAACAGAGGCGAGGAACGGTCTGGTTGCCCAGACTTCAGGCGGAACTTTGTTTCTCGATGAAATAGGCGACCTGAGCGAGTCTTCGCAGGTTAAGCTTTTGCGTCTTTTACAGGAGCAGACGTATTATCCTCTTGGCTCGGATGTTCCGAAGCGCACTGATGCACGTATTGTTGTGGCTACAAATCAAGACCTTCAGAAGCTGATACAAAAGGGAAAATTCCGCAAAGACCTGTATTATCGTCTGCGTGCACACCAGATACACATCCCTCCGCTTAGAGAAAGGAAAGAGGACATTCCGCTGCTTGTTGATCATTTTCTTGAGGAAGCTGCGAAATCTATGAACAAGAAAAAGCCGACGCCTCCGCCTGAGCTTATGACGCTTCTTTCCACATATCATTTCCCCGGCAACATACGTGAGCTTAGGGCGATGATTTTTGATGCTGTAGCAAGGCATAAATCCGGAGTGCTTTCGATGGACAGTTTCAAGGAGACTATTGGACAGGAGTCTTCAATGAGGAGTTTTCCCCCTTCGGAAGGAAGTCCTTTCCTCGGGATTTCAGGGAGATTTCCCACCTTGAGAGAGGCTGAGGAGTATTTGATATCAGAGGCTTTGAAGCTGGCGAAAGGCAATCAGGGCATTGCAGCATCTCTTCTTGGCATTACCCGCCAGGCACTTAATAAACGTCTAAACAGGAAGGCGAAGACAGGGGATTCACATTAAAAGGCTGCGACATTTTTTGCACCTGTAACAATTTTTGCATCAGAGATAACTTATTTGCTTTATTGACTTTTTCGACTTTTTAAGTCACAAGCCTTTAAATCTGTCGCACCCCTTTGCTGTTCATTCCCAAAGTCCGGATTATCGTTTTCCGGTTGATATGTCTGGTTTTGAATACCTTTTAGGCGGTCTGGTGTTCTGCCCGGGTTGTCTGGCATCGTTTCTGCTTTTATTGGGTTTTGAAGGTGGCGGGGATGGCAAAGCATATATTGGTGATTGATGATGAACCTCATTTCCGTTTTGCTGCTTCTGTTGCATTAAGGAGGGCGGGCTACAGGACGAGTGAGGCAGAGGATGGCCGGGAGGCTCTTCAGAGGATTCTCGAGGCACAGAGAAAAGGTGAGGTGTTCGACTTGCTTGTTGTAGATGTCCAGATGCCTGTGATGTCTGGCATTGAGCTTTTGGATGAGTTAAACAGGAATGGCATTTCCATTCCTGTCTTTGCTGTATCAGGGTATGGTGACAAAGCCATGGTTGTTGAGTTGATGCGCCGGGGGTGTTCGGAGTTCCTTGACAAGCCGTTTGAGCCAGAGGAGATGGTTAAGCGCGTGGATACTATTCTGCAAAAAATGGAGGGCGTCAATGAGCTTGAGTGCAAGGTCTGATTGGAGGCTTGCTCTGAAAACAGCGTTAATCTTCCTGCCGCTCCTTGCAGCATCTTTCATTGAAGGCATGACAGTAAGGGTTGTTGCAGTATTTGCTGTCTATGTTGTGGTTGTTGCTGCTGCGTATATGCTTGTGAAGAGGCTTGTCATGGATCTGGAGGCTGAGCATAAGAAGGAGAAGAAGCAGTATTTTGCAGAGCTGGAGTCATTAATAAGTCCTATAACAGGTCTGCTTCAGGAGAGAGCGAGGCTCATGCCGGTGATGGCGAAACAGCTTGAGGAAGTGATTGAGCAGACCGAGACTGCTGCACTGGACATCGGTGACAGATTCACAAGCATTGTTGAAAGGGCGCGTGGACAGGCAAGCAAGGCATCCGGTGCATTCAAAAGGTTTGCAGGGGGCGAAGACAGGGATGCCCTCCTTGATTTAAGCAAGAAAACACTTTCCGAGGTGATAGAAAGTTTAAGAGACATAGTTTCTGTTTCTACGCAGACGCTCGGCGATATAAAGATAATTACAGAAGAGGTCGGCGACATAAAAAGAATATTGGGGGACATTGAATATATAGCTGACCAGACGAATCTTCTTGCTCTTAATGCAACGATAGAGGCAGCGAGGGCAGGAGAGCACGGCAGGGGCTTCGCAGTCGTTGCAGACGAGGTGAGGAAACTTTCAGACAGGTCTAATGCAGCAGCGGATGAGGTAAAGAAACTGATTACAAAAGTGGAGTCGGACATCAGGGCTATTTATTCGAGGACAGAGCAGAGCACATCAGAGAGCAATGTAAAGGCTTCTGAAGCAGAAGTTGTTGTGGAGGACACATTAAGGAGGATAGACGAGGTGGTGAATGATGCAAAGGCACAGCTTGATGAACTTAGTGCAGAGACCGAATCTCTTGCAAAGGACATAAGCGGTATTGTTGTCTCCATGCAGTTTCAGGATATAACGAGGCAGAGGATAGAGCATGTGATTGAGCCGTTGCTTTCGTTCAAGAACGAGCTGGAGGAGGTGATTCTGAAGGCAAAGAATGTGAATGAGAAGATTCACAAGTGGGATGGAAACGGCAGTGTGGAGTGGCTTGAAAAGGTATACACGATGGAGTCCGAAAGGGATGTAATGCGGGACACACTGGGGGTGGAGCAGTCGCAGCAGCAGGGTTTTTCTGGTTCTGCCTGTGAGGACAATGTCACTATTTTCTGAGCAGGTTCAAAGGGATAGATGAAAGACAAGCTTAATTGCTGGGAGTTCAACAAGTGCGGAATGGACAAGACAAAAGGTTGTCCTGTTGTACAGAAGGGTTTGGGCAGGTATTGCTGGGTTATAACCGGAACACTGTGTGTCGGTGCTACACCAAACTGCACTTTTCTTGAGAGATTCGGCAACTGTCTGAAGTGCGAGTATTTTAAGTATTTGCATGAAGAGTAGGGGGAGTATAACCGCGTTAAAGAGTCTTTATAGGACTGATTTCCTGTAAAGACGTGTTTTTTCGGGAGGTGAGGTATGACAAAGACAGTGTTGATAGTGGATGATTCATCTTCTATGAGACAGCTTGTGTCTTTTGCATTGCAGGATGCAGGCTTTGAAGTGATTGCCGCGGTCGATGGCGAGGATGCACTGGCAAGGGTTGACGGCAAAAGGGTAGAGATGGTGATAACCGATCTTAACATGCCGAAGATGGACGGAATTGAACTTATAAAGCAGCTGCGTTTGAAACCTGCATATAAGTTTACTCCTATAGTGATGCTGACTACAGAGTCTCAGGAGACGAAGAAGCAGGAAGGCAGACGTGCAGGTGCCAGTGGCTGGATAGTAAAGCCGTTTACCCCGGAGCAGCTGATAGGTGTTGTGAAGAAGTTTGTAAGGTGAGTCTGGAGTCGAGCCCTGTGAAGGGCATTTTCCAGTGATATGGGGGGTATGCGATGAATTTTAAGATTGAACAGTCAGGTAATGCACGGGTGTTGAAAGCTACTGGTGATTTAACCATAGAGCGTGCGGCTGAACTCAAGGAGGTTTTATTAAGGTTACTTGGTGAGGCTGATAACGTGATTTTTGATCTTAAAGGGGTCAATGCTCTGGACCTTACCTGTCTTCAGCTGATGTGTTCAGCGCACCGGACGGCTGTGATGTCGAATAAGCGTTTTACGCTGGCAGAAACTTATCCGGAGGCGTTTAAAAATGCTGTAAAGGAAGCTGGTTATTACCGTCATGCAGGCTGTGTCCGTGGTGGTGAAGGCTGTTTGTGGACAGAGGGGTAGAAGATGAACGTGGACAAACATAAAGAGATTTTTAAAGAGGAAGCCTATGAGCTGCTTGGTGAGCTTGAGAGCGCTCTTCTTGAGCTTGAGGATGCTCCGGAAGATGCAGAGCTTATAGGGCGTGTTTTCCGTGCACTTCATACCATCAAGGGTTCAGGTTCGATGTTTGGTTTTGATGATATTGCTGCGTTTGCGCACGAGGTGGAGACAGTTTTTGACCTTGTGCGTAATGGAGGGGTTAAGGTCACCAAGGAGCTTATAGACCTTACGCTGGTTGCCCGTGACCAGATTCGTGCAATGTTGGACAGTGCAGATGGCGGTGAAGCAGTAAACAGTAGCAGGACTGTCGAGATAGTTGAGTCATTCAGAAAGTTTGTGCCTGAGGCTGGAGAAAAGCCTGATGTTCCGGTCTCCAGAAAGGGCATTCCGGTTTCTGATGTTTCAGAAAAGAGTGTTACTTACCGTATTCGTTTTCGTTCTGCGCAGGATATTTTCATGAGGGGGACGAACCCGGTTTATTTGCTTGAGGAGCTTTGCCGGCTTGGTGACTGCAAGGTTGTGGCGCATACGGATGCAATACCTGTGCTGAATGACTTTGACCCTGAGGCGTGCTACACGTACTGGGATGTGATTTTGACCACCAATCAGGGGATTAATGCCATAAAGGATGTGTTTATTTTTGTTGAAGATGACAGCGAGCTTAAGATTGAAGTTATTGACGAAGGCGGGGATTTTGATGTAGAGGCAGGTTACAAAAAGCTTGGTGAGATATTGATTGAGCGTGGGGACTTAACACCAGAGGATTTAGAGAAGGTATTAAGTGCTCAGAAGCGTGTTGGTGAAATGCTGGTTGATGCCGGAGTGGTTGACGAGGTAAAGGTCAAGTCTGCACTTGTTGAACAGGAGCATGTCATACAGAAACGGAAAGAGCGTAAGGCTGTAGAGTCGGCTTCGAGCATCCGTGTGCCTGCTGAAAAGCTTGACACGCTGGTTGACCTTGTAGGCGAGCTGGTTACAGTGCAGGCGCGTCTGAGTCAGACTGTTCTTAAGCGTGGCATTCCAGAGCTGCTTTCCATTTCCGAGGAAGTGGAGCGCCTGACCGAAGAGCTTCGTGACAATGCAATGAGCATTCGGATGGTGCCGATAGGCACAACGTTCAGCAAGTTCAGGCGTTTGGTCAGGGATCTTTCAAGGGAACTTGGTAAAGAGGTTGAGCTTACAACCGAGGGTGCAGAGACAGAGCTCGACAAGACCGTAATCGAGCGGCTTAACGACCCGCTTGTTCATCTTATTCGCAACAGTATAGACCATGGAATAGAGCCGCCGGATGTCAGAGAAGCCAGAGGCAAGCCGAGAAAAGGGACGGTGCATCTTTCAGCAGTGCATTCCGGTGCAAGCGTATTGATAGAGATAAGGGATGATGGAGCAGGCCTGGATGCTGAAGCCATCAGGGCAAAGGCACTGGAGAGAGGGCTGATAGCACCGGATGCAGAGCTGTCTGAAAAAGACATCTTTTCCCTGATTCTCGTCCCCGGGTTTTCGACTGCAGAAGAGGTTACAAACGTATCCGGGCGTGGAGTAGGAATGGACGTTGTAAAGAAAAGTATCGAGACTCTTCGGGGCTCTATTGGAATAAGCAGTAAGAAGGGTGTGGGCACAACGATTACGCTTAAGCTGCCGCTTACACTGGCGATAATCGAAGGGCTCTTGGTGAGAATAGGACAAGAGTATTTCATCATGCCTCTTTCAGTCGTAGAGGAGTGTGTGGAACTGACACGCGAGGATGTGGCTAAAGCTCATGGCAGGCATATTGCGAATGTCAGGGGTGAGCTAATCCCCTATGTCCGTCTGAGAGAGTATTTCCGTATCGGGGGGCAGATGCCTGACATAGAACAGGTGGTTATTACAAGGACGGACGGCAGCAGGGTAGGTTTTGTAGTAGACAATGTGATTGGCGAGCACCAGACGGTGATTAAATCACTCGGCAGGTTTTACAGAGCAGTGGAGGGAATCTCAGGTGCAACCATACTGGGTGATGGCACAGTGGCTTTGATACTGGATGTCCATCAGCTGGTGCAGGGTGTGGAGAGAGAAGAAGAGGCATTGTTTTTAAAACATAACTGAGAGGGGAGAAATGCTTCCAGTAACAGAAAGGACTGGGGTAGAAGTGAGAAAATGTAAACCTTAAAGCAGGAGGGTGGAAAATGGCTAAGTCTGCCAAAACATCTAAGTCTTCCAGACGAAACAAGGGTAACGGAAAGCTGCACAGCCGTATTAAAGAGCTTGAGAGACAGCTCAGCGAGGTACAGGCACAGCGCAGGCAGTGTGAGAATATTGTCGCCTCTATTGCTGCACCTATGTTTACGGTTGATAGGGACCTGGTGATTACCTTTATCAACGATGCTGCGTTGAAAGCCATGGGTTATAGCCGTGATGAGGTCGTCGGGAAGATGACATGTGCTGACCTGTCAAAGACCCCGCTTTGCGGCACGGCAAACTGTACGCTCAAGAACTGCATGCGCAGCCGTGAAGTGATTATCGGAGAGACAGTGGCGGAGACAAGGTACGGCAAAAAATTTCCTATACAGGCTGCATGTTCACCACTTATTGACGATGAAGGCAATGTCTATGGCGGTATAGAAGTGATTATAGATATTTCAGAGGTTAAAAGACTGCAGAAAGAGGCTGATGAGCAAAGAGCGTACCTCGAAAAACAGGTGGCAATGCTTGTGGAGAATCTTGAAAGGCTCAGCCTTGGAGACCTCTCAATACATCTGGTTGCTGAGCGTGATGATGGGATTGCCAGGATCATAGACAGTGTGAACAAGGTTGTCAAGAGTCTGCAGGATACGGCGATGGTTGCAGAGCAGATTGCAAAAGGAGACCTGCGTGCCAGTGTAAAGATTCTTTCAGATAAGGACATTCTGGGACAGTCTATTGCCTTGATGCTTGAAAAGCTTCGTGATGTTGTAAACGACGCAAAATTAACGGCAGACAATGTTGCATCCGAAAGCCAGCAATTAAGTGCGACTTCTGAGCAGATGTCTCAGGGGGCTACTGAGCAGGCTGCTGCTACAGAAGAGGCTGCCTCTGCGATGGAGGAGATGGTAGTCAACATAAGGCAGAATTCAGACAATGCCCAGCAGACAGAAAAGATTGCCATAAAGGCTGCTGAAGATGCAAAAGAAGGCGGAAAGGCAGTAGCCGAGACCGTCGCTGCAATGAAGGAGATTGCAGGGAAGATATCCATTATTGAGGAGATAGCGCGTCAGACGAATCTTTTGGCGTTGAATGCAGCGATAGAGGCGGCAAGGGCAGGAGAGCACGGAAAGGGCTTTGCGGTTGTTGCCTCTGAAGTCCGCAAGCTTGCCGAGCGGAGTCAGACAGCGGCTGGTGAAATCAGACAGCTTTCCTCTTCAAGTGTTGCAGTGGCTGAAAGGGCAGGCGAGATGCTCGCAAAGATAGTGCCTGATATCCAGAAGACAGCAGAGCTTGTCCAGGAGATAAGTGCTGCAAGCAATGAACAATATGCAGGTGCAGAGCAGATTAATAAGGCAATACAACAGCTTGATCAGGTGACACAGCAGAATGCAAGTGCGGCTGAGGAGATGGCATCCACTGCTCAGGAGCTTTCCTCACAGGCAGAGCAACTGCAGAGTGCTATTGCATTTTTCAAGACAGACGATGCTGAAAACGGCAAAGCCGCCAAGCCGGCAGGGGCGACTGCTTCTGCAAAACTCAACAGGACAAAGATAGCCCATCTGAAAAAAGAAGACGGCAAAGCCGCCGTAGCGGTTTCAGCTAAATCTGTGGCAGGGAAGCCTGCTGGAATTGCACTGGATATGAGTGATGGCGATGGTGATAAGCTCGACAGCGAGTTTGAAAAGTTTTAAACAGGAAAGGAGAAGCCTGTATGAGTGTGGCAGGTATAACCGAGACAAGACAATACCTTACATTCAAACTTGCAGAGGAAGTCTTTGCGCTGGACATATCGAAAGTTCGTGAGGTGCTTGATTTCACGACTATAACGAAAGTGCCACGCACTCCGGATTTTATGCGCGGGGTTATTAATCTGAGAGGCGGAGTCGTGCCGGTAGTGGACATGAGGCTCAAGCTGGGAATGTCCAGGACAGAGCAGACTGTAGATACCTGCATAATCATCGTTGAGGTGACCCTTGACGACGAGGTCACAGTGCTTGGTGCACTTGCGGATTCCGTGCAGGAAGTGTTTGAGCTTGAGCCAGAACAGATAGAGCCTCCGCCAAGAATAGGCACTCGCCTGAAGACTGAATTCATCAAAGGGATGGGAAAACGTGATGACCATTTCATCATAATCCTTGACATAGACAAGGTGTTTTCCTCAGAAGAGCTTGCCATTGCAGGTGACACTGCTGAGGACGTCCAGCTGGAGGAGACAGCGGCATGACCTGACACTAAGACACAGCAGACATCAATGCATCAAACTGGAAGGAATAGATTTATGGATGACGTTCGTGTGAATAAGGATGTGCACACAGCGATGTCTGACAGGGACTTCCGGCGTCTGAGCAAGTTTATTCATAGTGAATGCGGTATAAAGTTGCCGCGGACTAAGAAGTCGATGCTTGAGGCACGCATCAGAAAAAGACTTAATGTCCTTAAGATGAAGTCTTTCAGGGAGTATTGCGATTACGTGTTCAGTCCTGAAGGCATGAAAAACGAGATAGTCCATATGATCGATGTGGTCACCACGAACAAGACTGATTTCTTCCGCGAGTCTAAGCATTTTGATTATCTGGTGCAGACGGTTTTGCCGGAGCTGGTCGGCAGTTTAGGTGCAGGCATTAGCAGGAGGCTTATGTTATGGAGTGCAGGGTGTTCGACCGGGGAAGAGCCTTACACTCTGGCAATGGTCTTGAGCGAGTTTGGCGAAAACTACAGGAAGTTTCAGTATTCAATTCTTGCCACAGACATTTCCACAAAGGCACTTGAAGAAGCAAGACTTGGAATTTACAGCGAAGACAGGGTTGAGCCGATTCCCCTGGCATTGAAAAGGAAATATCTTTTAAGGAGCAAGGACAGGAGTAAAGGACTTGTAAGGGTTGCCCCTGCGCTTAGAAAACGGGTGGAGTTCAAAAGACTGAACTTCATGGATAAGAACTTTGGAATCCGTGAGCAGATGGATATCATATTCTGCCGCAATGTCATCATTTATTTTGACAGACCGACACAGGAAATAATACTTAACCGTCTTTGCAGGCATTTGCGTGACGGCGGATATATCTTTATGGGGCATTCCGAGACATTAAGTGGTTTGAATGTGCCTTTGGTTCCTGTATTTACCACGGTTTACAGGAAATCGTTATGAATTTGTCAGAGGCAAAACTTCCGGTTGTTTATCTCAAGCCGGGTGAACTGTATATTGCGAGGAGGCCAACTATAGTGACTACGGTGCTCGGCTCCTGTATATCGGTTACCATGTTTAACCGGCGTCTTGGAATCGGTGCAATCTGTCATGGGCTTCTTCCCAGGTGTAGGGACAAGAAGAAATGTGATGATAATTGCACTGAAGAGTTTAAGTATGTGGGCTGTTCAGTCAGGAGTATGGTTGAGGAATTTATTATGTCTGGCAGTAAGCGCAATGAGATAGAGGTTAAGGTATTTGGCGGCGCTGATGTATTCGCCCTGAAAGGCGTTGACAGGAAAAGCGCTAATATCGGCAAGCAAAACATAAAGGCGGCTCTTAGTGTTATCAGGAGTGAGGGGCTCCATTTGCTCACCTCTGATGTTGGTGGTGTAGCTGGCAGAAAGATATTTTTCAACACGCAGACAGGCGAGGTTTTTTTAAAGCGCCTTAAGAGGATAAATGACTAAAGGCGGGTGATAGAAAATGGAGTCTTCCATGAGGAGTTTTTGATGAAGGGAAAGGTAAAGGTGCTTGTTGTTGATGACTCTGCGGTCGCACGCCAGACACTTGCAGAGATTCTTTCATCTGATGCTGGCATCGAGGTGATGGCAACGGCTGCAGACCCGTTCATTGCCGCTGAGAAGATGCGGGATGAAGTCCCTGACGTTATCATGCTTGATGTTGAGATGCCGAGGATGGACGGCATTACTTTTTTGCATAAGATTATGACGCAGCATCCTATCCCTGTGGTTATATGTTCGAGCCTGACGGAGAGGGGCTCGGAGACTGCGCTTAAGGCTCTGGAATACGGCGCGGTTGAGATTATTCAGAAGCCGCGTTTGGGTGCAAAGCAGTTTTTAGAGGAGTCGAAGGTGCGCATATGCGATGCTGTGAAAGCGGCTTCTGTAGCGAAGCTCAGGCGCATTCAACCGGATATTCTGAAAGTATCGCCGAAGCTGACCGCTGATGCGGTGATAGCGAAGCCCAGGAAGGCGATGGTGCAGACCACGGAAAAAGTTGTTGTAGTTGGTGCATCTACAGGTGGCACAGAGGCTCTTCGTGTTTTTCTTGAGGCTTTGCCGCTTGATGCTCCGGGAATGGTCATAGTGCAGCACATGCCTGAGCGGTTTACAAGTGCGTTTGCAAGAAGGCTTGATAGTCTTTGCCGTGTGTCTGTCAAAGAGGCGGAGGACGGCGACAGTGTAATCCGGGGTCGTGCATTGATAGCGCCTGGCAACCGTCACACACTGCTTAAGCGCAGTGGTGCTCGTTATTATGTAGAGATAAAGGATGGTCCTCTTGTTTGTCGTCAACGTCCGTCGGTGGATGTGCTGTTTCGTTCGGCAGCGCGTTATGCCGGCAGGAATGCCGTTGGTGTGATAATGACTGGAATGGGGGACGATGGCGCAAGAGGTATGCTGGAAATGAAAGAGACAGGTGCAAGCACTATTGCGCAGGATGAAGACTCCTGCGTGGTTTTTGGCATGCCTAAAGAGGCAATCAAGCTGGGTGCTGTTGATAAGGTAGTTCCACTGGAAGCCATTGCAGGGATGGTATTGAAAGAATGTGCCTGAAAGGTAAATATGACTCAAAGGCAAAGTGTTAATCGTGTTCCATATCTTAATTGCAGTGCTTTTATTGAACTAAGTCAAATGTAAAATTGTAAAACAGAAAGTGTGCAGAGATTCTTGACACTACCACGGGTTGGTGGTATACTCCTGTCCGATATAAGCCGTACTCGACATTTTTGAAACAGAATCATTTCCAGGCAGGTTACGATGGCGCGGTATATTTTTTTCATGAGCCCTCCTTTAATGGTCAATGTGGGAAGAGCAAGTAGAAGAAAATAATATTATCTCACTTAGAGCCTTTGCGAAAACAGAGTTAAGCAATTGCTTTCAAGAGTTAGGTGTCGCAATGCCTGACTTCTTGACTGAATTGCTTGCAGAAACAGACCCTTCGATAACCACCGAGCCTGCATTCTGGGATATGGTAGGTATTTCTGATTACCGTATAGACAGGATTGCCGGTGGAATATGTCTTCACGCAAGATTCGGTCCATTGCCTGGTTATGAACCTCGCATTGAATTCCCCGGGCTAGAGGAATTCGAGGTCCTTTTCGCGGATTTTTGTACCGCATCTCTGAATATTGCAGAAAATGCCAGTTTGATTCTTGAGGGCCCAACGTTAGTTGTCAGGATGCCGGGCTCCCTTCTTAAAGGAAGACAGGAGGATGGCGATTCTGATTCAGTACTGCCGGCTGAAATTGAAATTTCCGGTATTGGTCGGCTAACTGCTGATTTTAATGGCAGAGTCGAGCTGGCACCTCTTGGTGACGAAGGACTTCGTCTTTTGGCTAAAAATACACCATGGGACATCGCAGACACGGGGATGAAGCTGGAGCCAGGAACTTTAAAACTAGAGTCCGATGGTGATTTAAAGACGTTCCGGTTATTGCTCGAAAAAGCAACACTAATTCTGCCGCCAGACCTGGGGGGCGATGACCCTGTCAGACTAAGCCTGGAAAACGCAATGATTGGTCGGAATGGTTTTTCAGGGAGTGTAAAAGCTGAACTTAAACCTTCCTGGGACGAAGCTGAAGGGCGGTTCGTTGGTGCAGGCAGTGCCGACCTTGCTGGTATTCCAATCGGTATACGGTTGGCAAGTGTGCGCTTCGAAGAAAATCTTCCGGTCGGCTTCGAGCTTCGTGCAGAGGCTGCACTGCCTTTCTTCGACAAAGGACGGCCTGTCCTTACCATTGGTTTCGATGCAAATCAAGCCTTGAAGCTTGGCATGGAAGCAGCAGAAGGCGGCGCACTAGAGTTGGAAAAGGAAGGAGTTGCCAGGCTTTTGGTTGATGCACTGGGAATCACGATAAAAGAGGACCGTGCCGAACTTACATTTACAGGCGATTTGAAACCCGCGTTACCATCCGGTGACTTATCAATACCGGATTTTACCATTCGGGTTGAAGGTTTGAAGGTCAGTACTGACGGAAAAGTTACTCTTGATGCAGGGTGGATTGTTTTTCAACCGGAACTGGCAGCAGACTTAATCGGTTTTTCAGTTTCTCTCTATAAAGTAGGGATTGGGTTTGGCGATGAATTCTGGATAGGGCTGGACGGGAAGGTTAAACTTGTGGATGGTTTGCCCGGTGCGACTCTCATTGGTCTGAAGCTCTCGTTTGATCCTGCAACATTTGGGTCGTCAGCCCCTGTCACTCCAACGCTGTCACTGGATGGAATATACCTTGAAGCAGATATTGCAGAGACCGTCATCATTAAAGGCGGTGGACGTATCATCAAGGAAGAAAGCAAGAGAGGGTTCAGTGGTGATATGCTACTGGCTCTTCCTCAACTTGGCTTTGGGCTTGATGCATCATTGCTGGCTGGAATTAATACCGCTACGCCGCCGTATCCATTCTTATATCTGGCTTTAGGTGTTGAGCTCCCGACTCCCATACCACTCGGACAAAGTGGTCTTGGTCTTTTTGGCGTCCAGGGACTTCTTGGGCTTAACACTTATCCGAATTTTGAAGGCGGAGAAGACAAAAGTTGGTATTATGACTGGTACAAGGCGCCACCTGTCTCAGGCGTAACGCACAGTTCAAAATGGACGGACAAGTATCTGGGTTTTGCCCTAGGCGCTGGTGTTACACTGTGTACCACCGACGGCTTTACGGTTCTTACGCGTTCTCTACTGGTATTGGCTCTGCCCGGTCCGCTCATTCTAATTGAAGGGCGTGCTGCGTTTCTGACATCGCGGACAGCCCTGAGCGATAATCCTCCATTGCGAGCCCTTATGGTTCTCGATTTACGTTCTGATAGCCGAAGCATCCAGCTATTCATCGAAGCTCAATACGAATTTGTTGAAGGCATCCTGTTCGCACACGGTATATTAGATGTTTTTAGTGAGCTGAAAAGAAATCCCAACTGGCATATTTATCTGGGACGCCGCGAACCAAAGAGCAAGCGAATACAAGCCGAGGTCCTTAAAAAATTCCTGCGGGGAGATGCTTATTTTCAGATTCATCCCCCAGGTATTGATTTTGGAGGATCAGTCGGCTATAAGATACCAACCAAAAAAATCGGACCGGTTAAAGTCGGACTCGATGCCTGTGCTGTCTTCGATGGTCAATTGAGCTTCGACCCAAGCCAGCTTACTGCAAGTTTGGAGCTTTGGGGTCGGCTGATTGCCAGAGCATTCGGCATTGGATTCGATTTTTCCGTGAATGCTGCAATTGCTGCAAAGGCTCCCACTCCATGGTGGCTCAGGCTTTATTTTGCACTCAAGTTAAATCTCCCCTGGCCGCTGCCTGACCCTGAAATCGAGATAGAACAACTGTATGAGGAAGACCTGCCACCAGCGTTCCCGCCTGTTCTGACCCAGGTTCAGGCTCTTTCTGCAACAAGCCAGAAGACATGGGATTTTCGCAATGGCAGCCATATCGAAGGTATACCAGTGGATGCCAAGTTATGTCTGTCTCTTGCGCATCGTGCAATCAATGAGAGCAATGCAGGTATCGGGGGGCTCGAAGCAGGGCTAAATTATGCCCACAAAGTCGGTGAATATATATTCGAATACAAAATCTCCAATATCTCTCTGGTCAGAGAAAACGATGGACAAGCACTTCCGGTTTATGGTGTATGGCAGGTTAACCCGAAAATGCGTCGTGATGCTACTGATGGAACCATCGTGTTATTTTCTAAATCGAGCTTTGTGTATAGCCGGTGGCTGCTTGGCACCGGCGTGGTCAGGGAGGTTGCCCAGACTACAGACGTGAGACCAGGAAACGACGGGTGTGTCGCCCAGACCAGCTGCATCACTTTCGGAGAGCATATCGAACAACCAGAGGTGTTGCCCCACTGTTTTGAACGTGACGGTGTTTCCTTTCTTGTCTGGCAGCCAGCAGTGGCTGTTGAAATACCTATCGGCTCGGAGACATCTTTTCCATTGTTTGAAGGATTAAATGTCATATCTGCATTCGGAATCGATTTTGATTATTCAGATAAGAAGGGACAGTTCAAAGAAAGTCCGAAAGGTAAACTTCAGACAATTTTCCTCGAAATACGGTGGTCTTACCCGGTAATCATTAAAACTCTTGAAGCGAAGGCAGAACGGATATTAGCGGGCTACCGTGATTCCATCACAGATTTTGTGCCTGAAAAGACTTTTGCCGTGGACAGGCTTTATCTGGTAGGACACACAATAAACCTTAAAAAAATCTGTTATGTCTCGTATGAAGATGCACAAATGGAAATGATTGCCAATATAAATAGTCAGGCTGGTGATAAGCTTATAAGGCAGCTGGCTGGTTTGTTTTACTGGGAGGATGAAGAGTTTGTTTTTGAACCCAATACGACCTACCGGCTGACCGTGCAGGTTGATAAAGCCAGCACACCCGACAATAGCGGTGCAAGCAGTGGAAGTGCAAGCGAGCAGCATTCTGTTACCTTTACGACGCGCGGGACACCAGATAATCTGGAGCCCTACATTCGTCCTCCATGGCCACTACTGCAGGAACATTCGCTTCCTGAAGGAGAGACCGCCAGGTTACAGGTTTCAGCACCAGAAGGGTTCCATACTGCCTATGCAGATGGAACATTGATTCCTGTCTATCGCAGTGCCCCAGTTTATTTCTTTTTTAATGTGAATTATATCCGAAAAATGTATGAGCTGGTGGCAGAAGAAGAACTGGAAGTCGTCTTTTTAGACCCGGCAGGTAACGAGATTGAAGGTCGGGTGACTGAATGGATGAAGGCCCGCGATCGCGTGGATCTGGAAAATACAGCTTTATTCCTTGAAGCAGTCAATCGGTCACTGTCTAATCCTATTGATGTTTCAGCCTTGCCAAAGGACGATGTGCTGGTAAGCCAGCCTGCTTCAGCAGCAGGTTCAGAGGAAGAAAACCCCATTGGCTGGTTGTTGCCTGGAGTGGTTCATCGAGTTCAGATCCGCCGTAAATCCGGAACACAGGCACAAGGGCAGATACTGTATGAGACGCGTATTCGCAGTTCTAAATTTGCATCGTGGGAAGCGATGTTTGACACAATCAATCGACAAATCCCAGTGATTGATGTAAGCATGTTCGGCAATGCTGATTTTTCCACATTGACCAGTCTTGATGATGCGGCTGCTTTACCCTTGGTCAGTACGCCGCTGCCTGCTAATGTCGTTGCATACATCGTTCGCGATTCGGATCGTAATCTTGATGTAGTAGTTCTGGAACTCCCGGAACCACTGCCCCGTCAGGGTTTTCAAATCTACTGGCTGGATGCAGACGGAAATACGCTAAATACCGGCAGTGTCCTCTCGCGGTCTGACCATACCCGGTGGGCATGGGTCACGCGTTCAGCATCAGCTATAGCGGCTTTAAAGGTAATCTGGAGCCGGCCAGGCGCTCTTCAGGGTGAACCTGATGTGGTTCAAAAAAGTCTGATTATTTCGGTAGAGGTTACAGGAGAACAATCATGAGCTGGGTAGAGTTGTTTCGTATAATGAATGACCGAATACCTCGACGATTAAGTCGCTCGATTGTTGGAATCATTGGAATCGGCGGGCGCGCAGAAGGATTATACATGGCCAGGAATGATCCAGAGTTTACATCGCATTCTGTCCATCTGCGCTGGAATATCGACACAAAGTGGAACTATCCAACACAAGGCTTCTATCTCTATCGGCGTCCTTATGAACAATATCGCAATCTCCAGCGAAATGAGCTTGCTCTCGGCAGATATAGAAGGTTGCGATACTTTCTGTTTCGCATTCTAATTGTTCTTTACACTACTCTAGCTTTTCTAGGGTTTAGAGGAGCGCGAAAAAAGTTAGATGAACTTAAAAACCGTTTTTCGGTTTTATTTTATACACTGCAATTTGATGAGCCCGTGCGAGAGGTGGAGCTGGTCTTCAGGGGAAACAAAAGAACAATTAATATTACGGGTTGGGACCAGGACCGCTTGACTATCCTCGGTGAGTTTACAGCAGGGGAGGGAAAGGCTGTTCGACTTATGCCGGTAGTTGACCGTTTGCATCTTAGCGTTTCTATCAGCAGTCTCTCTTCTGTGACTTTTACGCCAATTGCACCGGATATCCTGCAATGGCCTGAAGGGACACTCGACAATTGGGGCCAGCCAATAGCACATTTTCACCTCCCGAACCCTGGCATGGTCAGCGAAGCACTCGACCTTTTACATAATCATGGAATCGATACCGGAATGACTGATGACGAATTCAGAGAGGCTTATATCGAACTCCTTCGTGATCTCCATGAGCGGAATGCTTATGCCGACTTACTTACTGTTTCCACAGATGTGCTCGAACGATTTTTCAGAGGGCGCCGGTGGAACGTTTCAGAGGGGGAAGGAGTGCGCATGCGTCCGCTTGAGTTGATTGCGATGCTGACTGTTCATCCTGCTTTGGCGAAATTTTTTGGATTTTATTATCAGGACAATCTTGAAGGCAGAAAGGACTATGAGCGATTTGATTATCTTATTGTCGCAGACTGGGGCAATGGTCTTGTGGCAAGCGCAGCTGATTATGGTCTCAGTGCAGATACAGAATGGCCGCTCATTAGCCCGCATATCACTAATATTTCGGTAACAGATAGGACCTTTCCAGCGCCATTTGGGACTGATGAAAGGGTTCGTGGACAACGTGTGCAGGTAGAGCTACATCTCGGTTTTGACTCAAAGTCTATTGACCGCTGGCGTGCACCGTTTTTTGAAGTGTACCGGAATAACAACCATTTAGGCGATGGCATGCCGACCCCATACTCTCCTGGGACACGAATATACTGGGACACGGTGTCAGAGTTAGGAACTTTTTATTATAAAGTCGTTGGTCAGGATATTTTCGGCCGTCAGGCACCGGTTTCAGAAGAAAAGAGCGTTACAATCAGTGCTGAGCACTTTCCCCTGCCTGCTGCCCCGGTACAAGTGACCGCCTTCTGGCAACCACCTTCCGGCGATGAGCCTGGAAATTATCACGTAAGCTGGCTGTGGACCCAGGAACTACGCGACCTCTTTCCGCGCGTTGACCGGTTTAAAGTAATGGTCAGGACACCTGAATCTGACCAAGGAGACCATTTTCTCTTGGAAGTTCCACTCGAGAATCTTATTCCAATGCAAATTACAACACCAGGAACTCAATATTTAGAGGGGAATCTAGTGCAAGCCCCTGTCCCATGCCCGGTAGGCGAAGGTTCAGGTACTTTCGATCCAATACAGCAGACCGCTATGGAGCTCAGGCAGCGAATTGCATCAATTATTGGACAGGAGGGCAAAATCGGTGTCCAGGTTACAACTGATTTAGAATTGTCTGAAAGCGCCCTGGGGATTTTCAATGCACCAAACAGCAACGTAAAGTTTGAAATCAAGCACGGCAATACCTGGCAGGAATTCAAAATCCTTGAACATACTGCTGGCTCTAATGTTGTTTTTATTATTGTATCTGACCCTGACTACGACTGGGGGATATATACTGGCAATGAGCCCTTCCGCCTGAAGTTTGACTCTGAGGGCTTTGCCACACTCTGCAAAAAGACAGGAGCATCTGTTGCTGGTATAACTAAAGGTGTGCTTGGGGATGCAACCGGGCGTTCGTATATCATTTTAGCTGCGGATAAGAATGGTACACTGCTCATTCTTAATCGCACGGGCAATGACAGTCTGCAATCTGCGCCTCAAGTCGGCAATGCAACTCTTGCCTTGCCTCAGAGTGTGAGAATTGAAGAGACCGGGGTGCTTGGTCCTACCCTTGCGGAGTCTGTGAAACAGCTGGGATTCAGGGTTGTTGCTGTCGAACAGGGCAGTAGAGAAGGTGCTGCTTCAGACCCGGCAGTCGTTACACGGGTTTTTGAACAGCCGCCTCCTGCAATTGACCGACCTGCAGCAAGTTTAATATCACTGCCTGACCTTGAGCAAAAATGCCGTGTTCGAGTTTCCTGGAACCCTGCAGGTGACGGCTACGCTTATGAGATACTCCGAATTTCTGAACGCCGGATCCAGATGTTTTTATCCAAGTATCCAGTTGCTGGAATCGACCCTTCATCAGTGCCTGCAATGTCTGATGCAGAGCTTGTAGCATTAATCAGCCCTTCCACAGATACTGGTGAGCACATTTTCGAGAGAGAATTTGACCTGGTCGGTAATGTAAAAGCAGATATAACCCAATTCGAGGATGTTTTGGATAGTGCTGGCATTCGTTTCTTTTACGCGGTACGCGTGTTGGATTCTGCTGGTAACCGGGGTCCGATTTCAGCTGCTTCTGACCCTGTACTTCCACCAGACCTCAGAGCCCCAATGCCGCCAGAAGGCATTCGTACCTATTGGGATAACGGTAAGGTCTGGATAAGCTGGAGCGTGCCATCAAGAGAGACAGTTGACAGCTTCCGGCTGTTCCGGTCAGCCGATCAAAAGCCCATTTCGCCCTACCTTATCCGTCAGATTGCCAGGAATGTGATACCCGAAGCTGAACCCTTGTATGTCAGGGATGGGCGCGTCCGGCTGCCGGAATTCGATGTAGATAATATGACGCTTGAGGCTGTTATAGGTGTGGCTGAAGACGGTTCGGCAGATGCCTCGGTTGACTTTTCTCCGTTTGTGATAATCTCCAGTTCAGGTACAGATTTGCAGAGTCTGTGGAGCGAAGGCTTGCCGGTTTTGATTGAAGCAACACAGGCGGATGGTACGAAGCGCGTTTTTGGGGATGGAGATCAGCCCATAACTGTTCAGTACGGTTCTGTAACCCTCGATGTGCTACCTGATGATGCAACTCTTGAAGGAATCTATCCGCGACATTTAGCTCAACTGTCAGGGGATACACTGATGAATCGCCCGGACCTGCCAGACTTGATGGAGCACGGTTACATTGACGAAGTTACAAACTCTTTCCGGTCGTTTGAAAGTGAAGGAACACGTTGGGTGATCGAATTGGAAGCTATTGCGGACTCAAGCCAGAAACAAATTTTGGAATTTCTTGAAGAGGCTAATGCAAACCCCATTGAGTACCGTAATGGCGTCATCAGGCTTCCGTATTTTAATGCAAATGAAAGGCGGCTGGCCGGTCTTTATCTCTGGCAGGATACACAGGAAATCGAGGATTCTACATCGCGTCAACTGAAAGCAGGTGCAATCAATCATCTAGACCGTTATGACCTGGATATGGCCCGGCGTTTGTTGATTCCCCGTTGGCGTGATGGAGTTCAAGTTACAGTCCGGTATGCGTTAGGGAATGGGCAGAGCCGTGAGTTTCAGTTTGACCCCTTGCGGCTACGCCTCCCGGATGATACACCACCGGATGACCTTGAAGAGTGGTTTTATTCTCTGCAAGCAGGTCGCACTGTTCATGGAACGCCGGTTTGGTCGCAGCTTTCCATTACTGTACCCCAGAGGAAAAGAAAATTTCTTGAACCCCCGGTGTGGATACTCGCAGAGTGGGAACAAATAGATGAATCAATATATCACAGATTGGCCTGGCGGGGTCCGACTCCGGGAATTTACAAGCTCAGCCGTCGGGCCGCAGATGAACAGCATTGGTCTGACATTGTTGAAATAAAATGGGAATCAGATGGCATAAACAATAGCATATTTGAGCGCGTCCCCGGCAATGAAACCTGGGAAGCGTCTACTGTCTGGTCGCAGAATAATGGATTAATTCAGGGAGAAACAGCAGAAGTGGATCCGACAATTTTTTATGATTACCGCGTGACCAGGCGCTTTGTAGAAGATTCACCTGATGAAATACCTTCATTACTTGTGAGGATCAAACCATTGTTTGGTCCTGAAATTGAAGAAGAAGAGACAGAGGAACCTTAAACGAGGAGTAGGTGCCTATGAAATTGCCAATCTCGACGGACTATCCAGATAATTGGACTGTTATCAAGAAGGATGTAGAGATGGTTAATATCCAGAACCTTAACACGTTGAATCAGAACTGGTCTAACGAGCTGATTCGTGAGCCGTTTCGTAAGGCGTTTTTGATGACGCTGACGGTTCAGGCCAATGCTGGAGGGAAAGTCAAAGTTTTCATGCCCGGTCCCGGGAAAATGGTTGCCCGTCCGATTATTGAAAATGGCAGCATTGTGGGGCATCGGATTGGTGTCCGCTATTCAGAATTTAGGGATGCAGACCAAATAAGCCCTGATGTTGTGGAGCGGGAGCAACCATTTGTCTTGTGGTATTCGTTTACATGGACTGGTCAAACCCAGGCGCAGACACTTAAAAATGCAATACAACAGCATTATACAGCAGGACGAATCCGTAGGGGAGGACATCCGGGAGTTCTAAGCCGGAAGGCGCTGGATGATGTTCAGGAGACACTTGATGCACTGTCAAACCAGGGAATTACGATTCCAGAATACCAGGACGGAAACCCGACGAATCTGGGAGAATTGGATTGGCAAGATTATTTGTTCGATCTCTGGTGGTATGGACTGACTTATGTTCAGATGTACGTAGACTCAGATAGTGACCTGGCTAAGCCTGATGGTTCATTATTGGTAGAGGTTGGACCTGAAGTAAAGGTTAGTTTAAATATCCGGGGACGTTTTGCATTTCAACCTTTTTATTCGGATTACGTCTGGATGAATCCAGGTTACGTTTTGAGTGGGTATCTCTCCGATGATGACAAAACCAGAGCTCAGCAATTAGGACTAATCGGCACTGATGAAAAAGCCTACATCGTCGGCAAGGTACCAAGAACTGTAGAGGATGTGCGACCATATCTGGTAATCGGCAATGAAGATAGAGGCTGGCGCTACTTTTTACCCCACCCGGATGATATCAATATGGGTTTCTCCTTTGTCACTTGGGATCGCCTGTATCTTGCCCACAATGGCACCAGCGCTACTTTAACCCTCTCAGGGGGCGGTATGGAAAATTCAAAACAGGGGGATTGGCCTCCTGGTGAGAACGAGATTATACTAAACCGTGACCTGCGTCCTGACCACCCCCTTTATCCAAGAACTAAAAGAGAAAGAAAGCAGGCCAGAAAGCAACCAAGAACCACCGAACCCCTTCTCCTTCGTATTGAAGTTGCCGGGGATAATCCAAAGTCCTTTACACTTGAACAGGATGAACCAGATATTATTCGCCAGGAATTTGGTTTCCATATGAATTGGAAGAGTGTCAATAATGACTATTATTACCAGAAGAGGGAAACACATAAAGGTATCCCCAGCGATGATCATGTCCAGGTTGGTAACAAACCCCATTTTAAAATAAAGCAGCCAACAGGCAGCTATTTTTATATGTCTATCCCGGAACGAGAAGATTTACGCATGATTCAGCCTGAGGAGCGCAGGGAGTATGAACGCCTCGTGCTTAAGGGATCACAGAGCATATACAACTTTACTTTGCTTAGCCCCCAATGGCAATATTGGATTAACCAGATTAATAACTCCTATAGACAATTACGCGCTGAGGTTATAGCCAATTCTAATAATCTGCCAGACTTCTTTGGTTACTATGTCGGCCGGTATACTGCTGAGCTAGGAGCTACTCTTGATCTTGAAGCACTTATTCCTGACGGTTTGCAGATATCATCTTCATGGCGTCCACCACAACATAATGAAGCAGTTGGTGGTGCATATGCGAGTTTTCATCAATCCGGTTTAGCACTTGATATACAACCACGAGGTACAGGGCCAGGCCGGCGGCGACCAATCGCTATGATGATCTTACACTATGTCACAACCGAACTGTTGGGTGCAAATCATCTACGTACAGCCCTGCTCGAATTGGGTGGCTCTCTCTTTGTTTTTGGGGCTTATCAGGATCAGTATCGTGATTGGGAGATCCGCGAGGAACGCCTTCAGGGTAATAGAAAAAGGTACCGCATGGCTAGAATTGTCAACAATAATGAAGAACAGTCCGAGTACTGCGAAGAAGCTCAGGCAGAGGAAACGGATGTGTATGCATCCGGTGGACTTCGTGAGAATCTGATAAACAAATACGTAATAGAAGAACTAGGCTTTGATAACGCGAATATAACGGTTGACTGGCCAAGTCTTACAGATCAAAATCGTTATTCCGACCTCTATTGGTTTGCATTAAAAACTGCATCTCATGTCCACGTGGATTTCTATAGTTAAACTTGCCCGATTAAATTCTGCCCTTTCTGCTACAATTTTGCTGCAGTCAGGACGCAAAGCAGACTGTGGCACTTGCGGGGATGCTGAAAAATCCTGTAGAATCAATGGATAACGGCGTGGGAGCGGATAGGGTTCTGGTGTCCCTCCTGGACTTCAAATACAAAAAACGGTAAATTTCACAAATCGGCTTCTGGCCTGGGTTCCAGCCTAACTTAGTGATTTTAAAGCCAAAATTGCCGTTCTGTCCTTTCCTGTATTTTCTGTATATTCTGTTAAATTCTGCTCTTTCTGCTACAATTTTGCTACAGTATTTATCACATGTGTGATAGTAATTAATTATTGAAATTAAGGATGCATCATGCCAGATTTTGAAAAGCCAGAATTTCATTACGACTATAATCTTGATGATGAGCTGGGAAAAATCAAAAAACACCAGACACATCGCGGCATACCTGAGAAAAGTGACCATATATTGCTGCTGGCTACATGGAATATAGCAAATCTCGGCACACAAAAACGGCGTGATAAAGACCTCCGCCTCATTGCTGAAATAATACGGCCATTTGATCTCATAGCAATTCAAGAGGTAAAGGACGACTACAGACAGTTCCATAAGGTAGTCGAATACCTGGGGAATCCGTTCCAGTGCATCTTCACGGACAGGGCTGGCAATGATGAACGTCTGGCATTTATCTATGACAAAGAGAGGGTTCAGCCCAGAGAACTGGTGGGTGAATTGGTTATCCTGCCGAGAGAAAGACCAAAACTGACTTTTAACACCAAAAGGGGGAAGATTAAGGAGAAATTCCAGGGTTTCAACCGCAATCCCTTCTTGGCTTCATGGCAGGCCGGTAAGTTTACATTCACTCTGGTCAATGTGCACATATACTATGGTGCAGGGAGCGGAAAGAAATTCAGGCGGCGTGTTCTGGAAGTATATGCGCTGGCCAGATGGGCTCACAAACGTGTAACCGAACGCAGGGAATTTACATATGACCCTGATATTATTCTTATTGGTGATTTCAATGTGCCAAAGCTTGATCATAAAGATCGTGTGCTGAAGCGTCTCAAGCAATTTGGAATGGCGGTGGCTGACTACTCAACCAGAATGGGAACGAATCTGGAAGGAGTTAACCACTATGACCAGATTGCCTTTTTGCCGTCTGAAACCGCTGAAAATTATAAAGCTCAAGTTGGGGTATTCGATTTCGACAAGGTACTGTTCAGTGATCTGTGGAAGCAGACACAGCCGCCTAATCCTAAAAGGACAGAGGCAGACTTTCGCAGTTATGTCCGCTATTACATATCTGATCACCGGTTGCTGTGGGCTTCTTTTGATACAACAAAGGATAATGATTGATTCTTCGTTGACTGAGGTACCCATTAACCATTAAGTTAAAGCATCGATTGTGCATTATTTTTCATGCAAAGTGTATACTCTTCAGCTCTATCAAAAGGAAAAACATACTGACATCGTTATTAACAATAATTTATATTTAGAAAGATTTTTTTGAAGAGAAATACTATGCAATGTAGAGTCAATAGTTTACTTTCACCTGAATGGATAGATGAAAAGCTTCGTTGCATAAATCGGTCTGCAATGCGTAGAACCGTGCAAATCAGGCAAATGTTTAAAGAGAAAGTTGAAGTGCCTGATTCTGTTTTAACGTCTGAAGAATTCGGAAAGATATTAATCTTTAAAGGTCTGGCAAGGGTTAAAGAAAAGTTTTTGAGGAGATATACAAATTCCGATGAAGTAGAAAACAAGACAAGAGTTATTTTTGAGAGTGGCCTTAATAATTATAGATTTGAAGACATTATTGAAAGAGAGACATTAAGAAATGAAGTTTTACAGAGAACTTCCTTTGTATTAAATACTTTGAGTCAACTAGATTATGTAGGAAAATCCGTAGCTAGTGCAGCTTTAACGCTGGCTTTTCCTCATTTATTTGGTACAGTTGATTACATCGTTCCCGGAATATTACATTGTAAAGAAGATGATAATCAAAAAGAGAATCCTTTTCGTAAAAATCTGCCGGACCTTGACAGGTTTGAAAGGTGCTTACTACTTCCAAGCGCCAATGGAATGACTCCAAAACAAGCCAGAGATCTGGCAAAAGAAAATTATCCTGAATATATTCAAGAATTATGGAATATCAAGAGGGAGTTCGGACTGAATCATAAAGTTGCTGAAATTGAAATGGCGCTTTGGTCGTATGGAATTTGCTACTTAAAAAAACAAAATAAAAAAGATTCTGTGCCATTTAGATTTCAAACAGAGCCAAGTCCGCCTCAAGGTGGTTTGTTTTCTAAAAATTGTTAAGTCGAAATTATTCTACATCGTTGATAGCCTGATTTTCTGTTCTTCTTCACATCCCCTCTACCAAAAAATCCATCTACTGCTCCTTTAAGTTTGAGCAGGGAACCCTGTGGTGGATGCGAAGCAACTGCGAAAATCGGAAGACAGAATTGCAGGTGTTGTGACCTGTTAGTGTGATGGAAGGTTGGCCAGAAGCAGTAGTCTTCCCCCCAAGGGCCCCGTTGGAATACGGGTAAAAAACTTCAACGGGAAGAATGGGTGTTCCCATTGGGAGTTCCTTAAATATGGAAGGGGCGCCTCAGAAGAGGAATCCAGAGGGGAAACCAAGGCGGGGGAGGCATTGGTACAGCTCCTTACCTGTCTGGAGAGTTGAGTCCCTATTGTGCAAGCCTTAATCAATTATTATCGATCATCTCTTTGATTCTAGCTAACCAGCTTCGAACATCGCCCCTCGGGTCACTCGCACTAAGCAACTCGGGCGTCATACATTCAACTGCTAAAGTATTTAACCTTGCTTTGGCTTTTCGTTCCTTTTCTTTTTTTTGGTTGTCAGGAAGATTGTCCCATGGCACATCACTTCCACTTAACTCATGGATTTTTCTTGCAACCAATTTTGGGACGTCATCGAAATCACTAAATGTGATGTCTACATCTAAAGCTGCTTTTATAGCGGCAGGGTGAATATAGTTCTCCATCTCTTTCTTACTTGTGAAGCAAGCATAGCAATTAGGCCTTGCATTGATGGCATCAACAACCTCTTGATTACTTGGTATAGCAGGCGGTTCAACTTCCCGGTCAAAGATATAAAATTCAGGTCTATATAGTTCACGTAAGCGCGAAGCCCAATGAGTCAGGTTTGTACCACCTAGGGGGAAAAATATGACTTTGCCATCTTCTTCCATCTGTTTTAGATTTATTACGTCTTCCCCTGCTTGGTGTAGAATATGAGAGATTCCTTTTAAAAAGTTTATGTCATTTATCCCCTCAACTCCAATAAATATCTTTACGTCATGCTCTGACAAAATACCTAGACTTTCTACTGCTAATCGATAAGTTTCTTCATCCTGTTGATGGATTGCTCTACTTCTATCCTCTTTTATTTCGATATATCGTATACAAGATGCAGGCAATAGCCGAGCCATAACAGGTGTATGTGTAGTAATTATTACTTGACACTTTGGTTGGTCTGATAAATCATAAAACGCTTGCACGAGCATTTTTTGGTTGTTCGGGTGCTGGCTTGTCTCTGGTTCTTCTATAGCATAGATAATATTTTGAGCACCTTTTTTTGTTGCAAGCTGCTCTGCTTTTGCGCGGAAGAAGTTAAGTAGGATAAGGCGCCGGACACCGCTACCTCTCTTATTAATCGGCACATCATGATCATCGATAAGGTTAATCTTAAAGACACTAGCCCAGTTTGGTGGCGTAAACTGCGGTCTTAAACGGCTTGCAAGATTTGGATCCATCTCATTAAGTTTGTCAATTGTTTTTTGTGCAATGGCCTGAACCTCTTTCTCAACGTATTTAGTGATATTCTCTAAATCAGTTTCTTTTTCTTTAAGTGCTTCTTTAACTGCTGCTTTCATAGGATCTTGTACTTCTGCATCTTGGTCAGTGCTCGGTCGGTCTGACTTAAAGACCGCGTAGCATGGAAGGTATTTACTAAGTTGATCCCAAATTTGTTTTGCTGTTTCTTTGTCGAGTGGTATTTCCTGTTTTTTTAGTTGGAGTTCGTCCGCTGAATTCCATATTAATCTTCGGAGTTCAGTATTTATCCTTGAATCAACTTCTGATACATGTAGCCCCAGTTTTTTTGCTCTTTCTTTTAATTGATTGTTTTTAAGGAGTAACAAGTCATCTCTTTGGGGTGCACTGGGATGGAGAGCAGACGCATAGACAGCAGATAACTTTGGAGTTTTAAGTGATGTGTTATATACTTTGTGTATTTCTAATCGGCCGTTCTCATTAAGTAAATACTCTTCTTCTAGGGAAGTTGGGTGGTCTGCATCTAATATCAAAGATTTTGGCAAATCATCAAATTCACATATTATTCTAACGTCTTTGGGGTCTCCTGAAGTGTATGCGTCATCGGCATCAATTTTTGTTTCCTCAAAGAAAATTGCTAATGCATCAAGGATTGCTGATTTGCCAGCATCATTTTTTCCTACAATTACAGTAAGGTTATCGATTTCTATACCAATCTCTTCTTTATAGCAGCGAAAATTTTTTAATCTGACTTTTGCCAATCTCATAATTTTCACTTTCCATTTTGTAAGGAATTCGATTTTTGAAAATGGAATAGAATAATTTTACAATTCTAAGTTGAAAAAGCTTTGGCTGTCAATAGACCCGCGGTATTTTAGACAAAATTTGTAGCATTTGGAGAAATTCCTTTGATTCTCTATCACCTACTCGTATCCGGTAATCCGTTTATAGGGTATTTCCCGCCCAAGACAGCTTTCCTTATCCTGTATCCTCCACATTCCTCTGTGGTCAAATGCTCGCAATCGTTGCATTCGTAAGGACCCCATATCAGCCTGAGCTAGCCAGGGACGCTGAGCTAAGGAGGAGGGGGAAGCTTGCAGAGGAGCGTCGGCGGTTTGGGTGCCGAAGGCTGCATGTGCTTTTGAAGAGGGAAGGTTTAGTGATTAATTATAACCTGAGTTTGTCAGTAATGCACTGGATGCATGGGCCTATGAGCGTGGAGTGAAGTTGCATTTCACTAGGCCGGGAGATTAATGAATAATGCTTTTATCGAGAGTTTCAATGGACGTCTGAGGGATGAATATCTTAATCAGAACTGGTTCATGTCCATAGAGCATGCGCGGAGGGTTATAGAGGAATGGCGGGNCGATTACAATTAGGAGCGTTCCCTCAGTTCACTTGGGGGGCTGACTCCAAATGAATTCAGACTTGTAATAGAAAATGGGCTGGTTTACTCTAATTAACAGTGGCATCACAAATGGAGGTATGTCCGGTCTAGGTAGAAGGAACAACGAAGAGCAAAACTATGATGTTTACTATGGAATGATCCGAAGGATCCAGAGCGAGGCAGGAGAAAAAGCCACCATTGGTGGAAAATTTGACAGGAACCAATATGAGGAGCTTTATTTACAAGGATTAAATAATCTTTATAAAGCGACAGATTCGATCGCCAAAGGGAAAACGGAATTCACCTTTAGGTCAAGCGGTATTATTGGTGAGCCATGGGAAGAAGCAAAGGCATTCATGAAACGAGTTAGAGAGAAAAAGGACCAATGAAGTGTAGTTGCACTATTTGCTAGGTGGATAGTGTGATAGTGTTTATTACCATGCTGCTTGCCACTATGAAATTTGCATTATGAGCCTGTCACTACCTATATGTTTTTTTACGAAGGCATGAAAAACTCGAGATTTCTGAGAAGCGAAGACATATTCATAAGCTGAACGCACTGTTCTTTTGACTAATGCTTTAACTATCTTGTTATTTCCGTCATGAAAGCTTCCTTCTCTCAAGTCGGGATAGTTTGGATTTTCCCTCCATACTCCCAAACATGCAATATCACGCGATACAGGGAAAACAATTTCTATTTCCTTATTAAGCAGACCGATCCCATAGAAAGAACCGGGGGCATAGGCAGGGTCATAAATAGAAAGAGGATTATCTGAAGTCACAAATTTGTAATCATGGCTGGCTCCAAAGAAGAACCATTGCATGTGAAAAAATATCTCAGCAAAGTGCTCAGCCATTTTGATTCCCATTAAACTCATTTCGGGTGCAACTTTAATATCGTATTCACCATCAAGTATAAATTTTCTCAGTTCTTCTATTGGCATCCCAATTTTTTTACCTGTATCCCTTTCCATCCTTTTTATTGAAGCCTCGAAACCTTCTTTATGTGAAGCCATGAGGATACCGACTCTTTTGACCATTTCCTCCATTACCTTCTCAATGTTCTTCCGAAAACTGGGGACACGCACATACATAAGGGCCAAGAAAAAGGCAAAATGTAACCTATCTTCTTCGCTTAAGTGCTCGCGTCTTCTTATTTTTTGTAATACAGGGGCAGAATAACCTTCTATGGCAGATAACAAGGATTCTATCGTATCCGAATCTTTAGTGCCTTCTGGGGTTCTGAAAGAATAATAATCGCTTCTGACTGCAGCGTTTACTACATTGGTTTTAATGATTTCCTCTTTGTCTTTTCCGTATATCCATAAGAAGGGACTATGGTCCGGATCAATGAACCCCTTTAGATAAAAAATGGGTAAATAATGATGTCTCTTTCGATGTGCCAAAGAACGAACCTCAAGATTTTGTTATCATTAAGTATAAGCAAACATTCTCTTTAAGTGCTTATGTCATGTGCGAGGTGGTTCTATGATACCTTTCCACAGTTCAGCGAAGATGGTTCGTCTCACTTTCAGATAGTGGGTGAGACCTCTTTTATATCAATGTTTGAAAGATCACGTTCTGTCTTTCACATCCCTATCTAATCTTCTGCTTTCCGGCCAGACTTTCCATAGATAAACGAAACTGTAACACAGCGCTTTTCATCTTCATCTGGAATTGGTAGACCTTTGGGCACTCTAACGCTTATCTGCCCGAAATCTATATAATACTTAACAGCCCAGGAAGACATCAGGGCAAAGATGCCGGTTATGGTTCCGAAGAAGGCAAAGGCAAGCGGGTTCTCGGTGAAAAAACTTATACCGGCATATGTCACAAGCATTATCCCTAAAGATATGAACGTCTTTTTCATGATCTTATTCTCATTATAGCAGAATCTATTAAAGGCATAATTGTTTTCTGGAGAGTTCTATTACCCTTTCATAATCTTCCTCCGACAAATGACTTCCGTACAGTTTTTGCTCCTGCCACAGCCCGCTTTGTCGGATTTTTGGCTTTGTGGAATAGTTACCAAGCCATTCATCGGATGGCTTGCACTGGTCGCAGTGCGAAATGGTGGAAATCAATTTGGACTCAAGGCTGAGTCTCTCTTTTTTGCTTGTAACCGGAATAACGACAAATGAGAAGTTATTTCGAATGTATTCACTGACCTTTCTTTCAATATTGTGCTGCTTGACAGAATCTATCTTGTCTGCGTATTTCTTTTTCGCGTCCCGCGAGGTCAGGTCTATTTCCCACTGTTTAAGAAAGTCGTCTTTGTCCTTGTTGAGAATTGCCCGCCCGATATTCTTACGGAATATGCTACGGTCCTTGTTTTCGTTGATGAAATGCTGCTTCAACCTTGACCTCAGCTGGTCATCGCCGTTATGAGTGCCGACTCTGACGATCCTATCGACTCCGTGGGCCGTCTCATTTTTCTCAAACAGTAGGTAGATACCATTCATAGGTAACGCCTTCAGGTCGAATGGAAAGGTGAATCGTGACAGTGCGTTAGCGAGTTTGTGCAGTTTATGACAGATATCACTCATCTCGGAATCCTACCTTCAAGAAAATCCTCTGCGCATGAATAGTGCCAGTTGGTGCGTCTATTGGTGGGATTAGGATATCTGATATATTCGTACCCTGGACGTCGGTTTTCCTCTTGATCCAGACGGTTTGATATGTAATATACGACTTTTCTCATGGGATTTATGTTCTCTGCACACCGGTAAAACATCTCAAGGTAATCACGTCCTCCAAAGAAATATATAGAATCATTCTTTTTAAAGTGACGATGGGCCAAATGGTTGAAATCCCTAAATTCTTGATTACGTTTTCGTTTTGAACACTTGGGCACATTTTGAGCGCTGGAAAAAGTTATGTTGTAATCCGGAAGTAAATAATCCCCTCTGACTAGCCCCCATCCGGCAGAAAGAATATAAACGTTCTTTCTGCCGAAGTGCTGTGCGAGCTCGTCGTATATCGGGTGGTCGTATAAGTCAACAGCTTCGGATAAACCAAGTGGATTACTGCCGGCGTTATTGTAATCAATCAAACGCTGTCTCCAGGAAATATTCGTAGCCGGAATGATATCGTCGGGTGTCACACAAGGAAAACCTGGCTCTGCGCAATGCGCGGGGTTTGCCACGAACGAAATCGGAGTCCCATCCGGACTTCCATTATGGGTAAACGGCTTGCCGCGCTTTCTTGCAGCGCACTGAATAACTATTATGCTCATCTTCGATGAATCTGCGTAATTATCAAATCCTTAGGCGTCAATACGAGGTTTGGCATACTGTATGCTCTGACACCAAGTACTATCATTATTTTGTTACAAATGTTCTCAAATAAGCGATGATAAGACTTCTCTTGACAAAATCCTGATTATTTCTTACCATAATGTAAGAATCTTGTCAATAAGAAAGGATTATGAGCAATGCCAGCATCTCTGATAACCTCGAAAGGCCAGACGACCATTCCCAAGAAAATAAGGGAATACCTGCATCTTCAACCGGGCGACAGAGTCGATTTCGTCGTTGACGAGAGGGGAAGGGTCGTCCTTGAACCTGCTACTCTCGATGTCAAGGAACTTGAGGGAATTCTTCACAGGCCGGGGATGAAAGCCGTTTCCACGGAAGGTATGAAAAAAGCCATCAAAGAGCGGTTCAAGAGAAAATAAGCGATGAAAGGTCTCGACACAAATGTGCTCGTCAGATATCTTGTCAGGGACGACAAGAGACAGGCGGAAAAGGCGTCTGCTTATATCCGGGACGCGATAGCTGAAGGGGAGAGTTGTTTCATCAATCATATCGTTCTATGCGAGTTGGTCTGGGTGCTTGAGACTGCATATGGTTTCAGCAGGAAGGAAATTGCAGATGTTCTTGAGAAGATACTCATTACGAAGCAGTTCGAGATTGAACAGAAGGACATCGTGCGACAGGCAGTGCGCGATTATAATCAGGGTAAAGGAGACCTTGCGGACTACCTTATCGGCAGAATTAACCATGAGTGCGGTTGCGACCGGACCGCTACCTTTGACCGTTCGCTTAAGGATATGCCTGTCTTTGAAATACTAGAGTAATAATGCCTGGAATGACTTATGATTATAATATTCGAAGGAACAATAAAAGGTAGTTTTCTGGCCCCATTCAAACTACATGGTCTTAAAATCACTGGACGTCATTAACTGTGCCCAAATTGTGTCTGCGAGTCTGTAATATAGCCTGATTTTATCTGAATTCATCCAATATAGAAAATTGCCGTTTTTCTTATTTGGGTTTCAAAATCCAGCGTGGACTTTGACGTTTTCAGTTCCCTCTTTATTGGGAATTAAGGTGAATCCGTTGGCTTGAAGGGCTTAACATAAAACTTTTAACCCTTTCAGTTCCCTCTTTATTGGGAATTAAGGTGAATTCCCGGCGTCATGAAGCTGAGAGACATGCGCCCAGTTACTTTCAGTTCCCTCTTTATTGGGAATTAAGGTGAATCACAAGAAGGCAGGCTGGCTGACAAGGCATTTAATAACTTTCAGTTCCCTCTTTATTGGGAATTAAGGTGAATCCTGAAAAGATAGCTCGTGACCGCGGTTGCAAAACAGCTTTCAGTTCCCTCTTTATTGGGAATTAAGGTGAATCGTGAACAAGGGTTTTGTTGTGTAACCGCCCAGGTCTCCTTTCAGTTCCCTCTTTATTGGGAATTAAGGTGAATTAAGAACGGAGTCAACTTTATGGGCATGGGTGCAGACCTTTCAGTTCCCTCTTTATTGGGAATTAAGGTGAATTCGCCCGCTGTCCTGATTTCTCGGATAATAAAACCCGCTTTCAGTTCCCTCTTTATTGGGAATTAAGGTGAATTTTCACTATAAACGACGGTGCTACAGATTTTGTCGTCTTTCAGTTCCCTCTTTATTGGGAATTAAGGTGAATTCTTCATCTGTCTCCACTGATGTCGGCACAAACTTATGCTTTCAGTTCCCTCTTTATTGGGAA